>JAPPJO010000088.1 GCA_028820325.1 Gammaproteobacteria bacterium | reverse complement strand
CTGGACGGACCGGGTATTCTGCTGCCGGACCCACGCTTCCTTTTCCGCCTGGCCCGCCGGGACCGCTTCCCATGCCACGGGTGCCCCGCTACGGACGGATCCGTCGGAGGAGATCCATTCCAGGCGATAGTCAGCTGCCCGGGCGATGGCCACGCTGCCGTCGGGCGCGACGCCCCAACTGTCGGAAGGCGAATAGGGCGTTTGCTGCATCGTGACCATCCGATTGCCCTGGCTGCTTCTCATCTCCATTCGGGAGGTGGACTCGGGGGGCGCGAGCCTGGCCACCGTGTCAGGCGTCAGGTCATCGAGCGTCGCCCGCACTACGGGGACGGAATCGGTACCGGATCCGTCTCCCGAACCCCGACCGGCGAGGTTCATCGAGAAGCCATTGGTGGTGTATATGCGTCCAGAGTCATCGATCACCTGGGGGTTCAGCAACAGGATTCCGCCGTCGGGGTCGACCTCGAACATCGGCCGGGTCGCTCCGAAGGAGAGATCGGGCGTCAGTACGGTGAGGCGGTTGTTGCTCACGTCCAGCAGCAGCGTCGAATCCCCGGGAAGGGGCCAGATGCCGCTCGGCGCCTGATACTCGCCCGGACCCTCTCCCCGGCTTCCCACCACCGTCCGGGTTCCGAGCTCCGGGTCCAGGAGCACCAGTTCCCCGCTTGTTCGGTCGGCGACCAGGAGGCTGCCGTCGCGGCGCACGCGGATGTCGTCCACGGACCCGAAGTCGCCGGAAACCGCCTCGGGCTCGCCGAGTTCGTACCTGGTGACCGCGCCGGCCGGAGCCGCAGCGTCATCCTGTGCGCACCCGAACAACCCGAGGGCCATGATGAAGGCGAGGGGCGTGAAGCGGTGACTGCGGGCGGTTCGGTTTCTCATCGCGCTTTCCGTTCTTCGTGGGTGGCGGACTCGGGCCGGTCGGAGCGGCACGTCGCCCTTTGACGGCACGGCCCTGCGTCAGGGTTGCCTCGTCACGAGGACAGGCGGCGAATGGTGCCCGTCTTCTCGATCACCACCCGGTAACCCCCGTAGCTGCCGGGGATGCGGGCCTTCTCTCCGCCTGGGCCGCTTGCGAGATACACCTTGATACAGGGCTTGCCGGCGGCCACCCCGATCGCGGTGCCCACCACGCCGGGGCGTCCCATGACCTTTCTCGAGAGTCGCCGGTGCGCGTCCTCAATGCTCGCCGCCATGTCGTCCTACCCCGGGTCGACGGTCACGCCGAAGCGGTCGAGAACAACATCGATGGGGTTGGCGATGGTGGTGTTCGGGCTGCCGGCGAAGAGCAGCCCGACCGGCCGGCGGTCCTTGCGCCCCCGCCCCTCGGTCACGATGAGGGAGCCCGAGTCGCCACCGGCGCTGAAACCCTGGCCGGTTATGACGATCTGGTCGACGAAGCGCGCCCTGCCCGTGCGGTAGTTGACGTCGAGAATGGCGTTGATGCCGGTCACCTTGCCGCGCGTGTGCCCAGTGGTGCGGCCGTACTTCTGCACCGCGAGCATGAGCGAGGCCTCCTCCGTGCCGGTCCGGGGAGCGCCGTACCCGTTGGAGGGCGTGGCCGTGCTCAGTTGGTCGGGCGACGTTTCGGCGATGGCGCCGTCGACCTGGTTTTCCGGGCAGGCCAGGGCGCGGCAGAAGCCGATCTCCTCGAAGTCGGCCAGCGTGCCGAAGGCGTGCTCCGGGTCGCTCCCACCGTCGGCGACGCCCGGCTGGATCACGTTGTCGCCCACGTTGGCCTCGTTGCGGTTGGCGAAGACGTGGTTGTTGGACAGGGCGTACGTCCGGCGCCCGTCCGTGACGCGCGCCCCGATGGTGCCGGCGGTGACCCCCGTCCGCCCGGTGGACACGCCGATGGGCACCGGGCGTGGGAACGGTCCCCTGGGATCGATGGGGCCGGCGGCCGCAGCCGGCAGCGGCACGTCGCCGAGGGCGGTGATGCGCCCGGTCACCTCGCGCACCAGCGGGTAGCCCGCGAAGCTGGCGGGAAGTCCGTCCACGGCAGCGTACTCCAGGTAGACCATCACCACCGGACGGTCGCCGGCGCCGAGTCCGACCGCGGTTCCCACCACGCCCGGAATGCCCAGCAGGTCCGGGCTGATCTCCTCCTGTGCCGCGAAGGCGGCCGCCAGCGCCTCCTGCGACAAACCGTCCCGGCCGAAGCCGGGCAAGGGAAGGCGAGGACCGCCTGCGGGCGTGAGCCAGAGCGCCTCCACCACCAGCAGGAGCAGGAGCCGCCCCAGCGACGGCAGGATCGAGCGCCGACTGGCCCCCGCAGCAGGCCACCGACCCGCCCGTATCATCGCCCGACTCCGAACCTGCGGTCGCTCATCGACCCTGCTCTCCTGGCGGCACCGCTGCCTGCGCGCCGAACCCTGTACTTGCCGGAACCTGTACCATACTTATTCGAACCCGTCCCGGCGCGAAACGGATCCCCCGCTCGCGCGTAAGGCGCAGAGCCCAGGGGGGCCGGGATGCCTGTCAAAGGAGTGTCGTGATGTTTGAACTGATCGGATTGGGGATCGCGGCTGCCGTCGGGATCTACGCGCACATGAAGTCGCGGAGTTTCGTCCGGCGGCGCCTGCGCTACACGTCGTGGGTCGAGAAACGCTGGCTGGGCGTCATTACCGGTGCTCTGACCGCCGTTGCCGTATCCTGGCTGCCCATCGTGGGCATCGGAGCCGGACTGCTGGTGGGTGCCGGAGTCGGCTCCGGGGTCTCGATGGGCGCCAGCGACGTCCGCAACCGCCGCCTGATCGACGAGTAGGCCCACCGGCGGCGCTTCTCCCGCGGCCCTTCCTGCATTCTTCCGCCCGGATCACTGGGCCGGGTCCGACGATCCGGCCCGCGGTCACCCCTCCGGCGCGAATCGCGCCATCACGGGCAGATGGTCGCTGGTGGTGTCCAGGTAGGCGTCGATGAACTCGTCCACCTGGTACACCATGGCCGATCCCTCCTCGTACCACGCCATCGCTTCGTCCGACGCCAGGATGTGATCGATCACCTCGGTGTAGCGCGGCATCGACCGCGCCCGCGCGGCGCTCAGGCTGGCGGTGGGGAACACCCACTCCGGGGCCGCGTCCACGAATACGCGATAGGGCGTATCGCGCCCGCGCGTGATCGACTCGTCCACGTCGTCGTTCCAGTCCCCGGGTACGAGCACCGCGCGGTCCGGCCATGTGGCGTCGAGGTACTCCCTCAGGCCTTCGCCCGCCGCCATGCGCCGCTCCCATGAGGTCTCGTCGGCGATGGCCTTGGCGTGCAGTACGATCAGGACGACATCCCGGCTCGCGCCCCCCAGCGTCACGCGAAGCTGCACCTCCAGCGGCGGGCGGCCCGCGAACTCGTAGTCCAGATCGGTCAGGATGACGCGGGCGCCGGCGACCTCCGCGACCGACGGCTTGTAGATGAGGCCGACCTTGAGTTCCCCGCGGCTGTAGGCGCCGGATCCGCCGGATACCGACGCGTCGTCGGCGAGGAATCCCCGGTACCCGGGCAGCCGATCCAGCAGCGCGGCGAAGGCATCCGCGTCGGTCACCTCCTGCACCCCCCACAGGTCGGCGTCGGTTCCCAGAATCACGTCGCGGACGCGCGCCATCTGCAAGGGCTCGTCATCGGGTCCCTGGTTCGCGGCTCCGAAGTAGAGGAGGTTCCAGGTGGCGACGTCGAGCGTCGCGGATGTTCCCTGGGCAGGAATCTGGATCGCCGGTGGATCCGGCGGAGGCTGTGGCTCGACGGGATCGGGCTCGACCGGTGGCGGAGACGGCGCGACGGCGTCCCCGCCGCACGCGATCAGGGCCGGAATCAGCGCGGGCAGGAAGAAGAATGCGGGCGCGACGGATGCGGCGATGTAACGGCGCGGCGCAGAGACCGGGCTGCTTTCTGGGAAGAACATGACGTGTCTGTGGCGAAAACGTCTCTCGACGCCGTGAAGGCGTCAGCCGAAGCGGCTTGGCGAGCCGTACCGGGGCATCGCATCAGGATACAATCTTACACGCGGCCTCGCCGGTCCGCTGGCAGAGTGTCATGCCGGCCCATAGAATTCCGCGTCGATGATGTGGGGAAGGAATTCAGGAATAGAGCGAAATCCGGGGAGGGCCAGTCTGCGATGAGTCGTCGATTTCCAACGCTCGCGTCCGCGACGGTCGCCGCTGCGTTCTGGCTCATCGCCGCGCCGGCGTCGGCCCAACTGGAGCTCCACTACCAGCGCGGCAGCATCCTGAACCCCTTCTCCGCCGCCAGCGAGCCGACCCACATCTTCACGCTGCAACACGCCGGAGGATGGCGCGCGGGAGGCTCCTTCTTCTTCCTGGACTATTCCACCGACGGCGTCGCGGACGGCTTCAACGACCGGGATCTGTATGGCGAATGGTATCCGACGCTGAGCCTGGGTTCACTGGCGGAGGGAGGCGTCGGTTTCGGGCCGGTGAACGATGTCCGGCTGGTCGCGGGCGTCAACCTCGGCATCCAGTCAAAGGTCGTGAAGTACGTGCCCGGCGTGGAACTGGGCTGGAACATCCCCGGATTCATCTTCGTGAACACGATTCTCGGGGGCTTCATCGACGCCAGCAGCGGGCTTGACGGCGGCGGCGCGCCGAGCACGGGAGACAGCTTCAACTTCGACGTGAGCTGGCTCTCCGTCTTCCAGCTGGGCAGTCAGTCGTTCTCGTTCACCGGGCACGCCGAGTACATGGGCGCCGTTACAAACGAGGTTGGGGACGAATACCCGGCCAGCATCCTCGCCCAACCCCAGTTCAGATGGGATGTGGGACAGGCGCTGACCCGGGCCGCGAACGTCCTCCACGTGGGCGTGGAATACCAGCTCTGGACCAACAAGCTGGGAACGACCCGCGACGAGAGTGTGGTGCAGCTACTCGTGGTCTGGCAGTTGGATTGAGCGGACTACTGGTCGTCTACCACGCGAACGCCGACCAGGCGACATCCCAGTCTGCAGCCCGGGCGCAACGCAAAGCTCGCGAGGATTGACGCGGCCGCGAGGCCGATCATAGGCCCGGTCATCGGCTGAAGGACCGTCTTGAGCACGCCCCACACCGCCAGGAAGATGACCAGGCCGAGAGCCACTCCCAGGAGCTGGCGCGCGTTGTCGGGGCCTTCGAAGCGGATGGGGGCGCCGCCGTAGTAGAGGGCGGCCAGGGTGGGGTAGAGAGCGAACGGAATGATCCATTCGATGCTTGTCACTTTTCGTAGCCTCCGGTAAGGATCGCGCGGGTTGGCGCAAGGCTCTTGGCGAAGTTCGTCAGGAAGGTAACGAAACCGGGAACCTGGGGCGACGGGCGCGGTGGGCCGGGATGACGCTCAACGATCGGGGCGCCCGCCCCGGGGTGCTGTGTGGAGGGCGAGACCTTCAGCGGATCTGCTCCGGCAATCGCCTGACCGTGATCACCGGGACATCAAACTCGTCCGTGTCGACGAAGACGGCGAGACCATCGGGGCCGAAGGCGTCCGGCATTTCGAGCCGCCCGACAGGGAAGGTGCCCACGTAGCAGCCGTCCTGCGCAAGCACGTCGATCGGGCCCGATTCACTCGTGCCCGGCTCCGTGCTGCGCTGCACCCACAGGCTCCCCTCCCAAGTGGCGTGCACCGCGGCGACCACCGGGACTTCGGGGTAGAACCGCATGTTCTCGAGCGCCGCCCGCCGAGTTGCTCCGAAACGGTTGAACATCTCCCGGATCTCAGGGGGCAGTTCCCCCCCTCCCCCTAGTTGCGTGACTTGCCGGTTCGCCTCCCGTTCAAGCTGGCGTTCGCGCTCCGTGCGCCTCATGCGCTCCGTCACGGGCAGCGGCCGTATCGCTCGACGCAGGATGTGCGAGACCCGGCCGGATGAGTCGGTGACCTTGATCGCATAGGCCGACGAGTCCGAGAACGCGACTCCGCCCGATGGAAGCGGGTCGAACAGAAGCTCCGGTTCAAACCCCCACTCGTCGCCCATCATGTCGAGCACGTCCTCGAAGTCTGCGCCAGCCGGGAGTTCGGTCGGCGCTCGTGGAGCCCAGGCCTCCACGAGGACGCGGTCCTCAACTTCCGCCGAAGACATGTCGATGCGGAGGATCGAGCGCTCGTCCCGGGCCACCACCGTCCGAGATCCCGTCCGCTCCGGCCGAAGGCCCGCACGGGTTCCGATTCCAATCCCGCGGCCCGCTTCCCGCACCGTGCGTTCGAACTCACCGCCCGGACCGAAGACGTGGTACCCCCTCATCATGTCGCGCACGAGGGTGCGTCCGTCGTCCCATACGATGAGTTCCATTGCCATCTGGAACTCACCGGGACCGTCACCGGGGCGCCCGAAGTCCCCTACATGGCTTCCGGCAGCGTCCACGACGACGACTCGCCGGCCGCCATCCGTTCCCGCACCGTCCAGCAGGTACAGGTTCCCGGCACCGTCGAAGCCGACGCTCCGGATGGTAAAGAACTCCTCCCATTCGGCCTCCGCCTCCGTCGATCCGATGCGGTACACCAGCTCGAAGTCCGGTGAGAGCGGCAGATCCTCCTCGGGTAGATCGACAACCTCCTGGGCGAGGAGACCGATGGCCTCCGAGCCCGGAGCGAGCCCTCCGGCGATCCACATTCCTCCGATGGCCAGCAATCGCAGATTCCGATGCACCTTCCCGCCTCCACTTGACTCAGGTTATTCCAGGACGATCTACGATAATCGTCGTAGATGCGGGTGCGCAAGGCCGCTGGCGTGGGCTGCGGAGGCGGTTCGACGGCTGGTTGGGAGGGCAAGCGAAGGCAACAATCCAGGAGAGGCGAGAGTAACGAGAGTGGCTCGCGTGCCGATCCCGCCCCGGCGCAATCGGCAGAACGCTCCCTCGGAGCAACCGAAGAGCTCTCTCCGTGAGGCGCAGCTTTGTGAACATGCTCTCTTGCGACGACATCATTGCGGCCCGCGGGCGCATCGGGGACGGCGTTGTTGAGACCGACTGCCCGCGCTCCCTCGGGCTCGACCGCTCCCGGCTGGGGCGCGTGCACTTCAAGGCCGAGTTCCGGCAGCGGACGGGTTCGTTCAAGGACCGCGGCTCGCTGAACCGACTGCTCCTGCTGGAGCCGACCCAGCGGGAGGCCGGGGTGGTCGCGGCCAGCGCGGGCAACCACGCCCAGGCGCTCGCGTACCACTCGGCGCGCCTGGGAATTCCGTGCACCATCGTGATGCCCGACGCCGCACCGCTCATCAAGGTGACCAAGACGCGCGGCTACGGGGCCCGCGTCATCCAGACCGGCGCGACCCTCACCGACGGCATGGCCCGCGTCGCGAAGCTGGCCGACGAGGAGGGCCTCACGGTGGTCCACGCCTTCGACGATCCCACGGTGATGGCGGGGCAGGGGACCATGGCGCTGGAGGTTCTGGAGCAGGTGCCAGACGTCAACACGCTGGTGGTTCCCATCGGGGGCGGCGGGATGATCTCGGGGGTCGCGACGGTGGTGAAGGAGCGCCGGCCGGGCGCCCGCGTCATCGGGGTGGAGGCGGCGGCTTCGCCGGGGGCGGTCGCATCGCTGGAGGCGGGCCAGCCCGTCCACCTGGAACGCTCGGACACCCTCGCCGACGGTATCGCGGTGAAGCGCATCGGCGACCTCACCTTCCCGCACATCCAGGCCCTCGTGGACGACGTGGTCGTGGTCGACGAGGAGGAGATCGTGCGCGCGATCTTCTTCCTCATGGAGTCGGAGAAGATGGTGGTCGAGGGAGGTGGGGCCGTGGGGGTGGCGGCGATTCTGGGCGAGAAGGTCCGCCTGGGCCCCGGCGACGTCACCGTGTGCATCCTCTCCGGGGGCAATATCGACATGAACGTGGCCTCGAAGATCATCGACCGCGGGCTGTGGGCGGACGGTCGCCTGGCGCGCCTCTCGGTGGTGGTGCAGGACCGGCCCGGCTACCTGAACGAAGTCACCGCCGTGGTCGCCATCCATGGGGCCAACGTGCTCCACATCGAACACACCCGCGCCTTCGGCGACATCTCCGTGGGCCACGTCAGCATCGAGATGGAGATCGAGACGCGCGGACGCGCTCACGTCGCCGAGATCGTCGCCGAACTGAGGGAGCTGGGACACCAGGTGGGCGAGGTGGCGTGACCCCGCTCGTTCTTCCGGCCACCTGTCGCATCCCGCGCGCGGGGACGTATCATATCGTCATCGACGAGCGAACGTCCCTCCGGCGCCATCCATCGATCTATCGCCCCCCAACGAGGTGATTCCCATGAAGTCATCACAGCGGCCCCTGCCGGTCACGTCCACCCTTCTCTCCGCCATCGCCGGCGCGATCCTGCTGCTCGGCGCGGCCGGCCTGCAGGCGCAGGACGCCTACTTCCCGCCGCCGGGCGACTGGGAGCGCAGGTCCCCGGAGTCGATGGGCATGAACCCGGAACTCCTGCAGCAGGCGGTCGATTTCGCGATCGCGAGCGAGAGCACCGCGCCGCGCGACCTGGAGGTGGCGCACGCGCTCAGCTGGAACACCGAGCCCTTCGACGAGGCCATCGGCCCGCTCAAAGTGCGGGGTCCGCAGAGCGGCATCGTCGTCAAGGACGGCTACATCGTCGCCGAATGGGGCGAGACCAGGCGCGTCGATCCGACGTTCAGCGTCGCCAAGAGCTTTCTCTCATCGACCGTGGGGCTGGCCTGGGACCGCGGACTCATCCGCGACGTCAACGACGCGGTGCACGAGTACATGCCCCCGCTGATTCTGCCGGTGGGCGACGGCGAGCCCGGCATGGAGGCGGACGGCCGCGGCGTGCCGACCCCCGTGTCGCTCTTCGACTCCGAGCACAACCAGAAGATCACCTGGGATCATCTGCTGAGGCAGACCAGCGACTGGGAGGGCACGCTCTGGGGCAAGCCCGACTGGGGCGACCGGCCGGGGCGCGACGTCGCGGCCAACCGCAACCGCCCGCGCAACGAGCCCGGCACGGCCTACAAGTACAACGACGTGCGCGTGAACCTGCTGGCGCTGGCGGCGCTCCAGGTCTGGCGCCGGCCCCTGCCTCAGGTGCTGCGCGAGCACATCATGGATCCCATCGGCGCCTCCAACACCTGGCGCTGGTACGGCTACGAGAACTCGTGGGTGAACGTCGACGGCGAGATGATGCAGTCGGTGAGCGGCGGAACCCACTGGGGCGGCGGAATGAACCTGAGCGCTGAGGACCAGGCCCGCTTCGGCTACTTCACCCTGCACAAGGGCAGCTGGGACGGCGAGCAGCTGCTCTCGGAGGAATGGCTGGACATGGCCGAGACCCCGGGTTCGGTGAACGAGATGTACGGCTTCATGAACTTCTTCCTGAACACCGGCCAGCGCTCGTATTCCAGCACGCCCGAGTCGTCGTTCAGCCACCGGGGCGCGGGGACCAACCTGGTCTACGTCGATCGCGACAACGACCTGGTGGTGGTTGCGCGCTGGATCCAGGGCGGCGCCATCGACGAGTTCCTGGGGATGGTGATCGCGTCGTCAGTCGTCGCCGAGGAGCGGCGCTGAGGAGAGAGGCGAGGAAAGAGAAGAGGCGGCCTGAAAGCGGCGAGGCTCGCGCAAGCGGTGCGTCCCGCATGACTTCTGGCTAACTTGCGCGTGCTCCGGAGGCGAGAAGCCGCCCGAGCGCGCAAGTGAAACACGCAGAACCACAAAGGATCGGGTACCCATGGACAAGGACTCCCGGAGCGGGACGGTCGAAGGCGGCCGACCGGGCGCAGAGATCGCAGCGGCGGATCACGAGGGCGGCAACCTGTCGGAAGCGGGGCCGACCCTGGAGAGAAGGGCGTTCCTCGGCAAGGCGGCCGTCGGAGCCGCGGCGGCCGGGGTGCTGGCCGCGTCGTGCGGCGGCGGGGAGCAGGAAACCGGGGGTGGCGGCGCGCCCGCGGTGATCACCAACCCGAACGTGCGCTGGCGCCTGGCGTCCAGCTATCCGCGCACCGTCGACGCCATCTTCGACACCGCCACCCGCTGCGGCGAGTCGCTCTCGGCGATGACCGACGGGCGCTTCCAGCTTCGCGTCTACGAGGCGAACGAGCTGGTGCCGGCCTTCGAGGTGATGGACGCCGTGCAGCAGGGCACCGTCCAGGTGGGCCACAGCCCGAGCTACTACTACACGGGCAAGGCGCCGGTGCTCGCCTTCGACACCTGCGTTCCCTTCGGCCTCACCTCCCGCCAGCAGCACGCCTGGCTGTACGACGCGGGCGGGCTCGAGCTCATCAGCGAGGTCTTTTCCGACTTCAACATCATCCCCCTGCCGGCCGGCAACACGGGCGCACAGATGGGTGGATGGTTCCGCCGGGAGATCAACACCCCGACGGACCTGAACGGCCTCAAGATGCGCATCCCCGGGCTGGGCGCGGAGGTCATGGACCGGCTGGGCGTGACCGTCCAGAACCTCGCCGCGCAGGAGATCTATCCGGCGCTCGAGCGGGGCGCGATCGACGCCACCGAGTGGGTCGGGCCCTACGACGACGAGAAGCTCGGCTTCCAGAACGCCGCCCGCTTCTACTACTACCCCGGCTGGTGGGAGCCGGGGCCCTCGACCACCTTCCAGGTCAACCGGGACGCGTGGAACTCGATTCCCTCCACGTACCAGGAGGCCTTCCGCGTGGCGGTGCGCTCGGCCGCGCACGGCGTCGAGACCACGTACGACTCAAGGAATCCGGCCGCCCTCCGGCGTCTCGTCGAAGGCGGGGTCCAACTGCGCGCCTTCTCTCCCGAGATCATGGAAGTGTCGCGTGTGGCTTCGCAGGAGATCCTGCAGGAGCGGGCCGCCGCCGACGCCACCTACCGGCGCGTGTACGACCACTGGTCGGCGTTCCGCGCGGAGGCGTTCGAGTGGTTCGGCCGCGCGGAGTGGGCCTACGCGAACGCGGCCTTCGGGCAGTAGTTATCGGTTCACCAGCCCCGTGACCATCTCCGGGAAGGTCATGATCAGCACCAGGCCGATGAGCTGGATCACGATGAAGGGGATGACCGCCCGGTACATCTCCGATGTTCGCACTTCGGGTGGAGCCACGCCCCGCAGGTAGAAGAGGGCGAAGCCGAAGGGCGGGGTCAGGAACGAGGTCTGGATGTTCATCCCGATCATCACCCCGAACCAGACCAGATCGATGTCCAGCAGGGCGGCCGCCGGGGCGAGCAGCGGGATGATGATGAAGGCGATCTCGAAGAAGTCGAGGAAGAAGCCCAGCACGAAGATCGCCAGGTTGGCCACGATCAGCAGGCCGATGCGCCCGCCCGGGAGCGTGGTGAGCAGGTGTTCGATCCAGAGGTCGCCGTTGAGGCCGCGGAAGACCAGCGCGAAGGCGGTCGAGCCCACCAGGATGAACATCACCATGGCGGTGAGCGAGGTGGTGTACTCGCTGGCCTCGCGGAGCACCTTCCACGACAGGCGCCGGTTGACGGCCGCCAGCCCGATCGCCCCCACCGCCCCCACCGCTCCCGCTTCGGTGGGCGTGGCGATCCCGGCGAAGATGCTGCCCAGCACGAGCAGGATCAGCACCAGGGGCGGCATCAGCACGGTGAGCACCTGGCGGGCCAGCCTCCACCCCGCGGCGTCGCGCACTTCGGGGGGGAGCGCGGGCGCGGACGCGGGGCTCACCTTGGCGACCAGCCCGACGTAGATCGCATACATTCCGGCGAGCGAGAGCCCCGGGATCAGCGCGCCCAGGAAGAGGTCGCCGACGGAGATACCCAGCTGGTCGGCCAGCACGATCAGCACGACGCTGGGCGGGATGATCTGCCCCAGGGTCCCCGACGCCAGGATCACCCCGGTGGAGAGCGTCTTCGAGTAGCCGTAGCGCAGCATGATGGGGAGCGAGATGAGCCCCATCGCCACCACCGACGCTCCCACCACGCCCGTCGCCGCCGCCAGCATCGCGCCCACGAACACCACCGCCAGCGCCAGCCCGCCGCGCAGCGTGCCGAAGAGCTTGCCGATGGTAGTGAGGAGGTCCTCCGCCAGGCGCGACTTCTCCAGCACCACCCCCATGAAGATGAAGAAGGGGATCGCCACCAGCACCAGGTTGGACATCACCCCGAAGATGCGCTGGGGCAGGGCGTACATCAGCCCCCACTCGAAGAGCCCCATGGAGATGCCAATGAAGGCGAAGATGAGGGAGGTGCCGCCCAGCGCGAACGCCACCGGGTATCCCAGGAAGATCATCGCGAAGACGCCGATGAACATCAGCGGCGCAAGGAGGTTCTCCATCTACGCGATTCCTCCGGTTACCCGAGGGCTGTCGGCATCGTCGTCGGATGAACCGTTTCCGGCCATCTTCAGGCCGCGCAGGACACGGAGCTTCTTGATGATCTCCGAGATGCCCTGGACGATGAGGAGCAGGAAGCAGATGAGAATGAATGTTCTGAGCGGATAACGCGGGAGGCCCCCGGGATCGGAGGAGATCTCGCGCACCGCCCAGGAGTTGCGGATCGCGGGCCAGGACAGCCAGAGCGTCACCGCCGAGAACGGGATCATGAGCACGATGGTGCCGAGGAGATCGATCCAGGTGCGGGCCCTGGCCGAGAGCCGGCTGTAGAGGATGTCGACCCGTACGTGCTCGCCCTTGCAGAGCGCCGACGCGGCGGCAAGCAGGAAGAGCAGGCTGAACAGGTACCACTGCAGCTCGAGATACAGGTTCGAGCTCAGCCTGAAGCCGAGATAGCCGCCGATGTAGCGAACGGCCGTGTTGTACGCCGTCACGAGCACCATCAGCAGGCACAGCCACGAAGTCCATCGCCCGATTCGGTTGTTGACCCGGTCGATGGCGCGGGAGAGGCGGGTCCAGCGAGTCACTTCGGAGGGATTCCAGGGGCGAGTGGGATGAGGCGGCCCGCGGGCGTGCGGTATCGCGCGCTTGAAATACGCCCTGCGCAGGGTGTTCGCAATAGCTGGCCGCGCCTTCGCGAATGGCTGGCCCGTTGTCCGTGCAGGCTCCATGTTGTGGGCTTGCGATCCGGTGCCGCCGGACGCGCGGACCTCGCCGGGCACCGTCCCGACAACCACACCCCACTGTTCCGACCCAACCCCCGGGAGCGCTTATGGGCGCCGACAAGGCACACGATGGATACCAGTCCTTTTCGTACCTCGAGCCCGGCCTCGACTACAAACCGTTCAAGCTTGCGGTTCAGGTGGGACGCGTGGAGCCGTACCTGGTGCCGCTCTCGCGGGAAGAAGAGGCGCGGGCCGAGAGGCTTGCCTCCGAGCTGGTGATGATCTCGCTGCACGAGCACGCGGGGGTCTTCCCGCGGGATGTGCGCGAGACCCCGGCGTACGTGCGCGCGGGGCGGATGGCGACCGCGTTCGAGGGCCTGGGGCACTCGTGCTGGGATGCCGTCTTCGACAACCTGCTCGACGGCATCTGCACCATCCTTTCGCACGGGGGCTGGAAGTGGAACGACGTGCTCCACGACTTCGGTATGCGGCTGTGCGACCTGGCGCACCAGGACTTCCTCATCCACTGCCTGGGGGTGGGCGACATCCTGCGGGCGCACCAGCAGGGGAAGGTCGGGTGGATCGCGTCGATGGAAGGCGCGGCCATGATCGAGAACGAACTCGACCGCATCGACCTGCTCTTCGGGTTCGGCGTGCGCGCGCTCGGGATCACCTACAGTGAGGCCAACGCGCTGGGGTCGGGGCTGAAGGAGCCCGGCGACGGGGGGCTGACGATGTTCGGGCGGCGCGCGGTCGCGCGCATGAACAAGCTGGGGATGCTGATCGACTGCTCGCACTGCGGCGACCGGACGACCCTGGATACCATCGAGTGGAGCGAGCATCCCATCGTGCTCTCGCACATCGGTGCCCGGGCGCTGTGGGAGTCGAACCGGCTGGCGCCCGACGACGTGCTGGAGGCGTGCGCGGACAAGGGGGGCGTGATCGGCATCGAGGCGGCGCCGCACACCACCCTCACGCGCAACAACACGGTGCACGGGATCGAGGCCTTCATGGAGCACTTCGAGTACGTGAAGGCGCTGGTGGGCATCGACCATGTGAGCTTCGGCCCCGATTCCGTCTACGGCGACCACGTGGGGCTGCACCACGTCTACGCGGCCAACCTGTCGATCAAGGAGTCGCGCTCGGCGGCGGCTCGCGAAGGCCCGAAGAAGAATCCGCCGTTCGACGAGGTGGAGTACGTGAAGGGGGTGGAGAACCCCACGGAGGCGTCGCACAACATCCTGCGCTGGCTGGTGCGGGAGGGCTATTCTGACGAGGACATCGGCAAGGTGATGGGGGGCAACACCATGCGGGTGCTGCGGGAGGTATGGCCCTGAGGGGGGGACCAGCTGTTGCGGCGCTGCTGGTTGCCGGGGCGGTGAGCGCGGGGCCGGCGGCGGGCCAGGAGGGCGGGCAGGTGATCCGGGTGGCGGTGTCGGCCGATGCGCGCGAGACCGGAGCCGCGCTCGTCTCGATGAACTACCGGCTGGAGCTGGATCCCGGGACGAGTGCCCTCCCGTTCACGCTGCTTCTGTTTGCACCCGCGCATGTGGAGGAGATCTCGGCGCAGGTGGAGGGAGAAGTCGTGCCGGTCCGTCTGACGGGCACCGGGGCGCCCCGGCTGGAGGGCGAAATCGAGCTTCCGAACGCACTGGCGTCCGCGGGACAGGTGTCGCTGGATGTGGCGTACCGGGTGACGGACGCCGTGCGCGAGGATGGCGCGGGCGTGCGCGTCGCGCTGCCCATGCTCGCGGTCGACTGGGCGCCGGCAGAGGCACGTCCGGGCATGTTCCAGGCGGAAGTGACGCTCCCCGAGGGGATGGTGGCGCGCGAGATCTTCCCCGTGACGCCAGGCGGAGGTACGGACTCCGGGGTGGCGCGGGCCAGCCTTCAGGTGCTGCCGGCGGTGGTGCAGGTGCGCGCTCGTCCCGAAGGACGTCTCGGGTTGTCGTTGCCGGGGGTTCTGGAGCTGCTGGTGCTGGTCGTCGTGATCGCGTGCGGAATGGCCGGGTTGCGCTTCGTGAGGAGGGCACGGTGAGGGCGGTCGTGGACGCGGGCTTCGTCTTCTGGGGACTCTTCCTGGTCTCCGCGCTGATCGTTGTCGGCTATCTGGCCTGGATGTACCTGGAGGACCGGAAGGAGAGGCGCCGGTGAACGTCCAGCTCTCCACTTTCCTGCTCTACTTCGTGGTCGTGTTCGCGATCGGCTGGTACGCGCTCAGGGCCACGCGCAGCGAGGCCGACTACTGGATCGCGGGCGGGAAGCTGGGCTGGCTGGTGGGCGGGGCGACCATGGCCGCCACCCACACCAGCGCGGGCACCTTCGTCGGTACCATCGGGGTGATGTACGTGGCGGGGTGGTCGTTCGGGTGGCTCGTGCTGGCCCTCCCGCTCGCCTACTGGTTCATGGCGGCGGTGCTCGCGCCGCGCTTCACGCGCGTGAAACAGCTCACGCTGCCCGCCTTCATCGAGACGCGCTACTACTCGAAGGGCGTGCGCGCCCTGGCGGCGGTCATCATCCTCATCGCCACGGTGGTGTACGTCCAGGCGCAGATCGTCGCGGGCGGGCTGATCGCCAACATCGTCTTCGGCGTGCCCGTAAGCTGGGGGATGGTGGGGTTCACGGCGATACTGCTGGCCTACACGGTGATCGGCGGGATGATCGCCGTCGTGTACACGGACCTCCTGCAGCTCATCATCATGGTGCTGGGCGCCATCTGCGCGGTGCCGCTGGCCATCCGCCAGGTGGGCGGGGTGGAGCCGCTGTTCACCTACGTGGAGGCGGTGAACCCGCTGACCTTCAGCTGGGAGGCGATGCCCGCCCTGCTGCTCTTCACCATGGGGCTCTCGTTCCTGCTGGGCGGGGTGGCGACCCCGGAGAAGCTGATCCGCCTCTACGCCATGCGCGACATGCGCACCATCCGCCGGGGCATTCTGCTCACCATCATCGCGGTGACCACGCTGAACCTGCTGGTCTTCGTGCTCTCGCTGGCGGCGGTGGTGCTCTTCCCCAACCTCCCGACCGGCGACCTGGCCATGCCGATGCTCGCCACGGCGGTGCTCCCGGCGACGCTGGGCGCGATCCTGCTGGCGGCCATCACGGCGGCCATGATGTCTACGGTGGACTCCCTCCTGCTGGTCGCGGGGTCCGCGCTCTCCTACGACATCTACCAGGGGCTCTTCCGACCCGACGCCCCGCCGGGCCGCCGGCTGTGGGTGGACCGGGTGGGCATCCTGGTGGTGGGGACCATCCCGGTGGTGCTGCTTCTCAGCGGGGTGGGGGAGGGCGAGCTGGTCCAGTTCATCGTGCTGCTCTTCACCGCGCTGATGGCGTCGAGCTTTTTCATCCCGGTCGTGGTGGGGGTCTACTGGCGGCGGGCGACCCGGGAAGGGGCAGCCGCCGCCATGGT
This sequence comes from Gammaproteobacteria bacterium, assembly GCA_028820325.1. Taxonomy (GTDB): domain Bacteria; phylum Gemmatimonadota; class Gemmatimonadetes; order Longimicrobiales; family Gaopeijiaceae; genus BD2-11. The sequence continues at coordinate 376,725 of JAPPJO010000088.1, read as the reverse complement.
AGGCGGCGTGACCACCGCGCTCGCTTGGGAGGGGTGGGGGCCGGCGGACGCGATCGACCCGGTGCTGCCGGGCTTCCTGGTTTCGGCGTTCCTGATGGTGGTGGTGAGCCTGCTCACGCCGCCCCCGCCCGCGAGCGCGACCGATCCCTACATGTCACCGCCCGGCAAGACCTGACCAGGTCCCGGGAAGTTTGGGCCGCACGCGAGCACAGGACTGGCAGGGACCCGTTGCTTCTCTGCCTTGGCGCCCCTCTGCAACGTGTTGCAAATCAGATTGTGCAACAAATTGTTGCTTTCTTGGTTTTGCAATAAATCGTTGCATTTTCAGTCTTGCAACTGCTGGCAGAGGGTCCGGCGGGCGAGTCTACAGCGAGCTGCGCACGCCATCGCCACGATTGGCAATTGGCGCCGCTATCCCTTAAGAATCCCCCCCTTAAGAATACCCGACCTCACCACCTGAAATCACGGAATGGCACATGCGCGTATCGAAGATGGTGACCGCGGTCGATGCCCACGCCGGCGGCGAGCCCGGCAGGGTCATCGTCGGCGGCGTGATGGACGTCCCGGGCAACTCGATGTTCGAGAAAGCGCAATGGCTGGAGCGCCACGGCGATGGCCTGCGCCGGCGCATGCTGCGCGAACCGCGCGGATACCCGGCGCTCTGCTGCAACGTCATCCTGCCGCCCACACGTCCGGAAGCGGACGCCGGCTACGTCATCATGGAGCACACCGAATACCCGCCCATGTCCGGGAGCAACACCATCTGCGTGGCGACCGTTCTCATCGAGACGGGGATGGTGCCCTCGCAGGAGCCGGTGACGGAGCTGCTTCTCGAAGCGCCGGCCGGGCTCATCCGGGTGCGCGCGGAGGTCAGCGGGGGCAAGGTCACCAGCGTCACTTTCCGCAACGTGCCCGCCTTCGCGGTCCACTTGGACGCGGTGGTGGACCTGCCCGGATTCGGCGAGGTCACGGTGGATGTGGGGTTCGGGGGGATGTTCTACGTGATCGCCGATGCCGAGCAGCTCGGCATCGAACTCGTGCCCGAGAACGGCGGGCAGATCACGCGGGTGGGCGAGATGCTGCGGGTGGCCGCTTCCGAGCAGCTCTCCGTCGTGCATCCTCTGACTCCGGAGATCGGCGGCGTATCGATTTCACAGCTCTCCGGGCCTCCCCTCGGCGATGCCCACCGGCGCAACGCGGTCACGGTCTCCACGGGCAGGCCGAGCTGGGACCGGCCGGAGAGCTGGAAGGGCTGCCTGGACCGCTCCCCGTGCGGCACCGGCACCTGCGCGAAGATGGCGGTGATGCACGCGAAGGGGGAACTGGTGCTTGGCGAAGAGTTCCGACACGAGAGCATCATCGGCACCGTGTGGACGGGCGAGCTGATCGAGGAGACCGAGGTGGGTGGAATCCCCGCGGTCGTGCCCACCCTGAGCGGCACCGCGTGGATCACCGGAATCGCCCAATACGTCGTCGACGACACCGACCCCTTCCCGGAGGGGTTCACGGTGGGGGACATCTGGGCGGAGTAAGACATTCGACCCCGAAATCCTGCATCCGGCCGGAGGCCGCCTCATGAACGACCCGCTGCGAATCCCCGTACTCGTGGGCTCCGTGCGCAGGGGCCGCCAGTCGATCAAGGTGGCGCGATTCGCCAGCGACCGGCTGCGGCGCGCCGGGGCCGAGGCCCCACTTCTCGACCTTGCCGACTTCGACCTCCCGATCATGGAGGAGCGGCTCTACCGTCGAGACGATCCGCCGCCCGGACTGGTCCCGTTCTCGGAAGCGATCCGCGAGGCTGACGCCGTGGTGATCGTCAGTCCCGAGTACAATGGCTCCATGCCCGGGGTTCTCAAGAACGCGCTCGACTACATCTATGGCGAGTGGGAGCGGAAGCCGGTGGGGATCGTCACGCTCTCGGCTGGCGCGTTCGGCGGTGTCCAGGTCCACAACCATCTGCAGCTCCTCTTCCTTCGCCTCAAGGCCCTCCCGGTGGCGCACATGGCCGTCACGACCGTGGGCCGAAGCTTCGGCGACGACGGGACGCCGCGAGAGGAGAGGTACGAGAAGGCGTTCGCCGGCTTCATCGAGACCCTCGAATGGTACACGAGGGCGATCGGGGCGGCGATCGATCTGGAGAAGGGCTGAGCGACACCGAATCGGTCGGCGCCAGCCGGTGAAGCCCGAGCGTCGGCTTCCGGGCTGTCAGCCCCCGTGCCCGCAGAAACGCAGCGCCGTCAGGGCGAGGGTTCGCGTGACGGTTTCGAGTTCGGAGATCGGCACCCATTCGTCTGGACGATGGGCGTTGCGCACGTCCCCGGGGCCGAACATCACCGTGGGGGTGTGTCCCACGTTCACCAGCAGTTGCATGTCGGCCCCGTAGGGCATCCCCTCGATGCGGGGCTCGCGTCCCTCGATGTCCCGGAAGGCGTCCGCGACCGTGCGCACGATCGGGTCCGATGGATCCGTGGCCGCCGGATGGAACTGCCCGCCCCACCACTCCACCTCCGGCGGATATCGTTCCAGCCAGGGGTCCGATCGCGCCGCGGCGGCGACCGCCTCCTCGAACATCGCCTGCGCCTCGGTGGGTTCTTCCCCCACGGCCACGCCGTAACGGCCCTCGAAGCAGAGGCTCTCCGGCACGTTCGAGGCCCACTCACCCGCTCGTACCGTTCCCACGCAGAGGGGGAAGGGCACCTCGTAGTGGGCGAAGAGCGGGTCCGCTACCCCTGAGTTGCGCCGCGCCTCGAGCGCCTGCAGTGCCCGGTAGATGGGGATGAAGCCGTCGATGGCGCTGACGCCCTCGGTGCGCAGGGCACCGTGTGCGGAGCGTCCCCTGACGTGGATGCGGAAGTTGAGGGCGCCTCCCTGCGCGGGCGCGAGGGAAAGGCGGGTGGGTTCGATGACCACTGCGCCGTCGGCGGTGTAGCCGCGCTGGATGGCGGCCAGGGTGCCCGCGCCTCCGTCTTCCTCGGCGATCACGCTCTGGAGCAGGAGCTGCCCGTCCAGTTCCACCCCGGCGTCCGCGATCGCTCGGGCCGCGTACAGCCCGCAGCAGAGCGCCCCCTTCATGTCCAGCGCGCCGCGGCCCACCAGGTTGCCGTCGCGGATGGTGCCCTGCCAGGGAGGGACCGTCCACCGGGACACGTCTCCCGCGGGAACGACGTCGATGTGGCCGTTGAGGATGAGCGAACGGCCGGAGCTTCGGCTGCCCCGCCGATCGATGCCCCTGAGCGAGCCGTCCCCGCCCCCGAGCGACCCCACCACCCCCAGCGATCGTCCGCGCTCGATCTCGATGCTGAAGCGGGGGTGCGCGGCCAGTTCGTCGAAGTCGATTTCCCAGACATCCACGTTCATGCCCGCCTGGGCCATCCACTCCGCCATCCGTTCCTGCGCGGGCGTCTCCCGGCCCTGGTCGGTGGGAATCGCCACCAGCCGCGAGATGGTGTCGAGCAGCCCGTCCATGTCGATGGCGGCCAGCACGCGGGCTTCGGTGGGGGTGAGGTCGGCGGTGGGTGGGGTCATGGGATGCCTCTCAACTCCACAGCGCACCCGTCGGCACGGCGAACAGCCCATCACCGAACGCCGTGGTGTGATCTCCGTCGTAGAGCAGGACACCCATGCGGAATCGCTTCCCGGCAACTCGGCGGAAACGTTTCAGGCCGAGAAAGTCCCTGGACGTGAGCGTCGCGCCCGCCTTGACCTCCACGGCGAAGCAGCCCCCGGATGCGCTCTCGACCACGATGTCCACCTCGACCTTGTCCTTGTCACGATAGTGATGGAACGTGACCGGGTCTTCCAGCCACAGCGCCTGCTTCCGGAGTTCGTTGTAGACGAAGGACTCGAGCAGCGCACCGAAGTCCGCCGGACGGGCGAGAAGCCTGCGCCGTGTCATCCCTCGCAACGCGCACGTCATGCCGGTGTCGACGGCGTGCATCTTGGGCGTCTTGACCAGCCGTTTGAACTCGTTCGAGTGCCAGGCCGGCAGGCGCTCGACCAGGAAGAGTTGCTCCAGAAGGGCGAAGTACCTTCCGGCCGTCAGCCGATTCAGGCCGAGCCGTCCTCCGAGTTCGGTGAGATTGACCAGTTGTCCCGAAAGCACGGCAACGAGCTGCAGCAGCCTGGGCATCGCTTCGAGGTGCTCGATCCGTGCCAGATCGTCCAGATCCCTTTGGACCAGCGTGTTCGCGTATTGTTGGTACCACGCCTGGATGCGTCGCTCGCTGCCTCGCAACAGTGGTTCCGGAAAGCAGCCCGTGACGACGCGGTTTGCCAGATGGTTCCGGATCCTGAGTTCCCGCGCTGCCGGCGTCTCGCCTCGCAGGAGCTTTCGGAGAAAGGACGGCTCCCGTCCGGCGATCTCGCATTCGGACAGGGTAGCCAGGCGGACCGCCTCCATTCTTCCTACCAGCGCGTCGGAGACGATGGGCAGCACCAGCGCGTTAGCTGAACCCGTCAGGAGGAATCGGCCGGCGGTTCGCCGCTCGTCGATTGCCTGCTTGATCGCCAGCAGAGTTTCGGGAACGCGCTGCACTTCATCGAGCGCGATCCTCTTCGGGGGGAGGTTGCGGATGAAGCCCAACGGGTCGGCGCGCGCCACCTCAACCTGAGCCGAATCGTCGAAGGTGATGTATTCCCAGCTCTCGTCGATGAGACGCCTGACCAGGGTGGTCTTGCCCACCTGCCGGGCACCGAGAAGGAAGACGGCCGGCGTGTCGGCGAGTGCCTCCCCGACAAGACGCGCGGTGTAGCGTGGGAACATGGCAGTGCATCCGCCGGCTGGCCTGGCACCCCGGCGCGACGGTCTCCTGCCAGTCGCGGCGGGCGTGGCTTCGAGAGCGGAATCTAGCAGCGTCCAATCGTTATGGGAATAGCGTCTAATCGTTACTGACACAGCGTCCAATCGTTATTGGCATAGCGTCCAATCGTCAGTCGAAGGACGTCACTCGCCCTGCGCCACCAGCCACGCCTGCGAGGCATCATGCTTGACCTGAGGAGGCTGGCCGGCGAACCTGCACCGGAGCCGAACGTGGTGTCGTGGATTGCGAGCCTGGAACGGCGAATCGGGCACCCGCGACGGCGACCATCTCGATAGCGCGGCAGTCGGCACTGGAGAACGTCGATCCGGCTCCATCAGGGGCAAGCGATGACCAGGTACTTGTGGCTGATGCTGCTCGTGGCTGGCTGTGGCCCGTCAACGCCAGCGCGCGGCGATGGTCTTGAAGGCATCGTTCCTGCTGGCACGGTGCAGCGTGTCGAGGTCACGCCGGACGAGGCGGCGGCGATCCGGGGACGCACCATATACGCCGGCGCGTTCATGCGGTATCACGCGTTCGTCAGCGAGACCGACACAGTCGAGTTCTGGCAAGACGGCAGGCTCCTGGCGACGATAGACGGTGAGGGCGTCATCACGTACACCCCGGTGATCCTGATCGACGGCGACGGGTGGTGACAGGCCCTCGGACTCTTTCCGCACCTCACCCGCGCGCGCTATTCTGACGGCTGAAGGATGTCGTGCCCGCAGCAAGGAGGTCCCATGCGTTCTTTCAGGCTCATTCTCCCGGCAGCCGTCGTCCTGACGGCGCCCGCGCTCCCGTCGGCGGTGGAGTTGGCCGCCCAGACTCCGGAACCCGATCCCACCGTGGTCACGCGGCTGGAGGCCGAGCCCGCCGAGCTTTCGCTCAGGGTGGGGGACGTCGTGCCGCTGGTGGTGACCGCCTACGACGCCGCGGGCGCGGCGGTGGACATTCCGATCCGGGTGAGCGCGCCGCGGCGGGCGCTGCGCATTCGTGACGGGAACATCGAGGCCTTCGAGGCCGGCCAGTACGACGTGCAGGCGATGGTGGTGATGCCCGCCAGCGGAGCGCCGGTGGCCCAGCTCACGATTCCGGTGGTGGTGGATTGGCCGGAGGTGGCGACCGTCGAGGTGCAGGCGGGTGGCGACCTGCTGTACGCCGGCACGACGGTGCGCTACGCGGCTACCGCCCGGCACGCGGACGGGTCGCCGCGCCCGACCGCCGAGGTCGCCTGGTCGGTATCCGACACCGAGGTGGCCTCGGTGGACGCTTTCGGCAATGTCACCGCCCACCGCCCCGGCCCCGTCACCGTGACGGCCATGGTGGAGGGGGTGCGGGGTTCGGTCGAGCGCACCGTGGAGGCCTTCCCGGCCACGTCCGTCCAGCTCGCCGGCGGCGGAGGCGACCTCCTCACCGGCGACGTGGTGCAGTTCACCGCCTCCGTGCTGGACGACGCCGGCAACGAGGTGCCGGGCGCCCCGGTCACCTGGTCGCTCGCCTACATGCCCGACGACAGCATCGTGGCGCCCGCCGGGCCGGGGCAGGTCGACGACGGCCGTTTCGTGGCCGACTGGCCGGGGCTCTATACCGTGGTTGCGACCGCCGGCCATCTGTCGGCGCGCGAATCGGTGCGGGTAAGCCGGCGGGGCGCCGTTCAGGAGCTCGAAATCGTGGGGCAGGGGCGCGAGTCACGCGTCTTCACCACCGACCTGTGGATCTGGGAAGGGGTCGACGGGCGCGACTATGCGCTAACGGGTTCCAAAATGGGGAACGGCGTCACCTTCGTGTGGGACGTCACCGACCCGGCCAACATCGTCAAGACCGATTCCATCATCGTCGACGCGCGCACTACCAACGACGTGAAGGCGTCCCCCAACGGCCGCTACGGAGTAATCTCGCGCGAAGGCGCCTCCAACCGCCGCAACGGCGTCGTGATTCTCGACCTGGCCAACCCCGCCCACCCCACCATCGCCTCAACCTGGGACGAGGGCGTGACCGGCGGCGTGCACAACATGTTCGCTACCAACGAGCACCTCTTCGTCCTGTCTGCGGGCGACAAGTACATCATCCTGGACATGGCGGACATCTACAACCCGCGCTACGTGGGCGAATACGACCATCCGGACAGCCGCGTGCACGACGTGTGGGTGCACGACGGCATCGCCTACTCGGCGGAGTGGGAGAACGGCATCGTCGTGGTCGACGTGGGCAACGGGCGCTGGGGCGGCTCCCCCGAGAACCCCGTCTTCGTGACCAACATCCCGCTTCCCTCGGGTCAGACGCACGCCGTGTTCCCCTACCTGCAGGAGTCCACGGGCAAGTTCTATCTCATCGCCGGCGACGAGATCGTCGGCCGCGAGGGGCTCGCCTGGGCGGGAACCGGCCCCGATCACCGAATCCAGTACGACCCCGAGACGGGCAGGGGCGGCTATCCGCGCGCCACCGCGGGCTACATCCAGATCGTGGACTTCACCGATCCCGAATCACCCGAGATGGTGGCCCGTTACGAGGTGTCCGAGTTCGGCACCCACAACATGTGGGTCGAGGACGACATCCTCTATGAAGCCTACTACGAGGGCGGCCTCCGCATGGTGGACATCTCCGGCGACCTGATGGGGAACCTCTATACCCAGGGACGCGAGATCTCGGTCTTCAAGGCGCACGATCCGCTCGGCTACATCCCCAACGCGCCGGCGGCGTGGGGCGTGATGCCTTGGAAGGGCAACGTCTTCTTCGCCGACATCAACTCGGGGCTGTGGTCGGTCAAGATCCTGCCGAAGGAGCGCCCGGTCAGCTGAATGTGCCGGGCCCGTTTGCGGCCCGGAGGCACATCCGCCAGCCCCGGGGGGGACCCAACCCTTCCGGGGCTGCTTGTCTACGTTCGCACCCGAACCATCAGAAACGCGCCCATCGCCAGGAACACCGCGTTGGGGGTCCAGGCCGCGATGGTGGGTGACAGGACACCCGCGCCCGCCGCCGCGCCCAGGACCCGGAAGAGAATCAGGTACAGGGTGATGGAGGCGATCGACACGCCGGCGCCGTAGGCCGCGCTGCCGCGCTGGGACGAGGTCCCCAGGGGCAGGCCGAAGAGGACCATGATGAAGGTGGCGAGGGCGAGAGCGCCGCGCTGTTCGCGCTCGACGAGGTACTCGGAGGCGCTGCCCCCGCTGCGCTCGATGATCCCCACCTGCCGGTCGATGTCCGCGCGCGTCATCTGGGCCAGGCGGTCGTTCTGGGCGTCGGACATGCGGTTGCCGGTGCGGGATGCCTCGAGCAGTTCATCGGGCCGTTCCGAGAACCCGCGCGTCTTCATGCTGCCGAACTGATAGGTCTGTTCGCGGGCATCCGGGAGCAGGCGGCGCATGTATCCGTCGCTGAATGTCCAGCCCGATTGGTCGTTGAAGTACGCGCGGTCCGCGACCGCGTGCAGGGAGGGTCCCGTGCCCGGCGCCGCGGTGACCGGGCGGTGTTCCAGCACGACATCCTGCAGCTCCCCGGCCATCACGGTCAGGCGGCGCACCGACAGGCTGTGCCCGTCCTCGGTCTGGTACACGAAGTTGATGCGCCAGTCGCGGCTGAAGTTGCGTTCCTCGAGGATGTCGAAGGCGGCGCGATTGGCGCGGGGCACGATGTCGCTGATGTAGAACGAGACCCCGGCGAGCGCGACGCCCAGGGCCAGCGCCGGCACCGCAAGGCGATGGAAGGAGACGCCGCCCGCCTTGGCGGCCACGATCTCCCGGTGCACGGTCATGGCGTGAATCGTGAAGACCGCCGCGATGAGCGTCGCCATCGGGAAGGACCAGAACACGAACTGCAGCATCTGGAATCCGTAGGCCCGGAAGACGTCCACCATCGGGAGCCCGCGGTCGAGGTATTCGTCGATGTTCTCGGTAAGGTCGCCGACCACGAAAAGGAGCGGCACGGCGGCCACGAAGGCCACGAATATGCGCAGGAAGCTGGCGGCGACCAGCCGGTCGAGGAGCCTCATGCGTCCGCGCTCCCCCTCACCCGGTTCGCCAGCAGTTGCCGGATGACGCCCCGGCCCGAATCCCGTGGCGCGGACACGGCGCGTCCCATGCGCGAGGACAGCCACACGCCGGCGGCCAGGAAGATGACGTTGGAGATCCACATCGCCACATTCGGCTCCAGGCGGCCCCGGTCGGCGAGCGACTCACCTCCGATCAGGGTCGTCCAGTAGATGGCGAAGATGGCGCCGGAGAGGACAATCACGGTACCGAGCCCGCCCCGGGGGAAGCGGATCGCGAGCGGGGCCCCCACGAGCACGAAGATGAAGCAGGCGGTTGCGATCGCCCACTTCTTGTGCCACTCCACCCGGTAGCGGTTCACATTGAGCAGCAGTCCCTCCTCGCGCACGGCGTTGGTGCGCAGGTTGGCGGTGACCGCCTCGGTGAGCTGGTCCGGCGGGGTCAGGCCCAGGTCGCCGATGATGCGGCGCTGGCTTTCGAGCGCGCCTGGGGGCAGCAGATCGTCGATCTCTTCGCCTTCCACCGCCTCGAGTCCCAGAGCTTCGCGCAGCGCGCCACGGGAGCGCCCCAGGCTCGCGCGCCGCACTTCAGCCAGCTCTTCGCGGGCCTTGCGCACCTCCTCCGCCAGCATGGCCGTGGACATCTCGCGGTCGCCGCGCTGCTCGCTGTCGCTGCGTTCCAGCACGTCCGCGACGCCGCGCATGGGGATGATCTGCCGGGCGAAGGCCAGTTGCCGGAAGCCGGACGGCCGCACGTCGCTCACCTCGTAGGCATTGCCGTCGAAGAGGGTCAGAAAGAGATCGGTGCCGCTCTCGTCGAACGCCATCGTGCCCCGGTTGGCATAGATGGTGCGATATTGGTCGTATTCGCTAACGTCGAAGATGGTGACATCCTCGAGCTCGTTGGTAAGCGGGTCGATGCTGTGCGCCTGCAGGAAGTAGCGAGTGGCGCCGTTCACGGCCTGGATCTCGTTGATCACCTGCTCGCGCAGGCGGAACGTGGGGCTCTTTCCCTGGACGTCGACCATGAGGTTCTTGAGACGATGATTGGACTCCGGGAGCACCCGGTCGTGCAGCACGAAGACCACGCCGGCCGTGATCGTGCCCGCGGCGAGCATCGGAACCAGAACGCGGGCGGGGCGCACGCCGCCCGCGGACATCGCGGTGATCTCGTTGGCTTCCGCCAGCTCCGAGAAGGCGTAGAGCACGGCAACCAGCACGGACATGGGAATGGTGAGCGCGAGCGTGTGGGGGAGCGAGAGAAGCATGAACTCGGCATAGACCTGCCACGGCAGTCCCTTGCCCATCAGCGCGCCCATCCGCAGGGCGACCAGGTTGAGAAAGAAGAGGCCGGTGAGCACGGTGAGCGAGAAGAAGAACGGCGCCACGTGCGCCCGGATCAGATAACGCGTGAGTATGTTCATCCGTAGCCGGTTGCGGGTTGGGCGTTGAGCGAGCCTCCCTCAACTCGCACCGTACACCGGCAGCGTGTCCGTGGTCCCGGTGGGATGGGTTGGCGGATGGCCGCGATGCTTCCGGCGCTCGGGCTCCTCGTGCCGGCGGCCGCCGCCCCCCAGGCCGCCCCCGGCCCGGACGCCGTGGACTGGCGGGGGCTCTTTCCGCCGCCGCCCCAGCTCGCCTCCACGCCTCTCCCTCCGCCGGTGCTGGCCTCCCTCGGGCTGGCGCGCGTCCCGCTGCTCTTCCCGGTCGCCTTCGATCCCGTGCCGGGCGCCGGCTCGCCATGGTTCCGGCCCGCCGTGCTCGGGCAACCGGGCCCCGGCGCCGCGTCCCTCCTGCGGCCGGGCGCTGTGCTCGCGGGCCGCATCACCCGCCCCTCCCCGGAAGCGGACCCGGCGGATGCCGGTCCGGTGGGTTTCCTTCCCGAACTCCCTCCCGAGCCGGAGGCCGTCGCCATCCCCGGGGCCGGGCCGATCGAGTTGCGGGGGCTGGACGCGCGCATCCGGGGGAGGGCCGAGTTCGGGGGCGACTGGACCCGCTTCCGTCCCTGCGATGCCGGCATCCAGCTGGGGTGCCAGCCCGGACTTCTGCCCCGGCTCGTGCCTGAACTCCAGTTCGGAGTCCAGATGGGTGGCACCATCTCGGAGCGGATCGTGGTGAACGTCGATTACGACCAGACCCGCGAGTTCTCGGCCACCAACAACATCAACGTCTTCTATGAGGGCGTGGAGGACGAGATTCTCCAGGGCGTCGAGGTCGGGGACGTGACCTTCGGGCTGCCCGATTCGCGCTTCCTCACCGAGGGCATTCCGGCCGGCAACTTCGGGTTGCGGGCCACCGGCCAGCTGGGCCCGGTGGACTTCGAGACCGTGTTCGCGCAACAGCGGGGCGACCTGTCCTCGCGGGAGTTCCGCCTGGCGGGAGCGGGCACCGACCGCGCCTTCGTGCAGGAGGACACCATCGTGGTCGACAATGCCGACTACGTGCGCGGCCAGTTCTTCTTCCTCGCCGACCCGCGCAACCTCTTCGACTACCCGCACATCGACGTCCTTGGGGCGGATCCCAGCACGGTACCCTCCTCCGCCATCCCGGGCGCGGAACCGATTCAGCTCTACCGCTTCGAGAACGACCCCGTCACCCGCCAGCAGGTGGAGGGCTATATCCAGGCCGACGCCTCGGCCACGCTCGGGGACGACACGGTGACGGAATCAGGGTGGTTCCGCTACTTGCAGGCGGGGGTCGACTACTTCGTCCATCCGAGCGGCCTGTGGATCGCGCTCCGCAGCCCGCTGCGCCGCGACGAGATGCTGGCGGTCACCTATGTCACCGCGGCCGGCGACACCATCGGCGACTACAACCCGGAGCGCATTCACAACGAGGGGGGACGGCCGCGCCTCTCGCTGTTGCGCGCGTCGGAGCCCAACCACCAGCCGGGCCGGCCCACCTGGGACCTGGAGATGCACCAGGTCTACCGGGTATCGGGCTCGAATGACGTGGAGATCCCGTCGGTATCGCTCGACATCTCCGTCGGCGAGCTGAGCGCCGGAAGAACCTTCACCCGCGGCCTCGCCGGAGAGGACATCACCTACCTGAAGCTGCTCGGGCTCGACGAGGAGTCTCCCGTCGATGTCATCGACCGTGCCTACGTCTACAAGCCCGCCGCCGACGACTTCGAGGAACAGCCCGCGGTTTCCGGCACCTTCATCATCTTCCCGACCCTCAGGCCCTTCGCCGAGCCACCGCCGATATACTCGCTGGGGCTCTCCGCCGAAGAGACCTCCGAGATCCTTGCGGGGGACGCCAACCCGGAGATCTACGACGCAGTCGATCCCTACGAGCGTGAGAACGCCGGGCTCTACTGGCTCACCATTCCCTTCCGCGTGCGCAGCGAGGGGCTCATCTCGTCCTTCTCGCTGGGTGCGCTGGGCATCCGCGACGGCAGCGAGCGGCTGTTCTTCGGAGACCGCGCGCTCGAGGCGCGCACCGACTACGTCATCGACTACGACATGGGACAGGTGCAGCTGCTCGACGCGGAGAATCTCTTCGCCAGCGACCCGCAGGGGGACCTGCGCGCCACCTGGGAGCAGCAGGCGCTCTTTCAGATCGCTCCGACCTCGGTCTTCGGCATGAACGCCAGCACCGCGCTCGGGGATGCGGGAGAGCTCAACTTCCTCGGGCTGTACCAGCGCGAGAGGGGGCTCCTGCGCCGGCCCCAGCTTGGCGTCGAGCCGGCTTCGATCGTTCTGGGTGGCCTGAACGGACGCATGGACCTGGAACTGCCGGCCCTGGACCGGGCGCTGGACCGGATCCCCGGGCTGGCGCACTCGGGCATCTCGCGGCTGAGCGTGAACGGGGAGATGGCGCTCTCTCTGCCGAGCCCGAACACCGCGGGCGACGTCTACCTGCACGACTTCGATTCCACGAGCGACCTTCCGCTCTCCAGCCTGAGCACGGGCTGGCGGCTGGGAAGCGCGCCGCAGTTTCGCGACGGCGCGCTCGAGGCCCTTCCGCCGGAGCTCGGCGCCGGCGACATCGCCTCCCTCCAGTGGCAGCATACCTGGATCACCGAGGGGGCGGGCGGGGATAGCACGGGCGTCTTCGAGGGCTTTCTCCCCCGCAACGACATCGACCGGCAGATCAACTTTGCGGGCAACGAGTTCCGCGAACCCGGGCTGCTGCTCACCTTCGGGGTCGGCGACGGCGCCGCCGGGGGACGGTTCGACCGCAGGCGCTGGCGCTCGATCACCGCCAATCTCGCGAGCACCGGCCTCGACCTGACCCGGACCGAGTTTCTGGATCTGTACATCGCGGGGGGTGAGGAACTTACCCTCGTCTTCGACCTGGGGACGGTGAGCGAGGATGCGCTGTTCGTGGACGCCAACGGGCTCACCGGCGGGACCCGCGAGGGCGGAAACACGTGGGGACTCGGTGCGCTCGACCAGGAAGCCGACCCGCGCCAGGGCGAGATATGGAACGACGAGCTTGACCAGCGCGGGCTGTGGGACGAGGCGTGCCTGGCGACCCGGGCGGTCGTCTACCGCATCGGCGACCCCAGGGTCAACTGCACCCGGGGCAACGGACGTCCGGACTCGGAAGACCTGGACGGGGACGGCAATCTGGACATCGACGAGCGCTACATGCGCTACCTGGTGGAGCTCGACGGATCCTCCCCCTACCTGGTGCGCGACACCATCGAGACCGGAACCCAGTTCCGCCTTTACCGGATTCCGCTGCGCGGGCCGCAGGCGATCAATCCCGGCGGGATCTTCACCGACGGCGATTTTCGCGCCGTCAAGCACCTGCGTCTCACGATCACCGGCAACGGCGACGGCGCGGCCGTGCTGGCGCGCATGCGCCTGGTGGGCTCGCGCTGGGTGAAGCGCGCGGGCGAGGGGGTGCTCACCGGAATGACCGGCGATGACCCGGGGACGGGAGGCGCCATCGAGGTGAGCCCGGTGGGCGCGGTGGAGGTGGGTGCCGCCTACCATCCGCCGCCCGGCGTCGTGGAACAGCTCGACGATCCCGTCAGCGCCTTGGGGGCGCAGGGCGTGGAGTTCAGCGAGAAGGCGCTCGGCATCACCTACAGGGGGCTTCCCCCCGGGGAGAGGGCGGAGGTCTATCACCGCTTTCCCCAGCGTCCCAGGAACTTCCTCACCTACAGGCAGGCGCGCATCTGGGCACTGGCGCGCCGAGGCGACTGGGGGATGGGCCGTCCTGTGTATTTCTTCCTGAAGGTCGGGAGCGACGAGGACAACTTCTATCTCTACCGCACACCGCTGGAACCGGCTGTGGATCCCGACGGAACCCGGGCCGAGGACTGGCTCCCGGAGGTTCTGGTGGACTTCGACCGCTGGCTCGAATTGCGCAGCGAGGCGGAGCAGCGGCTCATCGAGGATCCGCCGACCGCGGGCGCGCCGGCGCTGGTGGTCTGGAGCGCCGACTCGACCTACGCGGTGGTGCTTCAGGACCGGGCGCGCGCCCCCAATCTCTCGCAGGTGCGCGAGCTGTCGCTGGGCGTCTGGAACGAGGGCGACTTCCCCGACGACGGCGAAGTGTGGATCAATGATTTCCGTCTCTCCAGGGCCGTCACCGACCGCGGACTTGCCAGCCACCTGAACGTGGACCTGAACGCGTCCGACTTCATGACCACGCGCATCTCGGTCTCCGACCGGGGCGCCCTGTTCCGCCAGTTGGAAGGCGATCCCAGCTACCAGCGCGACCAGCAGTGGACGGCGAACTCGACGCTGCAGCTGAGCCGCTTCACCCCCGCGTCCTGGGGAATCGAGCTGCCGCTGACCGTTTCGCATACCACCTCCGGCCAGGATCCCACCTTCCTGCTGAGGAGCGATATCCGCGCCGACCGGCTCGAGGGGCTGCGCAAGGTCGCCTTCGACCGAACCCGCGTCGGGCTGTCGTTCCGCAAACGGACGCCCTCCAGCAACCCGCTGGCGGCGATCTTCCTGGACGGGCTGAGCGCGCGCGCCGGGTACTCGTCGTCGCAGTCGGCGACCGCCACCTCGGACTCGGATTCGCGGGTGGTGGACGCGCGGGTGGGCTACGACCGGGCGCTGGAGCCGCGCACCCTGCCGGTGGTTCCGGGCTTTCTGGGTGGTGTGGTGCGTGCCCTGCTTCCGGAATCGCTGGAGGAGCGGGTGCTGGCGAGCCGTCTGCGCTGGAGCCCGGAGCGGATCGGGTTCGGGGCATCCTACGCCAACCAGCGCAACCAGACCTATCGCTACGAGCAGATCCTGCGCCTGCCCGGCGACTCCGCCGCGACCCGCACCCGGTCTCCCCGGAGAGGCGTGGATACGGATGCGCGCATCATCTTTCGGCCTTTTCAGTCCGTGACCGCGACCACCGACTTCACTTCCACCCGCGATCTGCTGGCTCCGGAACTCGCGGTCAGGGATCCGGCGGTGCGGCCGCTGCTGGCGCGGGAGCGGTGGTCACCGGGGGGCATCGATCTGGGCTGGGAGACCAATCGCCGGGTTCGCACCAACATGCGCTGGGGACCCCGACCCGCCGACTGGCTGCAGTGGACGCTGACCTGGACGACCACCTACAGTTCCGACCGCAACGCCACCCTCGTGCGGCGCCAGGTGGCGGAGGCGGACACGCTGCGCGACCTCCAGCGCAACGTGGGCGGACAGCGGAGCGCGAGCGCTTCCGTCATCTTCGACCCGGGGACGCTCGCCCGGGGCGGCCCGCCCAGGCCGGGCGTGTCCGACGCTGCGCCCCAGGGGACGATGCGCCGTCTCGCCGGCGCGCTCTCGCCCATTACGGTCAACTGGCAGGACGGCCTCACCTCGCGCTTCAACCGCGAGGTGCTGGACCCGGATGTGCGGTATCAGTTCGGGCTGAGCGATCTTGACGGCTTCCGGGTGGTGGACGGGGCCACCGCGGCCACGCTCGTGGACCGGAACGGCTGGGCCACGGGTTCGGGGGTCACGCTCCTGCCGGGAATCACCGCGAGCGTGGACTACTCGGTCACCGACATCGCCACCTTCGACACGCGCAGCGACCGCGCGGCGAATACCCGCAGCTGGCCCAACATCGTCCTGAGGGCGTCGTCGATTCCGTTGCCGTCGTTCATGCAGCCGGTGGTCGAGCGCCTCACCGTGAACTCGGGATACCGGGTCGACACCCGCCGACTCTCCTTCGGCACGGGAACCCAGCAGCAGCGGCTGCAGGAGGACGCAACCATCCCGCTCGACGTGTCGGTGCGCTGGGGAGGCGGCTTTTCGGCCAGCTACCGGACCACCATGACCCGCGGCGAAGGCACCGATCCCACGGGCGACACCCGCCGTCGCCGAAACACCCACGTCTTCACCATGAGCGGCAGCTTCACGCCTCCGGGCGAACTGGGAGCGCGGCTGGAACGGCCGATCCAGGCTTCTCTGCGCTACAATCAGGCGGGGCAGAGCGACTGTCGCATCACCTCCGGCAACGACGAGTGCGTGCCCTTCGTGGACCAGAGCAACGCCACCTTCAACCTCACGCTGGACACCGTCGTTTCCGAGCTGCAGGTCGGCTTTCAGGCCAGCTACACCAACCGCCAGTCGAACATCGGCCAGCGGCTGGGTTCGACCCAGTTCCAGATCGGCCTCTGGGGCCAGTTCGTGTACAACGCGGGAGCCTTCGCGGGACTTCCCTGAGGATGGCCGCAGCGGGCCTGCGGCTGCATTCGGCGATCCGCTCCCGGAACGGGTGACGCGCGTTCGAGGAAAGAAGGTCCCAAACCGCCATTCCTTCGCCCCCGCCGTGGAATGATCGTCGTATCATGACACGCGACGAATCACGCACCCTGGCGATCACGGCCGGCGTCCTCTTTCTGGCGGGCGCCGCGCGGGCGGGGCTGGAAGCGGTGCGGCCTCCCCTCGCCCTCGAGGCCGACACCGTTTCGGCCGACGCGCTGGCCGCGGATTCGCGCGAGATGGTCGACGAGCAGGAGCGGCGGTCGGCCCCGCTTGCCCAGGGTGAGCGCCTGGACCCGAACACGGCGAGCGAAGAGGAGCTCGACCGGCTGCCCGGCATCGGGCCGGCGGCGGCCCGGGCAATCGTGGAATCACGGAGCGCGGAGGGTCCCTTCGGGGATGTCGGGGCGCTCACGCGGGTGCGCGGCATCGGGCCGGCGACGATCGAGCGGCTCGCGCCGCACCTGACTCTGGAGGCGGGCGGTGGAGGAAGGCGCGTGCGCGGGGTGGTCACGGCAAAGCCGCGGCCGGTCCGGAACGCCGCTTCGTCTGCGAACCATCAGGTGGCGCCCGCCATCGACCTCAACCGTGCCACCTCCGAGGAGCTCGAGCAGGTGCGTGGCATCGGTCCCGCGCTCGCGGCGCGAATCATCGCGCGCCGTGACGAAGTGGGTGGTTTCGGGCGGGTGGAAGACCTGATCGAGGTGCGCGGGATCGGGCCGGCAACGCTCGAATCCATGCGCGGCCGCTTCTTCGTGCGACAATGACGGACACGACTGCGGCCTTACCGGTACCCGCCTCGGACCCGTTTGAGGACGGGCGCGGCTTCCCGCCCACGCTGCGTGCGCTGCTGGCGGAGATGGTGGAAAGGGACGCTTCCGACCTGCACGTCACGGCCGGAATCCCGCCCAGGCTTCGCATCGATGGCGAGCTTGCCGACGCGCGCCGCGGCGGCGCGCTTGGTCCGCAAGAGGCGGCGGAGCTGGTGGATTCGGTGCTCACGCAGGCTCGGAGAGAGCAGCTTGCAGCGGGGGGCGAGGTCGATTTCGCATTCAATCTGCCGGACATCGCGCGCTTTCGCTGCAGTTGCCATCGCCAGCGGGGCCAGCCGGCCATGGCCTTGCGCAGAATCCCCCACGAGATCCCCAGGCTGGAGGACCTGCGCCTTCCGGGCGTGGTGCGCCGCCTGGTGGAGCGGCCCCACGGCCTCGTGCTGGTCACCGGGCCTACCGGTTCCGGGAAGTCGACGACCCTGGCCGCCATGCTCAGCCGGATCAACGAGACCCGGAAGGGCCATATCGTCACCATCGAAGACCCGGTGGAGTTCGTTCATCCGTCCAGGGGCTGCGTCGTAAGCCAGCGCGAGGTGGGTTCCGACACGATGAGCTTCGCGGCCGCTCTGAAGTCGGCGACCCGGCAGGATCCGGATGTCATCCTCATCGGCGAGATGCGGGATCCCGAGACCATCTCGGCGGCGCTGACCATTGCGGAAACCGGGCACCTGGTGCTGGCGACGCTGCACACCAATTCGGCCGCGGCCTCGGTGCACCGCATCATCGACGTCTTCGCGTCGGGACGGCAGGCGCAGGTGCGTGCCCAGTTGGCCCTGGTGCTGGAGGGGGTGGTGACCCAGAACCTGCTGCAGCGGGCGCGTGGGCGCGGGCGCGTTGCGGCGTGCGAGGTGCTCATCTGCACACCGGCGGTGCGCGCCGCCATCCGCGACCGCAAGGTCCACCAGATTCCCTCGATGATGCAGGCGGGGAGAAAGCACGGCATGCAGACCATGAACGATGCACTGCGCCAGCTCCGCATGCGCGGAGAGGTGTCCACGGAGGCCGCGATGCGGGTCTCCCCGGATCCCGCGGAGCTGCTCCGGTCGCTCGGCGACCCGCGGCTCTCCTAGCGGCCCGTGGGAGAACTCCCGGCGTTTGAGCGGGCGGGCAGATCCCGAGCGGTCTCCCTCTCGCAACGGCGCCCGGGTGCCGGAGCGATGTGGCGGCGGATCCGTTCACCGTTCCGAGGCCGCGTACCGTCGCGCGACATCGCGGTGTTCGCGCGCCAGTTCGCCACCATGATCCAGTCCGGCCTGCCCCTGGCGCCCAGTCTGGGGGTGCTCGCGGAGCAGGCCGGCAACGCGAGGCTGGCGGCGGTGGTGGGCGACGTGCGTCACGACATCGAGGCGGGCCGGACCCTTGCGGGAGCGCTCGGTGAGCATCCGGCGGTATTCAGTCAACTGTTCGTCAGCATGGTCGCCGCGGGGGAGGCGGGGGGCGTGCTGGATACAGTGCTGGCGCGCCTGGCCGACTCGCTCGAACGAACCGACCGTCTCTCGCGCAAGGTGCGCGGCGCCCTGATCTACCCGGCGGTGGTGGTGGTGGTGGCCGCCTGTGCCCTGCTGGTCCTGCTCGAGTTCGTGATCCCGACCTTTCAGGAGATGTTCGCGGCGTCGGATCTGCCCTTGCCGCTGCCCACCCGGCTGGTCATCGGTCTTTCCGAGAGCCTGCGGGCATTCTGGTGGCTTCCACCTCTCTTCACCGCGGGCGCGTGGGTCGGGTTGGGGCGCGCCCGCGCCACCCCTCGCGCCCGCCTGGTTCTGGACCGCCTGCTGCTGGCTTCCCCGGTGGTCGGCCCGCTGTGCCTGAAGATGGCAATGGTCCGATTCGCCCGCACGCTGGGCACCCTGGTGGCCTCCGGCGTGGCGATTCTGGAGGCGCTGGAAATCACCGCCGCGAGCACGGGCAACCGCGTGGTGCACGACGCCGTCATGAACTCCCGGAGATCGATCGCGGGGGGGAACACCATCGCCGAGCCTCTCCGGGCATCCGGGATCTTCCCGCCCATGGTGCTGCAGATGATCCACGTCGGCGAGCAGACCGGCGGTCTGGACGAGATGTTGGCGAAGATCGCCGACTTCTACGACGATGAGACCGGGCGCTCGATAGAGGCCCTGCTGGCGGCATTCGAGCCGGCGATGGCCACCGTCCTGGGCGTCGTGGTGGGTGGAATGATCGTGTCCATGTACCTTCCCATCTTCGACATGATCAACGTCGTGGGGTGAAGGGGGCGAGTGGAGAACTCAGCACGGGAAGGACGGCCACGGGCCTCGTGGGGCGGGCGCCTCCTGCTCGCGCTCCTGTCGCGGCTTCCGAGGGCGGTCGCCAGCCGCGGCTTCGGCCGGCTTGCGGACGCGGTAATCCCCCGCCCACTGCGGGCGCCCCTGATCGGAGGCTTCGCGCGCATGGTTGGCGCACGGATGGACGAAGCCGGGCAGGCGCCTGCCGACTACGCCAGCCTGAACGCGTTCTTCGTGCGGCGGCTCGCGTCCGGCGCCCGGCAGTGGCCGTCGGATGCTTCGCTGGTGACGTCGCCGGTGGACGGCGTGCTCACCCGGCTCGGCACGGTGGAGGACGGCCAGCTCGTGCAGGCGAAGGGTCGCCGCTACACTGCGGCCGCCCTGCTGGCCGGCGAGGATGCCGCGGCCCGCTTCCATGGCGGGCTGTATGCGACCATCTACCTCGCCCCCAGGCACTATCACCGCATCCACGCCCCGGTGGCGGGTCGGCTGTGCACGGCCACGTACGTCCCGGGTGGGCTCTTCCCGGTGAATGCCGCCGCGGTGGCCGAGATCCCGGATCTGCTCGCGACCAACGAGCGCGTCGTTTGCTCGCTCGCGGGGGGTGCCGGGCGGATCGCGCTGGTGGCGGTCGGGGCGTACAACGTCGGGCGCATCTCCACCGCGTTCGATCCCGGGTGGGGTGGGGGGGAGGGCGGCTGGGTCACCAACCGCCGCCCGCCGTCCGGGCGCCACCGGACCTACGAGCCCGCACTCACCATCGCGCGCGGGGAGGAAATCATGGCCTTCCACCTGGGGTCGTGCGTGGTCATGCTGCTCGAGCGCGACAGCCATGAATGGGTGCCCGGCCTGACCGCCGCGAGGGAAATCCGCCTCGGGGAAGCGCTCGCGCGGCCGTTGCCTTGACCCGGGTCGGCCCGATCCACCGAGCGTCTTTCGGCCGGTCCTCCGCGCGGTTCCCCGCGGGACGCGACGCACGCCACTGAGCCCATCCCGGGATCGGCTCATGTTGACCACGGTCCGCTCGCGGGGCATCCTTCCCGATTCCGACACCCGATCCGCCCCGCAGCCGAGGAGCCTCCGTGGAACTCTTTCAGACACTATCCGACCTGGGGAACCGCTACATCGTGGAGCTGGGCATCTCGGTCGGCGACGAGACGGTTCCCTTCATGGTGATCCTGCTCCTTGGCGTGGGCGTCTTCCTCACACTGCGGCTCGGGTTCGTGCAGGTTCGCAGGCTGGGCCACGGGTTCGCCGTCACCTCGGGCAAGTACGACGATCCTGACGAGCCGGGCGACGTCTCGCATTTCCAGGCGCTGACCACGGCGCTGTCCGCAACCGTCGGCATTGGCAACATCGCCGGCGTGGCGATCGCGATTCACTGGGGAGGCCCGGGTGCGCTCTTCTGGATGTGGGTCACGGCCGCCCTCGGCATGGCCACCAAGTTCACCGAGGTGACGCTCGCCCAGAAGTATCGTCAGGTCGAGGCGCCCGATCACGACGCCCACAAGTGGGAGGGGACGGTAAGCGGCGGTCCCATGTACTATATCGAGCGTGGGCTGGGAGCGCGCTGGAAGTGGATGGCCGTCTTCTTCGCCATCATGCTGGGGCTGACCGCCTTCCTCACCGGCAACGCGATTCAGGCCAACACGGTCTCGGATTCGATGCGCACCATCTTCGGCATCCCTGCCACGGTGAGCGGTCTGGTTACCTCCGGAGTGGTCGCACTGGTCATCCTTGGAGGGATTACCCGGATCGGACGGGTTACCGGAATCCTGGCGCCGGTCATGGCCGCGGTCTACTGCCTGGGCGCGCTGGTCATCCTGCTCTTCAACGCGGCCGACATCGTTCCCGCACTCGGTCTCATCTTCCGCGAGGCCTTCAATCCCACCGCGGGCGTGGCCGGGACCGGCGTGGGCGCCTTCCTCGTGACGCTGATGTGGGGTGTCCGCCGCGGCCTCTTCTCCAACGAGGCAGGCCAGGGCTCGGCGCCCATCGCGCACGCCGCGGCCAAGACCGACGAGCCGGTGTCGGAGGGCGTCGTCGCGCTGCTCGAGCCCTTCATCGACACGATCGTGATCTGCTCGATGACGGGACTCGTGATCATCACCACCGGCGTATGGAACGCCCGCATCCCCACGGAAGTCACCCTGGGGGGCGGCGACCTGGGGTATGTCACCGTGGATGCCATGGGCAACAACGAGGGCGCGGACGCTCCGGCCGAAATCCGCTTCGAGAACGGAGTGCCCGCGGATCCGGGCGGCGTGCACATCGCGTGGCACGACGCGTACGTCGACATGCTGTATGTGGACGAAGCGCATACCACACCCTTCACCGGAACCGTCCTGCCGGACGAAGGCCTTGCCCGGACAGACGATGGCCAGACCTACGAGTCCCTCCACGGGGAAGCCTTCGAGAGCGGCGCGCCCCTGACCATGGAAGGCTTCCGCCGAGGATTGAGCGCGCTGGGCGACTGGGGCCACATGATCGTTGTTTTCTCGGTGCTCCTGTTTGCGATATCGACGGCGATCGCGTGGAGCTACTATGGCGACCGCTGTGCGTACTACCTGCTGGGGGCGAACGCCGTCCTGCCGTACAAGCTGGTCTTCGTCATCATGCACTTCGTCGGCGCGGTGCTGCCCCTGACGGTGATCTGGAACCTGGGCGACATCTTCCTGGCGATCGTCATCGTTCCCAACCTGATCGCGCTCTTCATGCTTGCGCCCAAGGTGGCCGAGGAAGCCAACGGCTACTTTGCGCGCAAGCCGTGGCTGCGGCAGCGGGGATCATCCCGCGAGTAGGGAAACAGCGGTTCGCCGAGCGGGGTTACTCCCGGGAACCGAGGCTGCGCCCCGGACCGAGGGCGCCATCGCCGAACCGGTTCCGGGCGACGTCCATCACCCGGGAGATGCGGCGTGCGCGGTCCGGATCCGGATCGTCGGCTTCGGGAAGGAAGGCGAGTTGCGCGCGTTTCCCTTCGCTCGAGAATCCGCTGGCGGCGACGCCGAGGAGGCGCGCAGGAGTTCGGCGCCGCGACCGTAGTTCGGCGAGAAGCTCGCGGGCCACGCGAAGGATGGCCTGGTCCGATTCCACCGGCCGGGGCAGGGTGCGGCTGCACTGGCGGGTCGCGAAATCCCGGTCCCGGATCTTGACGGTGATCGTGCGCGCTCCCCCACCGAGTCGGCGAACGCGCCGCGCGACCGAGTTCACCTGTCGCGACAGGACGCCGTCCAGCTCATCGTCGTCGGAGAGGTCGGCGGCGAACGTCCGCTCCACGCTCACCGACTTCCGCTCGCGCACCGGGAGGGTGCTCTCGCCGTCCAGTCCCCGCACCCGGTCGTGCAGCCAGCGGGCGCGCCGGGCTCCGAACCAGCGCTCGAGCCATTCCTGCTGGACCCGCAGCACGTCGGCAACGGACCGTAGCGACCGGCGCTCGAGCGCCGCGCGGAACGCGGGGCCGATCCCGGGGATGTCCTCGAGGTCGAAACGCCGCATGAACTCGGCTTCCTCTCCCGGAGGCACGATGCAGACGCCCGCCGGCTTGGCGAGTCCGGTGGCGAGCTTGGCGATGAGGCGCCGGGTGCCGCCTCCCGCGGAAACCGAAATGCCGGTGCGCGCCAACACGGTATCGCGGATGCGCCGGGCGGTGTCTTCGAAGGACTCCCCGGCCAGCATCCGCTCCGTGCCCGAGAGATCCAGGTAGAATTCGTCGATGGAAGCCGGTCTGACCACGGGCGACAACTCTTCCAACGCGCGCCGAACTTCCCGGCTGCGCCGCACGCACGCAGCCCTCGGCACGGGAACCACCGCGGCTCCGGGACACAGGCGGAGCGCCTGCGCGGTGGGCATCGCCGAGCGGACGCCGTGTTTGCGCGCCTCGTAGGAGGCCGACGCGACCACGCCCCGACCCTCCGGCGTCCCCCCGACGATCAGCAGTCGCCGACGTCCCGCGCCATCGGGATCCTCGAGGCGCGCCACCTGCACGAAGAAGCTGTCGCAGTCGACCAGAAGAATGCGCGGCGGGTTCATCTTCAGCGTCCAGGTTCTCCCGCGGCCAGTGGTGGAACTCCGGGGCACTTGCCTGTAAGATACGATGCCGATTCCCCGACATACCACGCCTCGTCCCGGTGAGGTGCCCGGGAGAACGTCCCCTTCATACAGCGGAGCCTGCGACCATGGCCTATCCCCACGAGCTTCCGGACCTCGGTTACGACTACGATGCGCTCGAGCCGCATATCGACGCGCGCACGATGGAGATACACCACTCGAAGCACCACGCGGCCTATACCGCCAATCTCAACGCGGCGCTCAAGTCGCATCCCGGCCTCCAGGACCGCAGCGTGGAAGACCTGCTGGGCAACATGGGCGACGTCCCCGAGGCCATTCGCGGCGCGGTGCGCAACAACGGCGGCGGATACGTCAATCACGCGCTTTTCTGGGACCTGATGACGCCCGGCGGCGCGGACGCCCCAAGTGGTGATCTGGCCTACGCGATCGAGGCTGCCTTCGGCTCCGTCGACGAGCTGAAGAGCCGGGTCAACACAGCGGCCATCACCCGCTTCGGCTCCGGCTGGGGTTGGGTGGTCGCCACCGATTCCGGACTGGCGGTGCGCTCCACGGCGAACCAGGACAGCCCGCTCATGGATGGCCAGACCCCGATCCTCGGCGTGGACGTGTGGGAGCACGCGTACTATCTGCGCTATCAGAATCGCCGGCCCGACTATCTCACCGCGTGGTGGAGCACGGTCAACTGGGACGTCGTGGCCGCCAACTTCGCCGCCGCCGGGTAAGGCCACCCGCCAGACGTCGTCGCATTCCGCGCTCCGCACCGGCGTCGCCGTTCTCGCACCTCGGTCGCAAAGTGCCTTCCCAGCTGACGTTGGACACGGCCCCATGCTTCCGGCTCCGGGCCCGCCATGTCGTTGTAAACCCTTGCGGACGGGGGAGAATCGGCGTATAGAATACACGCTGCGCACTCTAAACAAATGAAGTTTGGAGATGGTCGGAGTGGGGCGATCCGGTCACCCTCCCGCTACAGCTTGGATCTGGATGGGAGACGATGGGACGATACGGCATTCGGGCAGGAGTCCTGGTCTGCGGCGCACTGCTGGCCGCGGGGCTCGCGCCCTCCTCATCCGCTGCGCAGAGCCTCCGCGGGTCGTCCCGCTCGCTGACCGCCCAGAACGCGCAGGCGCGGGCCCACGACTTCACCTACCTGCGGGACGCCGCTCACGTGCGGCGGTTTGTCGAGCTGGGCTACCTGGTGCCGCTGTACGGCAACCGGGACTATGACATCGATGACGAGGTCAGCTTCCCGTACGCCCGTCCCCAGGTTCGCACCTTCGTGGAACGGCTGGCGGGGCAGTATCGCAGGGCCTGCGGGGAAGTCATGGTCGTCACCAGCCTGACACGCGCGCTCAACCGGCAGCCCCCCAACGCCTCCAGCCGCTCGGTGCATCCCACCGGCATGGCCGTCGACCTGCGCCGGTCCAACCATCGCCCCTGCCGCGCATGGCTGGAGGATGTCCTGCTCTCCCTGGAAGCGAACGGGGTCCTGGAGGCCACGCGCGAGTCCCGCCCCCCCCACTACCACATCGCCCTGTATCCCGAACCATACACCCGCTACGTCGAGGGCCTGAGGACGCGAGCCGTCCAGGCGACAGAGACCCGGGTGGCGGCCGCGACGGATGCGGCGGAGGCTGCGTCGGCGGAGGATGTCGCGGCAGCGGGTGCCGGCAGCCGATCGTATCGCGTGCGCTCCGGAGACGCACTGTGGGACATTGCGCGCGCGTACGGGACGACGATCGCGGCGATCCAGCAGTCGAACAACCTTCTGGGCAGCCGGATCTATCCGGGTCAGGTCCTGACGATCCCGCCGGGTGGCGGAGTCGGCGTACAGGCCATGCACCTGAGTTACCGGGTGCAGCGGGGGGATTCCCTGTGGGACATCGCGCGCGCGCACGGCACGACGATCGCTGCGCTGCGGCGGTCGAACAACCTGCGGGGCAGCCGAATCTACCCGGGTCAGGTGCTCAACATCCCCACGCAGTTCCGGTAGCGGCCGGAGCGGCTCTGGAGCCGGGTAGTCCCGGATTCGACATTCGGTAGTCCCGGAACGCCATCCCCGGCAGGATCCCCGGACGCCATCTTTCATGGCATGAACGGGGGATTCACACTTTTCGAGTGCCTGGTGGTGCTGGCCATCGTCGGCATCGGGATCGCGCTGGGGATGCCTGCCCTGCAACTGCACCGTGATCGCTGGGCCGTGACTCAGGCGCGCGAAGCCAGCGCGGGGCTGCTCGCCCGCGCCCGGATCGACGCGCTGGGGTCCGGTGCCTCGCAGGTCACGATTGTGCCGGGCCGCGGGCACATCGAGCGCAGCCTCGGGGGCACATTCCGGGAGCGTGTCGACCTGGGAGACCGCTACGGGGTTTCGCTCGACATGTCGGGGCGGGATACTCTCGCGACCATCGAATTCAATGCGCTCGGACTTGGCCGGATGTCTGCCCGTACGCTTCGTTTCGGGCGGGGCGCAACACATGCGTCGCTGGTGATTTCCACCTACGGGCGGGTATCCCGGCGATGAGTGGGTCGAGCTGGGCGCCTCCTGCGGCGGCCGTGTCCGCGGGATTCACGCTCGTAGAGGCCATGCTGGCCATCGTGCTCCTGTGCACGGGTCTGTTGGCAGCGGCCGCGCTCGGCACCGCATCGCTTCATTCCTGGCGGCGCGCCGGAGAACTGTCCGCCGCGGTGGTGGCGGCGGGGGAGATCGCCGACTCCCTCGGGCTCTTCGGGGCATCGGGCGGCGCGACGCGCCAATACCCGTGGGGGGCGCTCGTCTGGGACGATCCGGTTCCCCTGGGAGGGAGGCTCCTGCAGGTGGTCATCCGGGCCAGCGCGCACGACACCACAAGAGCGGAGTTGCTGCGCGTCACGACAATCGTGCCGGCACCCTGACATGGGCGCGCCACACCCGCGGGCAGCCGCTTCTCGCCAGGGATCATCGATCGTGGAGGCCCTTACCGCCATGGTGCTCCTGGTAGCGGTCATGGCGGCGGCGCTGCAGACGCTGACGACCCTTCGACATGCCCTTTGGAGCGTGACAGAAGACGCGCAGGTGCGCGAAACGAGAAGGATCACACGGTACACGCTCGCGCAGGAACTGAGGACGGGGCTTGCCGGCATCGACTGGGTGGCAGGCGCCGGAGATTCCGTTGCCTTGAGGGCGTTTCGGGGAACGGGGGTAGGTTGCGCCACCGTCCCTCAGCCCCTTTGGGCGGTGCGCTACACCGGACTGCGCCGACCCGACCCCGCCAAGGACTCCGTGCTCGTCCTCGCCGCCGATGGGGTGTGGCGTGTCGCGGAACTCGTCCGGGTTCGGACCGGCGCATGCGGCGATGGCGCCGCGGGTGAGGTTTGGGTACTGAACCCAGCGGTACCGGAGGCGGTCGTGGGACGAGTATTCGAACGGGGCAGCTACCACGTCGCTGCGGGTGCCTTCCGCTACCGCCCGGGCCGAGGGGGGCGCCAGCCGCTCACCGCGCAGGTCCTGCGAACAGGCGCAGGTGTCGGTGCGGGGGTGTCGGGCCGCGGAGCCGGACTCGATCTGCGGCTGGCCTTCGGCCAGGCTCCCGTTGCGACCACAATTGACTCGGCGCGCGTGTGGCCGCGGGAGACCTGGCCGTGAGGAGCGTCACCGGCCCGGAAGACGCGGGCGCCGGGGGATTCGCGATCCCGTTAATCCTCATGGTGCTGCTCGCCGCGACCGCCTTCGGACATCTCCTCCACTACCTGGCGCACCAGGAACTGACGGTAGCTCGAGCGGAACGCGACCTGCTGATCGCACGGCTCGCCGCGGAGGGCGGAGTGCGCGCGGTGACCGGCACGGCGACGGGGCTGCTCGCGGCGGTGCCGGTCGGGGACAGCACGGTGGTCGAGGGTGCGCACGGGCAGCGAGGTGCCTATCGCGTGGCCGCGCATCGCCTTACACGCGAGATCCACCTGCTTGCGGGGGAGGGCCTGGTGAACGGTGCAGCCCGCGCGAAGGTCGGGCGGCTGACCTGGGCGCTCGACGCAGGCGCCCGCATCAGCACGTTCCCGGCGGCGGTCGCTGCTCGGGCCAGCATCACGGTAACGGATTCGGCGCGTATTGCGGGTGACCGCGTTACGGCTGCGCCGTTGGCCTGGGGTGCTACCGAGTGCGCACCGCAGCTTCCGGTGGCGGATTCGATCTTCCCGCACGGCGTAGTAGCCGAGAGCGGGCGCTGGGTGCCCCCGGCTGCCACCCCCGAGTCGGCCCGGCGGCAGCGGCTGGCTCTCGACCTGAATCCGCCGTCCCTGAATCTGGGAGTCCTCTCCTTCCAGGATCTTGCGGAGCTGGCCGACATCACGCTCGGCATCGCTGGCGGCAGTACGCGCGTCCATCTCGGCAGCGGTTGTCCCGCAACTGCGGCGGGCAATTGGGGCACGCCCCTGAGTCCCGGCGGAAGCTGCGGGGCCTACCTGCCGGTCGTCGTTGTCCGCGGGTCGCTGGAGGTGACCGGCGGCGAGGGACAGGGGGTGCTCGTGGTGGACGGGGGCGCAAGCTTCCTGGCGAACGCAACCTTCGCGGGGCTGGTGCTGGCGACGCAGGCCGTCCGCCTTGCCGACGATGCCCGCGTTGCCGGGTGGATCCGCTCGGGCGACCGCGTCCTCCTGGAAGGACGGGCTCTGGTGGAGGCGTCCGCCTGCGCCGGCCTGCGCGCGCTCAGCCATGCCGGACTCCGGACGATGCGGGCCCTGCCGGCAGGCTCCTGGCTCGAGCCCGTCTAGGCCGATGGGCTGGTTCAGGCGCGGGCAAGTGTCCCTTGGGCTCGATGTCGGGAGCCGATACCTCAAGGTCGTACAGATGAGCCATGCGAGGCACGCTCCCGAAGTCTCCCGGATTGCGATGCGCGCGTTGACGGAGGGAAGCGATGATGCACGCGCCGGCACTGCCGTGGTTGAAGCGGTCGTCAAACTGTTCCGGGACTCCGGACTGAAGCAGGGTCGAGTAGTGACCGGCGTCGCGGGTCACGGTGTCATTGCCAAGCGGATCGAATTGGAGCGCATGAAGCCGTCCGAGTTGCGGGAGGTAATCCGCTGGGAGGCCGAACAGCATCTTCCCTTCGATACCGCCAGCGTCGAACTGGACTTCCAGATCCTCACCCCCGGGGATCCCATGGACGTCCTTCTGGTGGCAGCCAAGCGCGACCTGGTGCATGAGGCCACCGAAGTCGTGCGCACTGCCGGGCTCACGGTCGAAGTCCTTGACGTAGATGGCTTTGCGCTGAGAAATGCCTTGATCCACAACCATCCCGAAGCGGCCGAGGGTGTCGTTATGGCCGCCGACATTGGCTGGGAGACGACCACTGTGGTCGTTGTGGAGGAAGGAATCCCCGCTGTCACGCGCGATTTCCACTTCGGCGTGCGCTCCCTGTGCAAGGCCGCCCAGCGGGAGACGGGCCTGGGGGCACGGTCTACGGAAGCCATGATTCGCGGTCAGCGGGTATCGCCCGGCCTACGGGCGGTCATCGAGTCCGCCGCGGACGAAATGGCCGTGGGACTGGGGAGGGCGTCGGCCTTCCTGAAGACGAGGTCCGCCGACCTTGGTCTAGGGCGCGTCTACCTGAGCGGCGGGGGTGCCCGGATCCCGGGTCTGGCCGAGGCGCTGGGCCGCATCCTCTCCGTCGAAACACACGTCGCCAACCCCTTCGAACGAATTCCCGTCCGTCCCGATGCCTGCGTTGATGTCGAGCTGGAAGAGGTCGCGCCCATGCTGTTGTTGCCGGTGGGTCTGGCGTTGCGCTCATTCCCACGGAGTCGCGACCGGTGATCGAAATCAACCTGATGCCCGGGGGGACGGGCCACGCCGCGCGCAGGCGGCGATCGTCAGCGAATGCGTCGCCTTCGAAAGCCGCGTCGCCGTGGCACCTGGCGGCGAGCGTTCCCGGGCTGGCCACCCTCCTGGTGCTGGCGTTGCTTCACCCGGGTGCCCGCGATCGTCAGCGAGTTCTGGAGGATCGAGTCACTCAAGCCATGGGCGACTCGACCGCACTGGCCGGTCTGATCTCCTCTGCGGACCAATTGCGTGCCGGACGCGATTCCGTGGCCGCGCGAGTGCGGGTTATCCGGGAGCTCGACCAGGGGCGGTACGTCTGGTCCCACATCCTCGATGAAGTGGCGGCTGCAATGCCGGAGTTCACCTGGTTGACGCGTATCGCGGAAGCGGGCGGTGGGGACAGGGTCCAGGTGGAGATCGAGGGACGAACCGCCAACACCTTTGCCCTGACGCGCTTCATGAACCGGCTGGAGGTCTCTCCCTTCCTGACTTCCGTCAGCCTGGTCGGTACCGAGCAGGTGGCGGAACGACTGCCGGACGGTGCGGAGTGGGTCCTCAGCGCCTTTGTGCTCCGTGTTTCCTACCAGCCCCGCGCATCGGTGAGCAACCCGGCATGATGATCGCGATCCCGGGTTCGCGGCCCGCGCTGCTGGCGGCCGTGCTGGTGACGCTGGCCGCGGCTCTGTTCTACCGCGAGCACCGCCGCCGGGACGGGGAGGTGCAGCGGCTGACGCGCCGTCTGGAGCGGTTGGAGGCCGGAAACGAACGCGCTCGGAACCTGCTGCCCGAGGGGACCGCGCAACTTGCGAGCCGGCTGAGACGCTACTCGGATCACATCGCGCGGCTCGAGCAGTTGATCCCCCGCACCGAGGAGGTCCCGGCGCTTCTGGAGTCACTGGCGGCCGAGGCCCGGCGGTCAGGGCTCGGAGACCTGGCCTTCATGCGCCCCGGAGAGGAGGAAGCGAATCCGTTCTACACGAGCCGGACTTACGAAATGTCCGTGGTGGGCGGCTACCACGAGGTGGCCCGTTTTCTCACCGCGGTCGCGTCACTGCCGCGCATCGTTACGCCGATGGAACTCGAGATGATCTCGATCCCCGATCCGGCCGTGGAGGAGGGTCCGGCGGTGCGCGCCCACTTTCGGATCGAGACATTCGTCCGTCCGCCGGCAGGGACGGAGCCCGCCCTCGGCGGGTCTAACGGAACGCCAGCGGAGGTCGTCCGATGAATGTGAAACCGTTACTCATGGTCGCCCTAGTGGTCCCGCTGCTTGTCCCCCGGACCATCATCCAGCAGGCTCGACCTTCGGCGTCCTCCGGCGAGGGCGTCTCCGGGACGCAGTCCGACGCGAACCTGAGCGACGAGACGGGCGAACCGGGTCTCGACCGCGAAGTCTTCGTCTACCCGGCAGGCGACCGGCGTGACCCGTTTGAACGGCCTCTGCCCGCTAACTCGGCGGGCACCAGATTCGAGGACCTTCGGCTCATCGGCGTCATCCATTCCCCCAACGCCGGGGAGAGCATCGCTCTGGTCAGTTCCGGGACGGCGGTCCCGGCGGCCGCGGGCGCCACCGGTGAACGCACGTATCGCCTTCGCCAGGACGTGGTTCTCGGCGAAATGAGAGTCCTCCGGGTCGAGCCGGAGTACGTGATCGTAGAGATCCGCCGGTTCGGCATTGGAGAGCAGCGGGAGCTGCACCTGAGTCGGCCACCAGGGAGGTTGGGGCGATGAGACCGATGCTGACCGCGTGGCTGTGCCTTGGGTGGCCGTGGATGAGTGTTTCCGTCGTCCACGGCGAGGCGTCCCCAGGTGCGCCCGGCTCCCGGGATGTTCACCTCGCCGGCGAGGCTACCCCTGCAATGCTCGCACGGCAGGTTGCTCAGCCGCCGCCCGGGGAACCGCGCATCACCGCCACCTTCGTCTCCGCTCCCCTCCGGGACGTGCTCTTCACATTCTCGGAGTTCGCGGGCATCTCCATCGTCCCCGGGGCCGACGTGTCCGGCATCGTGTCGGCCGATATCCGGGACCAGCCCTGGGACGAAGCCCTTCGCGTCATTCTCGATTCGCACGGGCTGGCCGCGCGCGAGCTCGAAAACGGCATACTCAGGGTGGACTACATTGAGAACCTGAATCGGCGCGAAGACGTTGAACCCCTCGAGACCGGGGTGTTTCACATGAGCTACGCGACCGCCGCCGACCTGCTGCCCGCCGCGCAATCGCTCCTGAGCGACCGCGGCAGCGCATCCCTCTCGCTGGCCACCAACAGCGTCATCGTGACGGATGTCCCCAGAGCGCTGGCCCAGGTCGAAGCGCTCGTCGAGGAACTCGACATCCGCGCTCCCCAGATCACCATCTCCGCGCGGATCGTCTTCGTGAACCGAACCGGTCTGGAGGAACTCGGGGTCGCTTATGATCTCCGTGACTCGCGGGGCCACCTTTCGTTGCTCCCGTCCGGCGCAGCGAATCCCGGCGAAGACACCGGGGGGACGGGCGCAGAGGCCCCCGGGAGCGAGGCAGCCGGCGAAGCGGTCAGCGGCGACATGGTGTTGTTGGACGGAAGCTCCATCTCCGCACTCGGCAACGCAGCAACCCGCATCTCGGGGTCCGCGCTCTCCGTGCTGACCTCGCTGGTGTTGGGACGGCACACGCTGCTGGCCTTCCTGGAAGCGCTCGAGACACTCAACCTGTCTCGCATGGAGGTGGCCCCGTACATCTCCGTGCTGGACAACCAGACCGCCCGCATCCTGGTGGGCGAACGCACGCCGATCAGGGTGCTGGACGCAGGTGCCGGAAGCGCGGGAGGACTGCAGTCTCCGGTCGTGCCCACGGCTGCCGTGGAAATCCAGGAGACGGGTATCGTCTTCGAGGTAACCCCGCATGTCGCCGAGGGAGGCCATGTCCTGCTCGACCTGCATGCGGAACGCTCCTTTGCGGAGTTTACCCCGGCCGCGTCCGACGCCGGAGTCATCTTCCATACGCAGGAAGCGTCTTCCCGCGTGCTGGTTCAGGACGGCGAAACGGTGGTCATCGGCGGTTTGGCGGTGACCGAGGAGATCGAGAGCCGCTCGGGCATTCCTCTGCTGATGAGGATCCCGGTGCTCGGCGCCCTCTTCCGCGTCGACCGCAGGCAGACGATCCAGCGCGATCTGGTCATCCTGGTGACGCCGTACATCGAGACCTGAATGCAGCTCGGGCGCAGGCTGCGGGCCCGGCCTCCTCCGGGTCGCGGCATACGCGCCGGGTTGACGACCGGGGGAGGGTTGGCTATGACTCCGCCAAACCACTCTCGGGGAGATTCAACCACATGAGGCGAATCAGCTTTCGGACGGCCGGCGAGTCCCACGGACGCGGCCTGCTGGCGATTCTGGAAGGGCTGCCGGCAGGGATGCCCCTATCGACCGAGCGCGATGTCGACCCCGACATGAAGCGTCGCATGGCCGGCTACGGCCGCGGCCGCCGCATGCAGATCGAAGCGGACCGCATCGAACTGATCTCCGGCGTGCGTCTGGGCGAGACGCTCGGCTCTCCCATCGGGATGCTGCTCTGGAACCGCGACTGGAAGAACTGGACTACGGCGATGAGCCATGCTCGGCCGGATCCCGAAGGCAACCCCAAGGCGTTGCGCCGCATGCATCTGCCGCGCCCGGGACACGCCGATCTGGTCGGGGTGCTCAAGTATGACCGGCACGACACCCGCGACATTCTGGAGCGGGCGAGCGCACGCGAGACGGCCGCCCGGGTGGCGTGCGGCGCCGTCGCCAGGACCCTGCTCCGGGAGTTCGGGATCACGGTGGGGTCGCACGTGACCTCGATCGGGGATATCGAGGCCACTCTCCCGCGCGAGCTTCCGGCCGACCTCAACGCCGCTGCGGACGCCTCGCCGGTACGAATGCTGGATCCGGACGCGGCGGACCGCGTCATCGCGTCCATCGACCGGGCCAAGGAGGAAGGAGACACGCTCGGCGGCATCTTCGATGTCGTGGTCCGGCATGTGCCGGTGGGCCTGGGGAGCTACATCTCCTGGGACACCAAGCTGGATGGCCGCCTGGCGGGGGCGATGATGTCGATTCACGCCATCAAGGGGGTCGAACTGGGCCTCGGGTTCGAGGGCGCCCGACGATTGGGGTCGCGCGTGCACGATCCTATTCAGCCCGCCCCCGGCGACCGGCCACCGAGCGGGTACGCACGCCCCTCCAACCGGGCCGGCGGCCTGGAGGGCGGGGTCACAACCGGCGAGCCTCTCGTCATCCGCGCCGCCATGAAGCCCATCTCGACGCTGCGCAAGCGGCTGCCCAGCGTGGACCTGCGGGACGGGTCGGTGGCCGACGCCGCCGTGGAGCGAAGCGACGTCTGCTCCGTGCCCGCAGCGGCGGTGGTGGGCGAGGCCATGGCCGCCCTCGTGGTGGCCGACGCCCTCATCGAGAAGTTCGGGGGCGACAGCCTCTCCGAGATGCGCCGGAACTACGAGGGCTACACCGCCTACCTGCGCGACCGGCGGCAGCGTCATGAATGACCCGGCCGACGGCGGGAGTGCCCCGCCCCCTCCTTCCCGGATCCTCCTGATTGGCTTCATGGCCAGCGGGAAGTCGGCCGTCGGTCGCGAGGTGGCGCGGCTGCTCGGCTGGCGGTTCGTCGACTTCGACGAGGAAATCCGGCGCGAGACCGGGCAGGAGATCGCGGACATCTTCGACCGCGGCGGCGAGGGGGAGTTCAGGGCCATCGAGGCGCGGGTGGCGCGCCGCCTGCTCCGCCGCGACCGGACCGTCCTCGCGTCGGGGGGCGGCTGGGCCGCCCAGCCCGGGCACATGGAGGGGGTGGCCGCCGACACGCTGTCCGTCTGGCTCAAGGTCACTGCGGAGACCGCGGTGGAGCGGGCCCGCAGGCAGGGCGTCGATCGACCTCTCCTCGATGTCCCCCGACCCGTCGAGCACTCCCGGCGCTTGCTTGCCCGCCGGGAACCGTACTACCGTCTCGCCCGCTTGACACTCGACAGCGAGGACGTTTCCGTAGCCGCACTGGCGGACCGGATCGCGCGTCTCGCCCGCCAGGGGATCGAACCAGCCTCCAGCCCGCCGCCAGCCCACCCATCATGAAGCTCGTCATCGTCGAATCGCCCGCGAAGGGCAAGACCATAGAGCGCTTTCTTGGCCGGGACTATGAAGTGGCTGCGAGCTTCGGCCACATCCGCGACCTGCCGCGCACCGCCAAGGAGATTCCCGCGCGCCTTCGCTCGCAGCCATGGGCCAGGCTGGGCGTTGACGTCGACGGAAACTTCGAGCCGGTCTACGTGATTCCCCCGGAGTCGAAGAAGCACATCAGCGCGCTTCGCAAGAAGGTCCACAGCGCGGACGAAATCATCCTCGCGACCGACGAGGACCGTGAGGGAGAGTCCATCAGCTGGCACCTCCTCGAAGTCCTCAAGCCGCGCATCCCGGTTCAACGCATCGCATTCCACGAGATCACGTCGAGCGCCATCAGGGCCGCTCTTGAGGATCCGCGCCAGGTGGACGGAAAGCTGGTCCGCGCACAGGAGACCCGCCGCGTCCTTGATCGCCTGTTCGGTTACTCGCTCTCACCCGTGCTCTGGAAGAAGGTGCGAGCCGGGCTGAGCGCCGGCCGCGTGCAGAGCGCCGCGCTGCGTCTCGTGGTGGAGAGGGAAGAGGAGCGCCAGAGGTTCAGGTCCTCCGAGTTCTGGGCCGTGAAGGCAACCCTCGCCGAAGCTGTGACCGCGGGGCGGAACGGCGAGGACGCCGGCTTCGCCGCCGATCTGATCCGCACCGGTGGCAAGACCGTGGCCACCGCGAAGAACTTCGACGCCAGGACCGGTGCGCTGCGGCGCTCCGCGGGCGTGGTGGTGCTGGATGAAGCTGCGGCGGCCCGCGTTGCCCGGGAGGCGACGGCGACCCGTCCCTGGCGGGTCGGGCGCGTCGAGGAGAAGGAGTCCCGGCGGCGCCCGGCGCCCCCCTTCATAACCTCCACCCTGCAGCAGGCGGCAAGCTCCAAGCTGCGCTTGACGCCCAGGCGGACGATGAGGCTGGCGCAGCAGCTCTACGAGGGGGTCAATCTGGGTGGGGGCGACCGCCAGGGTCTGATCACCTACATGCGCACCGACTCCGTGAGCCTCAGCCAGGCCGCGCTGGCGGAAACTGCCGGGTTCATCCGCGAAAAGCTCGGAGCCAACTACCATCAGCGGCGTCAGTTCGCTACCCGCTCCCGCAGCGCACAGGAAGCGCACGAAGCCATCCGCCCGACCTCGATCCGCCGCACTCCCGAGTCGCTCCGCGGGATACTGGACGCCGACCAGCTCAAATTGTATGGGCTGATCTGGCGGCGCGCCGTGGCTTCGCAGATGGCCGACGCCCGCATAGCCCGCACCATCATCGAGTTCAGGGTGGACGCGGGCGAACACGGCCACGTCTTCCAGTCGGTCGGCACGGTGGTGCGTTTCGACGGGTTCCTGCGGGTGTGGGGCACGAGTCGCAAGGACGTCATCCTGCCTCGGCTGGTGGAGGGTCAGACCGTGGGCGGAGATGAGCCCGCGCCGGCGAACCCTCCCTCCGGGGACGAGCCGGCTGCGCGCATCGACGTCATCGAAGTCAAGCCCCTGGGCAACCGCACGCAGCCACGCTCGCGCTTTTCGGAGGCGACGCTGGTGCGCAAGCTCGAGGAGGAGGGCATCGGGCGACCCTCCACCTACGAACCCACACTCGCCAAGCTCCGCGAGCGCAACTACGCAATCCGCAAGAAGGGCGTCCTGGTGCCCACCTACGTGGGCCTGTGCGTCACACATCTGCTGCGCGACCACTTCCCGCACTACGTGGATCTCAAGTTCACGGCAGGAATGGAGGATGCCCTCGACCGCATCGCCGGCGGATCCGTCGATCACGTGCGTTTCCTCTCGGACTTCTTCCGGGGCGATGGCGACGGCGCGCCCGGCCTGGAGAGGCGGATCGAGGAAGAACTTCCCCGCATCGACTATCCCGCCCTGGCCGTGGGCGACGACCCGGCTACGGGCGATCCCCTCCTCGTGCGCATCGGCAAGCAGCATGTCTTTCTCCAGCGCGGCAAGGCGAAGGACAGCCCAAGGGCGACGCTCCCGGTGGACCTGCTCATCGATGAACTGACTCCCGAAAAGGCCTCGGAACTGATCGAGGCGCGGCTGCGCGGCAGGAGCCCGCTCGGGCGGGACGACGAAACCGGACTCAACGTCTACGCCCGCAACGGCCCGTTCGGCCCCTATGTTCAATTGGGTGAAGACGATGCGGAGCCGAAGCGAGCCAGCCTCCCGAAGGGAATGTCACCCGAACAGGTCGATCTGGGCTTCGCTCTCCGGCTGCTGTCACTTCCCCGCATGCTGGGAGAGGATCCCGGGACGGGGCAGCCGGTGAAGGCCGGGCTGGGCAGGTACGGTCCCTACGTCAACCGGGCGAAGACCTACCGCAACCTCGACTCGGTGGAGCGGGCGTTCGAAATCACGCTGGGGGAAGCGCTCCAGCTCCTGGAGGTCAGGCCGCGCAGGCCCGTGCTCGCGGTCGCAGGCCGGCACCCGGAGACGGACGAACCCCTGAACATCTACAGGGGGCGCTACGGGCCCTATGTCACGGACGGCAAGGTGAACGCCAGCATCCCGAAGGGCCGGAGTCCCGAGTCCCTCGGAGTCGACGAGGCGCTCGATCTGCTGGCCCGGGCCGCCGCGCGCAAGGCCGCCGGCAAGGGCGGCCGCCGCACCAGAACCGCCCGGACCCGCAGGCGGCGGTGAGGAGGCGCGGGGCCGCGTGAGCGTGAGTCCGGAGGCCGGCGAGTTTCTGCGGTCGCTGGCCGACGAACGACAACTCTCCCCGAACACGGTCTCCGGCTACCGGCGCGACATTCGGGACTTCGAGCGCTTCTTCGCCGACTACACCGGGCATGCCGGCTGGAACTGGACCGACGTCGACCGACTCGCCCTCCGGGGCTTCCTCGGACACTGCCGCCGCCGCCGGCTTTCCCGGCGCACCTCCGGGCGCAAGCTCTCGGCGCTCCGCTCCCTTTTTCGCTTCCTGCACCTCGAAGGACACATCGAGAGCAATCCCGCGCGCGCTCTGCGCACGCCCCGCGCCGACAAGCGCCTTCCCGGACACATGTCGCAGGCCGACGCGGAGGCCGTCTTCCGTGTTGCAGAGGCGCGCGCGGCCGAGAACACCTTTCTCGGCACCCGCAACCTGGCCATCCTGGAGATCCTCTACGGAAGCGGGGTGCGCCTGGCCGAGCTCCACGGGCTCGATCGCGACCGCATCGACCTGATCTCCGACCGCGTGCGCGTGATGGGGAAGGGCCGCAAGGAGCGCATCGTCCCGCTGACCGGGGCCGCGGTCCGGGCGCTCAGGCGCTACGAACCGCACCGGGAGCGCGTGGTATCGCTGAACGACGGCGACCGCCGCGCCGCCATCGTAGGCCGCCACGGCCGCCGCCTCTCGCGGCGCTCCATCCAGTATGTCGTGCGAAGTGCGCTGGAACGCGGGGCAGAGGCGGAGGGGCTTTCCGTTCACTCGCTCCGGCACAGCTTCGCGACCCATCTCCTCGACTCCGGTGCCGATCTGGTGTCGGTCAAGGAACTGCTGGGCCACATCTCGCTTTCCACGACGCAGATCTACACGCACACATCCAGGGAACGACTCAAGCGCATCTACCGCGGCGCGCACCCGCGTGCCTGACGCGGCGGGACCCGAGCCCGCCTGACCCGTCGGGACCCCCGTTCGCGCGGATTCCCGGATGCCATCGACCGCACCCGCTCCTCGTCCGGGTGTACTCTTGGCATGACTGGATGCATCTTTCGCTCGCTGATCCTCCCATTCGCACATGGGGCTTCGCGGCTTCCTTCCCTCACCAGACCCGAGAACACATGACCACGCAGAGTTTCCACGGCACCACCGTGCTCGCGGTCCGCAAGGGGGGCCAGGTCGCCATGGGGGCCGACGGTCAGGTCACGATGGGGGACACCATCGTGAAAACCGCGGCCCGCAAGGTCCGTACGCTCAAGGACGGCCGCTTCCTCGCCGGGTTTGCGGGGGCGGTCGCGGACGCGTTCACGCTCTTCGAAACGCTGGAGGCCAAGCTGGAGCAGTTCCCCTCCAACCTGACGCGCGCCTGCGTGGAAATGGCAAAGGACTGGCGCACGGATCGCGCGCTGCGTCGCCTGGATGCCCTGCTGGTGGTGGCCGACACCGAACACCTGTTCCTGATCGGAGGAGACGGCAACGTCCTCGAACCCGACGACGAGGTGGTGGCGATCGGCTCGGGAGGCGCCTATGCCCTGGCCGCGGCTCGCGCGCTCAGGGCGCATGCCCCGCTTTCCGCTTCGGAGATCGTGCGCGCCAGCCTGGCGATCGCCGGCGAAATCTGCGTCTACAGCAACGAAGAGATTACGGTTCTGGACCTGGGGTCCGAGTCCGAGAGGTTGTGATGGCTGTTTCAACGACGGAGCCCACGGCGCCTTCCGCAGCCGCGGCCGAGACCGACGCCGTGCCCGACTGGCTCGAGCAGCTCACGCCCCGCCAGATCGTGACGGAGCTGGACAAGTACATCGTGGGCCAGGAGGAGGCCAAGCGCGCGGTCGCCATCGCGATGCGCAATCGTTGGCGCCGGCAGCGCGTCGAGGACGAACTGAGGGACGAGATCCTGCCCAACAATCTGATCCTCATGGGCACCACCGGTGTCGGAAAGACCGAGATCGCCCGCCGCCTGGCCCGGCTGACGGGCGCGCCCTTCGTCAAGGTCGAGGCGTCCAAGTTCACCGAGGTGGGATACGTGGGCCGGGATGTCGAATCGATGATCCGCGACCTCGTCGACACCTCGGTGAACATGGTGCGCGCCGAGCGCGAGGACAGCGTCCAGGAGGAAGCGGAGCGCCGGGTCGAGGAACAGCTTCTCGACCTGCTGCTTCCGCCCATGGACGGGCGCACCCCTCCGGCGGGACCCGTGGTGGTCTCCGACGGCGTTCCCAAGGTCTTCGTCGCCGGTCCTCAGGGCGTGCAGGAGCATGCCGCCGGCGAGGAGCTGAGCAAGGAGGACGAGCGCCTCATCATGCGTCGGCAGCGCACCCGCGAGAAGCTCCGCAGCCTGCTGCGGGACGGGCAGCTCGAGGAGCGGGAAGTCGAGGTGGAGGTCAGCCAGGCTCCGGCCATCGACGGCATGATGGTGCCCATGGGCGGCATGGAGGGCATGGAATACAACTTTTCCGAGATGCTCCAGGAGATGCTTCCCAAGCGCACCAAGCGACGCAGCGTGACCGTCGCGGAAGCGCGCCGCATCCTCATCCAGGACGAACTGGACCGGCTCGTGGACATGGACGAGGTCGTCAACGAGGCGCTTATCCGCGCGGAAGACATGGGGATGATCTTCCTGGACGAGATCGACAAGATCGCGGGCGACCGCGGCGGCTACGGGCCCGACGTCAGCAGGGGAGGGGTCCAGCGCGACCTGCTGCCGGTGGTGGAGGGCTGCAACGTCCAGACCAAGTACGGGCTGGTGCGCACCGACCACATCCTCTTCATCGCCGCCGGCGCCTTCCACGTTTCCAAGCCCAGCGACCTCATTCCGGAGCTCCAAGGCCGCTTTCCCATCCGCGTGGAACTGCACAGCCTCGACGAAGGACACTTCAAGCGCATCCTGCAGGAGCCGCGCAACGCCCTGCTGGTGCAGTACCAGGCGCTCATCGAGACCGAGGGTGCACGGGCCGAGTTTACGGCCGGCGGCGTCGAGGAGATCGCGCGCATCGCCGCGCGCCTGAACGAACGGATGGAGAACATCGGCGCCCGGCGCCTGCAGACCGTCATGACGACGCTCCTGGAAGAGGTACTCTTCGAGCTGCCCAGCGAGGAGATGGAGCGCCCGCTCGTCGTCGACCGCGAGTTCGTGCGCACGCACCTGGAGGAGATCGCGGAGGACGAGGACCTGCGCCGATATATCCTTTAGCGGCCGGTGGAGTGACTCGCCGCAGCATTCGAGCGGCGATGCACCCGTGCCGGATCGCGTTGAATCAGGCGCGCTGCTACGGCCCGAGTGCCCCGATCGGGATCACCCCCACTCCGTCCGCCCTCTCGTAGCCGTATCCTCTCGCCACGATCACCCCCAGCGCCTGGGGCGGTCCGACCAGGTGCGGGTCCACGCGGTTACGAAGCCTGAGCAGATTGCGGGCGCCCTCCTCAATCATCCTCGGCCCCAGCTTGATCTCGAAAGCCGCCCAGCGTCCGTCGCGGGCCTGCACCACGGCATCCACCTCAAGGCGTCCGTCCTCGCGGTAGTGGAAGACCTCGGCGTCGGCGGCCTGGGCGTACACCCGGAGGTCGCGGACGACCATCGACTCGAAGAGAAAACCGAGGAAGCTGAAGTCCCTGAGCAATCGCCCGGGATCGGCTCCCAGCGCAGCCGCGGCCAGGGACGGATCGACGAAGTGGCGGACCGGACGCTTGCGCAGGACCGCCCGCGAGCGCAGGTGGGTTGCCCACGCCGGCTGGTTCTCGACGATCATGGCCCTCTCCAGGGCGTTGAGGTAGTCCGCGGCGGTGTGCGGCTTCATGCCCCCGTTGTCGCGGGCCCCCACGTCGGCGACGAGTCGGGATTTCGCAACGGCGGTGCCGACATTGCGGGCCAGGGAACGCAGCAGCAGCCTCACGCGTTGTGGGTCCCGGCGGACGCCATCCACCATCCGAATGTCCACGCGGGCCACCTCGTCCACCTGGCTGCGATTCGCCCGCAGGGCGCGCGCAAGCGGCCAGTCCACGGTTTCGGGCCATCCTCCCCGGCAGATCAGCTCCGCGACCTCGCCGACGGGAATGGTGTGGTCTCCGGCCCCGGGAGGATCCCCCGCAAGCAGGCGCGTCAACGAGATCGCGCCCGACGACCGTCCGGTTTCGTGCAGCGACATGGGGCGCAGGCGAAGCCGGACGATGCGGCGCATTCCTGTGTGCCGGGTGGCGTCGTCCGCGGGGATGGCCGACCCGGTGAGAATGAACTGGCCGACAGTGCGCCGGTCATCGACAGCCCGTCGCACGTGGTTCCAGATCCTCGGCTCCAGTTGCCACTCGTCGATGAGGCGCGGCGGCGACCCTCTCAGCACTTCCGCCGGGTCGGCTTCCGCGAGGTGCCGGGCGTCCTCGTCGATGTCGAGCAGGACTTCGCTCGCTGCAAACTCCCTCGCGGTCGTGGTTTTCCCGCAACCCCGCACGCCCTCGATCACCACGCAACCGGTGGCGCGGAGGAGTTCGCGCATCTCCCGATCCACGGTCCTGGGGAGGTATCGTCTCATTTGGTGGGTCTGGCGGAACAGGAAGTCGGGCTTCGGGAAGAGTCGCGCGTCCACCAGGAAACTAGACTCGCCGGATTGACTACGCAACCAAAAACGGCAGAAAAAGGACGCATGTATCGGCAGAATAGCAACTATATCAGAGGTAGAAATATGACGACGGCGTCGGCAGAAACGTGATACGAGGTGTCTGCGGCCCGTGCAACTCGAGCCCGGTCGATGTCGAGCGGATCGGGATCCTGGACGTGATCCCGGGGGAAGGGTAGCCACACGCTCCCGCCGCGTCCGGGCGAGAATCACTACGTCAAGGATCGGTCCTACCCGCTCGACCCCATCGAATCGCTTCCAGACCGGTCGCATCAGATGCGGATTCGTGACCTTATGCCAAAATGGCAGGCTCCTGCCCCCTGGGCGGCTTCCCCGGCACAGCCGTCCTTGGTAGCTTGGGGGCGCGTCTGCCAAAATGGCAGACTGGAGCAGCCATCCTCCAACGGTCCTCCGATCCGAAGATCGCCTTCCCGAGTCCATGACCCCAGCCCGCAAGAAGGACTTTCTGTCCCTACAGGATTTCACCCGCGACGAACTGGCGTCCTTGCTGGAGCACGCTCGGCGCCTGAAGGCCGGAGAGGGTCCGCGCGCGCCGCTCCGGAGCAAGTCCCTGGCGATGGTTTTCCGCAAGAATTCCACCCGCACCCGGGTGGCGTTCGAGGTGGGCATGGTCCAGTTGGGCGGGCAGGCGCTCTTCCTCTCCGCGGTGGACACGCAGATCGGACGCGACGAGCCGCTCGCCGACACCGCGCGCGTCCTGGGGCGCTACGTGGACGGCATCATGATCCGCACCTTCGATCAGGAGGAGGTGGAGCAACTGGCCCGCTGGGCGCCGATTCCGGTCATCAACGGCCTCACCGACCTCCTGCACCCGTGTCAGCTGCTCGCCGATCTGATGACCATGCAGGAGGAGTTCGGGCCGGGGTTCGACGGGATTCGCGTCGCCTGGATCGGAGACGGAAACAACATGGCCAACTCCTGGCTGAACGCCGCGTCCATTCTCGGCTTCGAGCTGGCGCTGGCGTGCCCCCGGGGCTTCGACCCGGACCCCGAGATCGTGGCGCGCGCCCGCGCGGCCGCCCCCGTGCACCTCACCCGATCGCCGCGCGAGGCCGCCGAGGGCGCCGATGTGGTCACCACCGACGTGTGGGCTTCGATGGGACAGGAGGGCGAGGCGGATGCACGCCGAGACGCTTTTTCGGGCTTTACCGTGGATCGCGCGCTGATGGCGCGGGCCTCCGAACGAGCGATCTTCCTGCATTGCCTCCCCGCCCACCGCGGCGAGGAGGTCACGGAGGCGGTCCTGGAAGGCCCCCGTTCACGCGTGTTCCGGGAGGCGGAGAACCGATTGCACACCCAGAAGGCACTCTTGATCGCACTGCTGGGAGAGGATTGCAATGATGAATGACCGGAGGTGGCAGCCGATGACCGGAAGAGGGACTCCATGAGCGCGGGGCTCGCCCGCACGCCGCTCCATGACGAACACCTTCGGGCCGGCGGCAGGATGGTGCCCTTCGCGGGATACGAGATGCCGGTCCAGTATCGCCGGGGCATCCGCGCGGAGCACAACGCGGTGCGCGAGCGCGCGGGTCTCTTCGACGTCTCGCACATGGGCGAATTCGAGGTGCGCGGCGCCGGGGCTCTCGACCTGGTGCAGTGGCTGACCACCAACGACGCGGGCCGCATGGAGGTGGGGCAGGCGCAGTACTCCGCATTCTGCGACGCGACGGGATGCGTGCTGGACGACCTGCTCGTCTATCGCTTCGAGGACCGCTACCTGCTGGTGGTCAACGCGGCCAACCGCGACAAGGACTGGGCGTGGGTGACGCGGCACGCGTCCGGCTTCGACTGCGAAGTGCGCGACATTTCCGACCGCACCGCCCTGCTGGCACTGCAGGGGCCTTCGGCCGCGGGCATCCTCGCCCGGCTCACCGGAGCGGACCTGGACGCTGTAGGCTACTACCGCTTCACCACCGGCGAAGTCGCCGGCGTGCCGGCGATGGTGGCGCGCACCGGGTATACCGGAGAGGACGGCTTCGAGCTGTACCTGGAGGCCGGCGACGCGCCGGCGGTCTGGCGCGCGCTGCTCGAAGCCGGTGCCGAGCACGGTCTGGAACCCACGGGCCTGGGTGCCAGGGACTCTCTGCGGCTCGAGATGGGATACGCCCTTTACGGCAACGATCTGGACGAGGAACACAGCGCGCTCGAGTCGGGGCTGGGCTGGGTGGTGAAGCCGGGGAAGGGCGACTTTTCGGGGCGTGACGCGCTGGTGCGCCAGAAGGCCGAGGGGATTCCGCGCCGCCTCGTCGGGCTGCGTTTGCTGGAACGCGGCTTCCCGCGGCCCGGCTACGAGATCGTCGCGGAGGGCGAGCTCGCCGGAACCCTGACCAGCGGGACGGTGAGCCCGTCGCTGGGAGAGGGGATCGCCATGGGCTACCTCCCCACCCCCCTCGCCGCCCCCGGCACGCAGGTGGCCGTGCGCATCCGCCGCGCGGATGTCCCCGCCGTGGTGGTCCGCCCCCCCTTCTACCGCC
This sequence comes from Gammaproteobacteria bacterium, assembly GCA_028820325.1. GTDB lineage: Bacteria > Gemmatimonadota > Gemmatimonadetes > Longimicrobiales > Gaopeijiaceae > BD2-11. The sequence goes on along the minus strand of JAPPJO010000088.1, from coordinate 332,495 downwards.
GCGGCTCGATCCGGCGCTGACACGGAGGCCCATGAGGTGACCGGCGACCCGACAACCCCCCGCCCCCTGACCGTGGCGATCCTGACGGCCAGCGACCTCGGTGTCCGGGGTGAGCGCGCCGACACCAGCGGGGACGCCATCGAGTCGTGGTGCCGGGCGCGCGGGTACGAGGTGGTCGCGCGCACGGTCGTCCCGGACGAGACCGCCGCCATCGTGCCGGTGCTCCTCGACTGGTCCGACCGCCTGGACGCGGACGTCATCCTTACCACCGGGGGAACCGGCTTCACCGCCCGCGACGTCACCCCCGAGGCCACCCTGGCGGTGCTGGACGGGGAGGCTCCGGGTCTCGCCGAAGCTCTCCGGGCGCGGGGCGCGCTCAAGACCCCCTACTCGAACCTGTCGCGGGGCGTGGCCGGGTTCCGTGGGGGGACCGTGATCGTCAATTTCCCCGGCAGCACCGGCGGCGTGCGCGACGGGCTCGAGATCCTCGACCCCGTCCTCGAGCACGCCGTCGAACTCTCGCGCGGCACCTCGGTCTCGCACGCCCCCCGCACCTCCGCATCCCCGTGAAGGACACGGTCCTGATCAGCACCCACCACCTGCCCACCGCGGGTGCGCTCCGGGGCGCCTTCAAGTCGTCCGGCTACCGTGTGGAACTGGTCACCCCGCGCGAGGAGCTGGACCCGGGCGCCGGCGTCCTGCTGGTCCTCACCGACGCCCTGGCCGAATCGGCGGGAGAGCTCGCGGCGCAGGCCCGCGACCGGCTGCACGTCCCGGTGTTCGGGGTGGCCGCGCCCGGCCGCGAGCGCGAACTCGGCGCCCTCGGCCTGGCGGAGACCTTCGCCTCCTCGGCCGACCCGGACGAGGTGCTCCTCATCGCCCACACCCTGCTGGAACGGCGCCGCCTGCAGCGGCTCACCGGGATCGTCGGGGAAACCGACGCCATCCGTGAGGCGCTGGAGCGCGTCGTGCAGATCGCGCCCGTCGACTCGACGGTGCTCATCACCGGCGAGTCGGGCACCGGCAAGGAACTCTTCGCGCGGGGGGTGCACGCGCTCTCGCCCCGCCGGCATAAGGCCTTCATCGCGGTCAACGTGGCGGCGCTCTCCCCTACGGTGCTCGAGAGCGAGCTCTTCGGCCACGAGAAGGGCGCCTTCACCGGTGCCATCGACTCGCGCCGGGGGCTCTTCGAGCTGGCCCACCGGGGCACCATCTTCCTGGACGAGATCGGCGAGATACCGCCCGCCATCCAGACCAAGCTCCTGCGCGTGCTCGAGCAGAAGGAGTTCCTGCGCGTGGGGGGCGAGGCGCCCATCCGGGTCGACGCGCGCGTGATCGCCGCGACCAACCAAGATCTTCGCCACGAGGTGGCAGCGGGACGATTCCGCCGCGACCTCTACTACCGCATCAACGTCCTGCACATCGAGCTGCCCCCGCTGCGCCGCCGCCAGGCCGACATTCCCCGCCTGGTGGAGGCTTTCGTCGCGGAGGTGAGCGCCCGCAACGACCGCCGCTTCGCGGGCATCAACGCCGACGCCATGCGCATTCTATGCGAGTATGCCTGGCCCGGGAACGTCCGCGAGCTGCGCAACCTGGTGGAGAGCATGGTCGTGCTCTCCCCCGGCAGGGAGATCGGCCCCGACGACATCCCAGCCCAGGTGCGCTCCCCCGGCTCGTCGCCCCTGCTTCCCGTCCCCACGCCGGGTCCCGGGCCCGGGGAAGGAGATTCCGGCCAGCTTCGCCCGCAGCTCGAGTTCGTCTTCCGCACCCTGGTCGAACTGCGCGTGGACATGGACGACCTGCGCCGGGAATTCGAGGCCTACCGGCAGGAACACCGCTTCGACGAGGCGCTGCTCCCCGAGGAGACCGGCCGCGTGGAGATCGTCGCCCCGCGCGTCGACGCCCCCGCCACCGGGCTCGACCAACCTCCGCCCGCAGAGCCCGGCCAGGCCACTGAAGCGGCGATCCCCGTCCTCGACGCCCCCTCCGGCCACGACGCTTCCACCGCCCCCGCGGCCGGCGAATCCCCGGATGAAGCCCCCGCGACGGACCGCCCTCCCGACCATGCCGCGGAGCCCGACCAACCCCCCGCCCCTTCGCCCGCCGCCTCGGAGGACGCCTCCGAACCCGCCGAACGACCGCCCCAACCGGAACCGCCGGAACCCGCGGCCCCGCCCGGCGGCATCGTTCTGCAGCCGGGCATGACCTTGGAGGACATCGAGCGGCAGGCCATCCTGGCCGCGCTCGAGAAGGTCGACGGCAGCCGCCGGCACGCGGCGCGCCTGCTCGGCATCGCCGAACGAACCCTGTACCGGAAGATCCGCCGCTACGGCCTCGAGTAACGCCGCAGCGCCAGGGCTACCAGCCCCCCGCCCGTGCCCGCACCTTCGCGCGCTCGGCTTCCAGCACGGTCAGAATCCGCTGCCAGCCGGCGTTGCGCGCGTCCCTGTACTCGATCTCGAGGTCGAGGTCGAGGTTGATGAAGGGGCTGAAGGCGTAGATCGCCATCTGCGTTTCCTGCTGGTCCAGCCGCTGCACGCCCCATCCCGGGGTGATCGCCTGAATGGCCAGCGGCCGTTCGCGAATCCCCTGGTTGACGATATTGATGTCCTCGGGCTGGTAGGTGACGTCGGGCTGGTAGCTGAACACCGACACCAGGAAGAGCACCGGGTCGGTCGACCGCGTCTGGAATTCGAGCGTCTCGCGGTGCGCGGCGGCCAGCGCCGAGAGGCGGGCGTGGGTATCGGGTGCGGTGAGCCGCGTCACCTCCTCTGCCAGCGGGGTGGCCTTGATCAGCAGATCCTGGGAGCGGAGCGAGAGCGACACCTCGTCCTGCAGCAGGGTCCCGAAGCCGGCCGGAACCAGGTCCTCCTCCTCGGGCTCCTGCGCGGCGGCCGGCGTAGCTAACGCGGCAAGGCATGCCAGCGCCACGATCCACCGGCGGCCTGGGGTTGCCATATCCTGGTCGCGCATGGATCGTCCTCCTGCCCTGAGCCCATGTGGGCGTCCGCGCGCCGCGGACCTCAGCCGCCGGCGTCCAGCAGACCCCCGATCGCGCCCAGGAGCTCGTCCCGCCCCTCGCCGGTGCGCGCGGACGACACCACCAACTGGTCCCTCGACACCGCAAGCTGCTCGCGCAGGCGCGCGATCCGCTGCTCCCGGGCGCTCTTTCGCGTCTTGTCGATCTTGGTGACTACGATCAGGGCGGGCAAGCCGACCTCACCCAGCAACTCGACCGCGGCGAGGTCCGCGGGCGCCGCATCGCGGCGGGCGTCGATCAGGAGCACCACCCCGGCCAGCTCGCGACTTCGCTTCAGGTAGTCGCGCACCAGCCGCTGCCAGCTCTCGCGCAGCGTGCGCGACACCTTCGCGTAGCCGAAGCCCGGAAGATCGACCAGCACGAAGCGGTGGTTGACGATGTAGAAGTTGAGGGTCTGGGTCTTCCCCGGGCGCGCCGACACGCGCGCCACCTTCTTGCGCGTGCGCCGGAGGAGGAGGTTGATGAGCGATGACTTGCCCACGTTGGAGCGGCCCCAGAAGGCGACGTGGGGCAGCTCGGGCGCGATCGACACGCCGGGATCGACGTGGCTGCCCGCGAACTCGACGCTGCGAATGATCATGGGTTCTCGCGGGTGCTTCCTCAGGCCTCCTTCTTCTGCCGCTCCCCTTCGAGCACCAGCAGGGGAGGGGTCCCCGAGATGACCGATTCGACCGTGATCACAATCTCGCGCACGTCGTGCCGCGACGGCACCTCGAACATCACGTCCTGCATCACTTCCTCGAGCACCGCCCTCAGCCCCCGCGCTCCCGTGCCCCGGTCGGCAGCCTTCTTCGCCACCTCGCGCAGTGCCTGGCGATCGAAGGTGATCCCCACGTCCTCCAGCTCGAACATCTTGCGGTACTGCTTGACCAGGGCGTTCCTGGGCTCCTCGAGGATCCGCACGAGGTCGTCCTCGTCGAGTTCCGAGAGGCCTACCGAGACCGGCAGCCGCCCCACCAGCTCGGGGATGAGCCCGTAGCGCTGCAGATCCTCGGGCTCGACCAGCCTGACCAGATCGTCGCGGTTGCGGTAGTCGCCGGTGCCTTCCGCGGAACTCTTGCCGAAGCCGATGCGCCGCTGGCCGATGCGCTGCTCGACGATTTCCTCCAGCCCGTCGAAGGCGCCGCCGCAGATGAAGAGGATGTTGCGGGTATCGACCTGCAGGTACTCCTGCTGCGGATGCTTGCGTCCGCCCTGGGGGGGCACGCTGGCGACGGTGCCTTCGAGGATCTTCAGCAGCGCCTGCTGCACACCCTCGCCCGAGACGTCCCGGGTGATCGACGGGTTCTCGGACTTGCGCGCGATCTTGTCGAGCTCGTCGACGTAGACGATCCCGCGCTCGCAGGCCGTGATGTTGAAGTCGCTGGCCTGAAGCAGGCGCACCAGGATGTTCTCGACGTCCTCGCCCACATAGCCCGCCTCGGTCAGCGTGGTGGCGTCGGCGATGGTGAAGGGCACCTTCAGGATGCGCGCGAGCGTCTGTGCCAGCAGCGTCTTGCCCACGCCCGTGGGCCCGACCAGGAGGATGTTCGCCTTGTCGATCTCGACATCGTCGATCTGCCCCTGGTGGTTGACGCGCTTGTAGTGGTTGTAGACCGCGACCGCCAGCGCCCTCTTGGCCTCCTCCTGCCCGATGACGTATTGGTCGAGGGCCGCCTTGATCTCCGCGGGCACCATGGTGGGCACCACCACGGACACCGCCTCGCGCTCCTCCTCTTCTGCGAGAATCTCGTTACAGAGCGAGATGCACTCGTTGCAGATGTAGACCTGAGGCCCGGAGATGAACTTCTTGACGGAGTCCTTGGTCTTTCCGCAGAAGCTGCAGCGGGGGAACTTGTCGCTGGTCGTGGGCACGCGTCTGCTCGGTATGCGGTGTCAGGATCCGGGTGTGTTGCTATTCCTCAAGGCGCACGTCCTTGGCGGCTTCTTCTTCCCGGCCCACCAGCACCCGGTCGATCAGGCCGTATTCGCGCGCCTCGTCGGGGCTCATGAAGCGGTCGCGGTCCACGTCCTGCGCGATCTTGTCCATCGGCTGCCCGGTGCAGTCGGCGAGGATGCCGTTGAGCCGCTCACGAATGTCGAGCACCTCGCGGGCGGCGATCTCGATGTCTGCCGCGGTGCCCTGCGCCCCAGTGGACGGCTGATGGATCATGATGCGCGAGTTGGGCAGGGCGCTGCGCTTGCCGGGCGCTCCCGCGGCTACCAGGATCGCGGCCATCGAAGCCGCCATGCCCACGCAGTAGGTGGAGACCGGTGCCCGCAGGTGCTGCATGGTGTCGAAAATGGCGAGTCCGGCGTAGACGCTCCCGCCGGGTGAATTGATGTACAGATAGATGTCCCGCTCGGGATCCTCCGCGTCCAGAAAGAGCAACTGGGCCAGAATGACATTGGCCACATTGTCGTCGATATGTGAGCCCAGGAAGACGATCCGGTCCATCAGCAGGCGGCTGAAGATGTCGTAGCTTCGTTCTCCGCGGCTCGTCCGCTCGATGACGTACGGAGGAAAAATAGGCATCGGGTTTTCGTTCTCCGTTGGTCCGGCTCAGTCGGCTTGGATGATCTCGGACTGCTGTTTCAGGAATTCGAACACCTTTCCTTCGGTGATCTCTCGCTCCAGCGACTCCATGCGCCCGTTCCGGCGCAGCTGGGCCTCCACCGTCTCCGGCTGCACGGCGTTCCTGCGCGCGATCTCGTCGACCCGCTCCGACACCTCGAGCGGGCTGGCGACCAGGTCGTTGGCCCGGGCCAGGCTCTCCACCGCCAGCATGGTGCGAACCGCCCTCTCCGCGCGCGGACGGATGGCGGCCTTCATCTCCTCCACCTTCTCGGGCGGCGTGTCCTCGGGTCCTTCGCCGGCCACCGCCTCCAGGTACCGGTCGACCATGGAGCCGGGCGCGTCGAAGGCGTTCGCCTCCAGGACAAACTCCATGAGGCGTGCCCGGACCACCTGTTCCGCCTGGCCTGCGGCGTTCTGCTCCAGGTCCGCCCGGACCTTGTCCTGGAGATCGTCGAGGTTCGGGAAGTCAAGGCTGGCCGCGAAGTCGTCGTCCAGTTCCGGCAGGTCGAGAACCTTTCGGCTGACGAGCCGGATGCGCAGGCGCTCTTCCTCGCCCCGCCGCTCCTCGTTGGGAAAGTCGTCGGGGAACCGGACCACGAAGTCTCCCTCCGTTCCCACTTCCAGTTGCTCGATTGCGCGCTCCACATCCGGAATCGCGTCGCCCTCGCCCAGAATAAACTCGTAGTCCCTCGCTTCGGCGTCCTCGCGGTCCAGTTGCAGGATGTTCACCCCGACCGCGTTGCCCGCGTCCGGGAGCCCGGCCTCCAGCGGACGCCAGGCGCCGTTCTGCTGGCGCAGGCGTAGCAGGACCGCCTCGACTTCCGCGTCGCCGACCTCCACCGCCGGCCTCTCCACCACGAATCCGCCGCTGCGCTCGATCTCGATCCGGGGCTCGACGTCGAACGAAATCTCGAAGAAGAGGTCCTCGCCCGGTTCGCTCCGCACCGCGCCCACTTCGGGATCGCTGATGGGCCGCAACTGCTCGCTCTGGATGGCCGCCCGGGTCGCCTCGTTCAGGAGCGTCTCCAGCGTTTCCTGCTCGACGGCGGCTCCGTAGCGCTGCTCGAGCACCCTCGCCGGAATCCTGCCCTTGCGGAAGCCCGGCATGCGTGCCCGGCCCGAGACGCTGCCCATCACGCGGGCGCGCTCGCGCCCGACGATGTCGGCGGGAACGGTGATGGCGAGGTCCCGCCGCCAGCGTTCGCCCTCGGTGACGGATACGCGCAGGCGCGAGGGATCGATGGTCAAGGGTCGAGGCTCGTCATGGCTGTGTCAGGTCCGCTTCGGCGAGCGAAGTGCGACTTCGCGGACAGGATGCGAAAGGGGGGACTCGAACCCCCACGGCCCGGGGCCACGGGATCCTAAATCCCGCGCGTCTACCAATTCCGCCACTTTCGCGGAAACCCCGGGTCCGGGCGGAGTTCTCCTCCGCAGCATCCCCGAAGCTGGTACAAACTTAGCGGTTCCCCCGGAACCGGTCACTCCGGCATGCGGATGTTGATGAAGCGCTGCCCGCCGGTCATCGGATTGGCCAGGACCAGCGTGACGATTTCCCCGGGCTCCACCTCGGCCAGCAACTCCGTGACTTCATCCGCGGACTCCACCTGCCGCCGGTTGATGCGTACCAGAAGCTCGCCGGCCCGGACGCCGCGCCGGGCGGCGGGACCCATGCGGGTGACGCCGCTGATGAGCACGCCCTCGTCGATGCGGAACTGATAGCGGCGGGCCACCTCCGGGCTGTTGTCCACAACCTCGATTCCCAGCCTCTCCTCGGCACGCGTCGTCGGCTCGGGCGCCGCAGCGGTGGCGGTTTCGCTGAGCGGAGACTGACCCAGTTGCGCCTCCGTCTCCTGCCGCCGGCCATCACGGTAATACGCGATGCGCACCCGGTCTCCCGGCCGTTTGCGCGCTACCAGCTGCTGCAACTGGTTCGAGTAGTCGACGGGGTCGTCGTCGATGGCGACGATCACGTCCTGCGGCTGCAGCCCCGCTTCCTCGGCCGGCGTGCCGGTGACGTCCTGAACCAGCGCGCCGCTCACTTCGGGCAGCTGGTAGACTTCGGCGTCCTCGGGTCCCACCGGCCCGATCTGCACGCCCAGGAAGGCGCGCCGCACCGCGCGGTATTCGATGAGATCCTCCATCACCCTGTGCGCAAGGCTGATCGGAATCGCGAAGCCGTATCCCTGATAGTAGCCGTCCCCGCTGGCGATCGCGGAATTGATGCCGATCACCTGCCCGTCGAGGTTGACCATGGGGCCCCCGGAATTCCCGGGGTTGATGACCGCGTCGGTCTGGATGAAGTCCTCGATCGCGTACTGGGCGGCTTCCTGGGACTCGGGGTCGTTGCGCAGCTCGTTGCCGATGATGCCCAGCGGCCGACCCTTGAAGCTGACGATTCCCGCCGTCACGGTATGGTTGAAGGACGTCGGTCCCCCGGCCGACCGGAACCCCGGGTTGCCCACCGCCAGCACCCACTCTCCCACTCGAACTCCGTCGGAGTCGCCCAGGCTGAGCGTCGGCAGATCGCTTCCCTCCACCTTGATCACCGCGACGTCGGTGGTGGGATCACCGCCGATCAGCGTCGCCTCGAAGGTGCGCCGGTCCTCCAGCTGGACCGTAATCTCGTCGGCGTCCTCCACCACGTGGTTGTTGGTCAGGATGTAGCCGTCGTCCGAGACCAGGAATCCACTGCCGCTGCCGGTGCGCGGCTCGGGGTCCGGCGTCCCGAACCAGTTGCGGAAGGGGTCGTTGCTGGTGGCCCGAACCGTGCGGCGGGTGGTAATGCTCACGACCGCGGGCGTGACCACCTCGGCCACTCGTACGAAGGATTCGCTCAGGTCGCGCGCCGGCTGAACCGCCTCCGCGGGCACCTGGGGGGCGACCGAGATCGCGGGGGTTGCGACCGCGTCCTGCGTCCATCCCATCCCCGAGGCGACGCCCACGCCGACCAGGAACGCGAGGGCGACGTAGAAGAGCACTCTCATCTTGATTCTCAGGGGATCGAACATGCCTGGCCTCCTGTGGTATCGCTGCAGCCGGCGCGAGGGATGCTGACTGCTGCTACCCATCCCCGCGCCACCGGTTTCTCCTTGTCCGTGTGCACCCTTTCGATGCGCCGCGCCGCGCCAGAGTTGTCCCGGCGGGGACATGGTCCCGCGCGGCGCGCCACGGAGTCGCCGGAGGGCCTATTTCTCCTCGTCGACGATCTCGTAGTCGGCCTCGATGACGTCATCGTCCTCGGCCGCCCCGTTCCCGGTTCCGTCGCCGGTCTCCTCGTCGTCGGCATCCTCGGCCGCGCCGGCTTCGGCGGCCTGCGCCTGGTACATCTCCTGGCCGGCCGCGCTGAACGCCTGCATGAGCTCGTCGCGGGCCGAGTTGAGCGTTGCCAGGTCGTCGCCCTTGAGCGCGTCCTTCGCCTTCGAGAGCGCCTCGTCGAGCCGCTCGCGCGTCGCCTCGCCCACCTTGTCGCCCCACTCGCCAGTGTCCTTCTCCACCTGGTAGACCAGGGAGTCGAGGTGGTTGCGCGCCTCGATCTTCTCCTTCTGCTCCTCGTCCTCGCGGGCGTGCTTCTCGGCGTCGCGCACCATGCGGTCGATCTCGGCGTCGGAGAGCCCGCTCGAGGCCTCGATGCGGATCTTCTGCTCCTTGCCGGTGGCGCGGTCCTTCGCCGAGACGTTCAGGATGCCGTTGGCGTCGATGTCGAAGGTCACCTCCACCTGCGGCATGCCGCGCGGCGCGGGGGGAATGCCGGTAAGCTGGAACTTGCCGATGGTCTTGTTGTCCAGCGCCATCTTGCGCTCGCCCTGGAGCACGTGGATCTCCACCGTGGTCTGGTTGTCCTGCGCGGTCGAGAACACCTCCGACTTGCGCGTCGGGATGGTGGTGTTTCGCTCGATCAGCGGCGTCATGATCCCGCCCAGGGTCTCGATCCCGAGGGAAAGGGGAATGACGTCCAGCAGGAGCACGTCCTTGACCTCGCCGGCCAGTACGCCGCCCTGGATGGACGCGCCGATGCCCACCACCTCGTCCGGGTTCACGCCCTTGTGCGGATCCTTGCCGAAGAACCTGCGCACGATCTCCTGGATCTTCGGGATGCGCGTCGAGCCCCCCACCAGGATGACTTCGTCGATGTCGTCGGGGGTCAGGCCGGCGTCCTTGAGCGCGGCTTTCATCGGCGGGATGGTGCGCTGCAGCAGGGCGTCCGCCAACTGCTCGAAGCGTGCGCGCGACAGAGAGTAGTTCAGGTGCTTGGGGCCTTCCCGGGTCGCCGTGATGAAGGGCAGGTTGATGTCCGACTGCATCGTCGAGGAGAGCTCCATCTTGGCCTTCTCGGCGGCCTCCTTGAGCCGCTGCAGCGCCATGGAATCCTTTGACAGGTCGATGCCCTGCTCCTTCTTGAACTCCGTCACCAGCCAGTCGATGATCACCTGGTCGATGTCGTCACCGCCAAGGTGGGTGTCGCCGTTGGTGGCCTTCACCTCGAAGACGCCGTCGCCGAGCTCGAGGACCGAGATGTCGTAGGTGCCGCCGCCCAGGTCGAAGACCGCGATCTTTTCGTCCTTCTTCTTGTCCAGCCCGTAGGCGAGCGCCGCCGCGGTGGGCTCGTTGATGATGCGGCGCACCTCGAGCCCCGCGATCTTGCCGGCGTCCTTGGTGGCCTGGCGCTGGGCGTCGTTGAAGTAGGCGGGGACGGTGATGACCGCCTGGCTGACCTTCTGGCCGAGGTAGTCCTCCGCGGTCTGCTTCATCTTCTGGAGGATGAGCGCGGAGATCTCCGGGGGGTTGAAGGTCTTGTCGGCGTTGGGGATCCGGACCTGCACCCGCCCCCCGGCGTCGCTGGTGACCTCGTACGGGACCAGCTTGCGCTCCTCGCTGACCTCGGAGGACTTGCGGCCCATGAAGCGCTTGATGGAGAAGATGGTGTTCTTCGGGTTGGTGATGGCCTGCCGGCGGGCCACCTGGCCGACCAGACGCTCTCCGTCCTTGGTGAACGCCACCACCGACGGCGTCGTGCGCCCTCCCTCCGCGCTGGGGATTACGACCGGTTCGCCGCCCTCCATGACCGCGACCACCGAGTTGGTCGTCCCCAGATCGATGCCGATGACCTTGCTCATCTGTGCTCCTTGAATGGTTGTGGGTCCCCGGTTTACCGGGTGTCGCCGGGTGTGGAGCAACGTTCGTGCCCCCGTGCCGGGCCGGAGACCTGACAAAATGGCAGACTTTTCCGCCGGGACCTGACAGAATGGCAGACTTCCCAGGCCGGTCAGCGCGGTTTTCGGGCGGTCGGGTTATCATGAGCCTCGCGCTTGAGCCTTGTGCCACCAAACAGCCCACGGATCCACCATGCCTTCCACGCCTTCCGTCTCCCGTGGTCCGAGCTCCTTCGTCGCCGCGACCGTTTCCGACGCCCGGGTGGCCCCATGAGCCGGGCGCCTGCCGGACCTCGAGCCGGTCCCGGACCCGCGCTCCGGATACTGTGGGTAGTGTGCCTGCTTCTTGTCGGAGCCGGTCTGGCAGCTGCCTCGCCGGGCGCGGGCGGGGCGGCGGACGTGCCGGCAGCGGCGGAGGCGGCCACCGTCCAGCAGGGTCCGGGACTCGGGATATCGATCGCGTCGGAGGGACTGGACACCTCCTTGCCCGAGCGCCTGAGGTCGCTGCTCGGCATGCTGGCGCTGGGCGGGCTCGCGTGGGTCTTCAGCGTCAACCGGGCCGCCATCCCGTGGCGGGTCGTGGCCTGGGGGGTCTCGCTCCAGCTGATCTTCGCCTTCTTCATCCTCAAGACCGCCGTCGGGCTGGCGATCTTCCAGGGGGCCAACACGGTGGTGGTGGGGCTGCTCGGGTACACGCTCGAGGGAGCACGCTTCATCTTCGGCAACCTGGTCGACAACAACATCCCCATCGGCACGGGGGAACCCGGCAACGGCGACTTCAACCCGATCCCCGGACAGGTCGCCAATCCGGGGGCCTACGTGGCCTTCACCGTGCTGCCCACCATCATCTTCCTGGCCTCCCTCATGACGGTGCTGTATCACCTGGGCGTGATGCAGTTCGTGGTGCGGGGGATGGCCTGGGTCATGCAGCGCACCATGCGCACCTCCGGCGCCGAAACCCTGTCTGCGGCGGGCAATATCTTCGTGGGCCAGACCGAGGCCCCACTCCTCATCAAGCCCTTCGTCGAGAAGATGACGATGTCGGAGCTGAACGCCGTGATGACCGCCGGCTTCGCGACGGTTGCGGGCGGGGTGATGGCGGCGTACGTCGGCTTCCTCATCTCCTATTTCCCGGACATCGCCGGGCACCTGATGGCCGCGTCGGTCATGTCCGCTCCGGCCGCGCTGATGTTGGCCAAGCTCATGTACCCGGAGGACGGCGAGCCCGAGACCGCGGGCCGCCTGGTCACGAGCGTCGAAAAACCGGACGTCAACGTCATCGACGCGGCGGCGCGCGGGGCGGGGGACGGGCTCCGCCTCGCCCTCAACGTGGGCGCCATGCTGCTTGCCTTCGTGGCGCTGGTCTATCTGATCAACGGGCTGATGGGATGGGCAGGAGGGCTGGTCGGCCTGCCCGATCTCACCCTGCAGTCCGTCCTGGGGCTGGCTCTGGCGCCGCTGGCCTGGCTCATGGGAGTGCCCTGGGCCGACGCCGCGGAGGTGGGTTCGCTGATGGGGATCAAGACGGCGCTCAACGAGTTCGTGGCCTACGTCGAACTCGCGGGCCTGCTCGGAGAGGGTTCCACCCTGCACCCGCGCTCGGTGGTGATCGCCACCTACGCACTGTGCGGCTTCGCCAACTTCTCCTCCATCGCCATTCAGCTCGGCGGCATCGGCGGGCTGGCGCCTTCACGCCGGCAGGACCTCTCCCGCATCGGGCTGCGGGCGATGGTCGGGGGGGCGCTCGCCGCCTTCATGACGGCGACCGTGGCCGGGATGATCCTGTGACGCCGGGCGTGGGGCCAGGAGACGACTTCGAAGCGGTGGTGGAGGCGCTGCGGGCGCGAATCGCCACGGTTCCGAAAGTACATCTGCTGCTCGGTTCGGGGCTGAGCGGACTCGAACGGCTGGTCGAGGTCGAGGAGATCGTGCCGTTCGCGGAGATTCCCGGCCTCCCGTCGGCCGGGGTCGCGGGTCACGCGGGCCACTTCCTTTTCGGGCGTTGCGAGGGAGCGCCGGTCGTCGTGCAATGCGGGCGGCTGCACTTCTACGAAGGTCACCCACCGTGGGTGATCGCGGCCCCGGCCCGCATCGCGGCCGCGATGGGCGTGCGGAGTTCCGTCGTTACGGCAGCGGTGGGGGGTGTGGACCGGCGGCTGCGCCCGGGCGGCCTGATGTTGATCGACGACCACATCAATCTGCTCGCGCGCACGCCGCTGCCGCCGCCCGCGCAGGCGGGCGATGCGAACCCGTTTCCCGACATGAGCGCGCCCTACGACCAGGAGTTGCAGAAGGCCGCGCTCGAGCAGGCGGCCCGGCTGGGCGTGCGTCTGGCGCGGGGCACCTATGCGGCCCTGCTCGGCCCCAGCTTCGAGACGCCCGCCGAGATCCGCATGGTCGAGCGGATGGGCGGGGACGTGGTGGGCATGTCGGTCGTACCCGAGGTGCTCACCCTGCGCGCCCGCGGCGTGCGGGTGCTGGCCTTCGCCATGGTCACCAACATGGCGTGCGGGGTGGGAATGGCCCCGGGGGCGGAGGGCGCGGACGCCATCTCGCATGACGAGGTTCTGGAGGTGGGAAACCGGGCGGGTGCGGTGCTGGAGCGGGTGATCCGGGGAATGCTGGCGGGCGGCGCGTTTTCGGCCTGACGGAACTCAGTCGCGGCCGGTGCGCGGCCCGGCGAAGTGGTTGATGGGGCCGCCCCCCGCCCCCAGTCCCGGCGCGGAGGCGATCGCGCGCGCGACGAAGTCGATGGCTGCGTCCACGGCACACGGGAGCGGTGCTCCGCGCGCCAGGCCGGCGGCCACAGCTGCGGAAAGCGTGCAACCGGTGCCGTGCACGTGACGGGTCGCGATGCGCGGGCGGCGCCAGATGCGCTCCTCATTCCCGTCCCAGAACACGTCCGCAGCCTCACCGGAGGGCAGGTGGCCGCCCTTCACCAGCGCCGCGCGCGACCCCATCTTGACCAGGTGCCGGGCCGCCGCCTTCATCGCCGCGAGCGATGCGACCTCCTGGCCGGTGAGCAACTCCGCCTCGTGCAGGTTGGGCGTCACCAGCGCGGCCAGCGGGACCAGGCGGCGGGCCAGCGTGGCTTCGGCGTCGGGTTGGAGCAGGCGATGACCGCTGGCGGCGACCATGACCGGGTCCATCACGAAGGCGCGCAGTTGGTGGGCGGCGATGGCCTCGGCGACGGTGTCGACCAGTTCGCCGGTTGCCAGCATGCCGGTCTTGAGGGCGCGTGGATGAAGATCCGCGGCGACCGCGTCGATCTGCGCGCGCACCACCTCCGCCGGAACGGGGTGGACTGCCGTCACCCCGAGGGTGTTCTGGGCGGTGATGGCGGTCACCGCCGAGGTGCCGAACACACCGAAGGCGTGGAAGGTCTTGAGATCCGCCTGAATGCCCGCGCCGCCGCCGGAGTCGCTTCCCGCTATGGTGAGTGCGACCGGCAGCGAGCCGGGGCCTGTTTCTGGTGCAGTGGGCATGGGACGGTGGCGTGGGTCGACTACGGGGGGCCGTGGCGCGGCCCCGAGGCCGGCGCAGGCAAAGATAATCCCCTTGGGGAGGGATGAGCAGCGTGGAGAGGGGATGAGCAGAGGGAGAGAGGCGTGAGCAGGCGGAGAACGATGAGCGATCCCTGCGCCGGTGAGGCGTTGACGTGACGGGTTCCCGCCAGCGGGTGCTGAGCAAGCGCAGGACGCGGATGCTGGCGCGGCTCGGGAGCGCCCGGGGGCGTGTCCGCGAGGGGTTTGTGCTGGTGGAAGGGGTGCGCGCGGCCGCCGAGGCACTCGCCTCCGGGGTGGTCGTGCGCTTCGTGGTATGTTCGCGCGCGCTTACGCGCTCGTCCGCCGGCGAGGAACTGCTCGCGGAACTGGAGGCGAGGGGGCTGACGCCGGACTGGGTGGGGGAGCGCGAGATGGCGGCCTTGTCCGCGACCTCCAGCCCCCAGGGCATCCTGCTGGTTTGCGAGGAGCCGTCGACCACGCTGGCGACGGCCGCCGCTACGGAGGCCCGCCTCTTGGCGCTGGACGGCATCCAGGATCCGGGCAACCTGGGTACTCTGGTGCGTACGGCGCGCGCGTTTGACCTCACGGGCGTGATTGCTCTCGACGGGACGGTGGATCCCTGGAACGCCAGAGCGGTGCGAGCCTCGGCCGGGAGCGTGTTCCGCATTTCGGTGGTGCGCGCTCCGTGGACCGAGGTGAGCGCCCGGGCCGCCGGCGCGCAGGTGATCGTGGCGGACGCCGCCGGACGGGACGCGGCCAGCCTCTCCGTCAAGCCGCCGTGGATGCTGGTGGTCGGCAACGAGGGCGGGGGTGTGCGCGCGGAGATCCGCGAGGCGGCGAACGCTTGGGCAGCGGTGCCCATGGCCGGGGCGGCCGATTCGCTCAACGCGGCGGTCGCGGGCGCGATCGTGCTCTACGCGCTTACGCGCCGATGACCGATCCGGTAGTGCTCGCCCTTGTCGGGCTGGTCGGCCTGGCGCTCGGGTCTTTCCTCAACGTCTGCGTGGCGCGCTGGCCGCGCGGTGGTTCGGTTGTGGGGCCGCGCTCGGCGTGCCCGGCGTGCTCGGCGCCGATCCGCTGGTACGACCAGATCCCGGTGGTGAACTGGTCCCTGCTGCGCGGCCGCTGCAGAAAGTGCGGTGCCCGCGTCTCCCTGTCGTATCCGCTGGTGGAGACGGCCGGCGCCGCAATCTGCGTGCTCGTCGTCCTGACCCGCGGTATGAGCCTGGAGGCGGCCGCCGCCGCCTTCTTCCTGCTCGTCCTGCTGGGCATCGCGCTCACCGACGCGCGCTTCTACCTGATCCCCGACCAGTTCTCCCTGGGCGGCGCGGCGGCGGGCCTGGCGCTCTCGCTCGCGCCGGGAGGAATCGCTCCCGGCAGTGCGACCACGGGGGTGGTGGTGGGGTTCGGGGGGATGTGGCTGGTGGGCGCGGCGGGCACCTGGGTGCTCGCGCGCGCTCGTCCCGGCCGGCTGGAGGAGGCCGGCCGGGAACACGCCCGGGGCCGCCGGCGGGCTCGTGGCGCACGGGGGGTGCGCGTCCTGGCGAGGCCGCGCGGCCAGCTGGCGGCGCTGCTGCCGACCCTTCCGGTGATGGTGCTGGTCGGATGGTGGTTCGGGCCGGTCGGCGTAGCTGTGGCGGTGGCGGCCTGCGCGGCCGGATTGGCCGTCCTGGTCGCCTGGGTGGAGGGATTGGGCGAGGACGCGGACTCCACCGCGCCCGTGACCCCGGGAGCCGTGCTGGGAGGAGGCGACGTCAAGATGATGGCGCTGGTGGGTTCGTTCACCGGCCCGTGGGGCGCGGTTCTGACCGTATTCCTGGCAGCCCTCGCGGGTATCCTGGCCTACCTCAAGCTGCGGCTGCTGCTGAGAACCCGCCACCTGGTTCCCCTCGGCGTGTTCCTGGCGGTCGGCGCCACCATCACCCTGTGGTGGGGTGACGCCCTCCTCGCCTGGTATCTGCGGCTGTCCGGGCTCACTTGAGGCCCAGCTCCTCCATGTACCGCCGCGACAGCCGCACGTAGTGGCTGCCTCCTCCTTCCACCCAGCGCGCCGACGCCCCCTCAAGGGTCTTCCTGATCCGCCCGGGCACGCCCGCGACCAGGCTGTGCGCGGGGATGTCGGCGTCCTCGAGCACGACGGTTCCCGCCGCCAGGACGCAGCCCGCGCCCACCCGCGCCCCCTGCAGGATGACGGCGTTCATGCCCACGACCGTGTTGTCGCCGATCTCGCAGCTCTCGAACTTCGCGCCGTGGCCGACGGTTACGTCCTCGCCAACCACCGTGGGCCCCCAGTGGCCCACGTGCACCACGCAGTTTTCCTGGATGTTGCTGCGTGCGCCGATGACGACGCCGTGCTCCGGATTGTCCCCCCGCAGCACCGCGCCGAACCAGATGCTGGCCTCCTCTCCCACCGTAACGTCGCCGATGAGGACCGCCGTGGGAGCCAGGAAGGCGCTCTCGGCGACCTTGGGGGTGTGCCCGTTGAAGGACAGAATCAACGCCATTCCCCTATTCGCCCTCGCCCCCGGGAGAGGGCACCTTGCGCAGCCGTGCGCGCAGGATCTGGGTTTCGGAGGCCTCCACGATCCGGATATCGACGCCCGCCACCACCACAACCTCGTCCGGGGCGGGCACGTGGCCCAGCCTTTCCACCAGAAACCCGTTCAGCGAGCGGTGCTCCAGGTGGGGCAGGGAGACGTTCATCGCGTAGTTGATCTCGCGCAGTTCCGTGGAACCCTCGACGATCGCTTCCGTGCGCGAGACGCGCACGATGGCCTCGGACGCGGGATCGGTTTCGTCGACGATCTCGCCGACCAGCTCCTCGAGCAGGTCCTCCAGGGTTACGAGACCATCGGTGCCCCCGAACTCGTCGGCCACGATGCCCATGTGGATGCGCCGGCTCTGGAAGTCCCGCAGCAGGCGCGTCAGAGGCAGGGATCCGGGGACGAAGAAGGGCTCGCGCGAGAGCTCCGACAACCGTTCGTTCGCCTGCCCGCCGGAGTGGGCGGCATAGGCTTCGCGCACATAGAGAATGCCGGTAACGTCGTCGATCGAGTCGCCGTACACCGGCACCCGCGAGTACGGCACCTCGGGCAGTTGTTCGATGATGTCGCCGAGGGTCAGCGAGTCGCTCCAGGCGAAGATGGACACGCGTGGCGTCATCACGTCCCCGGCCGTGGTCTCGTCCAGGCGAAAGGCCCGTTCCGCCAGTTCGTGCTCCTCGGGCATCACGACGCCTTCCTCCTGACCCAGTTCGGCCAGTTCGCTCACCTCGCGCTCCTGGGCCGAACGGCCTTCATCGCCCGGCCGGTGGATCCAGTAACGAGCGAATCGCCGCACCGGGTAGAGGAGCGGACGCGAGAGCCGTTCGAGCAGGAGCAACGCGGGCGCGCCGAGAAGCGCCAGGCGAACCGGCCTGGCCTGGGCCACGGCCCGCGGCACCAGCTCTCCCGAGACCAGAACCATGCCGACGGCCACGACGGCGGAAATCACCAGGGATCCTGCCCCGACCCGGGCGGACGCTCCCACCCACAGCGCGGCGGCACCCGCGTTGAATACCGTGTCGAAGAGCACGTAGGAGTCCAGGAACCGCCCCGGCTCCTCCCGCAGCCGCGACAGCTTGTCGGCCTCCTGGAACCCCTCGTCCACGAGCGTGCGGATGCGCGATTCACCCACCGTGACGCACGCGGTCTGGGCCGCGGTCAGGAGCGCCGACCCGACCACCAGCAGGAGCCCGAGACCCAGCAGGATCGTAGTCAAGGGAGGTCTCCCGTCCACGGGAAACCGGCCGCCGATCCGACCCGCGCGGGCCGGCTCCGCCGGCCTGACGGAGGCTCGGAAGCGCTGGTACTGCTGGGATCTACCTCCACTGGCGGCTCTCCTCAAGCAGCTCGCGAATGATGTCGTGCGTGCCGCGGCCGTCGGCTTCCGCCTCGAAGTTCAGCACCAGGCGATGCGCCAGCACGTCGGCCGCCACGGCGCTCACGTCGTCGATCGACGGCATTGCCTCGCCGTTCATCGCGGCGCGCGCCTTGGCGCCCAGCACGAGAAACTGGGAGGCGCGCGGCCCGGCTCCCCAGCTCACGTACTTCCTTGTGACCGCCGGCGCGTCCGGAGAGGGGCGGGTGGCGCGCGCGAGACGGACCGCGAAGGAGATGAGCGCCGGCGAAGCGGGCACGCGCCGCACCAGGTTCTGGAGCTCGATCAGCTCTCCCGCGGCAACGACGGGCGAGATGAGGCCGTCGTCGGCGCCGGTGGTCCTCATGGCGATCTCTTCCTCCTCCCGCTGATCGGGATAGCCGATCCGCAGCTCGAGCATGAAGCGGTCAAGCTGCGCTTCCGGAAGAGGATACGTGCCCTCCTGCTCGATGGGATTCTGTGTCGCCAGCACGAAGAACGGAGGAGCGAGGGGCATGGTTTCGCCCGATGCCGTGACCGCCCGTTCCTGCATGGCCTGCAAGAGCGCCGCCTGGGTCTTCGGCGGTGCCCGGTTGATCTCGTCCGCGAGCACCACGTTGGCGAAAATGGGTCCGCGCACGAAGCGGAACACCCGCCGCCCGGAAGTCCGGTCCTCCTCGATCACCTCGGTGCCGGTGATGTCCGTGGGCATCAGATCGGGCGTGAACTGGACGCGGCCGAACTCCAGGTCGAGGGCGTCGGCGAGGGTCGACACCAGCAGCGTCTTCGCGAGTCCCGGCACGCCCACCAGGAGAACGTGTCCGTTGGCAAGCAGGGCCGTGAGAAGCCCGCCCACGATCGCCTCCTGACCCACGATGCGCTTCGCGACTTCGTTCCGCAGCGCCTGCGTGACCGTGCCGACCCGATCGAGCAACAGCAGATCCCGATCGTCCACCATCGTGTTCTCGAGCGTTCTCATGTGAGGCTGCAGCTCCGGGTTCGAATCGAGGAACGGGCGGCGGATGCCCCTCGCATCCGCGGGGATCGCAGATTCCGCAAGCCTAGCGAGAATAAACCGATTATCGGGACAGGATCCCGGCTCGCGCCGAGCGATGCCGAAGGTACGGGCACCGGCCCCCCTTGCGCCAGCCGCCGCTGTGGAAAAAGGGGTGCCCGCGCGTGCTTCCCGGACCAGCGAAAACGGGGCGTTCCGGAGGTTGCGCCGGATGCGCCAACCTTCTAGCTTCTGTCGGCTGTTTCCGGGGCAGGATCGCACCGGTGGGAGGTTGATCAGGTGGGCGACGAAAAGCCCCCGCGAGCTCCGGCAGGAGATCCGTGGAATCCTCGGGCAGATGCAGCCCGCGTTGCGGGCCAGGGGCTGACCCTGGCGCTCGCGACCGGGCTGTTCCTGTGGGTGGGCTGGTGGCTGGACAACCGGCTGGGGACGGTGCCGGTGTTCACCGTCCTGGGCGCCTTCGTCGGAGCGGCCGCGGGCTTGTACAGCCTCTACTACCACGTCGTCCTGGAACCACGCCGGCAGAGAGAACGGGAAGAACACGAGCGATGACGCTCAAGTACGCGGGGGCGGCCCTCGCCATCCTGGCCGCCGCAAACGGCGTGATGTTCCCCTGGCTCGACGGCCCCGGCAGGGCCGGCCTCCTGGCCGCGGCCGCCATCACGTTTCCGGTTCAGGTGGCGGCCTTCGCCCTGCTCTGCAAGCACGCGGTACGGCCCGCCGAGGGGCTGGTCGTCTGGATCGGCGCCGCGGTCGTTCGCATGGCGACCGTAGTCGCCGTGGGGCTGGCGGTGACGCTGCTGCCGGCTCTTTCCCCCGTCACCACCCTGCTGGGGTGCGCGGCATTCTTCTTCGTGCTTCTGATGCTCGAACCCGTCTTCCTCGCCGCCCGCATGCGGTCCGCGGCGGAAGCGGCCTGATGGGGGAGACCGCATGATCGCGGCCGCGCTGCTGCAGGAGGGGCACGGTGCGCCCGCCCACGGGGCGGAGGGCGAAGGGCTGGATCTCGGCGGCACCCTGATGCACCACATCGTGGATGCCCACGAAATCGAAGGTCCGCTCGGTGCGGTGTGGCATCTGCCGGAGTGGGAGCCCCTCCACCTCGGGCCCCTCGCGGTCAACCTGTCGCCCACCAAACACGTCGTGTTCCTCTTGCTGGCGGCGGTGATCTGCGGGTTGCTGTTCACGTTGGTCGGCCGCACCGCGCGGCGGCGCAAGGTACACGAGGCACCCTCGGGGTTCGCGAACGCGATCGAAGCGCTGGTGCTCTACTTCCGGGACGAGGTGGTGCGCAAGAACATCGGCGAGGGCGCCGACAAGTACACGTCCTTCATTCTGACGCTCTTTTTCTTCATCCTCACCATGAACCTCCTTGGGCTGGTCCCCTGGGGGGCTTCGGCGACGGGAAACATCTCCGTTACCGCGGTGCTCGCGATCGTCACCTTCCTTGTGGTCGAAGTGTCCGGATTCCGTGCCCTCGGTCCCGCCGGCTATGCGCGCACCATCTTCTTCGTCCCCGCCGGCATTCCCGGGTGGATGAAGCCGGTCATGCTGCTGGTCATGATCCCGGTCGAGGTGGTGAGCAAGCTGACCAAGCCCTTCGCCCTCGCCGTCCGTCTCTTCGCCAACATGACGGCGGGACACACGCTCATTTTCTCTCTCCTGGGCCTCATCTTCATCTTCGCGCAGCTCACCTTCGCAAGATGGGCGGTCGCCGGCGCTTCCGTGACGGCCACCACGCTGATGATGGTCCTCGAGTTGTTCGTGGCCTTCCTGCAGGCCTACATCTTCGCCATGCTCTCGGCCGTCTTCATCGGCCTGATCCGCCACGCCCACTGACGGGCGGGCGCTTTCCGCTACACCACGACCGATTCCAAACCCACACCACGGACGAGAAGACCAACCATGCTGCACGCGACGTTGACTGCGGTCCAGGAGGCCGCCATGGACCTCGAGACGGCCAAGAACTACCTGAGCCTGCTTGGCGCGGGCATCGGATTCGGCTTTTCCGTGCTCGGAGCGGGCATCGGCATCGGGCTCATCGGCAAGGGCGCGGCCGAAGGGATCGCGCGCCAGCCGGAGGCTGCGGGCCGGATCTTCAACACCGGCATCATCCTGGCGGCGATGATCGAAGGGGCGGCCCTCTTCGGCCTCGTGCTCGCCTTCCTGTACAAGCAACTCTAGCCAGAAACCGTCCCCCCGGGCGTGTCCTTCACCCACGCCGGATCCCACATCCCGCCGGGTTCGGGGGTCCGTCCGGGAACCCTGGTGTCACGATTATGAGAGCACTATCGGCGGCTGCCGCGGCGGCAGCACTCAACGCCCTTCCCGCATCCCTCCTGGCTCAGGAAGAGATGGGGCTTTTCGACATCAACACCGGCCTGAGCCTGTGGGCGCTGATCGTCTTCCTGATCCTGCTTCTGCTCCTCGCCAAATTCGCCTGGGGTCCGATCCTGAATGCGCTCGAGACCCGGGAACGGAACATCCAGAGCTCCATCGACGACGCCACGCGGCTGCGCAAGGAAGCGTCCGACGCGCTCGACGAGCACAGGCTGCAATTGCGCGAGGCGCGCCACGAGGCGCAGCACATCATCGCCGAGGCGAAGGAGGCTGCGGCGGGCCTCGGGAGAGAACTGGAAGCGAAGGCGCGGCAGGAGAGCGCGGCCATCGTTCAGCGCGCCCGGCGCGAGATCGAGGTGGAGCGGGACGCGGTGCTGGAGGCGATCCGCAAGGAGACCGTGGGCCTCGCCCTCGCGGCTGCGTCCAGGCTGGTCCGGCAGCGTCTGGATGCGCCGGAGGACCGCGAACTGGTGAACAACTACCTGTCGTCGCTCTCCGCCATCGGCAAGAGGCGCGACGCGTGAGAGAGGAAACCGTCGCCAGGAACTACGCGGAGACCCTCTTCGCGCTGGCGGAGCGTCACGAGGGGGTCGAGGCGTACCAGGACGCGCTGGCTGCCCTGGTCGGAACCCTCAACGAGAGCCCCGGGTTGCGAAACTTCCTGGCCACGCCGCGCATCGCTGCCGCGGACAAGAAGGCGGTCTTGCGCTCCGCGCTCGAGGGTCGCGTCCCGGGACGCTTTCTCAGCTTCGTGCTGGTCACGGTCGACAAGCGCAGGCAGGCGCTGCTCGAGCAGATCGCGCTCAGCTACAACGAGCTGCTGGACGAACACCACAAGCGGGTTCACGTCGAGGTGACCGTGGCGCGCGCGCTCGACGGCGCGGCGCAGAAGAGCGTTGCCGTCCGGCTCTCGCAGCTGCTGGGCCGGACCGCGATTCCCCACTTCCGTGTCCACCCGGAAATCCTCGGCGGAGTGGTGGTGAGGGCGGGCGACACCGTATACGACGGTTCCCTGAGACGCCGCCTGGAGGGGATGCGGCACTCGCTGCTGGCGGCATCCCTGGGCGGCACTGCGACAACCAACGGCGGAGGCTGACGCCTTCGAGGCACCACAGGACAGGGTATGGCTCACACTGATTCCCAACTTCGGGCCAGCGAGATCAAGGACGTTCTGCTTTCCGAGATCGAGCGCTACGAGGACCAGCTGCATGCCGAGGAGGTCGGCGAGGTTCTGGAGGTCAAGGACGGCATCGCGCGCATCTACGGGCTCACCAACGCCATGGCCAGCGAGATGCTCGACGTCACCTCCAGCGAAACCGGGGAGACCGTCACCGGGCTGGCGCTCAACCTCGAGGAAGACAACATCGGCGCCGTGATCATGGGCGACTGGACACAGCTCCACGAGGGTGACGAGGTTCGCCGCACCGGACGCGTGCTGGACGTCCAGGTAGGGTCGGGATACATCGGCCGGATCGTCGACGCGCTCGGGAACCCGCTGGACGGCAAGGGCCCCGTCGCCCCCATCGAGGGCAGCCGCCAGATCGACGTGGTGGCGCCGGGCATCGTGCTGCGGCAGCCGGTCAAGGAGCCGCTCCAGACCGGTCTCAAGGCCATCGACTCGATGATCCCGATCGGGCGCGGCCAGCGCGAACTGATCATCGGCGACCGCGGGACGGGCAAGACGGCCATCGCCGTGGACACGATCATCAACCAGGCCGACACCAACGTCATCTGCATCTACTGCGCGGTGGGGCAGCGGGCCGGGAAGGTTGCCGCGGTGGTCGAGACCTTCCGCGAGCACGGGGCGATGGACTACACCATCGTGGTCGCGGCCAACGCTTCCGATCCCGCGCCCATGCAGTACATCGCCCCCTACGCCGCCTGCGCGCTGGCGGAGCACTTCATGTGGCAGGGGATGGCCACCCTGGTCATCTACGACGACCTGTCCAAACAGGCTCAGGCCTACCGCCAGCTCTCGCTGGTGCTGCGGCGCCCGCCCGGCCGCGAGGCGTATCCCGGGGACGTGTTCTACCTCCACTCGCGGCTGCTCGAGCGGGCGGCCAAGCTCGCCGACGAGCAGGGCGGGGGATCGCTCACCGCGCTGCCCATCATCGAGACCCAGGGCGGGGACGTCTCGGCGTACATTCCCACCAACGTGATTTCGATCACCGACGGCCAGATCTTCCTCGAGCCCGACCTGTTCTACTCGGGGGTGCGTCCCGCCGTGAACGTGGGCATTTCGGTATCGCGCGTGGGCGGAAACGCGCAGATCAAGGCCATGAAGAAGGTGGCGGGGCGCCTGCGGCTGGACCTGGCGCAGTACCGGGAGCTGGAGGCCTTCGCCCAGTTCGGCTCTGATCTGGACGCGGCCACGCAGAAGCAGCTGGCCCTCGGAGAGCGCACGGTGGAAGTGCTCAAGCAGCCGCAGTACCAGCCGATGCCGGTCGAGAACCAGATCGCCACCATCTACGCCGTCACCAACGGCTATCTCGATGCGATCCCGGTGGCGCAGGTGCGCAAGTGGGAACGCGGCTTCCACGAATTCCTCGCGACCTCCGGGAAGGACGTGCTGAGCGGGCTGCGCTCCGAGGGGATGCTCACCGAGGAGATCGAGACCCGCCTGGTGGACGCGATCCAGGCCTGGTCCGGGATGTACCTGGCCGACTCCGACGCCGCCGGCAACGGAGCGGCGAGCTGACATGGCCGGAGCCCGCGACGTCAAGCGCAGGATTCGCTCGGTCGAGAATACGCGCCAGATCACCCGGACCATGGAACTGGTCGCCACCTCCAAGCTCAAGCGGGCCACCGACCGGGTCAGGGCAGCGCGGCCCTACAGCGAGGCGCTGAGCGCCATCGTCTCCAGCCTGCACGCACCGGAATACGCGGAGGCGCTGCCGGTGCTGCGCAAGCCGGAGCAGGTGCGGCGCGCCGCCATCCTGTTGATGACCGCCAACCGGGGGCTGGCGGGAGCCTTCAACGCCAACCTGATTCGCGAGGGGCGTCAGTTGCTCGACAGGCTGCGGAGCGACGGGGTGGAGGTCGATCTGCATCTGGCCGGGCGCAAGGGGCTCGCCTACTTCCGGTTCCGCGGCGAGGCCATCGCTTCGAGCCGGACCGACATCAGCGACGACCCGACCGTCGGCGACGCCGAGGGGCTGTCCGGGTCGCTGCGGGAGGCCTTCGAGGCGGGTGAGATCGACGCCGTGTACCTGATCTCGTCGGAGTTCCGCTCCGCCATGTCGACGCCTCCACGGACGCTCCGGCTGCTGCCTCTGCAGCCGTCTGAAGGAGCCCTTTCGGCCGAGGCGTTCATCCTGTCGCCCTCGGCGGTCGGCGTGTTGCGCGATCTCATTCCCCTGTACCTGCGCAACATGGTCTACCGGGCGCTGGTGGAGAATGCGGCCGCGGAGCAGGGCGCGCGCCGCACGGCCATGAAGAACGCAACCGACAACGCGGGAGAGATGATCGAACACCTCACCCGCACCTACAACCGGGCCCGCCAGGCGCAGATCACGCAGGAGATCGCGGAGATCGTGGGCGGCGCGGAAGGCGTCGGCTAACCCTCACGATACGCCAGGCTTTTCCGCCCTGTTCGGGCGGGCCGGAGTCCATATCCAGAAAACCGATAAGACGACCCAGATCATGTCCCAGACAGACATCGGCCGAGTGGTGCAGGTGATCGGTCCCGTGCTCGACGTCGAGTTCGAGTCCGGCCATCTTCCCGAGATCTACAGCGCCCTGCGCCTGCAGGCGACTTCCGGCGAAGACCGCGAGATCTCGCTGGTCGCGGAAGTTCAACAGCACATCGGCCGGGGACAGGTGCGGGCGGTGTCCATGTCCTCGACCGATGGCGTGACCCGCGGGATGGAGGTCGTCGACACCGGACAGCCCATCACCGTGCCCGTGGGCGAGGCGGCGCTGGGACGCATCCTCAACGTCATCGGCGAACCCGTGGACGAAATGGGTCCGGTGCAGGGGGAAGACGGGGCCACGCCCGAGCGCTGGCCGATCCACCGGGAGGCGCCGCGGTTCTACGCCCTCGAGCCCAAGACGGAGATCTTCGAGACCGGGATCAAGGTGGTCGACCTGCTCGCTCCCTACGTCAAGGGAGGCAAGACCGGCCTGTTCGGGGGAGCCGGGGTGGGGAAGACCGTCATCATCATGGAGCTCATCAACAACA
This sequence comes from Gammaproteobacteria bacterium, assembly GCA_028820325.1. Classification (GTDB taxonomy): domain Bacteria; phylum Gemmatimonadota; class Gemmatimonadetes; order Longimicrobiales; family Gaopeijiaceae; genus BD2-11. The sequence continues at coordinate 306,810 of JAPPJO010000088.1, read as the reverse complement.
TCGCCATGGAGCACGGTGGCCGCTCCGTGTTCTCCGGCGTGGGCGAGCGCACCCGCGAAGGGAACGACCTCTGGCTGGAAATGAAGGAATCCGGCGTCCTGGATTCGACCGCGCTCTGCTACGGGCAGATGAACGAGCCCCCCGGCGCGCGCCTGAGGGTGGGCCTCTCCGGGTTGACCATCGCGGAGTACTTCCGCGACGTCGAGAAGCAGGACGTACTGCTCTTCATCGACAACATCTTCCGCTTCACGCAGGCGGGTTCGGAGGTGTCCGCGCTGCTGGGACGCATGCCCTCGGCGGTGGGGTACCAGCCCACCCTGGGGACCGAAATGGGAGAGCTGCAGGAGCGCATCACCTCGACCCGGGACGGTTCCATCACCTCCGTGCAGGCCATCTACGTCCCCGCGGACGACCTGACCGACCCCGCGCCCGCGGCCGCCTTCGCCCACCTCGACGCCACCACGGTGCTTTCCCGTTCGATCGCGGAGCTGGGCATCTATCCCGCGGTGGATCCCCTCGACTCCACCTCGCGCATCCTGGATCCCCAGTTCCTGGGCAGGAGGCACTACGAGGTGGCCACCGGCGTCCAGCAGATCCTCCAGCGCTACAAGGACCTGCAGGACATCATCGCGATCCTGGGCATGGACGAGCTGAGCGAGGAGGACAAGATCATCGTCAACCGGGCGCGCAGGCTGCAGCGCTTCCTCTCCCAGCCGTTCTTCGTCGCCGAGCAGTTCACGGGGATCCCCGGGCGATACGTCAAGCTCGGCGACACCATCGAGTCGTTCGAGCGGGTGGTGGCCGGCGAATTCGACCATCTGCCGGAGCAGGCCTTCTACATGAAGGGCGGGATCGACGAGGTTGTGGCCGCCGGCGAGGAGCTGGGGGGTTCGGCATGAGTCGCCTCAACGTCAAGGTGGTAAACCCGGAGCGTGTGCTCTTCCAGGGCGAGGCGGCTTCGCTGGTCGCGCCCGCATGGGACGGCAAGGTGGGCATCCTGCCCAGCCACGCCCCCTTCCTCACCCTGCTCGGGCAGGGTGAGGTGGATGTGGATCTCGTGGGCGGAGGCAGTGCCCGACATCCGGTTTCGGGCGGCGTGCTCAAGGTACTCGCCGATGAAGTGATCGTCCTTACGGAGTCGGGGCGCACCACCTCTTCCGACTGAACCGGTGCGTCTGGACCTGCACCTGCACTCCCAGGCCTCGGACGGCTCCGAGCCTCCGTCGGGTGTCGTGGAGGCCGCCGCCGCCGGGCGGCTGGACGTGATCGCGCTCACCGACCACGACACCACCCAGGGTCTCGACGGCGCCCGCGCGGCCGCCGCGCGAGTCCCGATCGAGATCGTTTCCGGTATCGAGATCAGCACGGCGCACGCGGGCAGGGGGCTCCACATCCTGGGCTACTTCGTGGATCCCTCGACGCCCCGGCTGCGCGCGTACGAGACCCGGGCCCGCCACCGGCGCGAAGAGCGGATGCGGGAGATGATCCAGCGGCTTGCCGTCCGCGGCGTTCACGTGCGCTACGAGTCGGTGGTCGAAATCGCCGGGCCCTCGCGCCGCAGCCTGGGTCGGCCCCATCTCGCGCGGGCTCTGGTGGCGGAGGGGTACGCGGACAGCGTTCCGGACGCGTTCGACCGGCTCATCGGGAACCGGCATCCCGCATACGTTCCAACGGCCTTCGTTTCGGCTGAAGAAGCCATTCGGATCATCCTGGAGTCGGGCGGCATTCCGGTTTGGGCCCATCCTCCCTACGAACTTCTGGAAGGGCTTCTTCCCGGGCTCAAGCTGGCCGGCCTGAGGGGGATCGAGGTCTACAGGCCCCGAACTTCACCCGAGCGCATTCTCTCGCTGGAACGGATCGCTCGGTCGTGGAACCTGCTGATGACCGGTGGCTCCGACTGGCACGGTCCCGACTCGGGAACATTGGGGAAGTTCTGCGTCTTCGGGGATGAAGTGGCGGGGTTCCTGGAAGCGGGAGGGATGTAGGGGCGATAGCCGGGCTTCGTCAGCGCCACCCCTCCACCGCCTCGCGCAGCCGGCGTGTGGCGTTCGCGGGGCGACGGGCCGCCATCACCGCCGAGATCACCGCCACGCCGCCCGCCCCGCTCCCGCCCAGGAGCGGGACGCGCTCGGCGGTCACGCCGCCGATGGCGAGCACGGGGATGCCGACCGAGCGCGCCACGGCGGCGAGCCCGCCGACCCCGATGACCGCGCCCGCGTCCGGCTTGCTGGTGGTGGGGAAGACGGTCCCGCAGCCGAGATAGTCGGCGCCGTCGGCCTCCGCCCGGCGAGCCACGCCGGGATCGTCGGTCGAGTGACCCAGCAGGAAGCCGTCGGGCACCACCCTGCGCGCCGCCGCGACGGGTACGTCGTCGGGGCCCAGGTGGACGCCGTCCGCGCCTGCCGCCAGGGCGATGTCGAGCCGGTCGTTCACGATCAGCAGGGCCCCGTGGCGGGCGGTGACGGCGCGCAGGCGGCGGGCCAGGGCGAGGAGTTCGCGCGGCGGCGCCTCCTTGTCGCGCAGCTGAACGGCGGTGGCGCCGGCCGCCACGACCTCCCCCACTACCTCTTCCGGCGACCGCCCGCAGCGGGGGCGAGGGTGGGTGACTACCAACAGGCGGAGCGCGCGCCGGAGCGGGTCCGCGGCGCCGGTCATCGGCCGCCCGGACCCGCTCCGGCGGCCCCCCGCCGCGACCGCGCGACCGCGCGGTTGTGCTCGCTCAGGGTGCGCGAGAAGGTGTGCGAGCCGTCGGCGTTGGCGACGAAGTACAGGTAGTCCACCTCGGCCGGATGCAGCGCGGCGTCCAGCGCGGCGGCTCCGGGCGCCCCGATGGGGCCGGGGGGAAGCCCCCCCCGGGTGTAGGTGTTGTAGGGGTGATCGGCTACCGAGTCCATCGCGGCGAAGAGCAGGCGGGGGCGATGGCCGCCCAGGGCGTACAGCACGGTGGGGTCGGCCTGCAGGAGCATGCCGATGCGCAGGCGGTTGTGGTAGACCGCCGAGATCGCGGGCATTTCGCCGGATGCGCGAGCCTCCGCCTGGATGATCGACGCCAGCGTCACCACCTCCCGCTCCGACAGTCCCAGCTCCGCGGCCCGCGCCTCCCGCTCGGAGGTCCAGTAGCTCCGGTAGCGCTCGCTCATCGCGTCGACCACGGCGTCGAGCGGGACACCGCCGGCGAAGAGGTAGGTGTCCGGAAACAGGTACCCCTCCAGACCCGGCCCCGGCAGATTCCAGCGGGTGTGGGCGTCTTCCCCGCCCAGCCTGACGCGCACGGTGTCGGCGGGCAGTTCGGTGATGCCGGCGACGCGGGTGGCGATCCGGGGAAGCGTGAAGCCTTCGGGAATGGTGACCGCCACCATCCTGACCCGGCCTTCGACGAGGGCGTCGAGCAGGCGCGGCCATCCGGTTCCGGCGTCCAGCGCATACGTGCCGGCGCGAACGTTGCGCTCGTCGCGCCGCAGCCGCGCGTAGACGCGGAAGAGGAGCGGTCGGCGTATCAGTCCGCGCGCCACCAGCGTGTCGGTGATCTGCCCGAAGGTGGCTCCCGGCGCGACCGTGAACACCACGGTCTCGCCGTCCGGTGGCATGCCGCCGGGCGTCTCGACCGGCGCCGCCAGCCAGAGCAGCACCGACCCGCCGCCGAGCAGGATCACGCCGGCAGCCGTCGCGAGCGCGATCCTCGGCCAGCCCAGGGCCGCGCCCCGCCTGCCGATGGCCCGCGTTGCCGAGGTGCTTCCGGCGACGACCCTCCGGAGCATCGAAGCCGCGCCGGCGGCCGCGGCCCTCGTCCACCCGCGGGGGACCTTCCGCACCAGCCCGGCAATGACCGTCGCCGCGGCCTGCACCCACCTGGTCACCTGAGGCGCCTCTCTCCCGCGTCCAGCCATCTCTGCAGAATCAGTGCGGCCGCCGCCGCATCCACGCGTTCCTTTTGCTCCCGCTTGCGCCGGGGCAGTGCGAGCGAGCGTACGACCCTCTCCGCGCTGGCGGATGTCATGCGCTCGTCGACATAGTACACGTCGAGTTCCAGGCTGCCACCGAGTCGATCTCCGAAACGGCGCACTTCGGCGCACCAATCCGTCTCGGTCCCGTCTGCGGCGAGTGGGAGCCCGACGACCAGCGCGATCGCGCCGTGGTCACGCGCGAGCGCCTGGAGGGCGCCCATGGGCGGCCGCTTGCCGCGCCGCCGCGTCAGGGTAGGCAGGGGCGTGGCGAAGGTACCCGTCGGATCGCTGATTGCGACACCGATTCGCCGTTCGCCATAATCGATGCCGAGCACGCGCATGCGAGGCTGTCTCTCACTGTTCTGGAGGCTGTTTTCCGGATTGGATCCTACCCGCACTCACAAATGACCCCAACAACATCACACTCGGCTCCGGTCGCCGTCGACCGCCCGCGTACCTCCATGAGCGCGATTCGCATCATCGAGCGCAAGAGCGCCGGCCAGACCCTGGAAGCCGGAGAGCTGCAGGCCTTCCTTGGCGCGTATCTGGAGGGTGACGTCCCCGACTATCAGATGGCCGCCTTTCTGATGGCCGTCTGGTTCCGTGGCCTCTCGGGCGCCGAGCTGGATGCCGTCCTCGACACGATGATCGCCTCGGGAGCCTCGCTGGATCTCTCCCATCTCGATGGCCCGCGGGTCGACAAGCACTCTACGGGTGGCGTCGGAGACAAGGTGTCGCTGGTTCTGGCTCCCCTCGCGGCGGAGTTGGGGCTCTACGTGCCCATGATGTCGGGCCGCGGTCTCGGCCACACGGGCGGCACCCTCGACAAGCTGGAATCGATTCCGGGCTTCCGCACCGACATCGCGCTCGACGATTTCGTGTCGATACTGGAGGGGGAGCGGTTCGCGATGATCGGGCAGACCCCGGAGATCGCGCCCCTCGACCGCCGGCTCTACGATCTTCGCTCGGTGACCGGCACGGTGTCGTCGATTCCCCTGATCGCGACCAGCATCATGAGCAAGAAGCTCGCGGAGGGGCTGACCGGGCTGGTGCTCGACGTCAAGGCAGGCTCCGGCGCCTTTCTGCCCGGGATCGAGCGCGCGCTGGAACTGGCGCGGACGATGGTGACCCTGGGCGAGCGTGCCGGAGTCGAGACGGTCGCCCTGGTGACGGCGATGGATCGTCCCCTTGGGCGCGCCATCGGCAACGCGCTGGAGGTGGCGGAGGCGCTGGACTGCCTGGCCGGCGGCGGTCCCGCCGATCTTCGGGAAGTGACGCTCGGCCTGGTTGCCCAGATGATGGTCGTCGGAGGTCTCGCGCGCGATGCGGGAAGCGCCCGGGCGCGGGCGGCCGCCGCGCTCGACTCGGGCCGCCCGCTGGAACGCTTCGCGCGCGTGGTGGCGCTTCAGGGCGGCGACACCCGGGCGGTTCACCGTCCCGAGAGGCTGCCGGCCGCAAGGGTTCGCCGCTATGTGCGCGCGCAATCGTCCGGCTTTGCGGCGGCCATCGATCCGCGGACGCTGGGCCACGGGGTGGTCGAGCTGGGTGGCGGCCGGACGCGGCTCGGGGCAACCATCAACCGCGGTGTAGGCTTCAGGCTGGAAGTCCAGGTCGGGGAAAAGGTAGCGGCCGGCAGCACCCTGGGGGTCGTGTACGCGGCCACGTCGGAGGACGCCGACAGGGCGTCGGAGATGCTCCGTCGAGCGATTCGGGTCGCTCAGGACGTTCCGCCGCCGCAGACGCCCCTGCTGTCCCACCGGGTAACCGCGAACGGAGTCGAGCAGCTCTAGCGCGGCACGCCGCCGAAGATCCGCGAGGCGTCGCAGGGCTCGGTCGGCTCCGTGCCCGGAATGAAGATCTCCTGGTAGCGCTGAACCTCCGGACACCACTCGGAGGCCAGAAGCCCGGTCTTGTTGTCCACCTGGAGCCGGAGGAGGGCTTCCGGCAGCGGCCAGCGCGACGGAATCTCCCGCAGCGGGGGCATGTCGGGGCGGGTCTCGTCGCCCTCCCACCCGTAGTACACGCTGCGCATGAAGGTGCCCCAGACGGGGGCCGCGTCGCCGCCGCCGGTAGAGTTGGGGCGGATTTCCTGGGGCTGGTCCATCCCGTACCAGACGATCGCGTGCAGGTCGGGCGTGAAGCCGTTGAACCAGGCGTCCGTCGAATTGTTGGTCGTCCCGGTCTTGCCGGCCGCGGGGACTTCGTGCGGAAGCCCGGCGATGATGCGGATCGCCGTGTAGCCGGTTCCGGCCGCGACCACGTCCTCCAGCATGTGCACGATCACGCGGGCCTCGAGGCTGTCCATCACCGGCGTCTTCTCCGGCTGGGGCTCCCAGAGCACCTGGCCCTCGGCGTTCTCCACCCGCAGGATGCCGTGCGGCTCGACGCGCGTGCCCAGGGTCGCGAACGAGGCGTACGCCTTGGCCATGTCGATGGGAAGAACCTCCGCCGATCCGATCGTGGCCGACGGGAAGCGCGGGATGTCGGTGCTCAGGCCGAGCCGGGTCGCCATCTGGGCGACAGTCTCGATGCCGACATCGTCCCACCCGAGCCTGATGGCGATCATGTTGCGCGATTCCCGCAGGCCCTGGCGGATGGTCATGCGCCCCTTGAAGATCTCGTCGAAGTTCTGCGGCAGCCACGGTTCGCCGCTCACCTGCATGTAGGCGAAGGGCGCGTCGACCACGACGTGCGAGGGCGGGATTCCGCTCTCCACCGCCGCCGCGTAGACGAAGGGCTTGAACGAAGAGCCCGGCTGGCGCATGGCCTGGGTGGCGCGGTTGAACTTGGAGTGGACGAAATCCCTGCCCCCGACCATCGCGAGCACCTCGCCGGTCGACGGCTCCAGAACGATCATCGCCCCCTGGACATACGGCGTCTCGAAGGCTTCCGTAGCCTCCGCGAACTCCGCATAAAGGGGGTGGTCGAACCCGGGCCGCGCCTCGACGCGCCCGAATCCCCACTCCATGGCCCGCTCGGCCAGGAACTGCATGTCCAGGTCGAGCGTGGTCTGGATCTCGAGGCCCGCCGTGTACAGCTGGCTGCCGTAGCGGTCGTCGAGAATCTGGCGGATCCATTCCTCGAAGTAGGGCGCCACCGGTCCCCCGCTGCGGGTGCCCGGCGTCGGGAGTGGAACCGCCGACCACCGTTCAAGCTCTGCCGGGCTGATGATCCCCTGCTCGGCCATGCGGCGCAGAACCAGGTCGCGCCGCGATTGGGACTCTTCCGGGTTGAGGAAGGGGTTGTAGCGGCGCGGACGGTTGGGGATCGCCGCAAGGAGCGCGGCCTCTGCCGGGTTGATCTGCGTCGCCGGCTTGCCGAAGTACTTGCGGGCGGCCGCCTCGATGCCGTACACCCCGTCGTAGTTCACCTGGTTCATGTAGGCTTCGAGAATCTGGTCCTTCGTGTAGGCCCGCTCCAGCTCCAGCGCGACCTGCGCCTCCTTGAGCTTGCGTACCAGCCGCTTCTCGAAGCCGATGTCCTCCTCCCAGATGTTGCGCGCCAGCTGCTGCGTAAGCGTGCTTCCTCCGCCGTGCTCCAGGGATCGGGTGAGAACCAGGTCGCGGGCCGCGCGCGCAATGCCGATCGGGTCCAGGCCACCGTGGTTGTAGAAGCGCTTGTCCTCGACCGCGACGAAGGCGCCCGGGACATAGGCGGGCAGCGAGCCTATGGCCACCGGGGTACGGCGCTGGATGCCGAACTCCGAGATGATGCGGCCATCGCGGGCGAGCAGCTTCGAGGTCTGGCGGGGCTCCCAGTTGTGAATCTGGGCGATGGAGGGGCAGTCGCCGCACAGGTTGCGCCAGGAACCCCACACGAAGCCGCCGGCCAGCGCGGCCGTCGCCAGCAGGCTCCACGATACCGCCGGCACCGCGAGCAGTGCTCGAATCGCCGAAACAGGGGTCTTCATGTCTATCCGGGGTTGGGCCTTTGCGGGAAACATGATGTCACGGTCTGGTCAGGCTCATGTAACGAAAAGGTAACCGCGATTTCGTCGCACTCCGCCGATCTCCGCTGCAAATACCCCGCCTCGTGCGTCCCGGATCCCGCACCGGAAGGTCCCCTTTGCAGGGGATGGCGGCTGTGTTAGTATGCTCCCAATCCGGGCTGACGTACCGAGGTCAGCGACTCGGGTGGGGCAGGTACGTGAGGGGGATTGGGGAAGGTCGCCGTCCGGCAGGGCGTGTTCGGAAGCGGTTTCCGGGTACACACTCGGCAGGGAGGTTGCCTGTGACGCAATCCATTGTTCGATCGACACCGACAAAAAACCCGACAGGAAACCAAAAACGTTCTAATCCGACACCGATATTGTCGTATCGGCGCTTCGAGAGCGGGCGCACCTCTGCGGTGACGCCCGTTTTTCGTTGGTTCAAGGAGGCGATCATGACACGTATTCTCTCCGCGACCCCGGGACTGCTCGGGATCGCCGCGGCGGCGATTCTGCTCACCGCCGCGCCGGCAGCCGCCCAAACCGGAAAAGTGACCGGCGTGGTCACGGATCAAGCCACCGGCGAGCCCCTCGCAAACGCTTCGGTCTTCATCGACGGGACCGGGCGCGGGTCGCTGACCCAGGACAACGGCCGCTTTTTCATCATCAACGTTCCGCCCGGCACCTATACGCTGGTGGCCGAACTGATCGGTTACGCCAGCGAGCGGCGCGAGAACGTCGCCGTCTCCATCGACGTCACCGTGCAGCAGAACTTCCAGCTGGCCACCGAGGCCATCGCACTGGGTGAAGTCGTGGTGTCGACCAGCCGCACCCCGCTGGTGGTGGAGGGCCAGACCGGGTCGCTCGAGATGATCTCCAGGGACGAGATCGACGCGCTCCCGGTGACCGACATCATGGGCGTGCTCGAGCTGGAGCAGGGCTTCCTGCAGGTTCCTGAAGACAACACCACGGTGGTCTCCTTCGCGCAGCAGAGGCAGGGAGTTACAGCCCTCCGGATCCGCGGCGGACGGGGCGCCGAGACGACGGTCATGATCGACGGCATTCCGATCAACAACTTCGCGCTCGGCGGCCCGGCCTTCGACATCACCAACAAGGCCATCGAGCAGGTGGCGATCTTCACGGGGCAGCTGGACGTTCAGTATGGCAACGCACTATCGGGCGTCGTCAACTACGCTACCCCCGAGGGCTCCGACGAGCTGCAGGGCGAGCTTGAGTTCCGGTCCTCCGAGGTGGGCGGATGGCTGGGCAACCAGTACGACCAGACCCGCGGGTTCGACATGTTCGAAGGGGTCATATCGGGTCCCATCCCCATGACCGGCGACAACCTGCGCTTCCTCATCGCCGGCCGACAGAGGTACGGAGCGGCCCGCGCCTACGAGTTCGACTACGATGTCTTCGACCCGTCGAACCCGTCCACCGAGTTCAACACCCCCGACGCCAACGACGTCATCCCCGGCTGGCGGGCGACCGGGTTCGACGAAGTACGGGACGGCTACGCCAAGCTAACCTATTACGCGACCCCGGCGGCCAAGCTGAACCTTTCCTGGGCGGGGTACGAGCGGGAGTACAAGCCTTACGACTTCGACTGGACCCTCGCCGTCAACCCGCTGGAGTACATGACCACGGCCACCGACAGCGCCTACTACCTGGCGCGGACCAGAACTCTGGACTACCAGAACCTGGTGCAGAACTCGCTCCGGCTGGACCGCAACCTGTTCATCGCACGCTGGGACCACACCTTCGGACGTTCCGCCTACAAGATCACGGTGGGACGCTTCGACCAGAGCCGCGAGACCTGCAACGTCATGAGCGGTGTCTGCCTGGAGAACCACTACGAGGACCCCAACTTCAATGGCGGCTTCGTGGCTCCGGGCCCCGCGGTGTACAACAACACGCCCACCGCCGGGACCGACCGCTTCTGGGGCGGGGAGAGCGTGCTGACGACAACGGGCCGCTTCGACTTCCAGTCGCAGGTCTCGGACAACCACAACATCTCGGGCGGCGTGTTCTACCAGGGTCACGACCTTACCTATGACGAATGGGACGACGTGGGTGTCAACGACGTGGTCAAGCTGCACCAGCTATTCGAGGCCCAGCCCTGGGACGGCGCCGTCTACATCCAGGACCAGATCGAATACGACTTCCTGACGCTCAAGCTGGGCGCGCGCTTCGACTACGGGAGGGCGAGCGGGCTATTCTTCGCCAATCCCGTCGATCCGACCAACGGCACCACCGCGCTCGACGTATGCAGCAATCCCTCGCAGTGGCAGAACGTCACCGTGCGCGAGTACGATGCGGCGACCGAAACCGTCAGCACGTCCACGGTTTCGGCCGATCCGAGCTGGACGCTCGCCGGCTGCACCTTCGACGTCCGCGACGAAGCCACGCGCATCGCGTCTTCCGACGACTTCTCGGAGGCGGATACCCGCTCACAGTTCTCTCCCCGGATCGGTGTGAGCTTCCCGGTCACGGAGAGCTCGAGCCTGTTCCTGAACTTCCAGCGTCTCTCGCAGAACCCGATTCTCATCAACAACTACCGGAACTCGGGGATCGGCACCGCGCGCGAGGGAACCATCGCGGGACCCGCAATCTTCGTGAACGCTTCGGCGGGGCAAACTCCCTTCCTGGGCAACCCGCACCTCGTCACCGAGCAGGCGACGACCTACGAGATCGGGTATTCGCAGGAGATCGACGGCCAGTACGCCCTTTCCGCCGTCATCTTCTCGAAGGACCAGAGCGGCCTCACGGGGGTGGCCCGCGTCGGCAGCCCGCCCTATACGGTCATCGATCCGGGCGCGACCTACGGCTTTTCCGCGCCGGACTACGCCGTCCTGACCAACCAGGATTTCGCGACCACGCGGGGTATCGAGATCGCGCTGCGCCGGCGTGTGGAGAACTACTGGGGCTTCGACGTGAACTACGGCCTCTCGGCGTGCCGCACCAACGCCGCGGACCCGGAGCGGGAATTCGAGGCCCAGACGGACGAGGGCGACCCCTTCATCAGGGACGAGATCCCCTGCGAGATCGACCAGCCCCACAAGTTCACCGGCGTCTTCCGGCTCGCGGTGCGTGACGACGTGCCCGAAATCCCGTTCGGCGACGTGCTCGCCAACACCAACCTTTCGGTGATCTTCTCCGGGTCGAGCGGGTTGCCCTACACGCCGACGCTGACGTTCGAGGGCTTCGGGGAACTCGAACAGTTCGACCGTTACAGCGGGCGCGCGCCCATGCTCATGACCCTCAACATGCAGGCGCGCAAGGACTGGACCATCAACAACGTCCGTTACGGGTTCTTCGTGAACGTCAACAACCTGACCGACCGCCTGAACTGCATTCAGGTATACGAGTCGACCGGGAAGTGCACCGACGGCTCCGAGGACCAGAGCCGGCGCCGCGCGGGGAACACGGTGGGGACCAGCACGGATTCCACCTTCTTCGACCGCCCGCACTTCATCGGGCAGCGCAGGACGATCACGGCCGGCATGAGGGTCACCTTCTAACAGCCCATGGGCCGCCGGCATGCAAAGAGACGCCAAACTTGTCCAATCGGAGTTCTCATGAAGAAACTTCTTACGCGCAGAGGAGGCCTCCTCATCGCGGGCCTGTTGGTGCTGCCGCTGGGTACGCCCGGCGAAGCGCGAGCCCAGGAAGACGTGACGGTCATCGACGCGGGGGGTGTGGGTAACGATCTTGTGGTGCCAACGCGCCCGAACCTCTTCCAGTTGCGGGCGTTCGGCGACGAGGGCGCGGCCGGGGTTCGCACCAACGGATCCAACGTATGGTGCCTGCAGAACATCCAGGGCTTCTCAAGCCGCTTCAACTTCGGTTGCCGCACCGGTTGGTATGTCCGCCAGATCAACGGATTCTACACTTCCGCCATCTTCGACATGGGGATGAAGTGGGGCGCGCCCGCGAGCGACCTGCCGGACGTGATCGACCCGGCCACCAGCGGGCTCGGCGGCGGCGGCTATACGGTGAACATGACGACCCTCATCATCGGGGGGGCGGTACAGGGTGGGGGCGACAAGCTGTGGGCTTCAGACCGGAGCCCGGTCGATCTGCTGAACCTGGCGGCCAAGACCACCGAGGACGCCACCTGCACGAATCACTCGGCCCCGCGTGACGGCTGGATGTTTTCCGGATTCCAGCTCACTCCTACCTCCGACTGCGAGACGACGCTCCCCGCATCCGGATGGCAGGGCAGCCACCCGATCCCGGCCGAATCGTATCTGGAACTCCAGGCCTCCGCGCCGGAATTCGGGGCCATGTACGATTCCATGGATCCGTACGGCTATGATCCGTTCGCGTTCTGGCGCGTGCCCGAGGAGATGCAGAGCACCGAGAAGTTCCTCGGCGACTGGCAGACCTACGGCGAGCTGAGCGACTGGTACCGAAACGCTCTCGAACGCTACGGGACGGTGATTCCCGGAGGCGCCGGATCGCCCAACTACGCGGGCTGGCCGCTGGGACTCACCCAGTTCTACGACGGGTTCTACTTCGGACTTCCGACGGTCGGAAACGTGATGTACTTCCAGTCCATCATCGTCAACGAGTCCGAGAAAGTGTACGGCGTCGGGATGACCTACGACTCCGTCTACATCGGCATCAACGTCGATCCGCTGCTGCAGGGGCAGGGCGACGCCCACTACTTCGATCCCGTGCGCAGCGCGATGCTCTGGAAAGAGACCGGAAGCCGCTGCGCGGACGCGATCGATCCCCCGGGTTCCGGCTGCAACCGGACCGGCAGCGACGACTGGGACAACGGCGCCGCGGGCGCGGGCATCGTGTTCCTCAAGACGCCCATCGGCGACGCGCGCTACAAGCTCTTCAGCGACCCGTCGAGCGACTTCTATAATCCCGCGCACCCGCGCGCCGGCGACACCATCATGTTCCAGCACCAGCGCCAGTGCGGGTTCGGGGGCTGCATTCCGCGCACCTGGAGCCGCAGCCAGCGCGCCCACTTCGGGCACTTCGCCTCGATCGGCGAATACACGCTGGACGGGGAGACGCCGGGCGACCTTTCCGACGGCGCCTACCACCGGATCTTCCGGCCGGAAGCGTGGCCGGAGCGCACGGGGGTCTACAACAAGTACGTCCCTGGCGAGGGTGAAGCGGGTGCGCCCACCTGGGACTGGAACCACGATGGCCAGCCGGACACCATCTACGCAGACGCCTGCGGCAGCCGCGGGTGCGTGGCCCTGTGGGCGGACACGCTTCCGTCGGGCTATACCAACAGCTACGGCAATATCGCCGATATCGCCGTGGGTCCGGTGCACATGGCCCCCGGCGACACCGTCCCCTTCGTGGTGGCGCTGGTGGGCGCCGCGGACTCCACCTCGATGGAGTCCGCCCTGGACAACGCCATCGGCTTCTACCAGCAGATGTACCTCGGGCCCGAGACGGCGCCGCCGCCGGTGATATCCGCGGTGGATGTGGTTGGAGGCCAGGCCGCATCTACGGGTGAGATCGACGGAAACGAGATCTCGCTCTTCTTCGACGATACCCCGGAGGAATGGGTCGATCCCTACCTGGCCAACCTCGATGTGAGCGCCGACGTCGCGCGCAACTACTGGCTGGCGGATTCGATCGCGGCACGCTCCAACAACAACGTGGCCGCCATCCACGTCTTCAAATCCTGCGACGGGGGTTCCACCTGGACGCAGGACGGGGACTGCGACGGCGACCCGGTCTTCGACGAGACCTCCAAGTGGTCGAACTTCGGGTGGCAGCCCTACACCACCTTCGAGGCCGAGGACGATGGCACGCTGCCCAACGTATTCGAGGACGAATCGTTGATCCCCGGCGTCACCTACACCTACTCCATCGTCACGGAGACGCGCGGAGCCACATTCAACGTGGTGCGCGGCACGCACGTCGACTCGCTGCTGGCCGAGGAGGTGGTGTTCGCGCCCGAGCTGATCGGAGCCGTGTCCGCGTCGGGCACCAACCCTAACGTGGCGGTGGTGTACGCGCCCCTCAACCTCGCGGCAGGTGCCAGCCGGGCCGAACTGAACGAGGTCTCCCGCAGCGGGAACTCCACCGTGCCGGTCGAATTGTCCGTGGTCGGAACCTCGCCCGTCTCCGGGCAGTACCGCGTCGTCTTCGGCGACAAGCTGGTGGTCAACCAGGTGGACAACCTGGACGATACCGGTTCGCCGACCTCCTCCCAGACCACCGTGGCCGCGCAGACGGTGCGCACCATAACCGGCATGGAGGGGGAGCCGAAGGAGGTCGTGATTGCCAGCGTGGACTTCAACCGGTCCGGCACCGTGACCATGTCCGGGCTGGAGGAACTGCCGGTGGACAGCGCGATGCAGAGCTCGATGCAGCGCACCACCGTGTTCGAGGGGGGCTTCGGCATGGTGGTTGCCGCCGGGTCCACCCCCTTGCTCGCGTCGACCACCCTCGAGGGCGACGAGGCCACCCCCGGCGCCTTCTTCAGCCGCGAGGACTTTCCCTTCTTCACGGTGTCGGTGGACGCTGCGGAGGGGGGTACGCTGGACCCGCCGTCCAGGGTTTTCACCACTGAATCGGCCGACACCGTCGCGCCGCGCGTGCAGCCCACCGTGTGGTGGCTGACGAGTCCGTCAGGGTATGCGGGCGGTGACGAGTACGGAGAGTACGCGATCGTCTGGAACGCGGACTCCTGGGGCGCTGGCGCGCCCTTCCAGCTTCCCGATCCCGCGATCGAGGCCACCGTAGCCGCATCCCTGTCGGGGCGGCCGGCGGCCTCGACCTCGAGCACGGGCGAGGATGTCCTGGCAGCCGTTCAGGAGGTCAATCCGGACGTCGAAGCCCTGGAGTCGTACTCGCTTCCGTTCTCGGTGCGCAATAACACCTACGGCCGCGATGTGCAGATTGCGGTGGTCGACCACCAGGAATCGGTGCTCGTCGGACAGGGGGTCGACACGGCCCGGGTGGAGGTTCCGGCGGGCGTGTGGGTGCCGGGCGACCAGATCTACTTCGTCGAGACCGTGACCCGGGAGGTGACCGACGACCAGGGCAACACGGTCCTCGACGCGGGCGGGCAGCCCGCGACGGAAACGGCCACGGTCGCGACCTTCGACGTGACCCTCGGCTGCGACGCCCCGCGTCCCTCCTGCGATCCGACCACCGGAGGGTCGACCGAATCCGGCTACATCCCGGTGACCGAGCAGGTCACGCTGACGGTCCCGTGGCTGGTCCCGCTTCAGTCGGGCGACGAGGTGGTGGTGGACGTTCAAAGGGCGATCACGGCGGCGGAGGCCGCGGCGACGGGTGCGGTTTCCCTCGACGACGTGCACGTGGTGCCCAACCCGTACTTGTACGCAAGCGCGTTCGAGCGCGCGACCGACGCACGGGTTCTGAAGTTCACGAACCTTCCCCAGGAAGGGACCATCCGCATCTTCGACGTGGCGGGGCGATTCATCCAGGAGATCATTTATGGTCCCGAGGATCTCCAGGGGATCGATGCCTACTGCGGCGCCGGAGACTGCGGGGGTGACCTCAACTGGGACATGCAGACCCGCGAGCGCACCAACCTGGGAGCGGGACTGTACATTTTCGTTCTCGAATCCGGCGGCCAGAAGAAGATGGGCAAGTTCGTCGTCATTCGCTGAGCCTGAGGCCAAGGAGATAGATCAATGAACCGTGCACTGCTGCTAGCGCTCACGCTCGTGGCGACGGCGGAGATGCTTGAGGCTCAGGAAACGCTGACCTCGACGCCGGAACAAATCGTGACCCGGGTCGGAACCCGGGGCGCCGCCTTCCTCGCGCTGGGCGTCGGCGCGCGGGGCCAGGCGCTGGGAGGCGCCTTCGGAGCGGCGTCGGACGATGTCACGTCGCTCTACTGGAACACCGCGGCCATGTCGCGCATCGACGGCTTTTCCGCCGGAATGACGACGGCGCGGCTCTTCGAGGAACTCGACATCCAGCACACCTTTGTGGGCGTGGTGATGCCCTTCGGGTTCACCCGCATCGGCGTGAGCGTGAACACCCTCGACTCCGGGGAAATGCCCTGGCAGAGCGAGTACTGGCCCAACGCCGGCTACGGGGGCGAACAGGATCCGACCGCCGCGGCCTTCAGTTGGACGGGAACCGCGATCGGGCTGCACTTCGCGCAGCCCATCACCGACCGCCTCACGGTGGGCGTGGCGGGCAAGGTGGTCGAGGAAGGGATCACCAACGCGACGGCGAGCTACGTCGGCGTCGACATGAGCACGGTGTTCCGCACCGGGCTCTACGGCGTCACCCTCGGGGCGTCGCTCACCAACCTCGGGACTTCGGGCCGATTCCAGGGAAACCTGCTTGACCGCCGGGTCAACACTTCGTTCTCCGAGTCCCAACTCGCCGATTTCATCCGGGTGGTGGAACTGTCCGCGGCGACCGACCATCTCGAGCTCCCCACGTCGTTCCGCTTCAGCGTGATGCTGGACCTGATCGGGGGCGCCGATGCGATCGTATCTCCGGACGCGGACCAGTCGCTCCGGCTGATGGCCGACATCAACGATCCCGTCGACGCGCCCCAGGAAACCGCGCTTGGACTTGAGTACGGCTTCATGGGACTGGCGTTCGTGCGGGCCGGCAAGCGTTTCGCGAACGAAGACCAGATCGACCACGGGCTCATGCACGCGGCCGCGGCGGGTGGAGGCCTGCGGCTCCCGGTCGGGGAGCTGGGCACGCTGAGCGTGGACTACGCCTACACGTCGATGGAGCAGCTGGAGAACATCCAGGTCTTCAGCTTCCAGCTGCAGTTCTGATGCGGCTCGCTTGCAGAGAGGGAGGCCTGGCCGTGCTACCCCGTGGCAAAACGGGAGGAAATAGACTGATGAGAGTACTGAACCGGTTGGCGCTGGCCGGGCTGGTGATGGCGCTGCCCTCGGCCGTGCACGCCCAGTCCGAACAGGGCGCCTGGAGCGTAGAGGTATCCGCGGGAACCCAGATGTACGCCCCGTCGAGTTCGCTCATGAACAGCCCCATGCTCGCGCTGGAGGCGTTGTATCAGCTCACCCCGCGCATCGCGGTGGGGCCTGCGATTCAGTTCCACCGCGCCGACACAGACGGCAGCTTCTACGTGGCCGCCATCGACTTCGGTGCCGACAGCACCCGCATCTACGAGGTAGGCCAGACGCTGAGCGCGCTCCACTACGGCCTGAACGCGCACATCAGCGTCATGCCGGGAAGCTCGCTGGATCCATATGTCGTCGTCGGCGGGGGCGGAGCCACGCTTTACCTGGATACGCAGGCCAACGACGACTTCCGGCGCGTGACCCATCAGATGGTGCTGGGGGGGGCGGGGGTGCGCTACGCGGTGACGGAGGCCGCCGGGATCCAGGTGGACGTGCGCGACGTCATCTACCGGGACTTCGACCGCGATGTCCTGAACCCGGTCCAGGAGCGACTCCGCAACTGCAAGAGCGACGGGACCTGCCGGTTCCCGGATGCGGAACGCACCGACCTCCCGGACAAACAGGACATGATCCACAACATCCGCCTGTCGATCGGGTTGACGTACGTCCCCGGACTCAACCGCTAGCGGGCAGGAGGCGATCAAATGAAAGCAGCACGCACGCGAATCCGGCTGCACGCGGTGGGCGTCGCCCTGTGCGGCGCGCTCCTCGTGGCCGCCTGCGAGACCGACAACATCACCGACCTCACCGAGGACCGGCCGGTCCTAAAGATGACGATCGCGCCCGGGGATGCGGTGTTCCCCTCCGGCTCGGTCGCGCTCTCGAAGGCGGTCGTCTCCGGGTTCGATTTCTCGGTTCCGGACGGGTTCGACCGGGGGACGGGAGCGGGGGGGTTCTTCCGCGACGTGAACAATGGACAGTTTACGGCCCCCGCCGTGGACATGGGCCCTGCCGTCCGAAACTCCTCACAGGATCCCCGGCTTCCCGCCCTCAAGGAGAGTTCGGCCGCGCTGGGCAATCACTTCGGCATGTATGAACTGGTTTCGATTTCCAGCAACCCGGCCTTTGCGCCCGGCGACTGGGACATGTGGGGTGAGGTTACGGGTCTTGAGCCTTCCACGGTCTATACGGTCGTCCTGGCGCGCATGGCGCTTCAGGTGAACGGTGACCTGGACCACAACCAGGTGCTGACGGGGCTTCCGGTGGATGCTCCCGACGAGTTGTCGTTCCTCCCAGGGCGGGAACTGGTCTATTCGGGCGTCACGTGTAACTACAGCGCGATCACGCGCGTAGGCGCGCCCGTCAACCCGGTGGCGCTGGGCATCATCGAGACCGACGCCGACGGCAACGGCACAGTCGACTGCATCATCAGGGCCACTCCCGGCGACCTCTGGCCGGTGCCGGCGGAAGGCGCGGAGGTCACCACGGCCGGCGATTTCACTGCGGCCAACGCCCCGTTCGGCTCGAACGAAGTGGGCGCCAACGTCGCGCCCGGGCAGTACAACTATCTGCTCCTGTACGAGGGGCCGCCGGGCGAGGACGCCATTCCGGAGGGGCCGCCGACCGTCCGGATGCAGCTGGGTCCCGACGTCGATGCCGACGGCAACGTCATCAACAACGCCATGGCGCCCTTCCCGGCTGGTGTGGTGCCCAACGCACCCGAGCTCTCCGGGGGCGCCAACTCCTTCGCCGCGCCGGGCCAGATCGATGTCACGCTGGAAGGCTTCTCGCCGCTCTCCGGTGGTTCGTACCAGCTTTGGCTGTACGACGCGGGCTCGAGTTCCTACTCTGCCGCGGATGCCACGATCTACCCCGCGATGGACATGGACATGATGATGATGGGCTCGACCTTCTCGCCGTCATCCTCGGAGGACGTGTACCACGCGAAGCTGGAAGTGTCGATGGATCAGGACTTCGCCGACTTCACGCACGTCGCGGTAAGCGCGGAGTCCGGGCAGGCGAGTTCGCCAAACGGGGGGCCGTTCCTCTTCCAGGAGTACCTGAGCTCCGCCAACCTCATGCAGCAGGGGGCCATGACCTTCGGCCAGTTGGGTGCGGACGGGGGGATAAGGCCCTTCTTCGGTGGAGGCTCGGGCGCCGGGTCCTTCTACGAGAGCTCGCTGCTGGTGGAACTCAACCGGCTGCCGGCGCCACCTGCGGGACTGCATTACCAGAGCTACCTCGCGGCCATATCGCCGACGGGCGTCGGCACTTCGTCGCGGGGCAACACGATCACGCTGGATGCACGCGGAAACGCGATGGACCGCCTGGAAGCCGCGCAGGTCGGCGATTTCGCGTCGTTCACGCATTATCTGCTGGTGCTGGAGCCGGACGGCATCACGTCCATTACCGAGATGTGGGTGCAGCAGAGCGACGACTACAAGAACAAGTTCAAGGAGTTCTTCGGAGGCTGACGCCGGCGCCGGCATGCCGCAACAATCCGCGCCCGCCGCCTGCAGGGGTGGCGGGCGCGTTTGTTGCAGAGGGTTTTCGCGGGCGGGAGCCGGTGTCCCCGGCACTTGCCCCGGGTGATAGATTCCCTGCGATGCGGCAACTGGCGGAGTCCTGGAGATGAAGACACTTTCGGTCCGGGTCGAAAAGCCCTGGGGCTACGAACTCATCTGGGCGCACACCGGACGCTACGTGGGCAAGATCCTGCATGTGAACGCGGGCGAAGCGCTTTCGCTGCAGTACCATCGTGAGAAGGATGAGACCCTGTACATGCTGACCGGGTCGATGCGGCTGTGGCTGGGTCCCGCGCGGGATGACCTGGAGGAGCGGATGATGAGGGAGGGGGATGCGGTGCGCATCCTTCCCGGAACCGTGCACCGCATGGAGGCGGTGACGGACGTGGACATCCTGGAGGCGTCGACGCCCGAACTGGACGACGTGGTCCGGCTCGCGGATCGCTATGGGCGCGCGGGGAGTTCCGGGCGACGGGGATGAGGCCGGGCATCCACCGAATGCTCGACTTGGCCGCGTTGCCGGCCCGGTGGTGGGCGCTCCTGGTCGTCATCCTCCTGCCCAGCGTTGCGTGCAGCCAGGAATCGCCCACCAGCGGATTGGTCGTTTCGTCGGATGCCGCCCTGCAGGAGATGGCCAACGCGCTGCTCGAGGACATCAGCGAGCGCTCGGGGTTCAGCTTTACCAGGCCGGTGCGCGTCGAGTGGCGTAGCGAGGAGGAACTGGTCCGGTATCTGACCTTCAAGCTCGATGAGGAGTTTCAGGAGGGCGAGGTGGAGCGCATCCGCGACAGCTACGCGCTTCTGGGGCTCGTGCCCGAAACACTCGATCTGGAGGCGCTCTTCCTGGCGCTGTATACCGAGCAGGTCGCCGGCTTCTACGATCCCGACTCGGTGGCGCTCTATGTGAGATCCGGCCAGGACGAGGAGACGGTGGAAAGCGTGCTGGTCCACGAGCTCGTCCATGCCGCCCAGGACCAGTCCGTCGACCTCGACGCGCTGACCGCGCGCGCGCGCGGCAACGACCGGCAGATCGCGGCCCAGGCGGCGGCCGAGGGCCACGCCACGCTCGTGATGCTCGAGTACGCGCTCGAGAAGCAGCAGGGGGCGGAGGTGGACCTGGTGGCGATTCCCAACTTCATCGACCTGATGGGGCCGTCATTGGCGGGAGCCGCGAGTTCGTCACCGGTCCTGAGCACCGCTCCCGGAATCGTGCGCGAGTCGCTCATCTTTCCCTACGTCCAGGGAACCGAGTATGTCCGCGTGCTGTGGCAGCGGCGCCCCGGCCGGCCGCCTCCCTTCGGAGAGCTGCTTCCTCACTCCACCGAGCAGGTGCTCGAACCGGAACGGGCATTCGGGCGCGAACCGGATGCCCCGGTCGACATCGAGTTCTCCGGTGGCGGTGCTTCGGTGACCTACACGAACTCGCTCGGGGTGGCGGAGATCGGGATTCTCTTCGAGGAGGTCGCGGGGGATGGGCGGCCGATACGCGGCTGGGAAGGCGACCAGTTTGCCCTTGTGGAAGGCGGCGGCAGCCGGGGGCTGGTGTGGTGGTCGGTCTGGGAGGACGAAGCGGCGCGCGATGCGTTCGTGTCCCGCGGCCAGGCGGTGGCCGCGGCGCTGACCGATGCGACCCTCGACCCCGGCATGCTGGATGGCCGGCCGGCGGCGGTCCTGATGGTCGGCGAGGTACCCGCTCCACCGTTGGCGAAGATCGTGGAGGGCGCATGAGTTCGCGCGCGTCGGCGGCGCACGCCGTGCCGGTGAGCACGAGGGGGGGACGAGGGTATCCCGTGCTCGTGTCCCGCGGCCTGCGCCATGCGATGCCGGAGCTGCTCGCCGAATACGCGCCCGCCCACCGCTATGCCGTGATCGCCGACTCCAACGTCGCCCGGCTGCACGGCGACGCTCTGCTGGACGGCCTGGCCGCGGGCGGCGCGCGGGGGGAGCTGTTCACCTTTCCCGCCGGGGAGGAGAACAAGATCCGCCGGAGCTGGTCGCGCCTCTCCGACGAGCTGCTGGCGGCCGGATTCGGACGCGACGGCTGCGTGGTCGCGCTCGGGGGCGGGGTGACCGGCGACCTCGCCGGCTTCGTGGCCGCGACCCTGCTGCGGGGCATCCCGGTGGTGCAGGTGCCGACCAGCCTGATCGCCATGGTGGACGCCTCGGTGGGGGGGAAGACGGGGGTGGACACCCGGGCCGGCAAGAACCTGATCGGAGCCTTCCACCCGCCCCGGCTGGTGGTTGCCGATCCCGACTACCTCGGCACGCTGCCTGCGGCGGAGCGCGCCCAGGGGCTCGCCGAGGCGGTCAAGCACGGGGCGATCCTGGACGAGGACTACTTCGAGGAGGTCGGGCGCTCCGCCGCGGGGGTGCTGGCTGGAGACGGCGCCGCCATGGAAGCGGTGGTGCGCCGGTCGGTGGAACTGAAGGCCCGCGTCGTCAGCGCCGACGAACGGGAAGGGGGGCTCAGGCAACTGCTCAACTTCGGGCACACCCTCGGGCACGCGCTCGAGGCGGAATCGGGCTACACCCTTCCGCACGGTTCGGCCGTCTCGCTCGGCATGATTCTGGAGGCGCGGGCGGGCGGGCGCATCGGGCGAACCGCGCCGGGTACCGCCGACCGGCTGCGCGAGGCGCTCGACGCCTGCGGCCTCCCCACGGTCCTTCCTCAGGGCACCGATGCCGCCGCCGTGCTGGCGCGCACGCGCACCGACAAGAAGATGCGCGCGGGGTCCGTCGCTTACGTCCTCCTGGACCGCATCGGACGAGTGGACGGGACTGGCGGATGGACGCACGCCGTGCCCGACGAAGTCGTGCTGGCCGTACTTGGCGAGGCGGAATGAGTTCTCCGCAAGGTCCGTTGCCCTCCACTGCCGCCGCGGTACTGGCCGCCGCCGCCGCCGCTCCGGGCCGGCCGTTTCTGTTTTCCGGGGACGGCATGATGACCTACGGCCAGGTGGAGAGCCAGGCCCGCGACCTGGCGGCATCCCTGCACCACCTGGGCATCGAGCGGGGCGAGCGTCTCGCGATCCTGCTGCCCGGCTGCCCCGAGTTCATCGTGGCGGTCTTCGCGGCGGCCAGGCTGGGGATCGTCGTGGTGCCTCTGAATCCCCGCCTCCCGCCGCTGGAGCTGCGCTACCGCCTCCGTCACTCGCAGGCCGTGGCTGCGGTGACGCCCGAGATGTTCGAGGGGATCGACTACCTGCAGTTCGCCGAGGACGTGCTGGAGGATCTGCCGGAACTGGGCTATGTGATCACCGTCGGCGAAGAGGACCTCTGGTACGACGACCAGATCTACCAGTTTGAAGACCTGGTCTCGGCGGGACGGGGAAAGGAATGTCCGCGCCCGGACGTCGCCTCCGACGACCTCTTCGCGATTCTCTACACCGCCGGAACCACCGGTAAGCCGAAAGGGGTGGAGCTGACCCATGGCAACCTGGTGGTACCGGCGCGCCAGACCGTGGCGGAGCTGGGGGTGACCTCCACGGACCGCGTCATCGGGCCCAGCGACATCTTTCACGCCTTTGCGCTGGGTCCCGCCATCCTCGGCACCGCGAGCACGGGTGCGTCGATCGTGCTGCAGGAGAGCTTCGACGGCGACGAGGCGCTGAATCTGATCGAACGGCACGGCGTCACGGTGCACTACGGGGTGCCCACGCACTTTCTGACGGAGCTGTACCAGCAGCGGCGCATGCCGCGCGACCTCTCCAGCCTGCGCAGCGGCATCGTCACCGGGGGCCCCATCGGGGATCCGGCCCTGCGCCATGTGCGCGAGGAGCTTTGCCCGAACCTGCAGGTGGCCTATTCACTCACCGAGGCCGGGTCCACCCTGTCCATGACTCGCGCCGAAGATCCTCCCGAGAAGCAGCGCTTCACCGTGGGACGGCCGCTGCCCGATGCCTCGGTGCGCGTGTGCGACGGCGACGGGTCCGTGCTCCCGGTCGAGAGCCTGGGGGAGATCCGGGTTCGCGGCCCCGGCGTGATGCGCGGCTACCATCGGCAGCCCGACAATACCCGGCGGCACTTCGACGCCGACCGGTTCCTTCACACCGGCGACATGGGCATCGTGGACGAGGACGGCTACCTGCATTTGGTAGGTCGCCAGGGCGATGTTATCATTAAGGCTGGGTTCGATGTGTATCCCCGGGAAGTCGAGAACAGAATCGCGACCCACCCGGCGGTGCGGGATGTAGTGGTGGTGGGCCTCCCCGACGAACTCCTGGGTGAGGCCGTCTGCGCCTGCGTGCACATGATCGAAGGGGCCATGGTCTCGGCGGAGGAGTTGAGAGCGTGGTGCCGCCCCTCGCTGGCCACCTACAAGGTGCCCGATCGGATCCACTTTTTTGACGAATTCCCGGCGACGGCGGCCGGGAAGGTCGGACGCGGAGAACTGGCTCGCCTGTTGCGGGCCGAGGCCCTGCGCCGGCACGGCTAGGTCCCTGGCTTCCCAGCCCCGCTCCACGACCGATCACGGCGTGCGCCGCCGGAGAGAGGGTGGACCGGAGAGGGAAGCTCGGCGACCGGAACATCGGTTGCGAGAGAACATCACATGATCAACCACTTCACGCGCGCCCCGCATGTCGAAGGGGCGGGCCCGATCCTGTCTTCGGCGCCCAACGCGGCGCTGCTCATCGACTTCGACAACGTGACGATGGGCATCCGGAGCGATCTTTCCAAAGAGATCAAGACGCTCCTCAACTCCGACATCATCAAGGGCAAGGTCACCGTCCAGCGGGCCTACGCCGACTGGCGGCGGTATCCCCAGTACATCGTGCCGCTCTCGGAGGCGTCGGTCGACCTGATCTTCGCGCCCGCATACGGCAGTTCGAAGAAGAACGCCACCGATATCCGCATGGCCATTGACGGCATGGAGCTGGTCTTCATTCGTCCGGAAATCGGAACCTACATTCTCCTCACGGGCGACAGCGACTTTTCCAGTCTGGTCCTGAAGCTCAAGGAGTACGGGAAGTATGTCATCGGGGTCGGGATCCAGGAATCGAGTTCCGACATCCTGGTCCAGAACTGCGACGAATACTACTCGTACTCGTCCATCGCCGGTCTCCAGAAGGCCTCCGTGGGGGACAAGGGCAAATCGGTGGACCCCTGGCATCTCGTCAGTGAGGCATCGAAGAAGATGATCGAGCGCGGGGACGTGATGCGCTCGGACAGGCTCAAGCAGGTGATGCTGGAGATGAGCCCGGGCTTCGAGGAATCCAGGCACGGGTTCAGCAAGTTCAGCAGATTCCTTGCCGAAGCTGCCGCCCGCGGCCTCGTGCGCCTGCGCAAGCTGGAGAACGGACAGCACGAGATCCTTGCCGCGGGGGGGCGTCAGCGAGATGCCGCAGCCAGCCCCACCCCTCAACAACCGGGCGCGCGCAGCCGGGCGGGGGGGGCTGGTGGGCCGGAACGCGGGCGGGTAGCTGCAGCCCCCGGCGAAGCGGAATCCCCGAAGAGCGAGCCCCGCCGCGAGGGCGCGTCCGAGAACGGGACAACGGGCGCGGACCCGCTGGCCGACGCGTACGAGCTGCTGCGCCGGTCGCTGGCGGAAATCAGCCCCGACAACAGCTGGACGCGGGATTCGGACGTGAAGCGCCGCATGCTGGATCTCGACCGGAACTTCGATGAGACCGGGCTCGGGTTCAGCAAGTTCAGCAAGTTCCTCACGCAGGCCCACGAGCACGACGTCGTACGCATCCGCCGGAACGAAGCGGGCAACTTCGTCGTGCGGCTTCCGCGGTCGCACCGGGCGCGCAAGGGCGACGCTGCCTCCACGGGATCGCGAGAGGAGAGCGAAACGCCCGCCAGCGCAGATGGAGCGGCATCCGGCGCGTCGCCAACGGCTGCGGCCCCTGCGCCGCGCGCGGCCCCCGAAGGGGGGGAAGGGGATGCCGCGTCTGCGGCGGTGGATGAGGCCGCCTCTGCAGAGTCGGCGGAGCCGACGGCGTCGCCCTCGGCAAAGAAGGGAGGGCGCCGCACACCGCGTTCGCCCCGTCAGCGCATGTGGCGCCAGAGCCAGCGGGCCCGCGAGCGCGACAGGGATGAGCGCGCCGGCGAGGACGGGCGTGCGGACACGAAACCCGCGTTCGATCCCGCCCGGCTCGGATTGCCCACCGATGCGAGCGCGGTGCAGCGCTACCTGGCCAACCGCTATCGGGGCGTGGGCGAGAAAACCGCGGAACGCCTCATCGAGGCCTTCGGCGACCGGGTGTTCCATGTGCTGCACGACTCCCCGGACAAGGTAAACGGGGTTCTGCCGCGCAATCGGGTGGCCAAGCTCGCCGAAGCCTGGCAGGACGACTTCTCCCGCCGGTCCAGGGCGGAATCGAAGGCCGACAGGCAGGCAACCGCCACGGCGCGCCGGACCCGTCTGGGACGGCGGCGCGGGTCTTCCTGACCGGGCACGCCCCGTCGAGCGGGTGGTGTCATCCGGTGCTGCCGTGGACGGGGCGCTCGCCGGCCTCCTGTCGGGTGGCGCGCGCGCGGTGGCGCCCGGCCTGCTCGGCTGGGAGGTGGAGTCGACCGTCGGCGGCCTGACGACATCGGGCCGCATCGTGGAGGTGGAGGCCTATACCGGACCGGACGACCCGGCGTCCCACGCCGCCGAGCGGATCGGCCGCACCCGCCGCAACGCCTCCATGTTCGGTCCCCCCGGCATCGCCTACGTCTATCTGATCTACGGCATGCACTGGTGCCTGAACGTCGTGACCGGCCGGGAGGACTTTCCGGCCGCGGTGCTGGTGCGCGCGCTCGAGCCGGTGACGGGTGAGGCCACGATGGCGGCGCGGCGGGGCCGGCACTGCGATCTGTGTTCCGGACCGGCGCGCCTCTGCCAGGCGCTGGGCGTCACCGGCGAACTCGACGGGCACACGCTCGACCGGGCGCCGCTCCGCCTCGTTCCCCGGAAGCCGGTTCCGGCAGAGATCATCGCGCGGTCGCCGCGCATCGGCGTGACGCGGGCGCGCGAGCGCGAACTGCGTTTCTTCCTCCACGGCAATCCTCACGTCTCCCGGCGCACAGGCGGAACCCGATGAACGAACCCTCCTGGATTTCGCTCCTTCCCACCGTCCTCGCGATCGTGCTGGCCATCTGGAGCCGCCAGGTCTACGTGTCGCTCGCCGCGGGCATCTGGATCGGCTGGACGATCCTCGAGGGCTGGAACCCGCTCACCGGCCTCGCCACCGCCATCGAGCAGACCGTAGCGGTGCTGGGCGACCCCGGGAACGCCAAGGTGATCCTGTTCACCCTGGTGATCGGGGCGATGATCGCGACGCTGGAAGCCGCGGGCGGCGTGCGCGGGTTCGTGCGCTGGATCGAGGGCAACCGCTGGGTCACCGACGGACGCCGCGCCCAGTTCCTGGCGTGGATCATCGGCATCGTGATCTTCATCGAATCGAACATCACCGTGCTCGTGGCGGGGGCCGTGTCGCGTCCCCTCTTCGACCGCTTCCGCATTTCGCGCGAACGCCTCGCCTACATCGTCGACTCCACCTCGGCGCCCATCTGCATTCTCATCCCGCTGAACGCCTGGGGAGCCCTCAACCTGGGGATCCTGAACGAACTGGGCGTGGAGGATGCGCTCGGAGTGTTCATCGCCGCGATTCCGGTGAACTTCTACGCCCTCATCGCCTTCCTGCTCGCGGGCGCGTCGATCGTGTGGAAGATCGACCTCGGTCCCATGAAGCGGGCCGAGATGCGGGCCGCGGAGGGGCAGGTGCTGTGGCCCAACGCCCAACCGATGGTGGACGAGACCGTGCTCTCGCCCACGCCCGTGGGCCGCATCGCCCCGCGTGCGCGCAATATGCTGGTGCCGATCGCGGTGATGGTGCTGACCATGCCGCTCGGCCTGTACGTGACCGGCGGCGGATCGATGCTCGATGGGTCGGGGTCGACCAGCGTGTTGTGGGCGGTGCTGGTCGGCCTGGGGGCCGCGTGGCTGATGCTCCTGGCGCAGAGGGGCGCGAGCCTCGACGAGCTTACCCGCACCGGCCTCAAGGGCGCCGGAGGGCTGATGCCGCTGGCGCTGATCCTGCTCCTGGCCCTGGCCCTGGGGTCGGTGGCGCGCACCCTGGGCGCCGGCGAGTACGTGGCGCAGGTCACCGAGGGCGTGCTCGCGCCGATGCTCTTCCTGCCCCTGGTCTTCGTGGTCGCGGGCGGGATCGCGTTCTCGATCGGCTCGAGCTGGGGAACCTTCGCCATCATGCTGCCCATCGCGGTGCCGGTGGCGGAGACGCTGGGCATGCCGCTCGCCCCGTTCGTGGCGGCGGCCCTCTCCGGCGGCATCTTCGGCGACCACTCCTCGCCCATCAGCGACACCACCATCATCTCGTCCATGGCGGCCGCCACCGATCACATCGACCACGTGCGCACGCAGCTGCCCTACGCGCTGCTGGCCGGGGGGGCGGCGGCCGTCTGCTTCGCGGTGCTGGGGGCGACGCTCTGATGCCGCCGCAACACGATGCGAGCGCATCGGGATCCGGTGCCATCGCCTTCGAGCCGGACCGCCATTCCCCTGAACGGGATCCGGTGTACCTTCCTTGGGCTGCGGCCGGCTGGCGCGCGTGAGCGTGCGCGCGCGGCGGTCGCCTTTCCGTCCCGATCCTCAAACCGGAGCGACCCGGAAGTGAACGTGACCGTCTGCATCCGCAGGGTGCCCGACACCGAGACGCGGATTCGCGTCGGCGAAGACGGTGTCTCCATCGACACCAGCGGCGTGAAATACATCGTGAGCCCCTACGACGAGTTCGCCCTGGAAGCGGGGCTGCAGGTGACGGAAGGCCTGGGGGCGGGCCAGGTGACGGTGGTGACCGTGGGAGACGCGGGGGCCACGGAGAGCCTCAAGAACAGCCTGGCGATGGGCGCCCACAGGGCGCTGCTGCTCGAGGGCGAAATCACGATGGACGGGCTCGCGACCGCCAGAGCGTTGGCCGAGGAACTCGCCGAAACCGATGCCCCGCTCATCCTGCTCGGAGTGAAGGCCGCGGACGACGACCAGCAGCAGGTGGGTCCGATGCTCGCCACGCTGCTGGGACGGCCCTGTGCGACCGCGGTAACCCGGCTCGAGGTGCGGGACGGGCATGTCCGCTGCCACCGCGAGGTGGAGGGCGGAACGGAGGTGTTGGATTTGCCCCTGCCGAGCGTGGTCACCATCACCAAGGGCACCTACGAGCCCCGGTACGCCACCCTGAAGGGCATCATGGCTGCGCGCCGCAAGCCGCTCGAGCGACGACCGGCCCAGATGCCCCCCGCGCGCCTGCGCGTGCTGGCGCTGGAACCCCCGGCGCCCCGACCACCGGGACGGATCGTGGGAGAGGGCGTGGAGGCGGTGCCCGAGCTGGTCCGGCTGCTGCGCGAGGAGGCGGGAGCCCTGTGAGCGCCGCTGCCGTGTTGGCCGAACCGATGACGATGCCCGAGGACGGGTCGGAGGCGAAGATGGAGTCCGGTGCAGGAGTCGTGGCTGCGTTCGTGGAGCAGCGCGACGGGAGCATCCGCGCCACGGCACACGAGGTCGTGGGGGCGGCGGCCGAACTGGCGCGCGGCCTGGGTGGAGAAGTGCACGCGCTCGCCGTGGGCGGGCCCGGCCTGGGCGCGGAGTGCGAGCAGTTGGGCGCGCGCGGGGCGGGGATGATCCGGGTGGCCGAGGGCGCCGGGCTGGCACAGTACCAGGCGGAGCGCTACGCACACATCGTCGCCGGCATGGTCGCCGGGGGCGGATACCAGGCGGTGCTCTTTTCCGCCAGCGCGCTGGGGGCCGACCTGGCGCCCAGGGTAGCGGCGCTTCTCGACGTCCCGCTGGCTTCGGATGCCACCGGCCTGGAGGTGGTGGACGGCGGGCTGGTCGCGACCCGTCCCGTATACGGGGGGAAGGCGTTCGCGCGCGTCGGCTTCGACGCCAGCCCGGCGGTGGTGTCGCTCCGTCCACATGTGTTCCCCCCGGGCACCCGCGCCGCAGCCGGCCGGGTGGAGGTCTTCACCCCGGCCGGAGGAGCGCCGGCGGGAGGGAGAGCGGTGGACTTCCGGGCCGCCTCGGGTGGAAGCGTCGACGTGGCGGAGGCGGAGATCGTGGTGTCGGGCGGCCGCGGCCTGCGCGGACCGGAGAACTGGGGCGTGATCGAGGATGTGCGCGACGCGCTGGGGCCGACCGCCGCCCTGGGCGCCTCGCGCGCGGTGGTGGACGCCGGGTGGCGCCCGCACGGCGAACAGGTGGGGCAGACCGGCAAGACCATTGCGCCCAAGCTCTATTTCGCGCTCGCCATCTCCGGGGCGATCCAGCACCTGGCCGGGATGCGAACCGCGCGCACCATCGTCGCAGTGAACAAGGACGCCGACGCGCCCATCTTCAACGTCGCCGACTACGGCATCGTCGGGGATGTATTCGAGGTGGCCCCGGTGTTGGCCGCCGAGATCCGGCGGCTGAAGAGCGCGGGCGGGTAGGGATCCGTCCGGATACGCTACCGCAGCACCGGCTTGTCCAGGGAATCCCAGCCGTAGGCCCGCTCGACCCGCTCCAGCACCTCGCGGTAGAGGCCGCCTCCGCCGGAGGAGTTGGTCATGACCACTACCCCGTACCCCTTGGCCTTGTGGGCCGTCAGGTAGCACACGAAGCCCCAGTTGCCTCCGGAGTGGCTGAAGTACCAGCCCTGGCCGCGCTGTTCGATGTGGAAGCCGACGGCATACGAGCCCACGCCCACCGGGCTAAGCATTTCCTGCGCGCTCGCCCGTGACAGCGCCCGGTCCGGGTCGCCGCGGGCCGCCTTCTGCACCTCGATCGCGAAGCGCGCCAGGTCCGTGGGCGTGGTCCACAGCCCGGCTGCGGCCAGTGCGGCGTACGCGTGCCACTTCTCGACTCCCATGGGCAGCCCGTCGCCCCGGTGACCGCGCGCGGCGTTCGCGTCGAGCGCTGCGGGAAGGGGATGCTCGAACGTGCTCCGCGTCATCCCCGCCGGTTCCAGGACGGTCCGGCGCATGAGGTCGGGGAAGGGTTCGTCACGGGCATCGGTGAGGGCCAGTTGCATGATGGTGGTGCCGCCGCCGGAGTAGTGCATGGCCGTGAGGGGCGGCCGCACCAGCTCTACGGGTCCGACGTTCGATGGCGCGTCTCCCTCGAAGATCTGCACCGGGGTGGGGCGGAGAGCGTCCGGCGCGTAGCCGGGGAACCCGTGCCCGTCACCCAGCCCGGCGGTGTGGCTGAAGAGCAGCCGCGGCGTAACGGGCTGCTCGTCCGTGAAGCCCCTGCCCGGGAGGGACCACGAACGCAGGATCGAGTTGATGTCGTCGTCCAGCGAAAACAGGCCCTCCTGGACGGCGCTCAGCGCCGCCATGGCGGTCACCGGCTTCGAGATGGAGGCGGCCTGGAAGAGGGTTTCGGTGTCCACCGGGGCGCCGGTCACCACATCCGCAACTCCATACGCCTTCGCCCAGTGCACCTCGAAGTCGCGGATGACGGCGACGCTCATCCCGGGGACGCCGAATCGCTCCATCACCTCCGGCAGCGTAAGGACATCCAGCCCCTGGCGGCTGGGGCTCTGTACGCCTTCGATGAGGGCGATGTAGTCGGCGGGGGAGTCCTGTGCGGCGAGAGGCGCCGCGGTCAACAGCGTCCCGAAGAGGGCGAGAGCGACCTTGCCGGAATTCATGATGGCGTCCTCCTGGATCGTGCCGCTTTCTCGGCTCGCCGGCGTTCCCGCGCGGCGCGGCGCCGGGCCCGGTCGCCCGCCCTGGTTGGTGGCGCCAGGCGCACGACGGCGATGCCCGCCAAGATGACGCCCGCCCCGAGCACCTGCAACGCGCGCGGCGTCTCGCCGATCCAGAGCCAGGCCGTGAGCAGCGCGGCCACCGGCACCAGGTTGGAGTATACGGCGGTCCGGCTGCTGCCGAGCCGCCGCACGCCCCTGTACCAGATGAAGTATGCAAGCCCGATCGCCAGCACCCCGGCGTAGGCGATTCCCAGCCACGCGCCCGCCGAGAGCGACCCCAGATCGGTGCGCAACAGGCCCGGCAAACCCATCAGAACGATCGCGGGCGTCCCCAGCCAGAGGGTCCAGGCGGTCATCTCGAGCGCTCCGTTGCGTCGCACTGCCCGGCGTCCCAGCACCGTGTAGAGTGCCCAGACCACCGCGGAGGCCAGCATGAACAGGTCTCCCCGCAGGGTCACGCCTCCGAGGGCCATCCCCGCGGATCCTCCAAGAATGACGAGCGTCAATCCCGACATCGTGATGCCGACTCCGCCCAGAATCACCCAGCTGAAGCGCTCGTGGCCCAGCGCCGGGGAGAGGACTGCGATCCACATCGGGACTGTCGCCAGCATGAGTGAGGCGTTGCCGGCGAGCGTCAGCGAGAGCCCGAAGATGAAGAAGACCTGGTATGCGACGTGTCCGAAGAGCGAGAGCCACGCGACTCTGGGCCAGTCTCCGGGGCGCGGCAGCACGCGCCGTCCCTGCGCGCGCAGGAGAACCCACACCGTAAGTGCCGCGAAGGGGAAGCGAAGCGCGTTGAAGGCCAGCGGCTCGACCTCCTGCAGCACCACCTTGACCACCGAGAAGTTCACCCCCCAGATGACCACGAGGGCCAGGAGGTCGAGTTCGCTTGTGGGGGTGCGGGCCAGCCGCGGCGCGCGCGCCGGCGAGGCCCTCATCGGCCGGTTGCGGTCTCGCCCGAAAGCAGGCCCGGGCCGCCGAACAGCAGCACGTCGACCTCCTCCCCCTCGGCGATGCGCTGCACCCCCTCGGGAATGACGGCCAGCCCGTCGGCGCGTCCCGTGGGCGCGACCAGCGCGGAACTCTGATGGCCGGAAAGCACCGCGGTCCATCCACCTTTCGAGGCGGGCAGCAGGCGCACGCGCGGGTAGACCGCGAGGCCCCTGGGGCCCCCCATGGCCACTCCCGCGCGTGCCCGCACGGCGGGAGGGAATGGGTAGCGGTGCCCGGCAAGCGCGCTGATGAAGGGCCGCGCCAGGAGGTGGAAGGTGACAAAGGCCGACGCCGGGTTGCCCGGCAGCCCGAACACCGGAACCGGCGCCCGCCCCTCGACCGGCAGGTGCCCGAAGCCGACCGGGCTGCCCGGTCGGATGCGCGCGCGCCAGAAGTCGGGCTCGTACCCGAGTTCGTCGAGCACTCGCTTGAAGAGGTCGCCCTCGCCCATCGACGCGCCCCCGATGGTGATCAGCAGATCCGCCTGCGCGGCGCCCCGCAGCAGATGCTCGCGCACGCTCTTTTCGGTGTCGCGCGCGATCCCCGGCCGCACCCCCTCCCCCCCCGCCTCCGCCACCGCGGCGGCCAGCATCGGACCGTTGGTGTCGGGGATGGCGCGCCCGGCCGCCACCTCGGCGAACCGCTCGACCGGCGCGATCTCGTCGCCGCTCGCGAGCACCGCCGCCACCGGCCGCCGGTGCACCTCCACCGAGGTGAGCCCGCACGCCGCCAGCACGCCGAGCTGGCCCGCGCCCAGGGTGGTCCCGCGCGCGAGCACGGTCTCGCCCGCCCGCATGTCCTGTCCGGCCGGGCGCACGTTGCGGCCCCGGTCCCGCTCCGAGAAGACCGCCACCCGCCCCGGTTTCCGCTCGGCGTCGGTGTCCTCGACCCGGACCACGCAGTCGGCCCCTTCCGGGACCGGAGTGCCGGTCATGATGCGCACGGCCTCGCCCGCCCCCACCGCTACCCCGCCCACCTCGCCCGCGTGCAGGGCTGCAGTCACGCGCAGGGTGCGGGGGGCTTCCGGAGAGGCCCCCTCGATGGAGTCGCCCCGCACCGCGTAGCCGTCCATGGCCGAGTTGTCCCAGGGGGGCAGGGTGACCGGGCTCTCCACCGGCCGCGCCAGCGCCATGCCCCTCGCCGCCTCGACCGGAAGCCGGAGCACGGGAAGCGCCCGCGCGTGCTCCATCACCCGCGCCAGCGCCTCGGCGCAGGAGAGCCAGTCGGCGGAGCGGGACTCGAATCGCGTCGCCGGAGTCCGATCCCTCCGGGCTTCCGGCCTCTCACCCATCAGTCGTCCACCGCTAGAACCGCCAGGCGATCCCGACCGAGAGACCTCTCCCCACCGCCCAGAACCCGTCCTCCGGGATGGCGGGTTCGTCGGAGCCCTCGGGTGGCGGCAGGAGCCGTCGGTCCGTGCGCAGGAAGCCGCGGGGCGTGTTGACCTTCCAGTAGGTTACGATGCCCTCCGCGCGCACCGATATGCGATCGACTGGGAACAACTTGATCCCCGCGCCGAAGCTCCCCAGGAAGGAGGGACCGAACGAGAAGCGGTCGTCCTCCTCCAGAACCATGTCGATGTCCTGCTCCGGCGCCAGGTCCATGGCGATGCCCCCACCCGCGAACAGGTGGGGCGCCAGCCGATACCACGTCCGTGGGCCCGTGAGGGTGAACTGGAGGCGCACGTCCGCCGTTCCCATGGTCACGTCCGCTTCCCCGATCTTGCGGTCCCCCTTGATCCGGCGCGGGTCGATGACGTCCCGGGTCGTCGGCAGGTACCCGAGGTTCCCCTGCAGGGAGAACGGTCCGCCGACGCGTATCTGATAGTACGAGCCCATGATGCGGCCGCCCTTGGGCCCGAAACCGAAGATCCCCGCCCGGGGCTCGACCGTGAACATGGCCGCGCCCGCCTCCTGCGCGGTCTCGATGAAGCGGTAGGCGGAGGGAATCCGCTGTGCGGACAGGTGCGCCGGACCAGTCCCGAAGGCCAGGCTGCCCGCGAGGACGAGCGTCGGGAGGAGGAATCGCCGGCTTTGCCAGACGGCAGGCGATCCCCGAGATTCCCCGCGTGTTTGCATCCGAAACATGTCCTTGAGACTTCGCACCTTTCAGGAACGTTGCCATGAACGTGACCGAAGATACCCAATCGGCCCGTCCGTCTCTACACTCGCCGCATCCGGGACCGGTCGCGGGCCGGTCCGCCGCGAGGTCCTCGGCCCGAGGATTACTCCTCGCCGCCACACTGCTGGCAGCCGGCATCACCGCGGCGCCCCCCGCGGAAGGGCAGGAGGCGCGCCGCCGCTGGGAGCGCATGTGCCAGATTCGTGCCGAGAAGTTCGACCTGGTCCTCCCCAAGGCCATGCAGGACAACGATCTCGACATGTGGATCGTGGTGATGCGCGAGGGATTGCTGGATCCGCTGTGGGAGGCGCTGGGCCGGGGTTACGTCGGCGACTGGGCCTATTACGTGTTCACCAACCCGGGCGACGGCGGGCGCGTCGAGCGCGCGGCGCTGGGCGTGGGCGGCTACATGCTCCAGCAGTGCGGCGTCTACGACCGCTTCGTCCCGGCGGCCGCGCTCGCCGGATTCGTCGCCGAGCGCGACCCCGGCCGCATCGGCGTGAACATGGCCCCCGCCATCGGCGGAGCCGACGGCCTCTCGCACAGCTCCTACCTGCACCTGAAGGAGACGCTGGGCCCCGTCTACGGCGAACGTCTGGTTTCCGCCGAGCGCTTCGTGTCCGACTTCCGGGCCACCCGCACGGCCATGGAGATCGCCACCTTCGCAGAGGCCGGCGAGATCAGCCGCGAGATCGCCGAGCGGGCGTTCTCCAACGAGGTCATCGAGCCGGGCGTGACCGCGCTCGAGGACGTGGCCTGGTGGATCTGGGACCGGCTGCTGGAGCGGGGCCTCGAGTCGTCGTTCGACATGCCCTCCATCTACATCACCGGCCCGCTGGGGATCGAGTCCACCTCCTCGGCGCGCATCATCCAGCGGGGCGATCTGCTCATGATCGACTGGGGCGTGGGCTACCTCGACTTCTACACCGACATGAAGCGCATCGCGTACGTGTTGCGGGAGGGCGAGACCCGGGCGCCGCCGGGACTCCAGCTCGCCTTCGATCGGGCGGTGGAGGTGCGCGACGTGATGAAGGCCTCCATCAAGCCCGCGGCCACCGCCCGGGAGGCGCTGGACGCCACCTGGGCCGCCATCGAGGCCGCAGGCTTCAACCGCATCGAGTTCAACCAGCCCACCGCCGATCCGGAGGTCACCGACGTCGTCATCGGTCCGCACTCGGTGGGGAACTGGGGCCACGGCATCGGCCCCTCGCTGGCTTTCTTCAACCCGACCCAGCTCACCTACGAGCTGCGCCCGGGCACCCTCATCTCCGTCGAGTTGTTTGCCTATACGGCCAACCCGGAGTGGGACAACGCCAAGGTGCGCATCCCGCTGGAGGACGATGCCGTGGTGACTGAGCGCGGGGTGGAGTGGCTCTATCCCGTCAACAACCGGATTCTGCTCGTGAGATAGGCCCTCCGAGGGGCCATGACCGCGAAATACGTCATCATCGGGGCCGGCATCCACGGCCTCTCCACCGCCTGGCACCTGGCCCGGGAACTCCGGGCGTCCGGGCGCGGCGACGGGCGCGACATCGTCGTCATCGACAAGACCGGCGTCGGCGCTGGAGCTTCGGGCATCGCCTGCGGCGTGATACGCAACAACTACTTCCAGCCCGCCATGCGCGAACTGATGGCGCATTCGGTGGCCGTCTGGGAGAGCGATCCGGAGGGCTTCTCCTACCACCCGGTGGGCTATCTGCAGATCAGCCACGAAGCCATGGGCGACGACGTGGCCTCGATCCACGAGCAGCAGCGGGCCATCGGGTACGAATCGACCTTCGTGGAGGGCGCCGGAGCATCCCGCACCTACATGCGGGCCATTTTCGACGACTGGCAGGCCGGGGGCATCACCAGCGTGCTGCACGAGCATCGGGGCGGCTACGCCAACAACATGGCCTCCCTGGAGGGCCTGCGGGCGCGAGTGGAGGCCGAGGATGTCCGGCTCGTCTTCGGGGTCCGGAACGAGGGCTTCGCGCGCGATGCGTCGGGCGCGGTCACGGCGGTGGTCACGGATCGGGGGGACATCCGCTGCGAGCAGGTGGTGGTGGCTACCGGTCCCTGGGTAGGGAGGCAATGGGCGATGCTCGATCTCCCGGACGCGACTGCGGTCCGGGACACAGGCGGCCAGCTCCATCAGGTGCCCACCTGGACATGCTGGGCGCTTCAGGAAGGGACGCTCAAGGTCGATCCCGGCTTCCTGGTGGACAACCGGGGCGACATGCCGCCGGGTCGTGCACGTCGACACCGACGAACCCCTCTTCGACGATGAGGGACCGGTGGCCGAGGGTCCCTGGGGCATCTACTACAAGCCGGACTTCCACTTCGGGGGGGTGCAGGGCGGAACCATGCCGCGCAGGGTCGCCAGGCCCGAGTGCGAAGTCGCCATCGATCCCTACGGGCCCAAGTCCGCCGACTTCGTCGTCGGAGAGGACTTCCACCGCGCGTGGACCGCGGCGCTGGCCTTCTGCCAGAAGCGCTTCGAGAGGAGGAACCACCTGATCGGCCGGGAGCCCTCCGGGGGCATCGGCAGCTTCACGCCAGACAGCTTCCCCGTGTTCGACACCTTCGCCGACAACGTCTACTTCATCGCCGACTCGAACCACGGCTACAAGATGATCGGCGTGGGCGCGCTGGTGGCGAAGGAGTTGACCGGATGGCCGCAGGAGCTGCTCGAGCCCTTCCGCTACAGCCGCTACGCCGAAGGCCGGCTCCACCCGGTGAGCAACTCGCCCTTCCCCTGGAGCTGAGAGGCGGCAGCTCGCGTCACCGGGACT
Source organism: Gammaproteobacteria bacterium (assembly GCA_028820325.1). Taxonomy (GTDB): domain Bacteria; phylum Gemmatimonadota; class Gemmatimonadetes; order Longimicrobiales; family Gaopeijiaceae; genus BD2-11. The sequence goes on along the minus strand of JAPPJO010000088.1, from coordinate 269,983 downwards.
CTTCCGCCCGCCGGACCACTGGGTCGGCAGGGAAGAACCCGATCGTCTTCCACGAAACCAGCAGGAGGCCAGCAGCCACGCCAGTGAGCAGCAATCCCGGCTGCCAGACCGCCCCGCCGGCAACCCATAGCGGCAGGGTCGATAGCACCACGATTTCGACCATCGCGATCGGCAGGTAAGCCAGCCCGTAGTCATCCAGCGTCTTCGACTTCATCTGGGGGTCTACCACGCGCAGCAGAGCGATCCCCATGGCCACCACCCCGGTAGTCCAGCCGAAGGTGAAGATCCCCCGCTCGAACCAGTAGTTGTGGAAGGTCCGGCGGGCGATCCACCACGTGATGAAGGCGGCGTGGGCGAAGCCGAACACCGACATCACCAGGATGGGCGCAGCGTAGTCGGCCACGATGGTGAGAGGAATCGACGCCACCCCGAAGGCGACGAGAAAGTCGGAGATCGACGATCCGAGGCGTCCCATCGTCTGCCGGTCCACGTGCCGGCCGACGCCCACGCCGTCCAGCAGCTTCTGGAGCACCGCGCCGCAGATCACCGCCAGTGCGAACATGGGGAGGGCGGTGAAGTGGTCTCCCGCCGACTGGAGCGCCCAACGGACCGCGTGGGCGGCACCGTATGCCAGTAGCACGAGTCCCAGGTGCCAGGTGAGGGTTTCGAGGGCCAGGGGGCTGACCGTCTCCCTGGCGACGTGCCTGGCACCGGCCGGATCGATCAGCCCGCGGCGCAGGTCGGCGGGAAGCTCGCGCGGGGTGGCGACGAGACGCGTCCAGCCCGACCGCGTGGCGAGGTTGATCGCCGCGACGCCCCCCAGCACGGCCGCCAGCAGCCCGATGGTGGCGAAGGTGTACCCGATGGCCATGGCGTTCTCGTGCCCCTGGCCGGCGAGAATGGACCCGACGGCGGTGGCGGTTCCGTGTCCCCCTGCGAAGCCCGAGGGGAGCATCAGCGCGAAGGGTCCGCCCACCTCCGGGAAGAGAGGAATGAGGACGGCGCCGGCGAACAGGAGCGCGAGGCCGAACTGTCCGATCCAGGCCGAGAGATTGTAGAAGAAGGTGTCTCCCGCGCTGCGAATCATCGTCGCGAGGCCCGGTTCGTCCGCCCGCGAGCCCATGAACAGGGTGGCGAACAGGAGGATCACGAGCTCCCCCGGGTAGCGCCGCATCACCGGAGCCCCACCCTCGTCGCGCGCGAAGGGGATGAGGTCCAGTCCCTCGGGCCCCGCCGCCAGCCCGATCAGCCCCGCGAGGATGGGCGTGGGCAGGAGGATCGCCTGGAAGAGCCCGATCCGGGAGCGCAGCAGGTGGGCGACCACCAGCAGGCCGGAGATCAGGGCGAAATCCAGGAACATGGCTCGTGCCTTGCGCAGGAGGGGTGGCCCGTCCGGGTGGACCGACCGTGTGAATGGACCGGGCCCGGGCGGCGTTCGAGGCTCCGGGGGAGCGTGTTATACTTGAGAGCGCAGCCGTCGCTGTCGAGCTTCCGCGCCGCGCGGGCGCGGGTTACCGGTCGGACTGCGCGAATCCGTTCCAGCCGAATCGTCGTACGGCACTGCCGGATTCAACAGTCCGAGGACGCATGGCAAAACCCCTCCGCTGTACGACCTGCGGCGCCGCCCTGGAGACCCCGGCGCGACGATGTACCACGTGTGGCGCGGAGAATCCCGGCGGCCGCCCCCTGACCTGGGTGAAGGCTTGTCCCCGGTGCCGGCACCAGGGCTACGGGGACCACTACTTCTCGAAGCCGCAGCACATCGCCTTGCTGGTCGTCCTTGGCCTGGCCACCTCCGGCATCGGGGCTCTGATCTACTGGCTGATGCGGTTCCAGCACCGCCTTTGTCCGCGCTGTGGCCTGAACTGGAGACATGCTTCGTACCGCGCGATCTCGAGTCCGGATGCAGCCCCGGGGATCCAGCCCGGTGACGAAGCCCTCGCCCACTATGCGGATCCATCGGCTCCAGCCATCTACGCGCCCCCTGAAGATCGTTCGGCACAGGGCTGGATCCGGATCGGAGGCGGCGCCCTGCTGGGCTTCATCGGCGCAGGCTGGCTGTCGGGGGGCGCCACGGTCCTCGGCATGGGTGCCCCCGGCCTGGCTATCATGACGCTGGTGATGCTCGCTGGCGGAGCCACCGCAGTCGCCGGCGGAGCGGCGCTGATCTGGTCGGGAATCAAGAGGTTGCGCTGGCGCAGGGGATCCCCCCGTCAGCTCCAGCGCGGCATCCTCCGCCTGGCCAGCCAGCGGGGGGGCCGGCTGACCGCAAGCGAAGTCGCAGCGTACATGGATCTGTCGCCGGATGCCGCCAAGAAGCTCCTCGACGGAATGGAGCTGGAGGACAGCCAGCGTGTGTGCTCGGATGTGACCGACGAAGGGGTTATCGTATACGAGTTCCCGGAGCTGCAGCGCAGGCCGGGACGGGGACCATAGGGCATCGACCGAGGAGAGCGGCGATACATGAGGACGTTCCAGGACGAACGCGGGCGAACGTGGATTGCGACCGTGCGGGAGCGCCCGGGCCACGACTACAAGGGCCGTTATTCGTTCGTGTTCACGCCCGAAGGCCAGGAGGGCGGCGAGCCGATCGAGCTCGCCGATGTACGCTGGAATTCACTGAAGACGGCGCAGCGGACGCTCGCGACCACCTCCGGCGTGGAGTTGCGCCGGCGCCTGCGCTCTGCCCGGGGCCGGGCTTCTTCGCGGGCGCTCCCGTAGACGGGGGTCTAGTCGGGGCGGCAGCCGTCGCAGTAGCCCACCACTTCCAGCCGCAACTCGGTGACGGCAAAGCCGTCCATCACGACGGGCACGTCCACGACCGACTCCGGCTTGACCGGCGCGGGCACGTCCCGCAGCCGCCCACACTCAAGACAGCGCGCGTGGTAGTGCGGGTCCATGCGCCCGTCGTATCTGGCAGAGCTGTTCCCGCTGGCGAGCTTGCGCGCGAGCCCGCATCCCACGAGCGTCTCCAGGCTCTTGTAGACGGTTCCCAGGGAGATGCCCGGCAGGTCGGCGCGCACGTTGCGGTACACGTCGTCGGCGGTGGGATGGGTGTCGGTGGCGTGCAGAAACCGGAAGACGGCGGCGCGCTGCGTGGTGAAGCGCTGACCGCTCCGCTCCATCGCCTCCCGGAGGAGGACGTCGCTCTGCTCGGACTGGGTCAACATCGCAAGTGATCTTCGGCCCGCCGTGGCTGACAGCCAACTGAAACCGGGCCTTCAACACGTATTCCCCTGACCAGCCAACGTAATGAGCGGGGCAAAAATGTGTCAACCGGAACCGAGCCGCCCGAAAGAGGGATGATGGATCCCGGCGAAGGCCCGCTGCTGACGCTGGAGCCGCTGATCGATGCCGTTCGGGAAGGGATCGAGAAGGCTGGCTGGACGCTCTCCGGGATGCAGAAGACGACCAGCCACCAGTTCGAGGGCCGCTGGGCCGGCGAATCGACGCGCAGCGCCTATCTCTTCTTCCACCAGCCGGGCGGCCGTAATCCGGTCAGCGTGGACGTCTTCCTCGACGAGACCTCGCAGGGGCTCGGCGGCAACCTGACGCTCGCCGTGCAGGGGCCGTCCCTGGAAGACCTCGGGGACTTCACGGAGACGCTCGGGGAACTGACGCGGGTGGCGAATCGCGAGCTGACCCGGGGGCACAGCACGCCGGTGACGCTGCGCGCGACCGTGCCGCACCGGAATGCGCGCGCCGCGGATGCCCGCACCGAGTGCCGTTTCAGGCTCGTAATCCCCGATGTGGCGATCGACGCAGGGGCACGCGTGGTGCGCACGCTGAGCACGGCCACGGTGAAGTCGTTCGAGGCGCTGCTGGCGAGCCGGGTTGTGGCCGACTTTCTCGGGGCCGAAGATTCATGAGCGGCGGACGCTGGGAACCGATAATCACCAGTAGATGACAGCATATGACAGTAGACAGGCACGACATGTCACCAGGCAGCGGAGACGTGAGATGAGCGGCAAACCCGGAGTGCTCGACGACCTGTTGCGGGAGACCCGGCTCTTCCCGCCGAGCGACGAATTCCGCGCGCAGGCCAACCTCTCGGATCCGGGCGTCTACGAGCGCGCCGCCGCCGATCCGGAGGGGTTCTGGGCCGGATGGGCCGGGGAACTCGACTGGTTCGAGAAGTGGCACACGGTGCTGGAATGGAATCCGCCGCACGCGCGCTGGTTCCTGGGCGGCAAGCTGAACGTCTCGCACAACTGCCTCGACCGGCACCTGGGCGGCTTCCGCCGCAACAAGGCTGCGCTCATCTGGGAGGGGGAGCCCGGGGACACGCGCACCTTCACCTACTGGGACCTGCACCGCGAGGTGTGCAAGTTCGCCAACGTGCTGCGCGGGCTGGGGGTGCGGCGGGGCGACCGGGTGGCGATCTATCTCCCCATGATTCCCGAGGCGGCCATCGCCATGCTCGCCTGCACCCGCATCGGCGCCGCGCACTCGGTGGTGTTCGGGGGATTCAGCCCGGAGTCGCTGTCGGGGCGGATCAACGACGCACAGGCATCCACCGTGATCACCGCGGACGGCGGCTGGCGGCGGGGCGGCTACGTCGCGCTCAAGGCCAACACCGACGTCGCAGTCGCGGAGTGCCCTTCGGTGGAGAACGTGGTGGTGGTGCGGCGGGGCGGGCGGCTGAGTGCCGACACCCCCGTGGAGATGCAGGCGGGGCGCGACCACTGGTACCACGAACTCATGGAGAGGGCGAGCGCCGACTGCGCGCCGGAGGCGATGGACGCTGAGGACCTGCTCTTCATCCTCTACACCTCCGGCACGACGGGTAAGCCCAAGGGCGTGGTGCACACGACCGGCGGCTACCTGACCCAGGTGCACGCGACCGCGAAATGCGTCTTCGACCTGAAGGAGGACGACGTCTTCTGGTGCACCGCCGACGTGGGATGGGTCACCGGGCACAGCTACATCGTCTACGGTCCGCTGGCGGCCGGAGCGACCGTGGTGATGTACGAAGGGGCTCCCGACTGGCCGCGCAAGGACCGCTTCTGGGCCCTCTGCGCCAAGTACGGCGTGACCATCTTCTACACGGCGCCCACGGCCATCCGGGCATTCATGAAGTGGGGCGACGAGTGGCCGGCCGGGCACGACCTGTCGCAGCTCCGCCTGCTGGGCACGGTGGGCGAGCCCATCAACCCCGAGGCGTGGATCTGGTACCACGAGACCATCGGCGCCGGGCGCTGTCCCATCATCGACACCTGGTGGCAGACCGAGACCGGGGGGATGATGATCACGCCGCTACCGGGGGTGACCGCGACCACGCCGGGGAGCGCGACGCGGCCCTTCCCGGGCATCTCGGTTTCGCTCCGCGACGACGACGGCAGGCGGGTAAAGGCCGGGTATCTGGCCATCGACCGGCCCTGGCCCGCGATGCTCCGCACCATCTACGGCGACGACGACCGCTACCGCGAGGTCTACTGGTCGAAGTGGGACGGCCTCTATTTCGCCGGGGACGGCGCCAAGGAGGACGCCCACGGCTACATCTGGGTACTCGGCCGGGTGGACGACGTGCTCAACGTCGCGGGGCACCGCATCGGCACCTCCGAGGTCGAGAGCGCGCTGGTGGAGCACGAGGCGGTCGCGGAGGCGGCGGTGGTGGGGCGGCCCCACGAGGTGAAGGGAGAGGGAATCGTGGCGTTCGTCAGTCTGCGCCAGGGGTTCCAGGCCTCCGACGAGTTGATGGCCGGGTTGGGACAGCATGTGCGCACCAAGATCGGCCCCATCGCGCGCCCGGACGCCATCCTGTTCACGGCGGAGTTGCCCAAGACGCGCTCCGGCAAGATCATGCGCCGCCTGCTGCGGGACATCGCGGAGGGGCGTGCCCTGGGGGACACTACGACGCTGGCGGACCCGTCGGTTGTACAGCAGTTGACCGAGGCGTACGCGGACACGGAGGGGTAGGGGAAGGGGATTCGCCCGTGGGCAGCCCAGCGCGTCCTGCCGGGTTGTCCACCTTCGGGGTCCATTCCTATCGGATCACGTACCACTCCGTCTGATAGGGCCGGAAGTACTCGTAGCCGTCGGGCGTGAGATACCCGTCGTCCTCCATCGGAATCGTTACCCTGCCGCCGCCGTATTCCGGGACCGCCGACGTGGCGCTGAACTCGATGGAGCGATAGGCGCCGTTCCTGAGATGGGAGTCCCGCTCCGGGGGCGAGGACAGATCCATGTCGCGCGCGTTGATGTTCGGGCCCAGCGCGTGTCCATGGTAGCCGATGGGGTGTGAGTACAGGCTGGGCAGGAAGTCGACGCCTTCGAGCCTGGCGGCGATCGCGAGGGTGGCCTCCCAGCCGGTCATCCCCGGGCGAGGCTCGGACGCGAACGCCTCGTGCACGATGTTGGCGTTCCTGAGCGCGGTTTTGAGTCCTTCGGGGACATCGTCTTCGCCTTCCCGCAGGATGTAGGCGACCTTCTGCCAGTCACTGGCGAAACCGATGTAGTCGAAGCCGCAGTCGAGGTGGATGATGTCGCCCCGCTGGAAGACCAGGTCGTCGGGCGCGGGATGCACGTAGGGGATCATCTCGCCGTAGTCGGTATCGTAGCGCTGCACGGCCACGTGGATCTCGAACCAGGGCACGCCGCCGACGCCGAGCTCGGCGATGGTCTCCTCGAAGAACCACTTGATGTCGCCCGCGCGGGTCTCGCCCGGGGTGATGACCACGTTCGAGAACGCAGTCTGAGCGATGACATCGGTGGCGAGCACGAGCTGGCGATAGTGCTCCAGCTCCTCGGGCAGCCGGGTATCGAACACGTCCTCGATGAGGTCGGCGGCGGAGACGAAGCGGGATTCCGCTTCCGGGCCCAGCGCGTCGGCGAGAAACAGGTAGCTGTCGTGGGTGAGAGCGCTGTCGTGGCCGCGAGATCCGCCGATGTTGAGCCCGATGGTGGCGGGCCCATAGCGCTCCATCAGCGCTCCAAGCCCGGCACGGGTGTCCTGGATGCCGCGGGCGTTGCGTGCGGCCGGGAGTGGCTGGAAGAAGCGGCGGTAGTCCTCCGTCGGGCGCCAGTAGTCGGAGTAGGCCGCGAGCCCGTCCTCGCCGGCATCCACGAACACCATGACATCGCGCCGGCGCGTGTAGCGCAGGGGAGGGGCGACGAACTGGGTGACGGGGTCGGGGTGGAATTCCTCGCTCACCACGATCCACATCTCGATTCCGTGCTCCCGCATCTGCTCGAGCAGCAGGGGACGCTTCCGCGCGAGCCAGTCGAGGCGGACCTCGTACTGGGTGCGCATTCCCAGGAGCTCGGGCATCCCGGGGATGATGCGGCCGTCAAAGAGTTCGACTGGCCGGGAGGATACGGATGGACGTTGGCTGGCAGAGCGGGTGGCGGCTGACTGTTCTGTCGGAGCGCAGGAGGCGATCAGGGCCGCGATGGCAGCCAATGATCCGGTTCTCAGAGGAGCGGGAGTCGTGTGCATCGGCAAATTCCTGTATGAATCATGTATGAAACCTGTATGTCACATTGATACGCAGGTGCCACCGCCAGCTTCGCGCGGGTGCTTCCCACACTACCATATGTTGTGGTTCCTGCGCCTCATCCACGACATGTTGTGGCCTATGGCTGCTGCCGCGCAGACTCCTAGGTGATCGCGAAGCGAATCCCGAACAGCACCGCCACGATCACCACGGCGGCGTTCAACTCGGAGGCGCGCCCCGAGAACAGCTTGATGAGCGCATAGGCGATGAACCCCATGCCGATGCCGGTGGCGATCGAGTAGGTGAAGGGCATCGACAGCGCGGTCACGATCGCCGGCACGCACTCGGTGAGGTCGTCCCAGGGGACGTTGCGCAGCGCCCGCGCCATAATGCAGCCCACGAACAGAATTGCCGGAGCAGTCGCGAAGGCGGGGATGGCGGTCGCCACCGGCGCGAGCACCAGCGCCGCCAGGAAGAGGCCCGCCACCACCACCGCGGTGAGGCCCGTGCGCCCGCCGGCCCGCACCCCCGCCGCGCTCTCGATGTAGGAGGTCGTGGTCGAGGTGCCGAGGAGCGCGCCGACCATGGTGGCCGAGCTGTCGGCGACCAGCGCCCGCCGCAGCCCCGGAATCCGCCCGTCCTCGTCGGCGAGCCCGGCCTCGTTCAGCACCGCGACCAGGGTGCCGCTGGTGTCGAACAGGTCCACCATCAGGAACGAGAAGACGATCGCCACCAGCCCCACCTCGATCGCCGCCGCCACGTCCAGCTGGAAGGCCGTGGGCGCCAGGGAGGGCGGGGCGGACACCACTGACTCGGGCGCCGGGGACAGGCCGGACAGCCATCCCACGACCGCCACCGCCAGGATGCACAGCAGCACCGCCCCCGGCAGCCCGCGGTGCTCCAGCGCCACCATGGCGAGAAAGCCCAGCACGGCCAGCAACACCGTCCACTGGCCGAGGTCGCCGAGCGTGATCAGCGTGGCCTCGCTGTCGACCACCACCCCCGCGTTCTGCAGAGCGATGATCGCCAGGAAGAACCCGATCCCGGCCGCGATGGCCATCTTCTGCGAGCGCGGGATGCTGTCCACCACCCACTTGCGCACCGGCAGCACGGAAAGGATGAACATCAACACGCCCGACAGGAACACCGCTCCCAGCGCGACCTGCCACGCCAGCCCCATCGTGCCCACGGCGATCGCCACGAAGTACGCGTTCAGCCCCATCCCCGGTGCCAGGGCGATGGGGTAGTTGGCCCACAGCCCCATCACCAGGCAGCCGAACGCCGAGGCCAGGCAGGTAGCCACCAGCACGGCCCCGGTGTCCATCCCCGCGCCCCCCAGGACCAGCGGGTTGACGAAGATGATGTAGGCGAGGGTCAGAAACGTGGTGCATCCGGCAAGCACCTCGGTCCGGACGGACGATCCGCGTTCCTGAAGCTGGAAATAACTCAGCATGAGGCCCGCTCCTGCGACTGGAAGAGATTCGTCATGAGATCCGCTCTCGCGACCTGGGACAATCCGTCATGGTTCAGAAGTCGTAGCGTACCCTCACGAGCGCCAGCCTGCCCAGCTCCGGAGCGCCCACGAATTCCTGGTGCAGGTTGTCCAGGGCGTTGTAGACGGTGAACTCAACGCGCGTATCTGTTTGAAATGGAAGCAGATAACCGGCTGTGACGTCCACGACCTGGTAGGCATCCACGCGCCCGCTGAAGACGCCCGAACTCATCTCGAAGGCGTCGGAAAGGCGCCAGCGCCCGTCGAAAGTGAATCCCGCGGCGCGGTCGGTGTAGGCGAAGCCGAGGGCGCCCTTGTGGCTGGGAGCGTTGAGGGCGAGGTCGTCCGGGCCGGGGCAGTGGCCGTCGTCGTCGAAGTCGAAGCAATCCGTGTTCTGGAACGAATACCCCGCGGTCAGGCTGACCCGGTCGGAGACGAGGTACTGCGCCGAGAAGTCGGCTCCCCAGTAGCTCGCCGATCCGAAATTCCGGCTGGTGAAGACCATGTCATGCACGTCGAACCCGTCCGGCGTGACCACTCCCAGCGGCACCGACACGAGCCCCGCGGCCAGTTCGGTCATCTGCCCGGGTGTGACCAGCCCCGCCTCAACCAGCGGGCCGAGCCGGCTCTGCAGGAACGCGCCGGCCGAGGCCGGGTCGAGGAAGACGTTGGGCGACTCCACCTTCAGGGCGCCGACAAAGTTCTCGACATTGGCGTAATACACGTCGGCGGCCAGCCTCACACGGTCCTGGATCAGCCCCTTGTACCCGGCCTCGATCGTATTGAAGGTGGTCGCGACGAGGGGAGGGACCGCTCTTGGTCCCGGATCGAGGGGGAAGATGTCGCCACCCTCGACGCCAAGCGCGTTCGGGTCGAAGCGCCGCAAGACCGTGCCCAGCGCCGGATCGCCGGGGCGATTCCCTGGCCCCATCAGGAGCGGGTGCAGCATCTCCGGCGCGAACTGCGTCACCAGCGCGTCCCAGAACGGCGCGGCGTTTGCGGGGAGCTGGCCCGGCATGAAGGGCGATCGCATGCAGTAGTCCATCAACCCGCCGGAGCAGCGGTCCGAGAAGCTCATGCCGTCGCCCGGGACGCCGAAGGCGCGCAATGTGTAGCCGATGCCCGGGACGATCGGCAGCCTGCCCGAAGCGATGTCGAGGAAGAGCGCCGACGTGGAGGGGTTCGCGAAGGCGCGATTGTAGGTCAGGCGCAGGTTGTGGCCTTCGGCGGGACGGAAGACGAGCGCGGCCCGCGGCGAGAAGTTCAGGCCGGTCAGGCGGTTGTGATCGTCGACCCGAAACGCGGTCACCAGGTCGAATCGGCTTCCGAGCCGCGTCTCGGAGTGCAGGTAGGCGCCCGCCTCCACGAGGACGTCGTCGTCTTCGTTGCGCCCGTAGATGGTGCCCTGGGAGCGGGGCTCGATGCGCTGCCAGTCGATCCCGTAGGTGAAGCTCTGGCGGGTGCCGAGATCCAGGCCGTGCTGAAGCTGGGCGGCCATGGTGCGCGAGCGGTCGACGATGAGATCCCCGCTGCGCAGCAGGTAGCTGTTGTGGCCCGAATGCGTCTGATTGAGGAAGAACTGCCCGAAGAAGCGTCCCTTCAGCAGCCGCGCCTGGGTGTAGCGGTACTGCCAGTCGTGGGTCTGGGAGGAGCCGATGGCGGTGAGGTTGATGCTGCTGAGCGAGTTGTTGAGCCCGCCCGAGACGATGAACTCACCGTCATCCGCGAAGCGATAGTCCGCTCGCACGTCGCCGAAAAAGCGCTCGTTGAGCGGGTTGCGGATCCCGATGCGCGGATGGTCGGGCTCCTCCGTGCGCGCCTGCACCTCCCACGGGTCCTCGTACTCCCAGTCTTCGCCGCGGAGATACTGGCCCGACACCTTGAAGCCGAACCGGTCGGAGACCGAGTGCGCGCTGCGCAGCAGGAACTGCACGACCGACCTCTCGCCGCCGCCGAGCGTGACGGTCGTCCCCGGCCGGTCGATCGGCGACCAGGTGATGATGTGCATCACGCCCTCGGCCGCGTTGGGCCCGTAGAGCGCCGCGCCCGGGCCGCGCGCCAGCTCGATGCGCTCGATGTCCATGTCGGTGGTCGGGATCATGTTGATGGCGTTGATCCTGAGCGCCGGTATGCGCGCATAGCGGTTGTCGACTATGCTGAGCAGCCGTCCGGAGGCCACGTTGTTGAAGCCGCGCACGACCGCGTAGCTCTGGGTGAGACCGGTGCTGGCGAGGTCGACTCCCGGGAGCGTCCTGACGTGGTCCGCGGGGGTTCGCGCGATGATGCGCGAGATCTGCTGGTTGGTCAGGGTGGAGACGGAGGCCGGGGCGTCGAGCTCCTTCTCCTCCCGGCGAGATACGGTCACGACCAGTTGGTTGAGGACGAGCGCGCGGGAGCGGAGCTGGATGGCGACCGATGCCGTTTCTCCGGCCACCACGGTTACACCGTCCGTGCGCGAGGACTCGTGCCCGATGAGGGTGACCAGGAGGGAATGGGTGCCAGCCGGCACGGAGACGCGGAATTCGCCGGCGGCGTCGGTCACCGACGAGGTGGCCGCCGCACCCAGAACCTCCACCGCGGCGGACGCCAGCGGCGCGCCGGTCTCCATGTCCGTCACTCGGCCGGCGATGGCGCCCTCCTGGGCTTCCAGTTGAACCGCCGTGAGAACGAGCGCAAACAGGGAACTCACCTGGAGCCCGTGCAAGGCACCCATCGTCCGCCTCCCCTTTAGCCGCAACGTCAGGACCATCGTAGGATAAGACCGGCTGCCGGAGACCCCGGCAAGCGGCCTGACGAGCTGACGCGGACCGCTACGGCAAGGTCGGTTCCAGGCGGGCTGTTCCGCATGCGGCACATCGTTACATTGAAGGGTTGTCCTCGTCCGGCTGCGAGTGCCTGGCGGGGACCCTGGGTGGAGGGGCTGCCGGACCGCGGCCCGCTCGGCAAGGAGAAGTCATGAAGGTTCTGGCCGCCGCGGTGGCGCTGGGGGGTGTGCTGCTGGTCGCGGAGGGAGCGCGCGACGCCGGCTCCTCCGACGTGACGTATGGGCCTGCCCCGGATGCATATCCCGCATACGACGATGCCCATCCGGTTCTCCCCGCCGATCTGGGCTCCGTCCCCGTCGAAGACGTCGTCGAGCGCTACTGCACCCGCTGCCACAGCGAGCGGCGCATGCGCGGCAACCTGTCGCTTGAGGGGTTCGATGTCACCCGCGCGGACGAAAACGCCGAAGTTGCCGAGCGCATGATCCGCAAGCTGCGCGCGGGCATGATGCCGCCGCCCGGCTCGCGCCGCCCCACCGAGGACACCCTCACCGCGCTGGCGCAGTACCTGGAGGACGTGGTGGACGAGGCGGCGGCCGCCCGCCCGTATGCGGGCACCCGCCCGTTCCAGCGCCTCAACCGGGCCGAGTACGCCCGCGTCATCCACGACCTGCTGGGCCTCACGGTCGACCCGGAGGACTGGCTGCCGCCCGACCGCATCAGCGAGAGCTTCGACAACAACGCCGAGGCCCAGACGCTCACCCCCACCCTGATGGACGCCTACCTGGCCGCCGCCAGCGATATCGCGCGCCGCGCCATCGGCGACCGCGACGCGGCCACCACGTCCGTTACCTACGGCAACCCGCCCTCCGTGTCCCAGCACGAATGGGAGCGGGTCGAAGGGGCGCCCTTCGGCACCCGCGGAGGTGTGAGCGTCCTGCACTCCTTCCCGGCCGACGGGGAGTACATCTTCTCGATGAGCTTCATGTCGGGCTGGGGCGAGCGCGACCACGACATCGACATCTCCGTCAACGGGGAGCGGGTGGCGCTGTTGCGCTACGGGGGCGACATCGACTTCCAGGGGCGCAAGGGCTTCCCGGTGCGCACCGACCCCATCCCCGTGCGCGCGGGCGAGCACCGCCTCACGGCTGCCTTCATCCGCCAGATGGACGGCCCCTACGAGGACCTGATCCGCCCCAACGACTGGTCGCTGACCGGCACCGAGACCAGCTACGGGACCACTTCGCTCCCGCACATTATGAGCCTGACGGTCGAAGGGCCGCACAACACCACGGGCGTGTCCGATTTCGACGCCCGGCGGCGGGTCTTCTCCTGCCGGCCCACGGCCGCCGCCGAGGAGCGGCCCTGCGCCCACGAGATCGTGTCCCGGCTCGCCGCGGAAGCCTACGGCCGCGACGTGAACGACAGCGAGGTGAGCGATCTCCTCGTCTTCTACGGGATGGGTTCGGAGGACGGGGGCTTCGAAGCGGGCGTGCGGACGGCGCTCGAGGCGATCCTCTCGAGTCCGCACTTCCTCTTCCGCATGGAGCGGGAGCCCGGGGATGTGGCGCCCGGAGAGATCTATCCGCTCGCAGGCGAAGATCTTGCGGCGCGCCTGTCCTTCTTCCTGTGGGGCGCCGGCCCGGACGCCGAGCTGGTGGCCGCAGCGCGCGAGGGAGCGCTCTCCGATCCGGTCCGGCTCGAGGCCCAGGCGCGCCGGCTGCTGGCCGATCCGCGTTCGGAGGCGCTGGCCACCCGCTTCGCGTCACTCTGGCTGCGCCTGCAGGACGTGGAACTGGTCAGCCCGGACGCGTTCCGCTTCCCCAACTACAGCCGCCAGTTCGCCGATGCGATGCGGCGCGAGAGCGAGCTCTTCTTCCACAACCTGATCCGCGAGGACCGGAGCCTGCTGGAGCTGTACAGCGCCGACTACACCTTCGTGAACGAGCGGCTGGCGCGTCACTACGGCATCCAGGGCGTGCAGGGCGAGGCCTTCCGTCGCGTGGGCTATCCCGACGATCGCCGGCGCGGAATCCTGGGCCACGGCAGCATGCTGGTCCAGACCTCGCTCGGAAACCGCACGTCGCCGGTGCTGCGCGGCTTGTGGGTGATGGAAGTCCTGCTGGGTACCCCGCCGCCACCTCCTCCCCCCGGCATCCCCGACCTGGAGGAGACCGCAAGCGCGCGCGACGGCAAGGTCCTGACCACGCGCGAGCGGCTGGAGGCCCATCGGGACAACCCGGACTGCGCCTCCTGTCACGAGCTCATCGACCCCATCGGGCTGGCGCTCGACAACTTCGACGTGACCGGCCAGTGGCGCATCCGCGAGGAGGGCACGCCGCTCGACACCCGGAGCACCTATTACGACGGGACCGAGATCGAGACCCCGGCGGATCTGTCTCGCGTCCTGCTCAAGCGCCCCATTCCGCTGGTGCGGCAGTTCACCGAGAGCCTGATGGCCTATGCGCTGGGGCGGGGGATCGACCATCGGGACCAGCCTGCCGTTCGCGCCATCGCGCGCGAGGCCGAGCGGAACGACTATCGCATGTCGTCCTTCATCGTCGGAGTGGTGATGAGCGACGCGTTCCGCATGAAGCAGGCACTGGCGCTCGCCGATGGCGAGAACAGCGGGGCCCGGGATACATTCAACTGATATGACCGCGAACCGCGCGCTCGACCGTGTACGGCACGGGCGGGCCCGCGTCCATCATCCTTCATCCTGGATCGTGGCATGCATTTTCTGACCAGCAAGGCTCTTCCGCGGCGAACCTTCCTGCGCGGGGCGGGCGCCACCCTCTCGCTTCCGCTGCTGGACGCGATGATTCCCGCCGGTATCGCGCGCGGGCGCGCGGAAGGCGAGCCGACACGCCTGATCTGCATCGAGGAGGTGCACGGCGTCGCCGGCTGCAACGAGTGGGGCGCCAGGCAGCATCTCTTCGCGCCCGTCACCCAGGGACGGGACTTCGAGCTCAGCGACATCAACGTGCTGAAGGGGCTCGAGCCGTGGCGTGACGACATGACCATCATCAGCAACACCGACGTGCGCATGGCGGAGGCCTTCGCGCCGCCGGAGGTGGGCGGCGACCACTTCCGCTCCAGCGCGGTGTTCCTGACCCAGTCGCATCCGAAGCAGACCCAGGGATCCGACATCTACTGCGGAACCTCGCTGGATCAGTTGCACGCCCAGCGCTTCGGGCAGGACACGGTGCTGCCTTCGCTCCAGCTCTCCATCGAGCCCACGGACTCGGGGGGCGGTTGCGACTACAACTACTCGTGCTCGTACATGGACTCGATCAGTTGGGCGTCGCCCGACCTGCCGCTGCCGATGATCCGCAGCCCGCGCGCCGCGTTCGACATGCTCTTCGGGGCCGGCGGTAGCACCGACGAGCGGGCACGGCGGCGGCGGACCCACGGGAGCATCCTGGACTGGGTTGCCGGCGAGGTGGCCGACCTGCGGCGCCAGCTGGGCGCGGTGGACCTGCAGCGGGTGGACCGCTATCTGGACAGCGTCCGCGAGATCGAGCGGCGCATCGAGCGGGTGGAGGAGCGCAACACCAGCGGAGCCCCGCGCGAGCTGCCCGGCGCTCCTCCGGGCGTGCCCGACTCCTTCGAGGAGCACATGCGCCTCCTCTTCGACCTGCAGGTGCTGGCCTTCGAGACGGACGCCACGCGGGTCGCCTCACTCAAGATGGGACGGGACGCTTCCAACCGCAGGTTCCCGGAGAGCGGTTCGGACCGGGCCTTCCATCCCGCCTCTCACCACGGCGGCAACGAGGAGGCCATCCTCGAGTTCAACACGATCTGCCAGTGGCGCACGGGACAACTGGCGTACCTGCTGGAGCGGCTGCAGGAGACGATGGACGGGGAGATGAGCCTGCTGGACCGGTCCATGGTCATCTGGGGCTCGCCGATGGGGGATGCGAACCTGCACAACCACAGGCGGTGCCCGCTGGTGATCCTGGGCGGGGCCAACGGCCAGCTTGAGGGCAACCTGCATCTGAAGGCCCCGGACGGCACGCCGATGGCCAATGTGTTCACCACGCTGTTGCACAAGCTCGGCCACGAGGATCTGGTCACGTTCGGGGATGCAACCGGCGAGTTCTCCCTGACCGTGCCGGTGACGTCATGAAAACGGCGGGGCCGATGGGAAGCCCTCGCGGGCGGGCGCGCTTGCTGGGGATGGCGATCGTGCCGCTGCTGCTGCTGGGCGGCGGCTGGTCCGACGCGCCCGTGGCCGACGCGGCGGCGCGGGGCGATCTGGAGGCCGTGCGGCGCCTGTTGCGGGAAGGCGCGGACGTGAATGCGCCCCAGGGCGACGGCATGACCGCGCTCCACTGGGCCGCCGAGCGCGGCGACGCCGAACTCGCGGACGTGCTGCTCTATGCCGGCGCGCGTGTGGACGCGGGCACCCGCATCGGGCACTACACGCCCCTCCACCTGGCATCCCGGCGCGCGCGCGCCACCGTGGTCGAGGTGCTTCTGGATGCGGGCAGCGACCCCAACGCGAGCACGACCAATTCGGGCGCGACGCCGCTCCACCTGGCGGCGGCCACCGGCGATCCCGCAGTGGTCGAGGTACTGGTCGAGGCCGGCGCGGACGTGAACGGGCGCGAGGGCGCATGGGGCCAGACCCCCCTCATCTTCGCCGCCGCCAGCAACCGGGTCGCGGCCCTGGAGGTGCTGCTCGGAGCCGGTGCCGATCTATCGCTGGCGGCCTGGTCGGTGGACGTGGCGGAGCGCGAGCGGGCGGACGCCGCGGCCGACCGCCGCCTGAACGAGTTCCTGGCCGACTTCAAGGAGAAGGAGGGCGGCGGTCCGGAGTGGCAGCCCACCCCCAGCCAGGTGCAGGCGGCCATCGAGGCTTCGCGCGAAATCCAGCGCAGGTGGCCCGACGTGCCCGATCCCGCGAACGACGGGCGCACCATGGCCAACCAGGAAGGGCAGATCGAGGCGGAGGAAGAAGGGGAGGGCGAGGAATCCGGGACCGAGGCTGACGCGGCTTCCGAAGCGGAGGAAGACTCCGGCGAGCCCGCGGAAAGCGGGGAGGCCGACGAGGCATCCGAGGAAGCCGAAGGGGACGAGGAGGAATCCACGGACGACGAGGGAGACGAGGACGAATCCGCGGACGACGAGGACGGCGATCCCCGTCCGGACGAAGAGCCCCGGCCCATGTCCTACGCGCAGATGGTGGGCGCCTGGGGCGGATTGACGCCTCTCCTGCACGCAATCCGGCAGGGCCACGTGGAGGCGACCCTCACGCTGCTCGAAGCCGGCGCGGAGATCAACCAGGTCTCCGAGGGCGACCAGACCTCCCCGCTCCTGATGGCGTCCGTGAACGGTCAGTTCGACCTCGCCCTGACCCTGCTCGAGCGCGGCGCCGACCCCAACCTGGCGAGTCAGGCGGGCACGACCCCGCTCTTCGCGGTGCTGGAGCGGCAATGGGCGCCGCGGGCGTCCTATGCGCACCCCACCGAGCATCTGCAGCAGAACGCGACCCATCTGGAGGTGCTGGATGCCCTGCTGGAAGCCGGCGCCGATCCCAACGCGCGCCTGAAGGCCCATCTCTGGTTCATGGAGTACACATTCGGGGTGCTCCGCGGCAGCGGCATCAACCTGCAGGGCGCGACGCCGTTCTGGAGGGCCGCCTATGCGCTCGACGTGGATGCGATGCGACTCCTGAAAGAGCACGGCGCCGATCCCGGCATCCCGACCATGAAGCCGCCCCAGCGCCGCCGCCGCCGTCCCCCGCCGCCCCCGGAACCGGCGCCGGCGGAGGAAGCGGTCGTCGAGGCTGGAGAGGGTGAGGCCGTTGAAGGTGAGGAGGCCGAGGGCGAGTCCGAGACGGAGACGCCGGCCAGCGAAGAGCCAGCCACCGAGGCAGCTGGAGCCGAGGCCGAGGGTCCCGGCCTGGCCAACGCCGAGGGCGAGACGGATGAAGAGGAGGAAGAACCCGCACAGCAGGGCTATGGACGGGGCGACGACGACGATCTCTCCGGCGTGCCGTCCGTCCCCACCGGCGGGCCCGCCATCTACCCGATCCACGCTGCCTCCGGCGTCGGCTACGGCCAGTCCTTCGCGGGCAACGCGCATCGCTACGTGCCCGACAACTGGCTCGCGGCGGTCAAGTTCCTGGTGGAAGAGGCCAACGCGGACGTCAACGTGCGCGACGCCAACGCCTACACCGCGCTCCATCACGCCGCGTCCCGGGGCGACGACGAGCTGGTGCTCTATCTGGTGGAGCACGGCGCCGACGTCACGGTGCTGAGCCGCAGGGGCCAGACTACCGCCGACATGGCCAACGGTCCGGTGCAGCGCGTGCAGCCGTTCCCGTCCACCATCGCTCTGCTGGAGCGCCTGGGGTCGAAGAACAACAACAACTGCGTGTCCTGCTGAGGGCTTGATCCCGAGTCTCGGCGAGCTCGGCTCCCGGACGTCTCGAACCAGCCCTCCCGACCCTCCGCTCCAGGCGTCGACCCCGTGGTGAAGTCCTCCGGACAGCGCCGCAAGGCCGCGATGATCTTCATCCTCATCACGGTCTTCATCGACATGCTGGGGATCGGCATCATCATCCCCATCCTCCCGGAGTTGATCCGGGAATTCGTGGGAGGAAGCTCCGCGCTCGCGGGGCGCTGGTACGGCGTCCTGGCGGCCACCTACGCCGTCACCCAGTTCCTGTTCGCGCCGCTTCTGGGAGCGTTGTCGGACCGGGTGGGACGCCGGCCCGTGATCCTGATCTCCCTCTTCGGGCTCGGAGTCGACTACCTCATCATGGGGTTCGCGCCGACGCTCGGCTGGCTCTTCGTGGGCCGCCTGATCGCGGGCGTGATGGGCGCGAACGTCACCACCGCCAACGCCTACATCGCCGATGTGTCGAAGCCCGAGAACCGGGCAAGGAACTTCGGTCTGATCGGCGTGGCCTTCGGGCTCGGCTTCATCTTCGGCCCCGCCATAGGCGGTCTGCTCGGAAGCATCGACCTGCGGCTGCCGTTCTTCGCCTCGGCGGGACTCGCGCTGGTGAACTGGCTGTACGGCTTCTTCGTCCTGCCGGAATCATTGCCCCCGGAGAAGCGCGACGTCTTCCGCTGGCGCAAGGCCAACCCGGTGGGCAGCCTCCACGTGCTGCGTACCTATCCTCTCGTCGCCGGGCTGACCGCGGCCTTCGTCTTCGTCATCCTCGCGCAGCGCGGGCTCGAGACCGTATGGGTTCTCTACACGGGACACAAATTCGGGTGGGACGAGCGGGCGAACGGGCTGTCGCTGGCCCTGGTGGGCATCATGTCAGCGATCGTCCAGGGCGGGCTGGTCCAGCCCGTGATCAAGCGCATCGGCGAACGCCGGGCGGTCCTCTACGGCCTCATCTGGGCAGTGGTCGCGTTTCTTGGCTACGGGTTGGCCACGGCCGGATGGATGCTGCTCCTAGTCATCGTCGTCGGCTCGATCAGCGGCGTCGCCGGCCCCGCGATCCAGAGCCTGGTGGCGGGCGCGGTCCCTCCAGAAGACCAGGGCAAGGTCCAGGGCGGCATCCAGTCTCTCATGAGCCTCACCAGCATCGCGGCGCCGCTGATCTTCACGGCGGGGCTGTTCAGCTACTTCACGTCGGCGAGCGCGCCGGTCCAGTTGCCCGGGGCGCCGTTCCTGCTGGGCGCCGTGATGTACGGGCTGGCGTTCTGGTCGGTGCTGAGACTGTTCCGGAGGATGCCAGGGTAGGGGGGAGGTCCGTCGGGAAGCCGAGGGGCCTGCGTGATTGCGCTGGAGTCGCGTTCTCTAGCGGTACGCCGCCAGCAGCTCCACCTCGCGCTCCGGTGTCAGCCCCGATCTCAGCTCCTGCCGCTCCGCGTCCTGCGCGTTGAACCACTCCAGCGTGTCGCGCGCGGTTTCCTCGAGCGGGCGCATCGCGAAGCCTGCGTCGAACGCCTTTTCGCCGTTGACCTGCATCATGCCCAGGTAGTCGCCAGCGGGCTCCGTCCAGTAGGTCAGGGCCGAAAGGCCGTGGTCCTGCAGGAAGCCGGCGTTCACCCACGTCAGGGTAGCGTCGGAGCCAACGGCGGAGCGCGTCCGCTCGAGCAGGCCGCCCATCGTGAGCGGCTCGCGCGGACCTGTCACGTTGTAGGTGCCCGTCAGGTCGTTTTCCACGGCCCGGATCATGAAGGCGGCCAGGTCGCGCACGTCGACGTGCTGCATGGGGTCGTCGGGGCTTCCGGGCGCCAGGACTTCACCGCCCCGCGCCAGCCGCACCGGCCAGTAGGTGTAGCGGTCGGTCGGGTCGCCGGGCCCGATGATGTAGGTCGGGCGCAGGACCAGGTGCGTGTCGGGGAAGGTCGTGCGGGCTTCCTCCTCGGCGAGCGCCTTCAGGGCGCCGAAGGTGCGGCCGTTGACGACCTCGGTCTCCGGATCGTCGATGGTGTCGACCGGGGCGTCCTCGCGGATGTCGGTGGTGAGGTACGGGATGTAGACGCCGGTCGAGGACACGAAGAGGTACTTGCCGACGGAGCCGCGCAACGCTTCGGCCGAGAGGCGCACCCAGCGCGGAAGGTTGGCCGAATTGTCGATGACGACGTCCCACGTGCGCCCTTCCAGCGCGGCCAGGTCGCCGTCCCGGTCGCCGATGAGGGTCTCGAGGTCGGGGAAGAGATCCGGGTTGGTGATGCCCCGGTTGAAGAGGGTGACCTCGTGCCCCCGCGCCAGGACGCTTCGCACCTGGTTGGGGCCGACGAAGCCGGTGCCGCCCAGGATGAGAATGCGGAGGGGTGCCGGCGCCGGTTCGTCCAGGCGGCAGGCGCCCACGCCCAGGCCGCCGACCGCGAGCGTCGTGGTCTGAAGAAAGCGGCGGCGTGAGAGGCGGGTGTCGGGCATCTCGTTTCCTTTGCTCAGCGCAGGAGCTTCCGGTGCCATGGCTCCTCCTCGCTCCGGAGATTCTCGCCGCGTTCCAGTCGGTCCAGAAGACCCTCAAGTGCGAGTTTCGTTCGTTGCCCCGCCTTCCGCAGCCCGGCTCGTGCGGAGGCCGTCGCGAGGCCTGTGAAACCCGAGAGGATCGCGAGTCCGCCCAGAAGCGGAAGGATACCGCCTCCCGTAGCCATGAACAGGCCGACACAGCCGGCCGCTCCCGCCAACCCCATTCCCGTGAACCAGCCGGCCAGGTGTTCCGTTCGAAGGTTGCCGATGTCGGCTGTCAGCGTAACGAGTGACCAGCCGCTCTCCAGGGCTGCCACGCGGATCTGGAGGTCGCGCACCTTGGCGAGCGTATACCGGCGCCCGCCGACATCAAAGGCGCGGCGCATCTGGTGGACGAGGCCGCTCCCCGGCTCCCAGATCGATCCACCCGATCGTGAACGCACTTGTCTGAGAAGCTCTTCCTGTCGCAGATAGGACTCGAGGTTCGCCTCCACTTCCGTTGGGCTTCCGGGCACCACCCGGCTCGTGCTCACGATCGCGGGACCTGCGATCCGCCGCGCGAGTCCCTCGTCGGGAGGCGCGTCGGGGACGAGGGAGGCGGCCTCGACTTCGGCGAGGGCCTGCCGGACGTACCGCTCCTCGATCCCGACCTCCGCGCCGATCTGAACGACCTCGCCCGCGCGTAACTCCCCGCTGGCCGGCTTGGAACGTCGGAACTGGAGATCCGCCGCGCGCAGGATTACGCGCTCGAGTTGCTCCCGCGTGACCGTCACTGAGCCGCTCGACCCCTGCGCGGGGGGATCTGATCGCGGCGACGACTCCTCGCGGCGCCCGTCAGCCGGCGGCATGCCCGCCTCCTGCCACAGGTTGCCTCTCTCCCGCAACGACCGTTCCCGCGAGGCCCGTCAACTCCCGGAACAGATCGCTCAGCCTTGCCGTCATCGGCCCCGGCTTGCCGTCGCCGATCGTGCGCCCGTCGATCTCGGTAACGCTGGCCAGTTCGCCCATCGTGCCCGTGCAGAAGGCCTCGTCGGCGCGGTACGCTTCCGTGAGGGAGAGGTCCTTCACCCGCGAGGGGATTCCGTTCACATCGCACAGCTCAAGGACGGTCGCGCGAGTGATTCCCTCCGGGCATGCAACGGCCCGGCCGGTCATCACGACCCCGCCGGTCACGACGAAGAAGTTGGTGGCGTTGGTTTCGGCGATGAACCCGCGCCTGTCGAGCATGAGCGCGTCGTCGGCGCCCGCGGCGTTGGCTTCGATCTTGGCCAGGATCGACTGCAGGAGGTTGGCGTGGTGAATCTTCGGATCGAGCGCATCCGGGTCGAAACGCCGGAGGGCGCTGGTCACCAGCCGGAGTCCCGAACGGTCGTAGACGGGTGCCTTGTGCTCGGCCAGCACGATCAGCGTGGGGCCGGACCGGTTGAGGC
This sequence comes from Gammaproteobacteria bacterium, assembly GCA_028820325.1. Classification (GTDB taxonomy): domain Bacteria; phylum Gemmatimonadota; class Gemmatimonadetes; order Longimicrobiales; family Gaopeijiaceae; genus BD2-11. The sequence goes on along the minus strand of JAPPJO010000088.1, from coordinate 247,971 downwards.
GCGGATCCATGCCGCTGGTGTGCTTCACGCCCCGGGTGAGCGTCAGCCGGATGTGCACGTTGTCGCGCATCCGGTTCGCCGCCAGTGTGCGCCGGATCTCCTCGACGATCTCCTCGCCCGAGGGAATCTCGGCGAAGGCGAGCGCGAGCGCCGACGAGCGGAGCCGCGCGAGGTGCTCCTCAAGCTTGAAGATCCGCCCAGCATAGAGCCTCAGTCCTTCCCAGACCGCATCGCCGCCCTGCACGACCGAGTCGAAAGGGCTCACTCCCGCCTCGTCCCGGTGCACGAGCCGGCCGTTGATGTTGACGATCAGGTCCCGGTTGCGTTCGTCGAAGCGCTGGAGCATGGGTTGGGATGTCTCAGGGCTCGGGGCAGCCTTCCTGCAGGCGCGTCCTGCGAGCGCCGGTCGAGCCAATCCCGCCGGGCTGTGAAGGAGCTACCCGTTGAACATTCCCGCGAACGGATCGGGCGGCGCGGATTTCCTCGGCAGATCGGGCTTCCTTCGCACCAGTTTGGCGGGGATCCCCGCGTAGACGGCGCTGGGTTCGGTGTCCCGCGACACCACCGCCCCCGCGCCGATCATGCTGTCGTCCGCGAGGGTCACGCCGGTGAGGATGGTGGCGTGGTACGCGATGCGCACGCCCGCCCCGACCACCGTCATCCGGTTCGTGATCTCGGGGGAGTTCACGACATCATGGCTGTGGCTGTAGATGTTCGAATAGTCGGAAACCGAGGCGCCGTCTCCGAGCCGGATGCCGCCCCGGTCGTCGAGCAGGACGTGCCGGTGCACGACCACTCCGTCTCCCACTTCCATGTTGTAGCCGAAGGAGAACTTGACCTGGTGGAACGCCTTGAAGTCCCTGCCGCAGCGGCGGAAGATGCGCCGGGCCAGGATGCGCCGGAAGAGCACGCCCAGGTAGAGGTTCTCCCCCAGCGGGCTCCGGTCGAACATCTCCCACATCCAGAGCAGCGGCTTGACCCGGGCATACCGCTCCGTGTCGATGTCGGCGTAATGCTCCGGTTCAACGGTGACGTTGGCCGGATCCATCTGCAGGAGCTGGACGCGCTCCGTGTCGTGCAAAGCGTCGCCGAAGAGACGCGACAGGCCTGAGGCGGCGGCTCCCCACGGACGATAGATGTCGGTCAGCACGCGCCGGCACAGCTCCCGCCGGTTGCAGCCGGCGCCCGAAAGCTCGTCGTCGATGCCCTCCAGCCAGCGATGGTAGACCTCTCTCGCATCGCCTGTGATGGGAACGCTTCTCAGGGGCAGATACGCCATCTACGCGGATTCCCGCATTCGGTTGTATGTTGAAACCGCGCACACTGCCGGGATGTGTCGCGGATGGTTGTCCGGGCTCTCCAGCCCTGCCAGAAGGATACGCGGTTCCCGACCCGCAGCAAGGTCTGGAGGGGAAGTGTTCCCCGGAACTCGACACATGAGCCCTGCGTAGGGCGCCGGGACCCTGAAAAGGATGAACGCAAATGCATGATGTCCTGCGCAACCGGCTGCTGAGAAAGATCGAGAGCCTGCCCGACCGGCAGATCTACCAGGTCCTGGACTACATCGAGTTCCTGGAGGAGAAGTATGGCGAGCGCGAGGGCGAGCAGGAGCCCACCGGGTTCCAGCGCTTCGCCGAAAGGCTCGAGGACAGCCTGCGCAAGCGAACCGTCAGGCCCGCCGTCATCCGTGAAGCGTTTCAGCTCCTCGCAGCCGCGGACCGCGGCCTCTCGAACGTCTCGGCGGCAGGACAGAAGTTCCTGCGGGACCTCAACGGCCCCGGTGAGCGCGCCGGGAGTTCGCGCGAGCGGGAGGAGGGTGGCGGGGAGGCGCGCGCCGAGGAGGACGATTCCTCAGGGACTTCCGCGCGCACGGACGGAGCCCCTTCCGAATAGGGCACGCGGCCGCGTGCCGCCCTCGCGTCGCGTCGCTTGACACCCCATCTCGAAACCCGGTAGACTCGGCAATGCTTTGGGCTTCTGGATGCGAGGCGGGCCCCGGTCCCCGGGGCGGAACGGGAGGAATCCGGGGACGGGGACGAACGCGCCGGCAGGGCGCCGCTCTGCCATGACCGGGTTCGGCGAAGGGCTGACCTTCGACGATGTTCTCCTTGTGCCGGGGCACTCCACGGTTCACCCCCGGGACACCGTTGTAGGCACGCGCCTCAGCCGCCGCATCTCCATGCCGATCCCCGTGCTCTCGGCGGCCATGGACACCGTCACCGAGTCGCAGATGGCGATCGCCGTGGCGCGCGAGGGCGGAATCGGCGTCATCCACAAGAACATGCCTGCGGAGCGCCAGGCGCAGGAAGTCGACCGCGTCAAGCGCTCCGAGAGCGGGATGATCCTGAACCCCATCACGCTGGGGCCGGACGCGACCCTGCGCGACGCGCATGCGCTGATGGCCCGGTTCTCGATCAGCGGCGTGCCGATCGTCGAAGAGGATGGCCGGCTCGTCGGGATCGTCACGAACAGGGATCTCCAGTTCGAGACCGACCTGGACCGGGACATCAAGGACGTAATGACCCGGGACCGCATCGTCACGGCTCCCGTGGGCACGACCCTCAAGGAAGCCGAGCGCGTCCTTCACCGACACCGCATCGAGAAGCTGCCGGTGGTGGACGACGACGGCAGGCTGCGCGGGCTCATCACGGTCAAGGACATCTTCAAGCGCCGCCGGCACCCCAACGCCTGCAAGGACGGGCACGGGCGTCTGCGGGTGGCCGCGGCGGTGGGTGCCGCGCCGGAGGACATGGAACGGGCGCGACTGCTGGTCGGCGCCGGGGTGGACGCTCTGGTGATCGACACGGCGCACGGACACGCGCAGGGGGTGCTCGACGCGCTCGGCCGTGTTCGCGAAGCCTTCCCGGACATCGACATTGTGGCCGGCAACGTGGCCACCGCGGAAGCTGCCGAGGCCCTCGTGGAGCGCGGGGCGGACGCCGTGAAGGTGGGGGTTGGACCAGGTTCGATCTGCACCACCAGGGTGGTCACCGGCGTCGGCGTGCCCCAGTTGACGGCCATCATGGAAACGGTGGAAGGAGCCGCCGGACGGGTGCCCATCATCGCCGACGGCGGCGTTCGCTACTCGGGCGATCTGGTCAAGGCGCTGGCGGCGGGAGCCCACTGCGTCATGATGGGCTCGATGTTCGCGGGGACGGAGGAGTCGCCGGGCGAGAGCTTCCTGTACGAGGGCAGGCGTTTCAAGATCGTCCGCGGCATGGGTTCGCTGTCGGCGATGGAGGAAGGCTCAGCCGACCGCTACTTCCAGGAATCGGATGCAGGGGCCAGCAAGCTGGTGCCGGAGGGAATCGAGGCGAGGCTGCCGTACAAGGGGCCGGTCGCAGACACGATATTTCAGTTGGTGGGAGGCCTGAGGAGCGGAATGGGATACTGCGGCGCCGCCGATCTCGGCGAGCTGCGGGACAAGGCCAGGCTGCTGCGGGTCACCAGCGGCGGTCTGCGCGAGTCCCACCCGCACGACGTGACCATTACGCGCGAAGCTCCCAACTACCACACATGAATCCGCGGGAAGTCCCAAGCCGCGGAACACCACGGCATTCCATGGCAAACCCAATGACTCGAGGCGCGCATCTTGTTCTCATCGCCGGGGCTGCGTGGGCTTCGACGGGCTGCTTCCTCGCGCCGACCCGCGCGCCGGTGGAGATGCCCGCGGCTCCCTCGGAGCCCGGATCGCCGGCGGAGGCGGAGGCGGCGCCCGTCGCGCTGGCCGAGGACCGGGCCCTGGCAGAGCGATCGCCTGCTCCAGAACCGGCGATCGAGCCGACGCGGGAGCCGGAGGTGGAGGCTCCCTCGGAGCCCGAACCGGAGCCCGTCCTCGTGGACGCCGTTACCGGCTCGCCCGCGGCCGCGCACCACGAAATCGCGGACGACCTCGACGCGTGGTTCGACTACTGGCTGGACGACTATGGTCCCAATCTCCGGCTCTCCCTTGAACGCATGGGTCGCTACGGGGACATGGTGGATGCCGCGCTGGAGGAACGGGACCTGCCCCGCAGCCTCCGCTATCTGCCGATCGCCGAGAGCTACTACAACCCTCGTGCGTACAGCCGCGTGGGAGCCGCCGGCATGTGGCAGTTCATGCCCGGCACGGCCCGCGAGCGCGGGCTGCTGGTGAACTCGCTGGTGGACGAGCGGCGGGACCCGGAGGCGGCGACGGAGGCCGCGCTGGACATGCTCGCCGAGTTGCGCGAGCGCTTCGATTCCTGGTTCCTGGCGCTGGCCGCCTACAACGGGGGCCCCAACCGCGTCGCCCGCCTGTTGCGCAGGCACCATTCGGGACCGCCCGGCGACAGCGCGTTCATCGGAATCCGCGACCGGTTGCCGCGGGAGACGCGCCACTTCATCCCCAAGTTCCTGGCGGTCGCCGCGATCGCGGATGATCCCGGCGCGTACGGCATTACCGACATCGAGTTCGAGCCCGCCCTGGAATACGACGAAACGACGGTGCCGGACCCGACCTCGCTGGACGTGGTGGCGCAGGCGGCGGGCGTGTCCGAAGACGATATCCGGGTCCTGAACCCGCACCTGCCGGCGCGGATCGTGCCCACCCACATCGAGACGGTGCTGCGGCTGCCGGTGGGCACGGTGTCGCGTTTCGAGCGCAACTACGCGGCGATCCCCACCGAGGAGCGCCTCACCATCGTCGAGCACACCATCAGCGCGGGCGAGACGCTCGGGCACATCGCCGAGATCTACGGGGTTCGGCTGGCCGACCTGATGGACACCAACCCGGGGCTGCGCCCGCGCTATCTGCAGATCGGGCAGAAAGTGGTGGTGCCGCGGCTGCGCCGGGTGCTGGCGGGGGAGGGGAGCGGCTAGCCTGGCCCTCGGCCGGGAGGGGGCCGGGCTCGGTCGGAGTGCCGGGCTGGCCGCGCCCTCAGCCGCTGGCCCGCCAGACGCCTGAGCGCCCGCCTTCCTTGCGCAGCAGGCGCACTCCCTCGATCACCATGCCGCGGTCCACCGCCTTGGCCATGTCGTAGACCGTGAGCAGCGCCACCGACACTGCGGTGAGCGCCTCCATCTCCACCCCGGTCCGGCCCTCGATGCGGGCGACCGCGCGGGCGCGAACTCCCGGCAGATCGGGGTCGGGCGCTACCTCCACCCGGATGGACGCGGCGGGCAGGATGTGACACAGCGGGATGAGTTCGCCGGTCCGCTTGCCGGCCATGACGCCGGCCACCTCGGCCACGCGCAGGACGTTGCCCTTGGCGACGGTGCCCTCCTCAATCGCGGCGAGGGTCGCGGGCGCCATTCGGATGCGGCCTTCGGCCACGGCGGTGCGCCGGGTGCCCGGCTTGCCGGTGACGTCGACCATGCGCGGCCGGCCGCGGGCGTCAAGGTGCGTGAGTTTCGGCGAATCGCTCATGTGCGTGTCTCCAGGGCCGCGGAAGCATCGCGCACCATGCCGTAGACGAGGAGCTGGGGGTTGACGTTGCTGGCCGCGAGGTGCTTGGCCTGCTCCACCTCCGCCACGGCCCGCGCGACGCCCTCGGGGTGTATGTTCCGCCGTGCGACGGCCTGTTCGAGGAAGGGCCCGGCGTCCTGGTTGAAGGCGGGTGCGCCGGTCGCCACCGCTGCCAGGTCGCGCAGCCAGTCCTCCAGCGCGCCGAACAGGCCGAGCATCCCGCGCGCGCCCGACACCCCGACCCCGCTCGCCGCCGTGGCGGCGGCGCCGATGCCGCCGTCCAGGGCGGCTTCCAGCAGATGGCGCGCCCGGGCCCGCTCGTGCTCGAGCGGGCCCGGCTCGCCGTCTGCCGGCAGGTAGGCCAGGGCGCGCCCGATCGAGCCGCGCGACAGCGCGGCGGCCAGGCGGGCGTCGGCGGCGGGCGCTCCGGCGGTCTCCACCAGGAAGCGTTCCACCTGCTCGACGGGCAGGGGGCCGAGGTGGAAGGGGACCGTGCGCGACCGGATGGTGGGGAGCAGCCGGCCGGGCTCGCTCGAAGTAAGGATGAAGGTCGTGCCGGCGGGCGGCTCCTCCAGCAGCTTGAGCAGGGCGTTGGCCGCCTGGTCGCTCGCTTCCTGGGGGATGAGTTCCTCCGCGTTGCCGATGACGAAGGTCTGCCGCTCGCCCAGGGACGGGCGCTTGAGCGCCATGCGGCGGATGGTGGTGACGGCGCCGAGGTAGATGCCCCGTGGCTGGTCGCTGTGGGTGGGGCGGAGGGGCTTGCGCCGAACGGCTTCCAGGGCGGCCGCGCGGGCCTCCTCCAGGGCGGCCACCATCCGCTCCGCTCCGCTGGCGCGCTTGGGGCGCGGCAGGGGGAAGAACCAGTGCAGGTCGGGGTGCTGCAGCCGGACGGCCATCCGGCAGGCGCGGCAGCGGGCGCACGGGCCCCGGGCGTTCGGGATCTCGCAGTGGAGCAACTGGCCGAGCCACAGGGCGATGCGTTGCTTGCCGGTTCCCGCGAGGCCGTGGATCAGGAGCGCGGCCGGGAGGGAATCTCTTGCGTGCGCTCCGGCGAACGTCGAGCGCGCCGGCTCGTGCCCCGTAACCGGCGGCAGCGTCACAGGGTCGCGGAGGGCGCCGCGGATGGGCCTGCGGGCGCTGCGGCACCGCGGGAGGTGGTCGCCCGGTTGGCGGCGACGCGGGTCGCAAGCCGCAACGCCTCCAGCGCGGAGGTGGCGTCCGCCACTCCCCGGCCGGCAATGTCGAAGGCGGTGCCGTGGTCGGGGGAGGTGCGCACGAAGGGCAGCCCAAGGGTGACGTTGACCCCGGTGCCGAAGGAGACCGTCTTGAGGGCTGCCATGGCCACATCGTGATAGGGGGCGACGACCGCGTCGAACTCGCCCCGCAGGGCGCGCACGAACACGGTGTCGGCGGGGAGGGGGCCGGCCACCCTTCCGGCTTTCCGCGCGAGCGCCTCGAGCGCGGGCGCGTACACCCGCTCCTCCTCGTCGCCGAAGAGGCCGCCATCGGAGGCGTGGGGGTTGAGGGCGCACAGCGCGACGCGCGGCTCGGCGATGGCCCAGTCCGTTCGCAGCCCCGCGACCAGAAGGCGGGCCTGCCGTACCAGCACGTCTACCGTCACGTGCGCGGCGACCTGCGCCAGCGCGATGTGCCGTGTGGCCAGCAGGACACGCAGGGGAGCTCCCAGGCGCGTCCGCTCGGCACACATGAGCATTCCGGACTCGTCCGCCCCGGCGAGCGCCTCCAGCAGCTCGGTCTGGCCCGGGTGGCGGCTCCCGGCCGCCTGCAGCGCGGGTTTGTGCACCGGTCCGGTCACGATCCCGGCCACGGCACCCTCCATCGCGAGTTCGACCCCCGTCTCCAGCGCCGCAAGCGACACTTGTCCCGCGCTCAGCTCGGTGCCGTCCCACTTCCCCATGGAGTGGTATTCGCCCACACCCGGGTCCGCGCCCGCCGGTCCCAGCACCAGCAACTCGGTGCCCGGGTCTTCCTCCACGAAACGGCGGGCAGCCACCGACATCACCTCGGGTCCGATGCCGCGCGGGTCGCCGAGGGTCACGGCGAGTCGTGCGCGCGGGGCGGGGGCAAGCGACGTCACGTCAGTCGCGCTGCGCTACGCAGCGGAAGCTCAGGCGGAGCCGCTCATGGGCGAAGCTCGACATGCGCCCGCGCGCGCAGCTCTTCGATGATCTCGTCGAGCACCTTCGTCTCGCGCAGCTGATCCTCCACGCGGGTCCGCAGATCGTCGTAGGTGTAGTCGCCCTCGGGCCGCGTCTCGAGAACCTTGACCACGGCAAACACCTTGCCCCGGTCGTCGAACTCGATGGGGCCGACCACGTCCCCGTCCGCCGCGGATCCGATCTCGGCCACGTATCCCGGGGGGAGCGAGCCGAGCTGGGGCGTGAAGATCTGGAGCGAATCCAGAGGCGGCTGGGCCTTGTAGCCGTATTCCTCGTGAAGGGCCCTCATGGACTCGCCGGCCCGCGCCCGCTCGAGAATCTCGCCGGCCAATACCTGCGCCGCCGCCTCGTCCCCCGCGTTGGTTTCCGCGGTGATGAGGATGTGCCGCGCTCTCCGCTCCCCGAGGCTGATGCGGTCGACGCGGATGATGTGCGCGCCGAAGTCGGTCTCGACCACGTCGCTCACCTGACCCTCCTGGAACATCCCGAAGGCGGCATCCTCGAACTCACGCACCATGCGTCCGCGCGGGAACCACCCGAGGTCACCGCCCTGCGCCGCGCTCGACGGGTCCCGGGAATACCGGCGCGCAAGTTCCTCGAAGTCCTCTCCCTCGTTGATGAGCCCCAGCAGGCGCTCGGCCTCCAGCCTGGCCGCCTCGCGGGTGGAATCGGATGGCTCCGAGCGCACGAGGACCTGGCGGAAGATGATGGAGGCGGGGCGTTTGGGAAGCTGATCGCGCTGTGCGTCGATGAACGCGCGCACCTCTCCTTCGGTCACCACGATGGGACCGATGTCCGCGCGTCTCCTGCCCACCCAGAGCGACTGCAGGCGCTGCCGGCGCGCCTGCTCCTTCAGCATCTCGCGGTAGCTGATCAGGTTCAGGCCCTGCTCGCTGAGAAGGGCCACCATCTGCCCCATTCCTCCCACGTTGCGCATGCGCTCGTCCAGGTCCTGCTGGACGATGACCTCCAGTTCCTCGTCGGATACGACGATGGTGGTGTCGCTCTCGGCTGCCTGCAGGAGAAGCTGCTCGTTGATGAGGGATTCGACGATTTCATCCTGGAGCTGCATGATGCCCGCCGGATCTTCGGGCATGGGCGCGCCGCTGGCACGCATCTGGAGCAGGCGTTCCTGCACCTCGGATCGCAGAATCACCGAGTCGCCGGCGATCGCCACGACGCCGTCGACGACTTCCGGGAGGCTCCCCGGCTGCTGTGCCCGCGCCGGGGCGGCGCACAGTAGCAGTGCGAGGATGAGGAGATGCCGCGAGGAAAGTCTGCCAGGGATCGCAAGAAGAGACTTCGCCATGCCGTTTGGACCTGCGGATATGGAGGGATGGAGCGGGGGGCGGAATGCGCATCCGGGCTTCGATCCCGTGTAAACCCCGTGCTGGCGACGGGTTCCGGAGCGCGCGGCCGCGGGATCCGGAGGTCGCCGGGACACCTGCGCGGGCATCGCCTTCAATCGCCGGGCGGCGGTGCGTTGGGAGCCACAACCGGCGAGTCCGGGGGCTGGATCGGCTGGGAGCGGCCCCGGATCACCCTGAACTCGCTGGTGCGCTGGGTCACCGCGGTGAAGCTGTTCTCGAACACGTCGGCCCGGTATTCCTCCCGCAGCGCGAACGAGAGATGTCCGAGAGCCGGAATGTTCTCGTCTCCGTCGACGATGCGCTGCATGACGCGACGCACGATGGCCTCGACGGCGTCCCGCGCGGATTCTCCTTCGGCCGGCGTCAGGCTGGTCAGTTCCAGGTCGCGCGCCGCGCGCGTGAAGCGGGTGCGGGCGACCATGAGCAGCGAATCCTGCTCGACAACGCTGAGCGAGATGCCGGCCTGCTCCGCCTCGTTCACCAGGACCTTGCTCTGGGCGAGGTTTCCGAGCAGCCCGGTCAGCTGGTCATCGGTCGCGTTGCGCACCTGCGCGCGGAAGGGAGGTCCCTGTTCGTTCAGGAAGCGGTGGAAGTCCGACGCCGTGTACGCGCCCCCCTCGAAGCGGAAGAGCTCACGGGCCGCGGCCCGGCGGCTGAGGCGCTGGCTGGGACGCGCGGCCAGCTGACGGGCGATGTCGGCGCCCCCGTCTACCGGTTCCATTTCGGCGCGGCTCAAGACGCGCCCCAGGTAGGCTTCCTCGGCCTGGCTGACCAGGCCGAGCTTGAGCTGTGGCTCGAACTGGGGGCGCGCTTCCTCGAACGGGATCTGGGTCCGCTCGTCGACCCGCAGGATGTGGACTCCGAAGCCCGTGCGCACGGGATCGCTCACCTCGCCGGGCGCCAGAGCGAACGCCGCGGAGTCGAAGGCCGGAACCATCTGGCCGCGCCGGAAGGATCCCAGGTCTCCGCCCTGGGTCGCGGTTCCCGGGTCCTGGCTGAACTCTCCGGCCAGGGCCGCGAAGTCCTCTCCCGCCAGGATCCTCTCGCGCAGGCCGCCGGCGAACTCCATTACGCTGTCGGCGGTGGCGGCGTCCGCCCCCGGGTCGAGCGAAAGGAGGATATGGCGCGCACGCAGTTCCACCCCCGCCGCCTGCTCCTCGTAGATCTGTCGCAACTGCTCTTCGGTGAATGCGGTGTCCACCTGGATCACGCGCTCGCGCAGGCGCGCCACCAGCTCCTGTTCGATCTCCTGACGGACCAGCGGGAGCAGGTCGATGTGCTGGAAGGTCGAGTCCTCCAGAGCGGCGACGGCGAACAGGGTGTAGTCGATCCACAGGCTGGCGATCGCCTCCACCACGTCGGCCTGGTCGGGAAGTTGCGCCTGGCGCGCGAGCAGATCGGCGGTCTGGTCCACGGACAGCTCGTAGCCGGCGGCGCGCGCGACGATTTCGTCGCCCGGCGCGGAATCGCCACACCCGCCGAGCGCGGCGAGCGCCGCGAGGCAGACGATGCCGGGGATCCGTGGGATGCCGTGTACAGGAACCTTCATGTTTCACTCCCGATGGTCATGCCTGCGTGCATAGTACCGCGATTCCCCGGCGCTCGCTCGCTGAGATCCCGGCGTCGGGTCAGGCCGCCCGGGCGCGGTTCGCCGACAGCCGGTCCAGCGCCCGGATCAGCGTGGCGGTCAGCGGGTCCGCGCCCTCCTGGCGGAGGACCAGCGAGAGGGGCGACATCCTGCGTACCTCCACGGCGATCAATCGGTCCCGAAGCGGTTCCTCCAGGGCGGCGAGCCGGGGCACCATGTCGTCCCGGAAGGTGAGGCGCGCGCGGCGTCCGCGCACCATGATGCGCTGGAGGCCGATCTTGCGGCCGAGGAGGCGCAGCACGTGGCCGTCGAGCAGGCGGTCGGCCGGCGGAGGCAGCGTCCCGAAGCGGTCGCGCAACTCCGCGGCGAACTCGTCGAGTCCGGTCTTGGTCGTGATGCGCGACAGTCGGCGGTAGAGGTGGAGCTTCTGTCCCGAATCGGGCACGTAGCTGTCCGGCAGGTAGGCCGATCCCGCGAGCGAGATCTCGGGATCGCGCGGTGCGGGCTGGTCGGTCCGTCCCCGCTTCATGCGCTCCACGGTCTTGCGCAGAAGGCGCATGTAGGTGTCGACGCCGACCGCCTGCGCGTATCCCGACTGGTCCTCGCCGAGCAGGTTGCCGGCGCCGCGCATCTCCAGGTCGCGCATCGCCACGGCGTAGCCGCTCCCCAGGTCGGTGTGGCGCTCGAGCACGCGCACGCGCCGCATGGCGTCCCTGGAAACGCCGTCGGGGACGACCAGGTAGCAGTGCGCGTGTCGGTCGGAGCGCCCGACCCGGCCACGGATCTGGTAGAGCTGCGCGAGCCCGAAGCGGTCGGCGCGGTCGACGATCAGGGTGTTGGCGTTGGGAACGTCCAGGCCGTTCTCGATGATGGCGGTGCAGACCAGAACGTCCACGTCACCGTTCACGAAACCGAGCATCACCTGGTCGAGCTGCCGGCCGCCCATCTGGCCGTGGGCGACGGCGACGGCCGCGCCGGGCGCCAGCGCGCGCACCTTCTCGGCCGTGCTGTGGATGGTCTGAACGCGGTTGTGGAGGAAGAAGACCTGGCCGCCCCGGTCGAGCTCCCGCCACAGGCCGTCGTACAGGATGTGGTCGTTCCACGGAATGACATGGGTGGTGATGGGGACCCGGTCGCGGGGCGGAGTCCGGATCAGCGACAGGTTGCGCAGGCCGGCGAGGGAGAGCTGAAGGGTGCGCGGAATGGGCGTCGCCGTGAGGGTGAGCACGTCGACCGAGGCCCGCAGCCGCTTCAGACGCTCCTTGTGACGGACTCCGAAGCGCTGCTCTTCGTCGACGACGAGGAGGCCGAGGTCACGGAAGACGACGTCCTTGGAGAGCAGGCGGTGGGTGCCGATGGCGATGTCGAGGGTCCCGCGGCGCAACTCCCCCAGCAGGCGGGTGGTCTCCTTCGGGCTCCGGAATCGGTTGAGCGCCCCGATGGTCACCGGGTAGTCGGCGAGACGCTCTCCGAAGGTGCGCGCGTGCTGCTCGACCAGCACGGTGGTGGGCGCGAGCACGGCGACCTGCCTGCCGTCCTGGACTGCCTTGAAGGCGGCGCGAATCGCCACCTCGGTCTTGCCGTATCCCACGTCTCCGCAGACCAGCCGGTCCATGGGCGTGGCCGCCTCCATGTCCCGCTTGATGTCTTCCACCACGCGCCGCTGATCGCGCGTGTCCTCGTAGAGGAACGACGATTCCATTTCCCTCTGCCAGCGGGTGTCGGGCGCGAAAGCGTGCCCTTGAGCCATCTCGCGGCGGGCGTAGAGCTCGAGGAGTTCGGTGGCGACCTTGCGGATGGCCTGCTCGGTGCGGGCGCGCAGATTCTTCCAGCGCTTCCCGCCGATGCGGTGCACCGGCGGAGGCTTCGCCCCCTCCGTGCCGCCGACCCACCGCTCCAGCAGGTCGAGCCGGTACACGGGCACGCGCAGGTACTCCGCCCCCGCGTACTCGATCAGAATCGACTCGATCTCCTCGCCACCGATGGTGACATGCTCCAGCCCGCGAAAGCGGCCGATGCCGTGGTCCATGTGCACGACCGCGTCCCCCGGGGTGAGCTGCGCGACGCTCTCGAGCGAAGCGGAGCCGCGAAAGCGGCGCCGCCGGCGAATGCGTCGCGTGCGCAGGAAGATCTCATGGTCGGTGAGGACGCGCAGGCGCGGGGCCGAGTCGTTCAGGATGAATCCCCCGTCCAGCGCCCCCACGGCGAGCTGGGCGCCCGCCGGAAGGCGCGTCTGCCCGCCCAGAATCTCCTCCAGGCGCTGAATCTGCCCCTCGTTGTCGCAGAGGATGAGGGTTCGGTCGCCGCGGGCGGCGCCGGCCCGCAGCACTTCCTTCAACCGCTTCATGTCACGGGAGATGACCGGCGGCGCCTCCGAGCCGAAGAGAATCTCGCCACCCGCGGCAGGGGAGACGACCAGCCGGGGGAGGGCGGCCAGCCGCTCCAGCAGGTCCCGGGGCCGAAGACAGACGGTGTCCGGCGGGGGGGGCTCGTCTCCGCCCGCGACGGCTTCGGCGTGGCGGCGCTCCACCTCCGTCCATGTGTGCTCCGCGGAGGCCTTCAGGTCGTGGCCCGCCCAGCGCGCCACCAGCGTGTCCGACGGCAGCAGGTCGAGCAGGGAGCGGGGCGCGCCGGGCGCGTCCGGACCTCCGCCGTCGCCCAGCCTGACCGGGAGCAGGCGCACCTCGGCGACCGACCCCCTGGACCGCTGGTCCAGGATGTCGAAGCGGCGCATGGAAACGATTTCGTCACCCATGAACTCGACGCGCACCGGGTCGGGGGAACCGAAGGAGAAGACGTCCACTATGCCCCCGCGCACCGCGAACTGACCGACTTCCTCCACCAGCGGAGCCTTGTGGAAACCGCGCTCCCGGAGTTGCTCCGCCAGAGCGGTGAGCCCGACCTCGGCGCCCGTCCGCAGGGTGAGGTGCAGGTGGGTGAGGCGGGTGGGGAAGGAGCCTCGCTCCTGGAGCGCGCGCAGCGTGGTCACCAGCAGGCGGCAGCGGTTGCCGAACACGGCTTCCACCGCCTCGACCCGGCGCCCCTCGATCTCGATGTGGAAGTCGTCGCTCTCGTAGGGAAGAGACTCGCGCTGGGGGTAGGCGGCCACGGCATCCGGGCCCACGAGGGCCTCCAGGTCCGCCTCGGCGGCGACCGCCCTGTCCGGCGACGGAGCGAGAAGCACGACCACGCGATCTCGCGTAGCACGGACCAGAGCGGCCAGCACGGCATGTCCCAGTGATCCGCACGCGCCGCCGAGGGACAACTCGTGGCCGGCGTTCGGGAGGCGTGCTCGAAGGGACCGGAAGGGCCCGGTTGCCTCGATCAGGTCGAGAATGGCGTTCTCGCGCGCGTTCATCCGGTTCGCGGAAGAGGGCCGGAAGCGGACGGGCCGCGGGAGCCCGACATGGCGCCGCCGCCCGAGGAGCTGGTACGCCGGCCGGTGGCGGCAACCCGGGATTCCAGGAGCAGCAGCACCAGTGCGGCGACGAGGAGCCAGCGCCATACCTCGGTGCCCTGCCGGCTGGCGAAGACCAGGCGCCGCCAGGACGAGGCGTCGGCCCGGTCGTAGTCGTCCCCCAGAACCCCGTCGAGGGCGCTCTCCGCGATCGGCTCCAGGATCGATTCCGCCGCGGGCGGGTTGACCGCGACCTGCCGCACGAGGGAGTCGCCGGCCAGAAGGCGATGGAGCCCCGGAGCGCGCGCGACAACCTGGGCCCCCGGGCCGGCCGGCGTCCGCGCGCCGGCGGCATCGGCAACGGCGTCGACTCCGGCCGGAATCGGCAGGACATCCCCGACGGTGAACGACCTGCCGTCGCTCTGGAACGGCCAGCGCGACACCATCCATTCGACCAGCGGCAGCATGGGGGCGGACACGGCCAGGCTGGTGGCCTCTGCGTCCACCGGGGAGCCGAGCAGCAGATAGGGTCCGCCCGGCGCGCTGCCGGTCACGATCCAGGGCTCGCCCGAGTCGAGGGTGGCCTGGACCACACCCGCCGCTTCCTCGCCGTTGGCGACCAGGCGATAGCGGCGGACGATGCGCACCTCGTCGAGGGCGACCGGCAGGCGGTTGTCGGCCACCCCGATCTCGCCGGCGCCGGGCTCGCTCTCGTAACGCCAGGGGATCTCCGCCAGCAGGAGTTGGCGATTGAGGGCGGGCAGCATCGCTCCGTCGGAGGGCGGAACCACGACTGCGGCGGAACCGCCGGGCCGGCCGTCCAACCCTTCTCCGCCGACGCTCAGGAGTACCTGGGCCGCTGCGTCCGCGGTTCGTTGCGCCCGGCCCGCCCGAGCCAGCACCTCGATCGCCTGCTCAAGGAAAAAGCCGCCATCCCCCCGGAGCGACACCCCCACTGGAGGCCGCACCGACACCGAGAAAAAACGGCGGTCGTCGCCGCGCAGCGCGTCCGGGTCGATCTCGGCGTACCCGCTCACGGCGCCTCCTGCGAACGGGCCCACGTTGAGCAGCGCCTCCGATCCAGCCGTGATGGTGGTCGCGCCGACGGTGCGCCCTCCCACGACCAGGCGCACCGCCAGGGTATCCGCGCCTTCCCCGCTGCCCCCGACCGCGATGGACACCTGGGAGCGCTCGTTCGTCATGGGTGCGAGACCTCCGCCCACCAGTACCTCCCTGAGGTAACGGTTGTCCTCCACGGAGGACGGTGCCTGGTACACCAGGAGACGGGTGTCGGCGGGGAGCACCACGGGGGCGTCGCCCGGGAACGCCGTGGCCTGCAGGTCGGACAGCAGTTGTATTTCGGTTTCGTCGAGCGGCGCCGCCGAGACGAGGGCGCCGGCTCTCTCGATCGCGGCGGCGAGATCCCCTCGTCCGCCGCTCACCTGGGTCTCGAGAACGCGCGCCCGCGCCTGGACGGGAGATCCCGGAACTGCGACATCCCACGGCTCTCCCGCCCTCATCACCCAGATGCGATCCTCGGGCCCGGCTTCGTCGAGGGTCTCGAGGGCCAGTGCCTTCAGTCGATCGAGCACGCGCTGTTCTCCCTGGACCAGCCCGGAGCTGAGCGAGTTGTCCAGGATGATCACCAGCGCGGTAGGCTGGTGCGTGCCCCCGGCGCCCCTCCAGAAGAGCCGGCTCCCCGCCAGAACGAGCAGAAGGCAGATGGCGACCCGGAGGAGGAGCAGCAGCAGCTGTCGGATGCGAATGGTGCGCGCATGATCGCGCGTGGCGCGCAGCAGATAGCGCAGCGCGGGGAACGGGACGCGGCGGAGCTCGTGGCGGTGGAAGAGATGAAGAATCAGCGGGACCGCGACCACCGCGGCGGCAGCCAGGAAAAGAGGGTTCAGAAAGCCCACGCCATCCGGCTCCTATCCCAGTCTCTGCCGCTTGCGCAGATACGTCCTCAGGGCGAGCGAGAACGGCTGGCTCGTCTCGATCATGCAGTAGTCGATCCCGTAGGGCCGGGTGGCGCGCTCCCACTCGGCGATCGCGCTATCCACGGCCTCCCGGTACTCGCGGCGCATGTCCGGCACGCTGATCTGAATCTCATCGCGGCTCTCGGGATCGAAGAAGCGCACGTCGCCCGCGGGAGGCAGCTCGCGCTCGCCCGGATCCAGAATGTGGAAGACGAGCACTTCGTGCCCGTAGTGCTTGAGATAGCGCAGCGCCAGCCGGGTCTCCTCGGGGTCGATCAACAGATCGGACAACAGCACGATCAGGCCCCGGCGGCGCAGGCGTCCGGCGATGTCACGCAACGCAGAATGCGCGGAGGTCAGGCCCGTGGGCTCCAGCGGAGAGACGCGCCGGATGACCTCGTGCCACTGCTTGCGTCCTCCGCTGGGTCCGAGCCGGGCCTGGATCTCGTGGTGGAAGGACGCGAAGCCGACCAGATCCCCCTGACCCAGGAGTAGAAGCGCGATGCATGCCAGGAGGTGTTTCGCGTACCACGACTTGGTGGCCAGCGTGCCCGGCTGCGAAGTCCATGCCATCGAGAGGCTGTTGTCGAGCAGAAGGTATGCGCGAAGGTTGGTCTCCTCTTCGAACTGCTTCACGTAGAATCGGTCCGAGCGGCCGTACATGCGCCAGTCGATGTAGCGCAGGTCATCGCCGGCCTGATACGCCCGATGCTCCGCGAACTCCGCGGAGAACCCGCGGTGCGGCGAACGGTGCAGCCCCATGTAGAATCCCTCCACGACCTCGCGCGCGATGAACTCGAGGCCGCCGACCTCCGACAGCGCCACCGGGTCCATCAGGTCGGCGCGCCGCCGGCCCGGGGCGGTCCCGAGGCGGGGGTCAGGTGCGGACGTGTTGGGTTCGTTCATGGTGGGTAGTCTAGAAAACCGTGGGAGAGGATGCCATGCCCGCCCGGGTTCCGCTCTTTGGCTCCAGGGTATGGCAGGTGCCGCCGCCGGCCCTTGCATGCAAGGTATCAGGCCCACGTCTACTTGCGGGAAGGACGGCATGGTCGGATAGGTTAGAGGAAAGGCGACGGGCCGGGGCGCTGGCACGCTTGGTGCAGCACAACGGGCCCAGGGTTTCGTTTTCGCGGGCCGCGCCCGCCGGCAGGGGGAAGAGTCAGGACGATGCGGTTCGCGAGGTTGGCCACCGGCCCGGTGTTCGGGCTGACGCTTCTGTGTGCGGCGCCCATGGCAGCCCAGGAGCAGTTCGCAGCCCGGGACGAGCCCCTGGAGTCGCGCATATGGCTGGATCGCGGCACCAGCCCCGTGCTGCGGCGAGGCGATCTGGTGCGCGTTTTCTACCGCGCCTCGCGCGACGCCTACGTGAGCATCTTCCACATCGACACCAACGGCTTCACGCGCCTGCTCCATCCCGGCTCCCCCACCGACGGTCACCTGGCCCTGCCCGGGCGCGACTACCGGCTGCTGTTTCCCGAGTCGCGCTATTGGCAGGTGGAGGAGGACGAGGGCAAGGGCTACCTCTTCATCGTCGCGGCTTCGGCGCCGCTCGACTTCTCGGGCTTCGCGTACTCGCGCTACGAGGGCGGGTGGAACCTGGCCGCGTTGGCGCAGGCCGCATATCGCGATCCGTTCCTGATGATGGACGATGTGGTCGCAGCGCTGATCCCGGAGGAGGCAGGGGAGTACGCGCTCGACTTCGTCGCCTACGACATCGACCGGCCCCACGACTATCCGCGCTTCCTGTGTTACCAGTGTCACGGGTTCCGGCCGATGTTCGACTGGAACCCGTACGGCCGCTGGTGCACCGACTTCCGGGTCGTGATCCACGACGACCCCTACTACTACCCCGTGTACCGGTACAGCGGCGACCGGGTGGTGTACACGCGCCCGCCCGAGCCCTCGCGTCCCATGTTCGAGTTCAAGGAGCGGGTTGATGGCGAAGCCGCGACGCCCCTGATCCGAACGAGGTCGGGGGAAGCGCCCGAACGCGGTATCGGCAGGGACCTGGGGCAGGGTCCGGGCGAGGTGCCCACCGCGCGCGTTCCCGGCCTGCGCGAACCGATGCGGCCGGGGGCAGGCGCGCGGGGAGGGTTGGCACCCCGCGCAGATGAGTCGGCGCTGCCGGGAAGGGTCGTACGGCCCCCGGCGATGGCGGGGCCGTCGGGCTCCTTGGGGTCGAGCGCGGACGCCCGCGGGCAGGCGCCGGCCGGGGCGGAGCTGGCGCCGGTGGGGCGGTCCACGGCCGCGGCCGGCGAGGTGCGGGCGGAGGGGGCCGATCCGGTGGCATCGCCGGAGACGGTCGGGGATGCCGTGGCGGGTGCGCCGCCCGCGGTGCCGCCCCCCGCCACCTCCCCGCGGCCTGACGGATCGCTCCCGGATGCGGCCGTTCGCGGGGCGCGGTTGCGGCCGGATCCGGCGGTATCTCCCGCGGTCCGTGCCGCTGAGGGCCGCGACGAGCGACCGGTGCTGCAGCGGCGGGGCGAACCGCCCCCCGCCGGTGCCGGTCCCCCTCCTTCGGCGCGGCCGCGCACTCCGCCCGGCGAGCCGCCGCCTTCGTCCGCTGGGCAGCCGCCTCCGGGATCGGTGGGGTCGGCCGCCGGATCGGGCCCGAGTCGCTCCCCCGCAACCGGGCCGCCGCCATCCGCGCGGTCGGGTCCTCCGCCCCGGTCCTCGGGCCCACCGCCGCCCGCCGCCCGGAGGCGTCCGCCCGGCAGGCCACCAGTCGGGTAGCCGGCACGGGGCTACCGGGCAGCCGCGGCCGCGGCCACCGCGCAGGCGAGTTGCTTCGCTATCTCCCGGCTTGCGGGGGGATCACCGCCTTCCGCCCGGCGGCCGATCCTGCTCCCCCGGAGGCCCTTGCGTGTCGAACGCCTCCACCCCGGCACCCGGGCAGAAGTCGCCGGTGCCCCGGAAGTGGGTGTTGAGGCACCTCAGCTCCGACCCGAGACCCACCAGCAGGTCCACCGTCCCGGGGTAGGACGGCCGCGAGAAGTAGCCCGCCCGGCCGCCGCGCGCCATGTCCGCGGTGGACTGACCCAGCCGGCTGATCGCGCCCACGTCGGCCCCCTTCGCCACCAGGTACTCGATGTGGTCGTTGCCGCCCCGCACCGAGGCGTAGTGCAGGGGGGTGTAGCCCCACGAGTCGCGGAGATTGACGTCGGCCCCGAGCTCCTCGACCAGGTACCTGACCGTGTTGACGAAGTTGTTCGGAACGTGGTTCATCAGGAAGGCGCCGAGTCCCATGTACCCGCCCCCCGCCGCGGCGTGGATGGGGTACATGTTGGGGGTTCCCTCGGGGATCATGGGCAGCCCGGAATCCTCCTGCAGGCGCCCGTCGTTCTGGCGTCCCTCGCGCATTCCCGGTTCCGGCCAGGTGGTGGGGATGTCCGGGTCGGCTCCGTGCGCCACCAGCGCCTTCATGGCGGGCAGGTCCTGGGCCAGCGCCGCCCGCCAGAACGGGGTGGCCCCTGTCAGGTTGAGCCCCAGCTTGCCGCGCAGGAAGTCCGAGTACCACAGGTGTGTGCGGATCGGCGCGTTGGGGTCGGCGCCCGCTTCCAGCAGGGCGTGCAGGACGTCCATGTGCGTCGTGGCCTGGTTGTCGTGCGCGCGCGGGTGGGGATGGTCGGTGAACTTGAAGGCCCACTGCGTCTGCAGCACAGCGAACAGGGGGGCGACGCCGTCCGTGTGGGTGGCCAGGTCGGGGTCGGCGCCCCGCTCGATGAGCAGCATCGACATGTCGAACTGGCCGTTGAGCGCGGCGAGGGTAAGCGGGCTGGCCCCGTCGCCCGCGACCTGGTCGATGTCGGCGCCGCCGTCCAGGAGCACGCGCGCGACCTCCAGATGGCCCTCGCGGGCGGCGTGCAGCAGGGCGGTCATGCCGCCGGTCCTGCCGACCAGGGTCTCGTACATGGGCCGCCGGACGATCTCGTTGTCGCTGACGTAGCCGGCGGGGGTGTCCCACGCGGGCACCACGTTGGCAAGGTCGTCGGGGTGGAAGCCGGCCAACTGCTCCTGCAGCTCCTCGGAGGCGAGAAACTCCCGCTGAACCGCGAGCGCGGCCTGCACCTCGGCGGCGGTGGGCGCCCGCGCGGTCCCGCCCTCGGTCGCCCGCTGGATCTCGGACAGCGCCTCCAGCAGACGCCCCCGGGCCGCCCTGCTGATCGCCATGCGGCGCAGCACGTCCGCCACCTCGGTGGCGATCGAGGGGTCGGCGCCGTGTTCCAGCAGTTCGGCCGCGGAGGCCGTCCGTCCGGCGGCGGCGGCGAACATCAGGGGCGTCTGCCCCGCTGACTTTTCGCGCGCGTTCACCGGCGCGCCGTGCTCGGCCAGCAGCCGAACCGCGCCTTCGCCGCCGCGCGCCTCTGCCGCCAGGTGGAGCGGGGTCACGCCGCTGGAGGTGGTCACCGCCCCCGGGTCCGCGCCTGCGTCCAGGAGCGCGCCCACCACGTCCGCGTGTCCCGCGCCGCCGGCCAGGTGCAGGGGCGTATACTCACCGATGCGCGTCGCCGCCCCGGTCTCGGCCCCTGCGCCGATCAGGATATCCACGATCTCGAGGTGACCCTCGCGGGCGGCCAGGTGCAATGCGGTCAGGCCGTCGCCCTGCGCGAAGTTGGGGTCGGCGCCGTCCTCGAGCAGCGCCTGCACGGCGTCCGCGTCCCCCTGCCTGGCCGCATCCAGCAGCCCGTCCTGCGGGCGCGCCGCAGCCACGGCCAGAAAGACCGCGAGGACCGCGCCGGCCCGCCTGACCCCGCGTCCAAGCCTCATGGCTCCCTCCGCGTGCTCACCGGCCGGCCCATCGGAAAGCTGAGCGGGAACTCGCCCGTGCTGTCGCCGAAGGCGCGCATGTCGTCGTGCCCCAGGCGCTGCATCAGGCTCACGAACACGTTGGCCATGGGCGTCCCCTTGGGCGCCCTCAGATGCAGATTGCCCTCCAGCGCGCCGTTCGCATGGCCCATGAGCAGGAGCGGGCAGCGCCGGTGGTTGTGCAGGTTCGGGTCGCCCATCGGGGAACCCCAGATGATCGCCGTCTTGTCGAGCAGCGAAGCCTCGCCCTCCATCGTGTTCTTCATCTTCTCCAGGAAATACGCCATCTGTCCCAGGCGATACGTGTTGATGACGTTGAACTCCATGACGGCGGAGGGGACGTTGCCGTGGTGCGACGCGGCATGGAACGACTTGCTGGTGCCGCTGCCGGGGAAGGTGCTGTTCTGCAGGTCGAAGCCGGTCTTGAAGGTGATGACCCGCGTCAGGTCCGCCTGCAGGGCGAGCACCTGCAGGTCGAACATCAGCCGCATGTGGTCTTCCCAGCGGTCCGGAATGCCCGACGGCGCCTCCGGCATTTGCCGCTCCTCACCGCTCGAGTTCTGCGCCTCCACCAGCTCGATGCGCCGCTCCAGCTCGCGGATGTGGGTGGCGTACTGATCGAGCGCCTGCCGGTCCAGCGCCCCCAGCTCCCGCTTCAGGTCGTTCAGCTCCACCAGCACCCAGTCGAGCAGGCTCTGGCTGTTGCGCAGGCGCACGGCGCGGTCGGCCGGGGAGTCGCCGGCCCCGAACAGCTGCTCGAACACCCGCCGGGGCTCGCGGATGGCGGGAAGCGGCTGGGTGGGCGACGCCCACGCCAGGGTGGTCGTGTAGGCGCAGTGGTAGTTGTAGGCGCACCCGCCCCCCCGGTCCATCTGCTCCGTGGTGATCTCGAGCGAGGGCAGCGCGGTGTCCTGTCCGAAGCGGTCCGCGTGGACCTGGTCGAGGGACTTCCCCAGGTAGACGTCGGCCTGGGTCTGCAGCGGATGGGCCTGGGTGAGGAACACGGCGGTGGAGCGATCGTGGTCTCCGCCGATCTCCTCGGCCCGGTAGGGCTCCGCCATGCGCACGTCGGTGTTGCTGACGATGGTGAGGTAGTCCCGGTAGACTTCCAGCGGCTTGAGCTGGCTCTCCGCCCTGAGCTCGAAGTCGCGGCCCGCGGTCGCTGGCGCGAACAGGTTCTGCTCGTCCCCCCAGTCGTTCCCGCCCGCGCACCCCATCGACTCCTCGACGCACACCAGGCGCGTGAACTGCGACTGCGCCGCATCGCTCCAGGGCTTGCCAGCCGGCACCATCGCCTCGAGGAGCGGGAGGCCCACGGAGGCCCCGGCGCCCTTCAGAAAGGTGCGGCGCGAAAGGTGTCTTCCCGTGATGAAATTCATCGACGACTTCCCTCCATACAGCGATTCGGTTCACAGGACGCGGTTTCCCGGACTCGATTCACGGCACTCAGTTCACGTACAGGCGCTGCGCGATCTCGTTGGTCAGGTTGGGGTTGGCGTTGACGTCCTCGGGAGAGGGCGGCCAGCGCAGATGAATCCCCATCGCCTTGTTCTGGTCGAACCAGCGGTAGGGGAAGATCTCGTAGTAGCGCATGTCCTGCCAGCGCCGCATCTCCATCCAGAACTCGGCTCTGCGCTCGTGCTGGAGCTGGGCCATGATCTCGCCCGCGTCCATGCTGGCGAAGTCCCGCAGATCCGAAAGCGCATGTGCTGTGGGCGGCCAGCCGCGCGACGCGTCGCCCCAGTCCCCGGCCATCGTTCGGGTCCTCGCCGCCGCGCGGGTGTGATTGATCCACTCGACCGCGCCCGCGAGGTCTCCGGCCAGCAGGCGGGATTCGGCAATGATGAGCATCGCCTCGGCGGCACGGCTGAGCGGGAGCGGCGTTTCCCGCGCGGTATACTTCAGGTTGTAGGAGCTGGTCCCGAGCGGCTCCTCGCGGGTCGTTTCCTCGTGCGGGATGCGCGGGTCCCAGTCCCCGGTCACGGGGTCCGAAAGGAAGAGATAGATCTCGTCGATCCGGTTGGTGCCTCCGTACGGCCCTCCGAGGGAGGCCCCGGAGTTGGAGCCGCCGGGGGCGCCGAAGCGCAGCGAGACGTTGTAGTCGGGGGCCGTCGAAAGCGCTTGCCGGGCCGCCGATTCGGCCTGGTCGAACAGGCTGCGGTCCATCTGGCCCTGGAGGTGGGTGCGCTCGTAGTAGAGCGAGCGATAGGCCCGCGCGACCTGTCCCATCGCGCCCGCGGCGAGATTCGCGTCCCCGGCGGATTGCGCGACCTGGGCGGCCTGCTGGAAGCGCTCGACGGACTCCGCGATCACGTCGACCGGGCCGCGCAGCTGATCCTCCGCGCCGTACACGATGACGTTGTAGTGATCCGCCATGGTGATGCGGGTCATCCCGCCGAAGAAGTACGCGCGCGCGACGCCCAGGTCGTTGCCTCCGGCCGCCGAGAGGCGTTCGGCCACCTCGTCCGCGAGCCAGCGCGCCTGGGCGAGCCCGCGCCAGTGGCCTTCCACGGCGGAGTTGGACGCCAGCCGGTTGCCCCGCATGGCGTCGATGTTCTCGAGCTGCGTGGTGGGATGGAACAGTTCATCGCTCAGGAGCCCGTGTCGCGTCAGCAGGCTCGAATAGGTACCGGCGAGGTTCCCTTCCGGCGTGTTGGCCAGCGTCCCCAGAAGCTCCTTGCGCTCCAGGTCCTCGTCCAGCAGACTCGCCGGGTTGTCGACCTCCAGGAAGTCGCTGCAGCCGATGGCCGTGGTCAGCATCAGTCCCGAAGCGAGGGCCGCGAGACCCCTCAGTCGTCGTGTTCCAGCGATCGTTCCGGCATCAGGGTTTCCGTTCTTTGTCATCGGTCGACTCCCTTGTCTCTCATGCACGTTCATGGATTGCCTCCGCATGTTCGGCCCGGTCAGAACTGGGCCCTGAGGGAGAAGACCAGGCGTCTGGGAGCCGGCACCTTGAGGTAGTCGACGTTCTGGGTGAAGTAGCTGGCGCCGGCGGTGCCCGCTTCGATGCCGCGGGTGCCGGGGTCGATCCAGCCGTTCTTGGGCGAACTCAGGTAGTCGCTGAACACCTTGAGGTTCTTGGCCCCCACGCTGATCTGCGCGCTCGTTGCCGCGAAACGCTCGGCGAACGAGTCCGGAAGCTGGTAGGAGACGGTGAGCTCGGCCCAGCGCACATAGTCGCCCGGGTAGACCGTGTTGGAGATGACGCCGTTGTGCTTGCGGCCGTACTCGTCCACGAGCCGCTGTTTCTCCTCGACGCTGGCGTTGGGGTCGTTCAGGGTATGCTCGAGCGTCGCTACCAGGGGACCGTTGCCCAGCGCGTTGCGCAGGTGGTCGGTCTCGTTGGAGACGATGAAGCCGCCCGCCGCCTCGAAGATGTTGCGGAAGCTGAAGCTCCCGAACTGCATGGCGCTGCGGATGTCGATGGTCCAGTTGGGCTGGGGTCTGCCGATCACCGCCAGCGAGTCGGTGCCGTCGGCCGCCTTCAGGATGTTGGGCGCGATGTCCCGGCGGCTGCGGATCTCGTCGATGGGTCCGGAGAGAATGTAGGGCTGGTTGGGGTCGACGATGGGGGCGATCCAGATGCCGGGCCACATCCCCTCGTAGAGCGAATGGAACCGGCGCCGGCTGCCGAGGCGCCGGTCGGGCTGCCCGCCCAGGTCGTCCGCCCACTGCTTCAGGTAGGTGGGGCTGAGCGTCAGGTCCCAGGTAAAGCTGGGGCTCTGCACCAGGCGCGCGTCGGCGGTGAGTTCGAGCCCCCAGGACTTGAGCGTGCCCAGGTTCCGCAACTGCGAGCGGGTGAACCCGTCTCCGGGCGAGGGCGGCACCGGAAGCAGCGCATCGTCGGTGGTCTGGTTGAAGTACACCAGCTCCATGCCGAAGCGGCCGTCCAGCAGCCCCGCCTCGACCGCCAGCTCGATCTCGGTCGAACGCTCGGGCTTGAGTTCCGGATTGCCCAGGTTCTGGGGCGTAAGGTAGCCGCCGATGACGCTGCTGCTCGGGCTCCAGGTGCGCTGGGCGTCGAAGGCGCCCGGCTGCAGACCGGAGGCACCCAGCGCCGCGCGCAGCCTGAGTTCGTTCATCCAGCCGACGTTCCAGAAGTCGTACTCGGAGACCACCCAGGACACACCCGCCTTGGGGTACACCTGGAGGCCGAAGTCCTCGCCGAATGCCGAGTTGCCGTCCGCGCGAACGCCCCCGGTCAGGAAGAGGCGGTCGTCGAGCCCGACCTGCCCCTGGACGAAGAGACCCGCGTTGATGACCTCCTCGAAGCCCTCGCTCACCCCGGTGATCTGGGCGCCGCCGCTGAGGGTCTTGAGGGTGGGCGACCCGAACTCGCGCACGGACGCGAACTCGTTCGCCTGCACCTCGCGGAAGCTCTGGCCGCCGACCGTGACGTTGCCGACCATCCGGTCGCTGATCTGGGTCTCCCAGTGGGTGCTGAAGTCCAGCGTGGTCGTGGCGAAGCGCGAGTTTCTCACCTGCTTGTAGCCGGTGACCGACTCCGCGACCACGCCTTGGGGGAAGAACGCGCTGAAGCGGCTGTCGATGAAGTTGTGCCCCATCTGAAGGGTGGAGCTGAGTCCTTCGGCCCACTGGTAGACCAGCGAGGCGTTGAGCATGGTGTTGACGGACTCCTGGAGGTTCTCCGTGATGCGGCTGGCCAGCAGGGGCGTGTAGGCCCCGTGAGGATTGGTCTCGGTGGCGCGCAACGGATTCCCGAGCATGAGGTTGCCGAAGAGGTCGCCCCACCCGGGGGTGGCGGTCTGGAGGTTGCGCCGCACGACATTCACCCCGACCTGGCTGGTCAGCTTCTCGGTATGGGTGAAGTCGAAGGTGGCGCGCACCGACTGGTTGGCCAGTTCGTTGTTGGGCGAGGGGTTCCGCTCCTCCATCAGGCGCCCGGACAGGTAGTAGCGCAGGCCGGGCGTCCCGCCGCGAACCGACAGGTTGTAGTTCTGGTGATACCCGAGCACCGCGTTCTCTTCCCAGGGACTGTCGCAGAGGAGCCGATGCTCGGCACGGTTGTATCCGCAGTTATCCGGGAAGTCGCGTGGAAAGGCGAGGTGTTGGAGGTCGGTCGAGAAGGCGTATACCGGCGAGCCCGTCTGTCCCCGCTTGGTGAAGATCTGGATCACGCCGCTGGAGGCTTCGGTGCCGTAGAGGGTCGCGGCCGCTGCCCCCCGGATGACCTCCACCCGGTCGATGTCCTGGGGATTGATGTCCTGCAGCCGGTCGGTCCTCACGGACGTGGCGCGCTCGACTGCGTTGTCCATGCGCACGCCGTCCACGTAGATGAGCGGGCTCTGGCGCTGGCTGATGCTCGACGTGCCCCGGAGCGTGATCGCGCTGCCGGCGCCGGTCTGACCACCCGAGATGAGACCGCGGGCTCCCGCGAGCCGTCCCACCAGCGCGTCGGAGAGGCTGGTGATGGGCGCGATCGCGAGTTCGTCGGCCGTGACCGAGGTAATGGTCTGTCCCAGGCGGCGCCGCTGGGTGGGCGCGCCGGTTCCGGTCACCACGATCTCGTCCAGGTTAAGGGCCACCTCCTGGAGTTGGAAGTTGGCCTCGACGGACTGGTCGACCGCAACGGTGACCTCCACGGTTGCCGCCGCGAAGCCGATGCGCTCGACGCGCACCGTATGGGTGCCGACGTTGACCCCCAGCAGGAGGTAGCGGCCGTTCGACGCGGAGAGCGCGCCGACGTTCAACTCGGGCAGGAAGACCTGTGCCGAGGAGATGGGCTGCCCGGTGGCGGCGTTGGTGACGAGCCCGGTGATCCGCCCCTGCTGGGCCGCCAGCGGGAGGGACCACACAAGGGCGAGGGCCAGAACGGCGGCGCGGCCAATGACCGGGAGCGCCATCCAGGTCGGGCGGTGACTGGTTGCAGACGTGGACTCTCTCATTGAACCTCCTGCGTTTGTCGCATGCGGAAGGGAGCGCTCCGTACGACTCCCAGCACAATCGACGAGATGCTGTAGCTGCTTGCCGCCGCTGCCCGCGTGATGGCGCGGATGGTCGGCTGATCGAGATGGTCGGCGGGCCGCCCGATCGCATACGCGAACAGATGCTCGGTGAAGTTGCGCACGAGCGGGATCGGACGCTTGAGGAGCACCGCGGCCAGATCTCCGGGCGAGCTCAGGGCGGTGCCGTCGTAGAAGGTGCCGCGGGTGTCGAGCGGGGCCATGTTCTCACGCACCCGCCAGCGTCCCGTGACGTCGAAGTTGTCGAGCGCGAGGCCGATGGGGTCGATGAAGTTGTGGCAGGAACTGCACACGGGGCTCGAGCGATGCAACTCCATGCGCTCGCGCGTCGTCAGGATGCGGTCCCCGTCGGCGTCCGGGCTGCCCTCAAGGGTCGGGACGTTGGGTGGAGGGGGCGGCGGAGGCGTCCCCATCAGCACCTCCATCACCCATTTGCCGCGCAGCACGGGCGAGGTGCGGCCCGACATGGATGTGAGGTGCAGCACGCTCCCGTGGCCGAGCACGCCTCGGCGGCGACCGTCCGGATACCGCACGAGGCGGAAATCGTCGCCCTGGAAGTCGCCCTCGATCCCGTAATGCCGCGCGAGCCGCCAGTTGAGGAAGGAGTAGTTCGCATCGAGCAGTTCGAGCAGGCTCCGGTCTTCCCGAACCAGGTAGTCGAAGAGCAGCTCGGTCTCCCGCACCATGGCTCCGGCCAACTGCTGCGAGAAGTCCGGGTAGAGGTAGGACTCCGGCCACACCTTGCCCACGTCCTGCAGCCTCAGCCACTGGTGGGCGAAGCGCGTGGCCAGGGTCTCGGAGCGCGGATCCCGCAACATGCGCTCGACCTGCGCCTCCAGGACCTCCGGTGCCGAAAGCCGGCCGCTCCCCGCCACCTCCAGCAGCTCCTCGTCGGGCACCGTCGCCCACAGGAAGAAGGAGAGCCGGGTGGCGAGATCGATGTCGCTCAGGGGGTAGCCCTCGCCGGGCCGGGTGTCGGCGGGCTCGCGCTCCAGCCGGAAGACGAACTCCGGGGACACCAGAATCGCCTGCAGACCCATCTGCACCCCGGCCTCGAAGCCCTCGTCGGCCGCCGCCGCGTCGTAGAAGCGCATCAGGTCGGCGATGTCGTCGGACGAAGGCGGCCGGCGGTGGGCGCGCGTGGCGAGCCGCGACAGGATCGACTGCGCGCAGGGACGAGCTTCCCCGGGGGCGGATGGACGGCAGGTGAAGATGCGCTGCCGACTCTCGGTCTGTCCCACCCCGGAGACATTGGCCGGGCCGGTGATGAGCAACTCCTTCAGGTGCGTAAGGCCCGTTACCCCGTAGCTGCCTCCCGCCGTCCCCGCGGCCGACCAGGCGGCCGGGCTGAAGCGGTCCTCGTAGGGTCCCTCGATGACGTTGACGAAGGCGGCCGACACCTTGCGCTGGCCAGCCCGCACGAAAATCGGTTCGGTCTCGATGGCGGGCACGGTGCGCACGGCGTTGTACTCGAGCCTGAGCAGCGCGACCGGTTCCCCGTCGATGGAGATGTCGATGTCCTCGGCGGCGACCTGGTTGCCGCTGCCGAACTCCGTCTCCACCCGGAAGACGTACTCGCCGTCCGCCGGGAAGTCGTGCGTCACCACCATCCCGCCCCGGGTGCCGAAGGGCGCTCCCTCGACCTGCTCCCACGCGTGCTGCGACACCTCGAGGGGGTTGCGGTGCTTGGTGGTGGAGGACAGGGCCTGCGGGTTTCCGATGGCGAGCCGGCTGACGTCGATGGCGGCCTTCAGGTAGGAGTCCAGCAGGGTGGTCGAGAGGCCCTGGGCGGCGGACATGTTGTCGAAGCTCCCCACCAGCAGATCCTCGGGAAGCCAGTTGTCCGCGTTCACCTCGAGTCCCAGGAGTTCGTGGATGACGCGCTCGTATTCGGGCCGGCTGAGCCGCTGAAACCGCCGCGTGCCCAGATTGGGGAGCGCGCTGGCGACCTCGTCGACGGAGGATTCCAGCGTCTCCACCAGCGACAGCAGGGTATCGGCCGACGGGCGCGGAATCCCGGGCGGCGGCATCATCCCCGCGCGAAGCTTGCGGATCATCTTTTCCGCGGTCTCCCGCTCCTCTGTGGCGGCCTCCACGGCGAAGTGCTGCAGAGAGAGGTTGCCGGTGAGGAGCGCGTCGTTGTGGCAGACCACGCAGTACTGCTGGACGACGGCCGTGAGCGCGGGGGACGGCGGGGCGGGGGAGGGAGTGGAAACGGGCTCGGTCGCGTGGGGGGCGCCAAAACCGACGTCGAGTGACGCAGTTCCAACGGCATTGGAAGTGCCGCTGCCCACAAGCAGGCCAAGGCTGGCCAGGGACCACGTTGCGAGGAGAACCGAACTCTCGGAGAGTCTCTTCATGCGCCGCCTCTGAGACCGTCTGGAGCAGGCCCGCTGCGTGTCGGCAGGCACACACCGCTCCCTAGCCTATAACTAATACGTTGCGCGAGGCTCTACCGCACGGGTTGCGAGGAGGTTGGTGCACAGGGAACTCGGCACGATGGAGGTGCTGAACGGCCCTGAACCGGCCGAGTCGGCGGGCTCGCGGGGCGACGCAGGCGTTGGCGCGAGTCTGCGTCAGCCGACGCTCATGGCGTCGGGGTAAGCCTGACCACAGTAGTGGCGCGGCCCGCGTCGCCGGTGAAGCTCACGCGGATGGTATTATCCGATTGGCCGGATACGATCGCCGTGGCATCGGTCGCGGCGGCGTCGATCAGGGTGCCGAAAAGCTCAACATCGTAGTCGCGTCCCGGCGAGCCTTCGAGAGTGAGCAGCCAACCGTCGTCGTCGGCCACCAGGTCGATGATCCGCAGGCCCGTTCTGCGCTGACCCGGCTCCAGGTCGATGCGCGGCGGGGCCACCGCCAGCCCGCCCTCCCAGCGCACCACGATCTCGGCAACATCGTCCTGGTCCATGGCTTCG
Source organism: Gammaproteobacteria bacterium (assembly GCA_028820325.1). Lineage (GTDB taxonomy): Bacteria > Gemmatimonadota > Gemmatimonadetes > Longimicrobiales > Gaopeijiaceae > BD2-11. The sequence continues at coordinate 218,324 of JAPPJO010000088.1, read as the reverse complement.
GTTTCGGCACCCCCGGCTCCGGATGCGTCGCTGCCAACCTGGACGCGGACGGCCCCCCCGGAGGGCGCCGGAACGCCATCCACCGTGATCGACGGGTTGCGGGCTCCGACGGGCACGTCGGGAACGAATTCGAGATCCAGCCGGGGACCTCGCCAGCGGATGATCGCTCGCTGCTCGCCACCGGCGGAGTTCCAGTTCTGGCGAATCTCCACGTCCAGGGTCGTGTTCCCGGCGCGCAGTCCGCGGATCGTGGCCGTCGGCCAGTCCGGGGGCAGCTGGGGTGCGAGCCGGGCCCGCCCCCGCGGCGCGTCCGGCTGCCACCCGAAGACGCCTCGCAGCAGGGGCGTGACGAGCATCGAGGTCGCGAAGAACTGGTGCGGCACGGTCTGGTCCAGAGGCTGGTAGAAGCTGCCGGACAGCAGTTCCGGATGGCGTCCCAACGCCCAGTCGAAGGTCATCTGTTTCACCGCGTCCATCAGGTGGAAGCCTGCCCAGGGACGGCGGTAGCGGTACTGGGCCCACGCCGCGAAACCGGTCACGAAGGGCCAGACGGTGCCCATGTTGTACTGGAGCGGGTCATAGAGGTCACTCTCCGTCGAGAGCATGTGCGCACCCCAGTCTGACGACACCCGGTCGCCGGCGATCCTGAACAGGGTGGAGCGTGCCCGTTCATCGTCGAGCAGGCCGAACGAGGCCGCCGTGGCGGGCCACACGGTGAGGTTGTCGTTGGTGCCGCCCCCGCGGAGGATCGCGAAGGCGTGGTGCCCCTCCGCTTCCCGCCAGTAGGCCTCGTTGAGCGTTCTTCGTGCCTCGGGCGCCAGACGGGCCGCAACCGCCCCGACCTCCCCGTCACCCACATGTTCCGCCAGCACGCGCGTCCCCTGGAGGGCCGCGACCCAGACCGCGGCGAGGTAGATGTCCTGGTGGATGGCCTCCCCCAGCCCCCCCACCTCGACCGCGCCGAGACCGCCCACCGTGTTCTCGATGATGCCGTCGCCGTCGGTCTCGGCGGTCAGGCACCACACCCACGCGCGCCGGTAGGCCGGCCACAGCTCGCGCACCAGCTCGTCGTCGCCGCTGGCCCGCCAGTACTCGTACAGCGCGAGCATCCAGTAGGGCGTGGTGTCGGCGTGGTAATAGGCGTAAGAGTAGGAGTCGAACCAGTCGATGTGCGCGGCGGCCTGCGAAATCTCATGGGTGATCTTGCCGTCGGCGCGCTGGTAGCGGGCGAGAAACGCCAGCTCCTCGGCCACCAGATCCCACTGGCCCAGCGCGTCCATGGCGAAGGTGTTGATGGCCGCATCGCCGCCGAAGAACCAGCCGAAACCGGGGCGGGTGCCGTTGCGCGACAACCCCCAGCCGGCGACGAAGCCGCACCCCAGATCCGGGTTGCACACCCGCTGTTCCTCCAGGTTGATCTTGGCCCACTCGAGCGCGAGATCCAGCTCGGGATCGGGGGTCTCGACCGAGACGGTGGACGCGAGCGCGCGACCGGCCCACAACCGCTTGTCGTAATAGAGCCCCTCGGCGTTCGCGATGAGCTCGCGGTAGCTCTCGAAGACGGTCTCGCGGGGGCCGGTGCCGGCCGCGACCGCGATGGGGATGAACTCTCGCCCCGCCCGCTCCGGATCGACCGGAATCACCATCGTGCGGGGCGCCTCGCCCAACTGGTGCGCCGGATGCTCCACCGAGTTGGTCGCCCACGGCGACCCCACGACCGCGTTGCGGGTCTGCAGGCTCTCGGAGAGGACGAACAGGCGCCGCTCGGCATCCCAGTACGCGTACTGTCCGCCCAGCGAGCCCGGCCACATGTAGTTCAGCACGGGCTCGAACTCGGCGACGATCTCGAGCGGCTCGGGGGTGTCGACCTCCAGCAGCACGAGGAGGCCGGACGTGGCCGTGTCCGCGGGCGCGAGGATGTGCTGGCGCACCTGGAAGGCAGCGTGGCTGTAGGTGATGGTCGCCAGCTCGGGCCGCACGTGCACCGTGCGCGCCACCTGGCCCCCGGGGATCGGAGCGCCATAGCGGGGCGTGGTGAAGCTCAGGCGGAAGCCGTTTCCGACCTTCAGCGGATGCACCCACAGTTCGGCTTCACCGGTCTCGAGCCCCAGCCACGCCGCGCGCGGGCCGACCACGCCGAGGTACTCCCCGGGACGCACCGGGCCGGTGAGTTCGATGGGGGAAGGGATGATGTCGAAGCGCGGCACGGAGAGGGTGGTCAGTTCGATGGGCGAGGTAAGTTGGGCGCGCGCGGGCGTGCCGAAGACCGAAATGGAGGTCGCCGTGACAACAATGGCCGCGAACAGGCGGAGCGCTCTGCGTGGACGAACGCGAAGAACCATCTGACTGCCTCCCCCGGGGCGGGACTGGGTGGGTTGCAGTCAGCCTACAGCGTGCAGCCTCGGAAACCTAGTCCTCCCGCCACCCTCGCCTGGCTGGCCGCCGACGCTTTCCTCCACGCAGGACGCCGCATGGACGACGCGCTTCTTGATTGCGGCTGGTGTCATGGTTCTCTTGCAGGGGGTGGGAGTCTTCCCCGTCACCTCTCGCGTAGGCATCCCGCATGCGCCATGGATCAGACCTGCCTCCGGAAGGGCTTGGGCCTCGCGGGAAGCGAGCAGGTGGCCCTTGACCCCTGAAGGGGCGGATCAGCCGAACCTGACCGGCGGCCGCGCCGGGCCGATCGCCTTCATGGCCCGAAACAGCGTGGCGGCGAACGTGCTCATGCTGTTTCTGCTCCTCGCGGGCCTGGCGGCAGCGAGAAACCTGGTTCAGGAGATCCTTCCCGAACTGTCCCTGGATCAAGTCCAGGTCCTCGTCGTTTATCCCGGCGCGACGCCCGGGGAGATCGAGGAATCGATCGTCACCAAGATCGAGGAGCAGATCCGGGGCGTGGAGGGCCTGGACCGGGTGGAAGCGACCGCTTCCGAGGGCTTCGGCTCGGTCATCGCGCAGTTCAAGTCGGGCACCGATGTCGATCGCGCGATCAGCGAGGTCAAGGCCGAGGTCGACCGCATCATCACCTTTCCCGAGGAGGCGGAACGGCCTCAGGTGCGCGAGATCACGAGCCGGCAGAACGTCATCCGCCTGCTGGTTCACGGCGATGTCCCGGAGCGCGCCCTCAAGGAACTGGCGTACGAAATCGAGGAGGGCATCTCGTCCCTCCCGGAGGTGTCGCTGGCCGAAGTCAGCGGTGCCCGGCCGTACGAGGTCTCCATCGAGGTCCCGGTCAGCCGGCTGCGGGCGCTGGGTCTCACGCTCGAGGATGTCGCCATGGCGGTGCGGCAGGGCTCGATGGAGCTGTCGGCCGGCAGGATCTCCGACGGCGAGAACGAGATCCTGGTCCGCACGCTGGGCAGGAACTACGACCAGGGCGACTTCGAGGACATCATCGTCCTGACCCGCTCGGACGGCACATCGGTCCGCCTGAACGAGATCGCAACCGTGCGGGACGGATTCGCGGACACCGATCTGAGCGTGCGCTACAACGGCCGGCGAGCCGTCGGCATCGACGTCTACCGCGCGTCGAACGAGAAAGTCCTCGAGATAGCGGAAGCGGTAAGGCAGTATCTCGCGGGCGAAGTGCTCCCCGCCCTGCCGCCCGGGGTTGAGGTCGAAATCTGGAAGGACGACTCGGTCGAGGTCTCCGGAAGGCTCGGCCTGATGATCGAGAACGCGCTGCTGGGGCTGGCGCTCGTCCTCCTGGCCCTCACCCTGTTCCTCGAGGTCCGGCTCGCGCTCTGGGTGGCCATTGGCCTGGCGGTCTCGTTCATCGGGGCCTTCCTGTTCATGGAGTTCCTGGGCGTCTCGGTCAACATGTTCTCGCTGATGGCGCTCGTTCTCGCGCTGGGGATCGTCGTGGACGACGCGATCGTCGTGGGGGAAAGCGTCTTCACGCAACGGGAGCGGGGCGTTGGCGGGGTTGCCGCGGCGATCCAGGGGACGCGGCGGGTCAGTGCGCCGGTCATCTTCTCCGTGCTCACCACGGTGACGGCGTTCTCCGCGCTGCTGACCGCGCCCGGCCCGCAGGGTGAACTTGGTCGTCCGATTCCGCTGGTGGTGATCACGGTCCTCCTGATTTCCCTGGTGGAGTCCCTTCTGGTGCTGCCGAACCACCTGGCCCACCTGCCCGCTCCGGGCGCCTCGCGCGAGGGCTGGCTGTCCGGGCGGCTCAACCGTGTCCGGGGACGAGTGGATGCCCTGCTGAAGCGGGTCGTGGATGGTCCGCTGGACCGCGGACTGCGTCTGTCGGTCGACCAGCCCGGCATCGTGCTCGCCTCCGCGGCGGGACTGCTCGTGCTCACGATGGCAGTCGTCAATGCTGGCGTGGTCCCCAATCAGTTCCTGACCCCCATCGAGGGTGAAGTCGTCTCCGCCAACCTGGAGATGCCGGTGGGCACGCCCGGGGAACGGACGTCCGCGGTTGCGGCGCAACTCGAGGCTGCAGGGCATCGCGCCGTTGAGCGCATCTCGCGCGAGCGCGATGCGGATGCGGATCCCCTGGAGGTCGGGGTCGCCGTGACGGTCGGCCAGTCCGCGGCGCTCTACGACCCCCTGGGCGGCAACGCGGTGGAGGCCGCGCGTGGCCACCTGGGCGCCGTCCAGTTCAAGCTCATCGACTGGGAGCGCCACGACATCGCTCCATCCACCTTCGAGCGGCTCTGGCGCGAAGAGGTCGGGGTGCTCCCGAGCGCGAGATCGCTGTCGATTTCCTCGAACCTGATCACGCTCGGACTTCCGGTGCACTTCGAGCTCTCGCATCCGGACCCCGAGCGGCTCGCCGTGATCGCGGACGAGTTCGTGACCGAGCTGAATGGCATCGACGGCGTCTTCGACGTGCGCAGCAACCCCGATGAAGGGTTCCGCGAACTGCAGCTGGAGCTGAAGCCGGCGGCCCGCACGCTGAATCTGACGGTCGGCCATTTCGCGTCGCAGGTGCGTTCCGCCTTCTTCGGAGCCGAGGCGCTGAGGGTGCAGCGCGGGCGCGAGGACGTGGGTGTGTTCGTGCGCCTCCCCGAGGACGAGCGCGATTCCGCCGTCGATGTGGAGCGCTACCTGGTGCGCACGCCCGGCGGCGAGGTTCCGCTGGGTCAGGTGGCGTCGGCCGGTTTCGCACGGTCGGCGGCCACCATCCATCGGATGGACGGGCGCCGCGCGGTCACCGTGACCGCGGATGTCGATCCGGTGCTCGCGACCGGCCAGCAGGTCAACCGGAGCCTCGAGGAAGGCATCCTGGAGCGACTGTCGGCCGAGGACCGCCTTTTCGAGCACACCTATGGCGGCCAGCGCAAGCAGCAGGAGGAGGCCAATGCCGATCTGAGCCGTTCGCTCTTTCTGGCGCTCCTCGTCATGTACGCGCTAATGGCGATTCCCTTCGGTTCCTACACCCAGCCCCTGATCATCCTGGCAGCGGTGCCGCTGGGGGTGATCGGCGCTGTCGCAGGGCACATGCTTCTCGGGCTGAGCCTGGGCATCTGGTCGATGTACGGGCTGATCGGGGTGAGCGGCGTGGTCGTCAACGACTCACTGATGATGATCAAGTTCATCAACGACCTGAAGGCGTCCGGGCTCCCGGTGCGGGACGCGATCGTTGCCGGCGCCAAGGACCGCTTCCGGGCCATCCTGCTGACTTCCGTGACGACGTTCGTGGGGGTCGCCCCGCTGGTCTTCGAGACCAGTACCCACGCGCAACACCTCGTGCCCCTGGCCGCGTCCGTGGGGTTCGGGGTCCTGATCGCCACGGCGCTGCTCATGCTCGTGATCCCGGCGCTCCTCATGGCCCAGCACTTGATCGTAGCCGGGAGGGCAGCCAGGGCCTGAGCAGCCGGGGCCTGAGCTGCCAACCCGACGAGCGCTCGTCGTGGAGGGCGGCGGCCAGCGGTTCAACCTCAGCAATGCGCGGCCAGAACCTCCCCCAGAGCCTCGACCGCCTTGTCCAGCTGGTGGGAGGTCACGTAGGGTGCCGGCCCCAGGCGCAACGAACTGCCACGGAAGTCCGTGTGGATGCCGCGCCTCCCGAGCTCGCCGCAGATCTTCCCTGCGAGGGGGGTGGTCAGGGCCAGAAAGCCGCCTCTCCGGGACAATGGCACCGTGCGATCTCGCGAGAGAATCCGCGGATCCGGGTCCAGGGCATCGATCCCCGCCGCGAGTTGGCGAATCTGCTGCAGGCTGATGCGCCGAAGGCGCTCCGGGACGAGCCCTTTCTCCCGGAAGAACCTGAACACCGCCGCCGCCCGATAGTGACTGACCGGATCGTAGGTCGAGCCCGCGAAGCGCAGATGTCCTTCCCCGTAGGGGGGTCCGCCCTGTCGGCGTCCGGCTGCCAGCGTCCCGAACTCGGCGAACCACCCGGTCAGCACCGGCCTCAGCCGGCAGTGCCGCGGGAACCTCAGAAAGCAGTTCCCCTCGCCCAATTGACAGTACTTGTAGCCGCCGCCCGTCACGAAGGCGTCGGCGAGCCCCGACTTCACGACCGAGAACGGGACTGCGTTGAGCGAGTGATAGGCGTCCACGAGCAGTTCCGCGCCGACCCGCGCGCAGGCGGCTGCCACCTCGTCCAGTCCGTCGACGATCCGGGCGTCGCGAAAGAGCACCGAGGACACCAGCACCGCCGCCGTGCGGCCGTCCACCTCCGCGACGAGCGCATCCGCCACGGGGGCGCCATCCGCGGTCGGCACTGTCCTGATCTCGATTCCCTCGCGCCCGAGCCGTTCCAGCTGGCGCCGGATCGTATGGAACTCGCCATCGGTGGTCACGACGCGCGGCCGCTCCCGCAAGGGCAGCGCCGACAGAAACCGGGTGACCAGCTCGTGCGTGTTTTGCCCCAGCGCGATGTGGCCGTCCGGGTCGTCCAGCAGGCGGCGGTACCCTCCCCGCACCTCGGCGGCCAACTCGAACGCGCGCTCCCACTTGTCGTCCACAAGTTCGGCGGCGTCGAGCCATGCCTGCCGCTGGGCGTCGAACGCCACGTCGGGCCACGCCTGGTGTGAATGCCCGGTAAGGAGCACGCGCTCCGACACCCGGAAGCGGGAGTAGTGGCGGACCAGGTCTTCGGTCATCCGCGTGCCCCTTGCAGCGGTCTGCGCCGCTCGTCACGGTGTCCGGGTGCCGGAAGGGAACCCGGGAAGGTGACCGGACGGCTTTGGAGGGTTTCATGCAGAACGCTACAACGATGAATCGGGGCGATGCCAGCCGCGCCCGGCGGTTCCCCCGGGGAGCCCGGGTGACCGTCGAGGCGCTGGCCGGCGATCCCTACCCCCTGTTCCACGAACTCCGGGCTGCGGAACCGGTGACATGGGTTCCGGAGCTCGGCATGTGGATGCTCACGCGCCGGGACGACATCGTGGAGGTGCTGGCCGACTGGAAACGCTTCACAACCGACGCGCCCGCCTCCACCATCCGCGACATCTTTGGCTCGCACATGCTCACAACCGACGGCGAGCCCCAGATCCGCTACAAACGCCGTTTCATCGGCCCGTTTCGGCGCGGCAACCTGGAGCGCAATCTGCTGGGGACGGTGCGGGCGGTGCTTGACCGGCTGATGGGAGAGCTGGAAGACGGTCGGCGGTGCGCGGCCGACCTGCGGGCCCGGCTGGCGCGGCCACTGTCGGTGCGGAGCATCTGCCGGGTGCTGGGGCTTCCGGAACGCGATGGACCCCGCCTGCTCGCCTGGTACGACGACTTCGCCGCGGCGCTCGAGAACTTCACCGGCGATCCCGAGGTGCGGAGGAGGGGGAAGGCCGCGGCCCGCGAGTTCGGCAAGTACGTGACGCCCTTCCTGCAGGGGAGGAGCTCCGTGCCCGAGGGCTCGACCATCGCGGGGCTCCGCACCGACGCGGAGCCGCTTGCGGAGGCGGAGATGGTCGCCAACCTGCTGATCATCCTCTTCGGCGGCATCGAGACCACCGAGTCGGCCATCGCCAGCGCCATCTGGGCCGCGCTGACTCACCGGACGGTTTCGAGGCTGGCCGCGTACGACCCGGACCGGCTGGACGATGTGTTCGAGGAGTCTCTCAGGTGGGACGCGGCCGTCCAGTCCTGCACGCGTTTCACCACGGAGGCGGTCGAGATCCGGGGCGTGAGGATCCCCGCCAACGAGACCGTCCAGTGCATGCTGGGCGCCGCCAACCGCGATCCCGCCCACTTCGACGATCCCGACCGCTTCGATGCGGACCGGCCCAACGCGCGCGACCACCTGTCCTTCGGCGCCGGGCGCCACTTCTGCCTGGGAGCCACCCTGGCGCGCATCGAGGCGCGGGAGGCGCTGGCCCGGGTGTTCCGCCTGCCGGGGCTGCGACTCGACCCGGAGCGGCCGAGCCGCCCGCACGGCCACGAGTTCCGGGCCCCGCCGGGGGTTTGGGTGGTGTGGGGGTGATATGTTCGAGGAAGCGTGGGGCATGGGGCGCGGCCGGGACTGAGGCAGACCGCCGGCGGTGGCGAACGCGCGCTCCTGCCCGCCATCCCCCGGTTTCAAGGAGCATTCCCGTGAGTTCATCCGCAGACTTCCGGCCGGCGCCGATCCCCAGCCGAAACTCCAGTGCGCGCCGTCGCCTTGCGGCCGTCTCCGTCGCGGCCGTCTCCGTCGCGGCCGTTTGCCTCGCCGCCGCGCTGCCGCTCTCCGCCCAGGATCCGCCCCGCGTCGCCCCCGAAGGCTACGGGCGCTGGGAGAATCTCGGGCCTGCTCTGCTCTCGCCGCATGGCGACTGGGTCGCTTACACGGTCAGCCGCGTCGACGAGACCGCGGAACTGCGGGTACGGCGCCTGAGCGAGGATGCGACGCGCGTCTTCCCCTGGGGACGGTCTCCGCGCTTCTCGCCGGACGGGGGCTGGCTGGCGTGGACCGTGGGGCTTTCGCCCGACGAGACGGAACGACGCGAAGAGGAAGGTGATGCGCTCCGCGAGGGGGCGGCGTTGCTCGACCTGGCCACCGGCGATATGCGCGAGTTTGCATCGGTGTCCGGGTGGAGCTTCGACTCGTCGGGACGATTCCTTGCGCTGCGCGCGGATCCGCCCGAGGAGCCGGCGGGGAAGGGCGCCGACCTGCGGATCGTGGTGCTGGCCACGGGCTCCGAGACGAGCTTCGGCAACGTCGGGGAGATGGCGTGGAGCTCCTCCGGGTCGCGGATCGCAATGGTGATCGCCACCGGAACCGACCTGGGGAACGGCGTGCAGGTCTACGATGCCGGCTCGGGCACGCTGCAGTCGGTGGATGCGTCGGGGGCCGGCTACCGGGGGCTGGCCTGGCGCGACGATGCGGCCGACCTGGCGGCCCTGCGCTCGCGTGAGGATGCCTCGGCGGGGGGTTCCGCCTACGACGTGCTGGCTTGGCGCGGCCTCGACCGCGGACCGGAGATGGTCGTGCTGGGCGAGGGCGCGGCTGGCATCGCGAACGGCCTGGAGGTCGTGGACCGGGCGCCGCAGTGGTCCGACGAGGGCGCCATAATCTCCATCGGGCTCCGGTCCCGTGAAGAAGAAGATGCGCAGGATGCCGGCGCGACCGGGACCAGTGAGGCCGACGCCGACGAGACGGGGTCGGCCGATTCGCAGGACGACCAGCCGGACCTGCCCGGGCTGCAGATCTGGCACAGCCGGGATTTGCGCATCTTCCCGCAGCGGCAGGCGGCGGAGGGCCGCGACGCGAACCGCACCCTGCTGGCCGTCTGGCATCTGGACGAGAACCGGGTCGTCACCATCGGCTCCGACCTGATGGCCGACGCAACCCTGTTGCACGGCTGGGGTTTCGCCCTGGAGGATATCGCCGAACCCTATCCTTTCGGCGCGATGTTCGGCCGGCCGTATCACGACGTCTGGTCGATCGACGTGGATAGCGGGGAGAGGCGCCGGCTTCTCACCCGGGTGCGCTACGAGTGGCCCGGCGCGGGCGGCCGCTGGCTGGTGTCGTACGACGGGGCCAACTACTGGAGCCTGGAGGTTGCAACCGCGGAGCGGCACGACCTGACCTCGAACCTCGCGACCTCCTTCGCCAACACGGAATACGACACACCCACCGATGTCGTCCCGCCCTTCGCTTTCGGCCCCGGGGGATGGCTGGAGGACGACGCCGGAGTCCTCCTCTACGACAAGCACGACATCTGGCGCGTCGCGCTGGACGGGAGCGGCGCAACGCGGCTCACCGCCGGTGCCGAGGCCGGCATCACGCACCGGGTCGCCAGCCTTCCGGATGACGATATCCCCGGCCTCGATCCGGGCGCATCGCTCCATCTCACGCTCTACAACGAGAGGACGGAGCAGCGGGGGTACGCGCGCGTCGCGCCGGGCTGGGACGGGCCCGTGGAGACGCTGGTATTCGAGGACGCGCTGGTGGGCGGTCTTGCGCGCGCGGACAGCGCCGACATCCTGCTCTACCGCGCCGAGGCCTTCGACGACCCGCCCGACTACTTCGTCGGTGGTCCCGATCTGGCCGACGCCGTTCAGGTCACCGACATCAACCCGTTCATCGCCGAAGTCGCGTGGGGCCGGGCCGAGCTGGTGGACTTCACGAGCGAGAGCGGGCGGGACCTGCAGGCGGTGCTGCTCTACCCGGCAGGCTACGAGGCCGGGACGGCCGTGCCCACCATCGTCTACACCTACGAGATGCTCTCGCCCCAGATGCACCGCTTCATCGCCCCCAGCGAGCGCGACTACTACAACTTCACGGCGTGGACCCAGCACGGCTACGCGGTGCTGCTCCCGGACATCGTCTACCGGGCCCGCGACCCGGGCGTGAGCGCGCTGGAGTCGGTGCGCGCGGCTGTGGCCAGGGTGGTCGACATGGGGGTGGCCGATCCGGACGCGGTCGGGCTCATCGGGCACTCCTGGGGCGGCTACCAGGCGACCTTCCTGCCCACCCGGACCGACATCTTCGCCGCCTCGGTGGCGGGCGCGCCCCTCACCGACTTCGTGAGCTTCATGGGGGCCATCCACTGGAACCCGGGGATCCCCGAGGTCGACCACTGGGAGACCGGCCAGGCCCGGATGGAGGTGCCGTTCTGGGAGGATCCCGAGGCGCACCGGCGCAACTCGCCCATCCACGAGGTGCACAACCTGGAGACGCCGCTGCTCATGGCCTTCGGCGACGACGACGGGGTCGTCGACTGGGACCAGGGCACCGAGTTCTACAACTTCGCGCGCCGCGCCGGGAAACAGATGGTGCTGCTGGTCTACGAGGGCGAGGACCACGGACTGCGCGAGGAAGCCAACCAGAAGGACTATCACCGCCGCATCCTGGAGTGGTTCGGCCACTACCTGAAGGGCGATCCGGCCCCGTCATGGATCACGGACGGTGTGTCCCTGCAGGACCTTGAAGACGAGAAGAGGCGAGTGGCCGGCGGTGGGAAGAGAGCCGGCGGCACCTCGTGACGAGCCGAACGGAGCCAGCCTCACCCGGCACGGAGCCGGTCGAACAGCCCGCCGCCCGATACGCGGACCGCGCCCGCCGCTTCGATGAAGAGGCGGCCGGGAGGGCCGGCGCGGTCCGGTTTTGCGAGCGGCTCCGGCTGGTGGTCTTCGTGGCCAGCGCGGTTGGCGCCTGGCTCCTGATCTCCCAGGGACGAGGCCAGGGGGTCTGGCTGCTCATGGCCGGGGCGGTCGTGGCCTTCGTGATCGTCGTAGCGCGACACCGGGCCGCCCAACGGCGGCTGCGACGCGCGGAGTTGATGGCCGACTTCAATCGCGAGGGGATCGCCCGCGTCGAGCGGCGCTGGTCCGACCTGCCGCGGCCGTTCAGTCCGCCCGTGCCGCGGAACCACGACTACGCGGACGACCTGGACCTGCACGGTCACGCGTCGCTCGTTCACCTGACGGGGGTCTGCGGAACCGCACCCGGCCGGTCGACGCTCTGGTCCTGGCTCCTCGCTCCGGCGGACCCGGAGACCATCGCCTTGCGCCAGGAAGGGGTCCGCGAGATGGCGGGCGCCTTCGACTACCGGGATCGCATCGCGGCCGAAGCGCGGCTGATGAACAGCGACTCGATGGAGGGGGTGGAGGACTTCCTGCGCTGGTGTGAGAGCCCGGGCTGGCTGTCCGGGCGCACCTGGCTGCGCGCGGCGGCTGTCCTGCTTCCGCCGGTGAACCTGGCCGCCATCATTCTCTACTCTCTGGGGATGGCGCCCACGGCCGCCGCCGCCTGGCCGCTGCTGGTGTCCGCTCTGGTGATGGCGCCGGCGTGGAAGGCGATCAACCGAGCCGGCTCCGAGGCCGACGATGGCGAATCGGGCGTGCGGCACTACGGGCCGCTGCTCAGCCTCCTCGCCGACGCACCCCTCGATTCACGCTACGCGGCGGACCTCCGACAACGGCTGGGCGCCGGCACGAGACCCGCCCCTGGAGAGATCGCGACGTTGCGCCGGCTGCTGGACATGGCGGAAGTGAGGAGGTCGCCCCTATTCCACATCCCTCTGGCTCTGGTATTCCTCTGGGACGTGCACGTCCTGGCCGCCCTCGAGCGCTGGAAGAAGCGGTCGGGCGCTCGCGTCCGGGCGTGGCTTGAGGTTGTCGGCGAGGCAGAGGCGCTGGTCGCCCTGGCGGCGCTCGCCGCCGATCATCCCGACTGGACCATGCCCGCGCTGGACGCCGAAGCCACCTCGCTACGGGGGCGGGCGCTGGGCCATCCTCTCCTCGCTCCGCAACTCTGCGTGCGCAACGACGTGGAGGTGGGCCCGGCAGGCTCGTTTCTGCTGGTGACGGGATCGAACATGTCCGGGAAATCCACGCTGGTGAAGGCAGTCGGCCTGAATGCCGTGCTCGCTCAGGCGGGCGGACCGGTGTGCGCCGAGGCGTTGCGCATCCCATCGCTGCGCGTCGTCACCAGCATGCATGTTGCCGACTCCCTCGCCGACGGCGTGTCCTTCTTCATGGCCGGACTGCAGCGCCTGAAGCAGGTCGTGGATGCGGCCGAGACACCCGGCGCCGGGGAGGGGTCGCGGGCCGGCCGGCCAGTCTCCGGCGGCCCACGGGTCCTGTACCTCCTCGACGAGATTCTCCAGGGGACCAACAGCGCCGAGCGCAGGATCGCCGCGCGAACCGTTCTGCGGAGACTGCTCCGCTCCGGTGCGATCGGGGCCGTAACGACCCACGACCTGTCGCTGGCCGACGCGGAAGACCTGAACATGAGGGCAGTCCCGGTCCACCTGACCGAGTCCGTCGGCGACGAGAACGAGGGGCTCACCTTCGATTACCGTCTGAGGACCGGAATCGCCACCTCGACCAACGCTCTGCGGCTGCTGGAACTCGTCGGACTCGGCGATGGCCGCCGGGGCCCCTCCAGGATCGGCCGGGAATAGCTCGCCCGGAGCCCTCTCCAAGGCTCCGGATCAGTCGCCGAACGAAATCCCCACCGCCCGGGCAGTGCGCACGACATCTCCCCGGGCAGGCACTGTCTTGAGATGCCTCACCGCATCTGCGAGGGGCACCGCCTTCACGTCGGGCGGCTCCAGCGCGACCATGCAGCCGAACTGTCCACGTTCGGCGAGTTCGATGGCCGCGGATCCGAATCGCAGGGAGATGATGCGGTCGTAGGCGGTGGGCGCGCCGCCCCGCTGCAGGTGTCCCAGCACCAGGCTGCGGGTCTCGTGGCGGGTGCGTTCCCTCAACTGGCGGCTGAGCAGCCTCGCGGCTCCTCCCAGTCGGCGCTTCAGGCCGGCATGGTCGTCCAGGTATGAGGCTTCTCCACCCACGGGAAGCGCACCCTCCGCCACGACCACGATCGCGTACTCGTGGCCCCGGCTCCAGCGGGCCTCGATCGCTTCCACCACACGGTCGAGCCGGTAGGGGATCTCCGGGATGAGAATCACGTCCGCGGCTGCGGCCAGGCCGGCGAAGAGCGCAATCCAGCCGGCGTGCCGTCCCATCAGCTCGACGACCATGATGCGCTCGTGCGCCTCGGCGGTGGAATGAAGCTTGTCGATGGCGTCGGTGGCCGTCTGGACGGCGGTATGGAAGCCGAAGGTGACCACCGTCGCATCCAGGTCGTTGTCGATGGTCTTGGGCACCCCGATGACGTTGAGGCCCCGGCGCGCCAGATCGCGCGCGATCCTGAGCGAGCCGTCGCCGCCAATCGCGATGAGGCAGTCGATCCCCATCTCCCGGAATCGGTCGATGACTTCGCCGGAACGATCCACCGTGCGCACCGATCCGTCCGGCTGCGTGACCTGGAACGAGAACGGGTTGCCCCGGCTGGTGGTCCCCAGGATCGTGCCGCCCTCGTGGGTGATCCCGCGGACCGCGGCCTCGTCGAGCACCACCACCCCGCCATAGCCCGCCTGGAAGAGACCCGAATAGCCCCGCCGGATCCCGAACACCTCCCATCCGCGCGCCCGGGCCGCGAGCACGGCGGCACGGATGACCGCGTTGAGCCCGGGAGCGTCCCCGCCGCCGGTGGTGATCGCGATGCGCATGGCTATCTGCCGGAGCCGCCGGGTTACCCGCTCTCCCGGTCCGCGACGGCCTCCAGCACCAGTTCCTGAATAATTCCGTCGTAGGCGTCGACGATCGGCAATCGAGCCGCCGTGTCGAGCATTTCCCGCGCCCGCTCCTCGCCGTTCTCCTCGTCGAGGTCGGGAAGCCGGATCGCGTATTCGTAGAGCACGACCCTCGACTCCGGCGCCAGTTGCAGCGCCTGCTCGAACAGGACGACGGCGGCCGGGCGATTCCCTCCGTACATCCGCCGCGCGATGAACCCTTCCGCCGCGATGTCGGCGTGCCATCCGCCGAGCGCCAGCCTGGCCTCCCAGAGATATGGATCGAGGCGAATCGCCGCATCCAGCCGTTCGCGGATTCTGCCCGCGAGACCCTGGCGGAGCGCCGTGAATGCACCAATGCCCTGAGCGTAGCGGCCGAGGGCGTGGGCCGCCTGATAGTGTGCCTCGGCGTTGCTGGAGTCGGCGCCCATGGCCTCGTCGCTCATCTCTATCGCGCGGTCGACAAGCTCCTCCCACTCGTTATCGGTCGTGAAGTAGTGGGCGTGTATCGAGAGCGATTGCGCCGCCAGCGCGTAGCCGTCGGAGGTTTCGAGCGCCTCGGCGATCTCCGCCGCCTCGAGAAAGCGGCCTTCCGCGTACGCGGCTCTCGCGTCTTCGAGGGACTGCGCGCCGGCGTCGGCCGCCAGGAGCACGAGGCCCCCCAGCGCCGCGCATCGGAAAACGGTCATCCTGGTCTCCACGGGTTCGGGTCGCAGGGCGGCATCGGCGCGTGTCCGTCCGGCGTCGGCCCGCGCCCCGGATGCGTCCCAAGAATCAAACCGCCGCGATAGCGCCGCAAGGCCGGTTGTTCGACATTAGGTCCGGGCATACCGGCGCTGCTCTCCCGCCGTTTTCCATTCGCGCCGCACACTCATCGGAGGGACCCATGGCCACGTCGTCCGTTGAATGGCGGTATCACCGCCCGGGCTGAACCAGTTGCAAGCGCACGCAAGAGTTTCTTGCGCAGAACGAGATCGCGACGGAGGAAACGCAGAGCGCCACGCGCAACCCCGTGGCGAGCGACCAGGTCCTGGGCCTGCTGGAGGGCGTGAGCAACCTCTACGTAGCCAGGGGGAAGAAGATCGTGCACGTCGATCTGAACGCCACGCGGCCCGCCGACGAGGACCTCGTGGGCCTGCTCTGCAGCCGCTTCGGAAAGCTGCGCGCGCCCACCATGCGCAGCGGGGATCGGCTCATGGTGGGATACAACGCGGAGATGCTGTCGACGCTGCTCAGTCCGGAGGGATGAGCCCGGCGGAGAAGAACGGGCCTCTTGCGCCGTTTCTCGCTCGCGGGAGGCCCTTGATCGCCGACGGGGGTCTGGCGACGGCGCTCGAGGCCCGCGGACACCGGCTCGGCACCCGGCTCTGGTCGGCGGAACTGCTCGTCTCGAACCCCGATGCCATCCGCGACATTCACGCCGAATACCTCGCAGCAGGTGCGGATTGCGTCTCCACCGCCAGCTACCAGGCGAGCTTTGCCGGCTTCCGCGAGCAGGGCTACGACGATGCCGAGGCGGCCGGCTTCCTTGAGCTGTCGGTCGCGCTGGCTCTCGAAGCGCGCGATCGCTACTGGGCGGTTGAGGCCAACCGCACCGGGCGGCTGCGGCCGCTGGTGGCGGCGAGCGCCGGCCCATACGGGGCGTATCTCGCGGACGGGTCCGAGTACGATGGCCGCTACGGCGTCGAGTTCGGGGTGCTGGACGCGTTCCACCGGCGCCGATTCCGGCTATTCGCGCGCTCGGGCGCCGACCTGATCCTGTGCGAGACCATCCCCTCGGGTCTCGAGGTCGAGGCATTGCTCGGGATTCTGGACGAGACGCCGGAGGCCTGCGTGTGGATGAGCTTCTGCTGCGCGGATGGCGCGCGGCTCTGGGACGGCACGCCGGTGGAGGAGGTCGCACGCCTCTGCGATCGGGCGGACCGGGTGGTGGCGGTGGGAGTCAACTGCGTCGCCCCCGCCCATGTCGGCGAGCTCATCGGGCGAATCCGCACCGTGACCGATCTTCCCGCAATCGCCTATCCCAACTCGGGGGAGGTGTACGACGCCCGCACCGGCACGTGGCACTGGCCCGCGAACGGCGCCGGCGGGGCCGGCGAGCCGATCCCGGATGCGGGCGACTGGATCGCCCGCGGTGCGGCAGGAGTCGGCGGGTGCTGCCGCGTCGGTCCCGCGGAGATCCGCGCGCTGCGACGGCAGATCGCGGGTGTGCCGCTGGCGCCTTCCGGTGGATCGCCCGGTGGCGGATTCGGTCCCTCCGACCGGCAGCGGTGATGCGACACCACCGGTCCCGCCCGGGGTATCGCGGGTCATGATCGATCTGCGCAGCGACACCGTGACCCTTCCCACCCCGGCCATGCGCGACGCCATGGCCGCCGCCCCGGTGGGCGACGACGTCTACGGCGACGACCCCACGGTGAACGCCCTGGAGGCGCGCACGGCGGAGCTGCTGGGCAAGGAGGCCGCGGTCTTCGTCCCCACCGGCACGATGTCCAACCAGATCGGGGTGCGCGCCCACACCGAACCCGGCGACCTCGTCCTGATCGACCGGAGCGCCCACATCGTCCGCAGCGAGTCGGGCGCCCCGGCCGCGCTCAGCGGCGTGACCCTGAAGCCCCTCCCCGGGCGTGCCGGCGTGTTCACCGCCGCCGATGTGGACGACGCCATCGAGCCCGAGCACCCCTTCAATCCCATCCACCTGGAGTCGCCACCCCGGCTGCTGTGCGTGGAGAACACCCACAACGGGGGAGGGGGGACGGTGTGGCCGCTCGGCCAGGTCGAGGAAGTGTGCGCGGCCGCCCGCCGCCACGGCCTTGCGACCCACCTTGACGGCGCCCGCCTCTGGCACGCCACTGCCGCCACGGGGGTCTCCGAGGCCCGCTACTGCGCGCCTTTTGACACCGTGAACGTCTGCTTCAGCAAGGGACTCGGCGCTCCCGTGGGCTCCGCCCTGGCCGGCTCCGAGGAGCTGGTAGCGCGGGCGCGGCGCTTCAAGCAGCAGTTCGGGGGCGGCTTCCGCCAGGCGGGAATCCTGGCCGCCGCCGCACTGCACGCGCTGGAGCACCACCACGGCGGGTTGCCGGCCGACATCGCCAACGCCCGCGCCCTGGCGCACGGGGTCGCCTGCATCGACGGCCTGGAGGTCGATCTCGACCGCGTGCAGTCCAACCTGGTGCGCTTCCGGGTGAACGCAGTGCCGGCGGGCGCCTTCGCGCTCCGCTGCCATGCACGCGGGCTTCATCTCCTGCCCCAGGGCGAAACCGGCGTCCGGGCCGTGACCCACCGGGACATCTCCGCGCCCGACGTGGAGCGTGCGCTCGACATCATGCGGCGCGTGGTGCGCGCGGCCTGCCGGGGCTAGCGAGGAGACGCCGTGCAGCTCGACCGCATCCGCAACTTCTGCATCGTCGCCCACATCGACCACGGCAAGTCGACCCTGGCCGATCGGCTCCTGGAGCTCACAGGCGCGCTCGATCCCCGGCAGATGCGCGCCCAGGTGCTCGATTCCAACGAGCTGGAGCGCGAGCGGGGCATCACCATCAAGCTGCACGCCGTGCGCATGGACTACACGGCGCGCGACGGCGAGCGCTATCAGCTCAACCTGATCGACACCCCCGGACACGTCGATTTCACCTACGAGGTGTCACGCTCCCTGGCCGCATGCGAGGGCGCCATCCTGGTCGTCGACGCCAGCCAGGGCGTCCAGGCCCAGACCATCTCGAACCTGTTCCTGGCGCTGGACGCGGACCTGGAAGTGATCCCGGTGATCAACAAGATCGATCTTCCGGGCGCCGAGCCGGAGCGCCGCCGCGACGAACTCGCGGACCTGCTGGGGGTGGATCCCTCGGAGGTGCTGCTCGCCAGCGCCAAGGAGGGGACGGGCGCCGCGGAGATCCTGGAAGCGGTCATCGAACGGGTGCCCCCTCCGGAGGGAGACCCGGAGGCGCCCCTGCGCGCGCTCATCTTCGACTCCTACTACGACCAGTACCTGGGCGCGGTCCCGAGCGTGCGCGTGGTGGACGGTGTGCTGCGCCCCGGGATGGACATCGGTTTCGGCACCGTGAACGCCACCTACGAGGTAACCGAGGTGGGCTACACGCGGCTGGTGCGCGTGCCCCGCGATGCCCTCCACCCCGGGGAAGTGGGCTACCTGGTCGCGGCCATCAAATCGGTCACGCACACGAGGGTGGGGGACACCGTCGTAGAGGCCTCCCGCAGGGCGACCGAACTGCTGCCGGGCTACAAGGAAGTCCGCCCCATGGTGTTCGCGGGGCTCTATCCCAGCAACGCCGACGACTACGAGTCGCTGCGCGACGCGCTCGACCGGCTCAGGCTCAACGACGGCAGCCTGCACTACGTGCCGGAGACCTCGGCCGCCCTCGGATTCGGCTTCCGCTGCGGCTTCCTCGGGCTGCTGCACATGGAGATCGTCCAGGAGCGGCTGGACCGCGAGTTCGGCGTCAGCCTGATCACCACCGTGCCCAACGTCGAGTATCACATCACGCTCACCGACGGCAGCGAGCTGGCGATCGAGAACCCCACTCGCCTGCCTGGACGCGGCAAGCTGAAGTCGGTCGCCGAGCCCTGGGTGCGCGCGCACATCGTGTCGCCCGCCGAATACATCGGCAACGTGCAGAAGCTCTGCCACGATCGGCGCGGGACGTTCAAGGGGATGCGCTACCTGGATCCCCGGCGCGTGGAGATGGACTTCGAGCTGCCGCTGGCCGAGATCGTCCTGGACTTCTACGACCGCCTCAAGGGCAGCACGCGCGGCTACGCGGCGCTCGACTACGAGTTCGCGGAGTACCGGCCCGACAACCTGGTGAAGCTGGATGTGCTGGTGAACGGCGATCCGGTGGATGCCTTCAGCGTCATCATCCACCACGACCGCGCGCAGCTCTACGGCCGCGACCTGGTGCGCAAGCTGAAGGAGCTCATCCCGCGCCAGCAGTTCCAGGTGGCGCTGCAGGCGGCGATCGGGTCCAAGATCGTGGCGCGCACCAACGTGAAGGCCCTGCGCAAGGCGGTGACCGCCAAGTGCTACGGCGGCGACATCACGCGCAAGCGCAAGCTGCTCGAACGGCAGAAGGAGGGGAAGAAGCGGATGAAGCTGGTGGGGTCGGTCGAGATCCCGCAGGAGGCGTTTCTAGCCGTGCTATCTATTGAACAGTAAACATCAGTAGATATCAGTAGATGTCGATGATGCTTCGTCGGGCGCGCCGTGGAGGGAAGGCGGACCCTATGGGATGGCTCTGATGGCGAAGTGGATCGCCGGGGTCGATATCGGTGGGACCACGCTCTCGGTGGGGATGGTTCCGGCGGAGGGAGGGCGTCCGCGCGCGCTCCGGATGGAGGACACGGCGGGCGGGCAGGGCGGAAGTGCGGTGATCGCCCAGGTTGCCGCGATGGTCCGCGCGGCCGTGGATGAGCTGGCGCGCACGGAGGGCCCGGGCGCCACGGTAGCCGGCGTCGGGGTCGCGGCGCCGGGATCGCTGGACCGCGCCCGCGGCGTGGTGCTCGAGTCGCACAACCTGGGGTGGTTCGGGCTTCCGCTGCGCGACCGCGTCCAGGCCGCGACCGGCCTGCCCGCCGTCTTGGAGAACGACGCCAACTGCGCCGCCTACGGGGAATGGTGGCAGGGGGCGGGGCGCGGCTTCCGGTCGGTGCTGGGAATCACCCTGGGCACCGGAATCGGCGGCGGGATCGTCATCGACGGCCGGCCCTTCGCCGGGGCGACGGGAGCCGCCGGGGAGATCGGGCACATGACGGTCGAGTTCGGCGGCCGACCCTGCACGTGCGGAGGCAGGGGGTGCCTCGAGGCCTACGCCTCCGGGCCGGCGATCGCGCGCGCCGCGGTCGAGGGGCTGGCCGGTCGGACGCGGTCGACTCTGCCCGAGCTGGTCGATGGCGACCTGAACCGCATCACGGCCGCCACCGTGCACGAGGCGGCGGCGGGGAGCGACGCCTACGCGGCTGGCGTGCTGGCGCGCGCGGCATGCATGCTCGCGGCCGGGATCACCGGCGCGGTCAACCTGCTCGGCCCGGAGGCGGTGGTGGTGATGGGCGGGGTGGCCGCGGCCGGCGACCTGTTCTTCGGCCCGCTCGCCGCGGAACTCGGCCGCCCCCGCTTCCGCTCGGCGCTGGATGCCTGCACGTTCGTGCCGGGAGCGCTCCCGGGGACCGCCGGGGTGGTGGGGGCGGCGGGGGTGTTCCGCCTGCGGACCGATCCGGTCCGTGACTGACCCGGGCTCCCGCCGGGGATCGCCCCGTTCCGGGGCACGACGCCCCCGCCTCGGCGTGGTCGGCACGCTGGTGTGGGACACCATCCATCTGCGCGACGGACGCGGTGATCCCGTGGAGGAATGGGGCGGGGTGAGCTACGCCCTCGAAGCGCTGGCCGCGTCGCTGCCGGCGCACTGGCGCATCGTGCCGATCCTCAAGGTGGGCCGGGACCTGGCCGAGCCCGCGCTCCGGTTCCTGGGCGAGATCCCCCGCGTGAACCCGCATCGCGCCGTCCGCATCGTCCCGGAACCCAACAACCGCGTGGAGCTGCGCTACCAGGACGACGAGCGGCGCTGCGAGCGTCTGTCCGGAGGGGTGCCCGCCTGGAGCTGGGAAGAGTTCCGGCCTCTCGCCGGCGACTGCGACGCCCTCTACGTCAACTTCATCTCGGGATTCGAGATGGAGCTGGGCACCGCACAGATGCTGCGCGAAGCGTTCGAGGGCCCGATCTACGCCGACCTCCATTCCCTCTTCCTGGGCATCGGGCGCCACGGCGAACGCGAGCCGCGCCCGCTGCCGCTGTGGGACTCCTGGCTGCGCTGCTTCGACGCGGTGCAGATGAACGAGGACGAGTATGCGCTGCTGGGCCGGGACGCCGGAGATCCATGGCGGCTGGCGGCGCACGTGGTGGGGCCGGACCTGAAGCTGGTCACGGTCACGATGGGTCCGCGCGGGGCGGCGTATGTCGCAGCGCCGGATTTCTCGCCCGACACCTCGACCTGGCATGCGATGCGCGGACAGGTGGCCACCGTGGCCCCGGCCACCACCCGGCAGATCGACATCCCCGGAGGCCCGCGCGAAGGCGACGTGACTGGCTGCGGGGACGTATGGGGCGCTACCTTCTTCGCTCGCCTGCTGGAGGGCGACCGCATCGAGCGTGCGATCGTCACCGCCAACTCCATGGCCGCCCGAAACGTCGAACATCGCGGTGCGCGCGGGCTGCACCTCCACCTGAAGGGGCGGATCGCCCGCCGATGAACCGCGCCACGCCCGCCGATCCCGCCGCGCCAACTCCGGAGTTCGCCGGGTGCATGTGATCCGCGTACCCTCGTCGCTGGACTACTCCACCGTGGACAGCGTCTTCCGGCAATGCGCGCAGGCCGTGGAAGGCAAGGCGCTCTTCGACGCGGGCTACCTTCGCTTCGTCGACCCGCAGGGCCTGGTTGGGCTCCTCAGCGCCGGCGCACTGCTGAAGCGCCGGCTGGGGCAGGCGCCCCATCTGCGGCTTCCCCGGCAGGCGGAGGTCCTCGGATACCTGGCGCGCATCCGCTTCCTCGAGCAGGCTCGACGCTTCTTCTCGATAGAGATCCGGCGTCCGCGCGAAATCGCCGCAAGCTCCGACGTGCTGCTCGAAATCACCCCGGTGACCACCAACAGCGACGTGCACGCGGTGGTGGACCGCGTGCAGACGCGCGCGGGGACCATCCTCACCCGCACCCTGGGGTATCCACTGGTGACCGTCGTCCAGTTCTCGGTGGTGCTCTCGGAGGTGTGCCAGAACATCATCGAACATGCCGAGGCCCCGGGATGGGTGGCCGCGCAGGCGTACTACTGGGCAAAGCGCCGGGACCGTTGGATGCTGGTGATCGCCGTGTCCGACCTGGGGCGCGGCTTCCGCGAATCCCTCGCGGCCGAGCACGCCGGCCGTTTCGGAGAGCGATGGGGGGACGGCAGCGCGCTGGAGGCCGCCTTCCTGCACGGCGTCACGCGTTTCCAGGACCTGGGCAGAGGCCAGGGAATCCAGCAGATCCGCAGGCAGGTGCGCCGTTGGGACGGGCTCATCTCCATCCGCAGCGGGACCGCGCGCATCGCCGACGTGCCCGAATGGGACGACACCCCCGCTCTGGAGCAGGGCCTGGCGCATTTTCCGGGCGCCCAGATCAACATCGTTCTGCCCGCGAAGCAGCGGGGCAAGGAGAGGAGCGGCGCATGACGGACTCGGGTCCGGCCTGATGAACGGATTCGGCATCGATCCCGTGGCGATCGACCTCCGTCGCCTGGTACAGAGGCAGGTGGCGTCGCTCTACGCGCACCTGGTGACCCGGCCCACGGGGCGCGCGGTGCGGCTGGCCATCGAGAGCCAGCTAGCGAACGCGGGAGAGATGGCGCTCTCGGTCATCGACTTCTCCGAGGTTCACGTGGTGGATTTCTCGTGCGCGGACGAGGTTGTGGCGAAGCTGCTCCTGCACTACCAGCCGCCCGGGCAAGCCACCCGCGCCTTTTTCATCCTGCGCGGCGTGAGCGATCTTCATCTGGAGCCGATCGAGGCCGTGCTGGAACGCCATCGTCTCACTGCCGTGGCGGAAACCGCGGCGGGGCCGTGCCGGCTGGTTGGCGTGCCGAGCGAGGCCGATGCGAGGGTCTGGCGTTCCCTGGAGGAGCGGGGAGCCCTTTCTCCGGGGGATGTCCCGGCACACCTTCCGGACGAGGTCGATCGCGCTACGCTGGAGTCACTCGTGCGGCGCGGACTTGTTTTCCGGCGACCCGAGTCGGGAGACTATCTGGCGCTGAGCAATCTGATGAGGAGTCTGATGGGATGAAGAGCGTCTCGGAGGAGAGAACGAACGATTCGCCGGAGGTGCGGGAGGCCTGGGGTCCGGGCACGCTGGGTGTCCACGCCGGCGCCCCCGAGCCGCGTCCCGGCGAAGCCGTCGTACTGCCCGTGGTCCAGAGCTCCACCTTCTTCTGGAACGCGCCCGGCGATGCGCCCGAGCTGCGCTACTCCCGGTACGGCAACAACCCGAATCAGGTCGCCGTGGCGAAGAAGCTGGCGGCGCTCGAGGGCACCGAAGCCTCGCTGGCCGTGGCAAGCGGGATGGCGGCCACCGCGCTTCCCGTTCTCGCCCTGACCCGCGCCGGGGACCACGTCGTTGCCTCGAAGCACCTGTACGGCGCCACCGCCACGTTGCTCGCCGATGAGATGCCGCACCGGGGGGTGACCACGACCTTCGTAGATCCGGACGAGACCTGCGCCTGGGAGTCGGCGATGCGGGACAACACCCGCATTCTCTTCCTGGAGACCCCGACCAACCCCGTGATGCGCGTCTTCGATCCGCGCATCCCGGTGCGCCTCGCGCGCCAGGCCGGAGCGGTGACCATGATGGACGCCACCTTCGCCTCGCCCGTCAACCTGAGGCCGGCCCGCCTCGGCGTAGACGTGGTGATCCACAGCGCGACCAAGTATCTCGGCGGCCATTCCGACCTGATCGCGGGCGTCGTCTCCGGCAGCCGCGAGCTGGTCGAGCGCGTGCAGCGCATGCTGGTGCTCTACGGCCCGGCGCTGGACCCGCACGCGGCCTGGCTGCTGGAGCGCGGGATCAAGACGCTGTCGGTGCGCATGGCGCGCCACAACCGGAGCGGTCTCGAGCTCGCCGCCTGGCTGGAAGGCCGGCCCGGGGTCTCGCGCGTCTCCTACCCCGGGCTCGCCAGTCACCCCGACCGCGCTCTCGCGGGCGAGCTTCTGGACGGTTTCGGCGGCATGGTGGGTTTCGTGCTGGAGAGCGGCGGCGCGGGCGCGGACGCATTCTGCCGCAGTCTGGAGGTGGCCAGGGTCGCGCCCAGCCTGGGCGGCGTCGAGACCCTGGTGTCGCAGCCGCGCTTCACGTCTCACATCGGCCTGACACCGGAGGAGAGGACGCAGGCGGGCATTCCCGACGGGTTCGTTCGTGTCTCGGTGGGGCTCGAAGAGGTCCGGGACCTGCAGCGCGACTTCAGCCGGGCTCTGGAGGCGTCGCGCTGAAGAGGGGCCGCCTGTTCCGGAGGATCCTGCTCGGGACACTGGCAGGGGTTCTGCTCGCTTCGCTGGCGGGCGCGATCTGGCTCAGGCGGCTGGCCGCCGGTCCCGCGCCGGCGTCCGGGGAGCTCGTGCTTGCCGGCCTGGAGCAGCCGGTGGAGATCCTGCGCGACTCCCTGGGCGTGCCCCACGTGTGGGCGGGTTCGCTGGCCGACGCGGTCTTCGCGCAGGGGTATCTGCACGCGACGGACCGCCTCTGGCAACTGGAGATGTTCCGCCGCGTCGCCCAGGGACGTCTGAGCGAGCTGTTCGGCGAGGAAACCCTGGATGCCGACCGCTTCCTGCGCGCGCTGGGCCTCGCGCGGGCGGGGCGCGAGACGGCCGTCAGCGAAGGGACCCGGGCGCTGGTGGAGGCGTACGCCCGCGGGGTGAACGCGGCCATGGCCGGATGGCGCGGTCTCCTGCCGCCCGAGTTCGTCCTGCTGCGCGCCGGCTTCGAGACCTGGGAGCTCGAGCACTCGCTCGCGGTCGAGAAGATCATGGCCTGGGACCTGTCACAGTACGGGGTCTCGATGTCGCTGGCGGGCGCGCGCGCCACCGCGGGAGACGAAGCCGTTCTGGAGTTGCTGCCGTCCTATCCGGACTGGGGGGTGACGATTCTGCAGGATGGCCCGGTGGCGCGCGCAGATGGCGGAGTTCCCGGCGATACCGGCGTATCCGGGGGTGGCGGGATCGCCAGCGGTCCCGTCGCGCCGCCGGCCGCTCTGCCCCCCGCCGTCTCCGGCGACGTGATCGCGTCGGCGCGCATGCCCGCGGCCGCCCGCACCGCGCTGGAAGCGGCGAGCATCTTCCGTGCCTCGAACTCCTGGGTCGTCGGAGGCTCCCGCACCGCGACCGGAATGCCCCTGCTCGCCAACGACATGCACCTGGGCCTGGACCACCCCAACATCTGGTACCTCATCGGGCTGCACGCGCCCGGCCTGGATGTCGTCGGACAGAGCCTGCCGGGCGCGCCCGGCGTGGCCGCGGGACACACCGCCGGCGTTGCATGGGGCTTCACCAACGCGATGGTGGATGACTCCGACTTCTTCATCGAACGGGTGGACCCTGCCGACACCACGCGCTACCTGACGCCGGAGGGGAGCGAGCCGTTCCGGGTGCGGGAGGAATCGATCCGGGTGCGCGGGCGCGAAGAGCCGGTGCGCATGGTGGTGCGCGAAACTCGCCACGGCCCCGTCATGACATCCGTGGATCCGGTGCCGGGAGGCGAACTGCTGTCGTTCCGCTGGGGCGCGCACGACCCGTCGACGACCTTCGACGGGATCCTGGCGATGAACCTCGCCAATTCCGCCGGCGAACTGATCGCCGCGCTGGCCCTCTTCACCAGCCCCTACCAGAACGTGGTCTTCGCCGACACCGCCGGCGACTTCGGCTACCAGCTCGCCGGGGCCGTTCCCCTGCGCCGCTCGGGCCGTCCGTCCCTCCTCCCGGTGCCCGGCTGGACCGGTGAACACGACTGGACCGGGACGCTGCCCTACGAGCGCAATCCCCGGCTGCTCAACCCGGCGTCCGGCTTTATCGCGACGGCCAACAACCGCCAGGGCCGGGACTCGCTGTCGCTGCTGATCTCCCCGGACCGCTGGGAGGACCCGTACCGCGCCCAGCGCATCACCGAGCTGATCGAGGCGCGGAGCGACCACGACGCGGAGTCGATGAGGGCCATTCAACTGGATGTCCGGAGTGCCTTCATCGCCCGCTACCGCGACCGGGCGGCCGGCGCCTTTCGCCGCGCGGGGCAGGACAGCCTCGCCGCCGCGCTCGAAGCCTGGGATGGCCGCGCGACCGTGGAGAGCACGGAGGCGACGCTCTTCCACGCCTGGGCGGACGCGCTCGGGGCTGCGCTGCGCGCCCGCTTCTACGCGGCTTCAGGCGGTTTCGGCTATTTCCCGCAGTACATGGTGGGGCGGGCGCTCGACGCCGGCGGGGCCGGGGTGGACTCCCTGGCCGGGCAGGCCGCGCTCGAGGCGGCCGAGGCGAGCGGTCGACCTTGGGGGGAGGTCCACCTCCTGCGCATCTCGCATCCCTTTCAGGACGTGCCGCTGATCGGCGGACTGCTGGGCTTCGGCCGGCGCGGTCTTCCCCGGCCGGGCGACGACTACACGGTCGACGCCGCCCCGTTCGAGGGCAACGTCCCCCTGTTCGAGGTCACCGCCGGGCCCAGCCAGCGTTCCGTCGCCGACCTGGGAGACCTCGGCCGCGGGGGTGGATTCATCCTGCCCGGAGGGCAGTCCGGCCGTCCCGCCAACCGCCACAGTTGGGACCAGCTGGAGCGCTGGCAGCACGGCGAACTGTGGCGTCTGCCGCTCGACCGGTCGGAGGTGGAGGCACGCACGGTCTCCCGGCTGGTACTCCTGCCGGGGTAGCACGCCGGACGAAGAGTCGTCCGCCCGGCGTCCGCGGCTACGCCTGCGTGCTCATCTCGCCCAGGGCCACGCTGCGCTGGAACGCCGCGTGCACCGCCTTGGACATGATGGTGCGGAAACCGCCCTTCTCAAGCTGGTACAGCGCCTCGGCCGTGGTGCCTCCGGGTGAGGTCACGCGGTTGCGCAGCTCGGCTGGATGGACGGTCTGGTGCTCGGCGTAGATCGCCGCGCCGCGGATGGTCTGCACCACGAGTTCGCGCGCGTCCTTGCGCGAGAACCCGAGATGAACGGCCGCGTCGATCAGCGCCTCCATCATGAGAAACACGTAGGCCGGTCCGGTGCCGCTGATGGCCGTCGCGATGTCGAGGAACCGCTCGTCGTCGACGAACAGCTGTCGCCCCAGCGACCCGACGATGGTTCCTGCCTGCGCCCTCTGCTCCGGCGAGACCTCCGGGGTCGCCGTCCACACGGTCATGCCCTCCCCGACCTGGGCCGGCGTGTTGGGCATGGTGCGTACGATGGCGCGGTGCTTGAGCAGCGAGGCGATGGTGCCGATGGAGGCGCCGGCCACGATCGACAGCGTCAGCGCGTCCCGCCGGATCCCGCCCTGAAGCTCCGAGAGCACGCCGGGCAGGACCTGCGGCTTGACCGCCAGGACGACGACGTCCGCGTCCCGGGCCGCCTCGCGGTTGCACAGGGTGGTCCGGACCCCGAACTGGTCCCGCACCAGCGCGAGCCGGTCCTCGTTTCGGTCGCTCGCGATCATGTGGGCCCGATCGATGTCGTCGCCCCCCGCAAGGCCGCCGATCATTGCCGCGCCCATGGCTCCGGCACCGATAAAGGCCACGCTCGGCCCGTTCGACCGTGTTGTGTCCATGTCCGGCTCGAGCCCCGTCAGGACGCCATGAACGGATAGCGGTACCGGGTCGGAGGGGCGAAGGTCTCCTTGACGCTGCGGGGCGAGACCCAGCGCAGCAGGTTGAGCTTCGACCCGGCCTTGTCGTTGGTGCCGCTCGCCCGGCCGCCGCCGAAGGGCTGCTGGCCCACGACCGCCCCCGTGGGCTTGTCGTTCACATAGAAGTTGCCGGCCGCGAAGCGGAGCGCGTGGAGCGCGTCCTCCACGGCCCTGCGGTCGCGCGCGAACACCGCCCCCGTGAGCCCGTAGGGAGAGGTTCCGTCGACCTGCTCCAGGGTCTCGCTCCACATGCGGTCGGGGTAGACGAACACGCTCAGCACCGGACCGAAGATCTCCTCGCACATGGTTCGGTAGTCGGGCCGGTGCGCGCGGATCACGGTCGGGCGGATGAAGTATCCCCTGCTGTCGTCCGCCTCCCCGCCGGCCAGAATCTCGGCCTCGTTCGAGTTCCTCGCACCCTCGATGTACCCGGCGATCTTGTCGAAGGACTGCCGGTGGATCACGGCGCTCATGAAGTTCCCGAAGTCGGCGGGATCGCCCATGGTGATGCCCTCGGTCTCTTCCACGAGCTGGTCGCCGATCCGTTCCCAGAGACTCTCCGGGATGTAGGCGCGCGACAGGGCGCTGCACTTCTGGCCCTGGTACTCGAAGGCCCCGCGCAGCATCGCGGTCACGAGTGCCTCGGCGTCGGCGGACGGGTGCGCGATAAGGAAGTCCTTGCCCCCGGTTTCGCCGACGATGCGCGGGTACGAACGGTAGTGGGGCAGGTTGCCCGCCGCCCCCTGCCAGAGCGAGCGGAATACGTCCGTTGAGCCGGTGAAGTGGATGCCCCCGAAGTCCTCGCTCCCCATCACCACCCGCGTCACCATCCGGGGGTCGCCGGGCACGAAGTTGATCACCCCGGGGGGCAGTCCGGCCTCCTCGAAGACGCGCATCACGAAATAGTTGGAGTAGATGGCGCTGTGCGATGGCTTCCAGACCACGGAATTGCCCATGAGGGCCGGCGAAGCCGTCAGGTTCCCCCCGATCGCGGTGAAGTTGAACGGCGACACCGCGTAGACGAAGCCGTCCAGCGGCCGGTAGTCGGCCCAGTTCCAGATGCCGCCGGGTGAGTGCGGCTGTTCGGAATAGATCTGCTGGGCGAAGTGGGCGTTGAAGCGGAAGAAGTCGATGGTCTCGCAGGCGGCGTCGATCTCCGCCTGGTGGCAGGTCTTGCTCTGGCCGAGCATGGTGGCCGCGTTGATCGTCGACCGCCACCGGTCGGCGAGGAGGTCGGCCGCGGTCAGGAACACGGAGGCGCGCGCCTCCCAGGGCCAGGACGCCCAGTCACGGCGCGCCTCCATGGCCGCCTGCACGGCGGCCTCGACCTCGGCCGGGCCCGCCAGGTGGTAGCGCGCCACCACGTGGCCGTGGTCGTGCGGAAGGATGCAGGCGGCCAGCTCGCCGGTCCGCACCTCCTCGCCGCCGATGATCAGCGGAATCTCGATCTCCTGGCCCGACATCTCGGCCAGCTTGCTCTTGAGAGCCGCGCGCTCGGGGTCACCGGGCGCGTAGTCGAAGACGGGTTCGTTGACGGGCGGAGGGACGCGGACGGTTCCGGCCATGGACATGACAGCCTCGGGTACGGTAGGGAGAAATCTGGGCGGCGACGGGAAAACGGTGGTCGCCCGGCTCGGGTGCGGCTCTTCGAACAGCCCGGCAAAGGGCACGGGCAGCGACCGGCAGGGACAAATCTCGCGATTCGCCATCCCACCGCAAGGGCTGAGCCGGGGGCCCGCCGAGACCCCCGCGATCTCTCGCCCGCGGTGCCTCCCGCGCCCTGCCACGGCGCGGAACGAGGGTGCCGCGAGTGGCGTACCGTGTCCTGCGAGACCATCTTGACCGCGCTCGCCCAACGCGCGGCGCACGCGGCAACGCCACCCTCCGACCGGGGCAGAATCTGAAACCGGAGATCCAGCAGGCCAGAAGGGACTTCGCGGTCGTCATTCCCGCATTCAACGAGGCCCCCGTGGTCCCCGACCTGGTGCGCGAACTGCGGGACGCATTCCAGGAGTTCCATCTCGACGGTGAAGTCGTGCTCGTGGACGACGGGTCCACCGACGGCACGGCGGAGGTGGCCCGCCGCGAGGCGGCGGACTGGGACGGGTTTCGCGTCGTCCGCCATCGGCGCAACCGGGGCAAGACCGAAGCGATGGTCACCGGTGTCAACGCCACCGATCGTCGCTGCATCATCCTCTTCGACGCCGATCTGCAGCACTCCCCGCGCGACATCCCCCGCTTCCTGGAGAAGCTCGACGAAGGGTGGGACATCGTCTCCGGGCGGCGCATCGGCCACTACGACAAGGCGGCGGTGTCCGAGATCTACAACCGCATGTCGCGCCTGCTGTTCCGTGTGCCCGTCACCCACCTCAACTCAGCCATGAAGGGGTTTCGGCGGGAGATCCTGGACGGGCTCACGCTCAGGCACGACTGGCATCGTTTCTTCGTTGTGCTGGCGCACGGGCGCGGGGCCACGGTCACCGAAATCGACATCAAGCTCTACGACCGCAGGGCGGGCGAATCCAAGTACCAGGGGCTGTGGCGCGTGGTGATCGGCGTTACCGACCTGGCATCCGTCGCCTTTCTGGTGTTCTTTTCGCGCAAGCCGCTGCTGCTGTTCGGTGCTTCCGGACTGGCTCTGGCGGCACTGGGAGGACTGGTTGCGGCGGGCGCCCTCTACCTGCGTTACCTGCATCCGGCGCTGGGATTCGAGCCCTACGTGCCCCCGTTCGGCTACCGTCTGCTGATCCAGTTGGTGGTCTTGCTGGAGACGCTCGGGTTCCTTCTGGCAGGATTCGGCCTGGTCAGCGAGCAGATCGCCCACGTCCGGCACGAGATCGAGGCGCTGCGACGCCAGTTGGCTGGCGGGACACGCGATGATGCAGGGTCCGGGCCCGCGGCTACCGGGGACGGTTGAGCGGTGCGCGCGGGCTGAAGCGACGCGGAACCGTGGGACGAGATCGATGAGCGCGAAGCGACGAGGCAAGCGAAAGCAGGCGCGGAGGCCGCGCGCAGAGACAGCCTCGGCACGGAAGAGCGCTCCTTCGCGGGCGCAGATGGCCTCCGGCGGCGCTCCCGCCATCCCCAGGTGGCTTCCGTGGGCCCTCTTCCTCGGGCTGACGGTGGTCCTGTTCCGCGGGTTCATCTTCAGCAGCGCGATGCTCTACGGGAGCGACACCCTGGCCGGCGGCTACATGGCACGCGCAATCTACGCGGACGCCCTGGCCGAACTGGGCCGCATCCCGGGATGGCTGCCGCAGTTCCTCGGGGGCACTCCCTTGGTAGAAGCCCTCAGCGCGGGCGATTCCTTCTACCCGCCTTCTCTCCTGCTGCTCATCCTCGTGGAGCCCTATCGGGCGCTCGGATGGAAGCTCGTCGTGCACGTCGCGGCGGCGGGCTTCTTCATGTTCATGTGGGTGCGCGCGCTGGGGGTCTCCCGGGCCGCGGCGCTGGTCGCGGGAACCGGCTACATGCTCGCCCCGGTCTTCGTCGGGCTCGTGTTCGCGGGTCACGACGGCAAGATGTTCGTGACCGCGCTGACCTCGCTGCTGTTCTGGGCCACGGAGCGGCACTTCCTGGGCCCCGGCCTCAAGTCGTTCACCTGGCTGGCCCTGGTGATCGCGCTCGTGATCCTGACGCCGCACTTCCAGACGGCGTACTTCCTGTTCGGCGCCACCGGGCTGTTCGCCATGTTCCGCAGCGTTCAGATCCTGCGGGGGACGGGTGCGGAAGCTGTGGCCGGGACGGACGACAATCCACGGGATGCAGATGCCGCTGGGACCCGCCCCGGCTCGCGCTCGCGGGCGGCGTCACGCTTCGGTCTGTTTCTGGCGGCGTCGATCACCGGCGCGCTCATCACAGGCGGCCAACTCCTGCCGGCCCTCGACTACGTGACCGCCGACTCCCGGCGCACCGCGACCTCCGAGGCACTCGACGAGGATGCCGCCCTCGAGTGGTCCAGTTCCTGGTCGCTTCATCCGGAGGAGGCCTTCTCCCTCGTCATCCCCGAATTCGCGGGAGCCAACATCGGCGGTACGGGAAGCTGGGCCGACAACACCTACTGGGGCCGCAATCCGTTCAAGCACAACCACGAATACGCGGGCCTGGTACTGCTCTTGCTTGCCGCGATCTCGTTCGTGGGCGGACCCCTGCGCGGGCTGCGCTGGTTCTTCGGGGGGCTGGCCGGGACCGCCCTTCTGTTCGCTCTCGGCACCCATACGCCCGTCTGGCGCATAGCCTATGAAGTCCTGCCCGGCATCAGCCTCTTCCGGGCGCCCTCTCAGGCGGCCTACCTGGTCGCCTTCAGCGCGGCGACGCTGGCGGCGCTGGGGGTGGACCGCATCTTCGCCTGCGTGCGCGATCCCGAACTGGGACGGCGTGTCCAGCGGCTGGTTCTGGTCGCTGCCGGCACGTTGGGAGCAATCGCGCTGCTCGCCGCAGCGGGCGCGCTGACCTCTCTGTGGGCCTCCGTCCTCTATCCCGGAATCACCGAGGCCAGGCGTCAGGCGCTGGCGGCCGCGCTGCCCTGGATCGGGGCCGGTGCCTGGATCGCGGTCTTTCTGGCCGGGGCCGTGGCGGCGGCGGTGTGGGCGCTGCGAAGGGCGTACCTGGCGCCCGGCATCGTCCTGGGCGCGCTCGTCGCCCTGGTCGCGCTGGACGCCTACCGCATAGACCGCGTGTTCATCCAGACCATCGACTTCGAGCGCTGGTCTGCCCCGGATGCCAACATCCAGGCAGTGCTCGACCGGGAGGCCGGCAGCTCCGAACCCTACCGCATGCTGTCCTTTCGCAACGCGGGCCAGGACCTGATGCCCGCGCTACACGGCATCGAACTCGCCGGCGGACACCACCCCAACGACCTGGCCCGCTACCGCAATCTCATCGGCATGGTGGGCTCGGGACAGCCGATGAACCTCTACGGAAACGAGAACATCCGCAGGCTGCTCAACGTGCGCTATCTGCTCTGGCCCGATCTGCAGATGGGGAGTTCGCCGCAGGGGAATGTCTTCAGCCGGACGCAACTGCCCGACGGCCGCATCTACGAGACCGTTTTCGTGGAGGCCGGCCTTCCGCGCGCGCGGCTCGTGGGAAGCGCCGTCGTCAGGTCCGACGACGAGGCGATGGCGTACATGCTCTCTCCCGCGTTCGACCCCGCAGGGGAGGTGGTGCTGGCGGAGCCACCGCCCGTCGACCTGCCGGGCACGCCTGTCGCGGGCGAGATCGACTGGCTGGAGCGCGGCCCCGACCGCTTGAGGCTCGCCGTGCGCTCCTCCGCTCCGGCGCTGCTCGCCATAGCAGACAACTGGTACCCCGCGTGGCATGCCCGCGTGAACGGCCGCGACGCCCCCGTGCTGCGCGCCTACCACACCCTGCGCGCCGTTCCCGTGCCGGCGGGGGAATCCGAGGTCGAGCTGTGGTACCGGTCCGACGTGGTGCTGCGCAGCTTCTGGCTGGGCTTCATCATCCTGACCGGGCTGCTCGCGGCCAACGCGGTCCGCATCTGGTCGGCCCGCCGCGCGACGCGGAGTGCGAAACCCTGAAGAAGTGGCTTTCGCTGGCGGCGCGCGTCGCCCTCACGGTCATTGTCACCTGGTTCATCCTCGATCGGGTGGGGCTGTCGGTGGCCGAACTAAGGGAGTGGCAGGATGTGCTCGCCCGTCCGCGGCTGCTTCCGCTCGTCGGCGCGACGTTGCTCCTGCTCGCCGCCTACGGCCTGAGTGGCCTGATCTGGGGCGGAGTGGTGACCGGGCTGGGCGGGCCGCGGCTTTCTGCGGGCGACGCCGTGAGCATCTTCATGATCGCCAACATGGGCCGGTACGTGCCGGGAAAGGTCTGGTCGGTCGCCGGGATGGCCGCGCTGGCGAAGGGGAAGGGGGTTCCTGTGGCAGTCTCGGCCACCTCCGCGGTGATCGTGCAGGGCACAGGGCTGCTGGCCGCCGGCGCAATCGGGCTCGGCGCATTCGTCGGAGGACCCGTGCCGCTGCCGCGCTGGGGACTCGCCGGCGCCGGGGTGGCGGCCGGCCTGCTCGTGCTCGTGCTTGCCGTTCCCTCCCTGTTCCACGCAACGGTCGCGCTGTGGTTTCGCATCGTCCGCACCGCCGCTCCCGCGAACCTCACCGCCGCTCTGGTGCTGCGCTGGCTGCTTCAGGTCGCGCTGGCCTGGGTGGCCATGGGCGCATCCTTCTGGATCCTGGCCGCGAGCCTGGGAATGGAACTTTCGCCCGTGCACGCCGGCTCGGCTTTCGCGGCGGCGTACGTGGCGGGCTACCTGATGCTCTTCGCGCCGGCGGGAGTCGGCGTTCGCGAAGGATTCCTGGTCGCCATCCTCGCCCCTGCACTCGGGAGCGGACCGGCCACCGTGCTCGCGATCGCCGCCCGGCTATGGATGACCGCGGCTGAGGTGATCCCCGCCGCCATCCTGTGGGGGCTCCATCAGCGGTCGCTGTCGCGGGCCGAGCCGAAGCGAGGTTGACCACGCCCTCGCGCGCTGCCTAAACTTCGGGCGATTTCGGAGTCCGCCCGCGCTCGGGATCGAGAGCGCGGACGGGTGGGCGAGGAGAACGAGAATCATGCTGGCGACGGAGAAGATCGAGGAGGTCCTCGAGACCGTGAGACCCGCGATCCGGCAGGATGGGGGCGACGTCGAGCTGATCGACTACGACGAGGCGGAAGGGGTGGTCATGCTTCGCCTCATGGGCGCGTGCGAGACCTGTCCGATCTCCATGCTCACTCTGAGAGAAGGCATCGAACGGCGCCTGAAGGACCGGGTTCCGGGGGTTACCAGGGTAGCCGCCGTCTGATTCCACGGCCACTTCACCATCCCACCTGCACTTCGGCCTGGGCGGGGTATGTCGCAGCAAAATCTCATCGAAGCGGTAACGAACGCCCTGTCCGCGGTACGGCACCCGGCCAGCGGGCGTGACATCGTCTCCAGCGGACGCGTTCAGCAGCTCGAAGTCGACGAAGAAGGGCAGGTGCGTTTCGCCTTCCAGCTCAAGCCGGACGACCCTGGATCGCTGGTGAAGTCCGCCCGCACCGCCGCCGGGGGCGTGCGCGGCGTCTCGGGGGTGCGGGTCAACGTCCAGCTCCCCAAGAGCGCGCCGCCGCGGCCCGCAGCCCCGGCAGGTTCCTCGCCGCCCGCGGGCGCGCCTTCGCCGCCTCCCGCGCCTGCGGGGCGCTCGCCCCTCGTTCCCGGCTCGGTACCCGCGCCGACCCCCCGGCCGGGCATCCTCGCCGACACCCGCTACGTGGTGGCGGTGAGCTCGGGCAAGGGAGGCGTGGGCAAGTCGATGGTCACCACCAACCTCGCCGCCGCGCTCGCGCGTCGCCGCCTGCGGGTCGGACTTCTGGACGCCGACATCTACGGCCCGAACATCCCTGTCATGTTCGGGGAGCGCCGCCGGCCGAGCGTGTCCGGCGGCAAGGGCAAGGAGATGATCGAGCCGCTCCAGGCCCATGGCGTCAAGCTGATGAGCCTCGGATTCCTGCTCGCCGACGAACAGCCGGCGATCATGCGCGGCCCGCTGATCGCGGGCGTCCTGAAGCAGTTCCTGGAGCAGGTGCGCTGGGGCACCCTGGATGTCATGCTTGTCGACATGCCCCCGGGCACCGGCGATGCCCAGCTGTCGCTGGTGCAGAGCGTCAACCTCGACGGGGCCGTCATGGTCACCACCCCGCAGGGCGTGTCCACCACCGACGTCCGGCGCGGCATCAAGATGTTCGAGCGCGTCAACACGCGGATCATCGGCGTAATAGAGAACATGAGCGGGATGGCCTGTCCGCACTGCGGCGAACCGGTGGACGTGTTCGGCACGGGCGGAGGGGAGGCTCTGGCAAGGGAGCAGGGCGTACCCTTCCTGGGCGCCGTGCCGCTGGACCCCGCGGTTCGGCGGTCGGGCGACGACGGGCTGCCCACCGTGGTGGGCCGGCCGGAGTCGCCGGTTGCGCAGGCCCTGAACCGAATCTGCGACCAGGTGGTGGTGGCGTTGCGCGAGGGGACCGGTTGAGGTGGTCCCCGCTTCCCCGCGTCGGCCCGGATCGAATCCGGCGGATGCCCGCGCATGTGATGGTGCGCGACTACCCCGAATCGCTTGCGCCGCTGCTGGCCCGCGACATCGATCTCGACCTGGTGGGGACGTCGCCGGTAGGAGCGTTCGCCACCCCTGACCTGATCGCCGAGATCGAAGAGGCCATCGCCTGGCGACCGCCACCGCGGCCGCCGCCCGCCTGACCGACCCTCCCGCAGCCTGCCTGGCTATCCCTCCAGCCACTTGCGGTCGGCTTCACTCAGCTCCTTGCGCTTGCGGGGCGCGATCAGGCGGAGCACCACATACCCCAGGAGTGCGATCGGCGCGACCTTGAAAAGCAGGAAGCTGGCCAGGCCGAAGCCGATGGAGAACACCGTGCCCGCCACCGCAAGCAGCACTCCCACGACCAGTAGCGTAACCAGGCCAACGGCGAACAGGGTCAGCAGGGCGCTGATCATATCGAGCCTCTCCCCGGGCCCAATGCCCGAATCCTGATGACGAAACCCATCATGGCGTCCACACCACGTCGATCGCCCCGATGTGCGCGTCGATTTCCATCGTAAGCCGTGTCTCCGCACCATCCCAGTCCGCGGAGTAGTAACTGTCGCCTCGCCTGAACATCTCCTGGGCATCCACGGATGTCAGAAGCGCATCCACTACCAGCTGCACGCCGAGGCCCCGCGGAAAGCGAAGCTCAACCGCGCCCAGGTCGAGGTCGAGATCGACATCGGCGTCGCGCTGCCATTCCCCGTTGAAGTCCAGGGTCACCTTGCCTGCCTTCGCCTCCAGCCGGATGCGCTCGGCGTTCAGGTTGCCGAGTCCGGTGGCGACCAGGTTGGCCGCGCCCGCCTCGAAGGAGGCGAGTTCCAACTCCACGGCGTTGGGCATCGACACCTCGATGCGCGTATCGGATGCCCCCGTCTCGACATTCAACTCCCGGATCGCGAGCCCTCCCAGATCCAGGTCCGCCCGCGCCGCCCCGAACTCCAGGTCCAGCAACAGGGGAACTTCCGGCGACAGTTCCAGATCCAGTCGCCCCGATCCGTCGCGCGAGCCCATGCGGATACCCCTGCCGACGCGATCCATGCCGATCTCGAGGACTCCGTCCTCGTAGTGCGTCTGCGGCTCCATGAGATCGCGATCGTATCGAAGCTCCATCCGGTACAGGGTGCCGGGCTCTCCCGGACGCAGGTCGAGGACGCCCGCTCCATATTCCACCTGGACCTCGATCTCGCGCTCGCCACTCAGCTGGCGCGATGCGGTCACGGTGCTCCAGTCCTGGGCCGCAAGTCCGGTCGCCGTGCAGGCCAGCCCTCCGATGGCCGCGCAAGTCAGTCGTGCCAGCCCGGTGCCCCGCCGTTCTCGATGTGCGCGCTGATTCATCCACGGATTGCTGCTACTCACCAGTGCCTCCGTCGTCGGGGTGTCCGGGTTTCTCGTGCGAGCGTCGCCGGGAACGCCTCCGGGTCCACGCCCGCGTCGCCCGAATCCCCCCGCCGTACGTCGCCGCCATCCTGCCCGGGTCGGAAGTGCGGCCCGCCCCGGTGAGCAGCACGGCGCCGAAGCCGAGCATCAGCGCGATCATCGCGGTAGCCACCGCGACGAGGGTGAACAGCCCGCTCAGGAAGGCACCGAGCGTCGGCCCGCCCATTTCCGTGACGTGGGAAAGGGCCGACGGAAGGACGAGCGCTGCCAGGCCGACGGCCAGCACGTGCAGCCGGTTGGAGGGCCGGAAGCGGTCCAGGGCCGGAATGCCCTTGCGCGCCACCCACTCGCCGACAACGCTCGCCACGGCCAGGTATCCCAGCCCGCCGGCCAGGAGTGCGGCCAGGGGGAAGAGCGGCAGCCAGGCGACCAGCAGAGGGATGCCGATGATCGACACCAGGAGAGCGAGACCGCCCAGCACCCACAGCGGCAGAAGGAGAAAGCCGCCTGCCAGACCGACCAGCGCGGCCCGTCCGGGAGCGGCTCTCACCACTTCGGCCACGTTCTGCAGCCGGTCTCCGGCGAAGTGGACGACCGCAGTCCCCACGGCCAGGATGACCACGAGCCAGAACACGTCCCCGAAGAGACCGCTCAGACCGGATGTGACGTAGCGGAAAGGCAGCCGGGTGCGTGCTTCACCCTGACGGGAGGGCGGGCCGCGCTCATCGTCCCCCGAAGCCGCCGCATCCGGCACCATCCCCGCTCCCGCGACGTCGCCGGCGTCCACGGTGAGGATGGTGCCCTCCACCGTCCCCCCGTCGCGCTCCAGCTGTCCGTCGATCACGCGCACCTCGCCCCCGATGTACGCGTCACCCTCGATACGCAACGTCCCCTCGACCACGACCACGTCGCCGGGGACCTCCCCGGAAATGGTGGCGTCGCCCTCCACCACAAGCAGGGCCCCCTCGATATCGGTGCCGGCGTCAACGGTCACGTCCTCGCCCAGATGAAGCGACAGCTCCGTCAGATCGACGTCCTGGAGCGCCTCTTCCAGCACCCGGCCCCGTTGCAGAAGGAGCCGGAGCAACGGGGGAACCAGGGCCGGTGCCATGCCTCCCACCTCGGCGCTCCCCGAAATCCGCGGCATCAGGTCGCCTTCCGGCGGCGTACCGGTGAGCGCCTCCTGCAGCGCCCGGTCGACCCGCTCGGCGGCGGCTCGCGCGTCACCACTCAACTGTCCGCCGGGCTCCCACGCGAGCAGGGCTTCGGCGAGTGGTCCGTCATCCAGCGGAACGACTTCGGAGAGCAGGGACCGCCATGAGGCAGCGAGCTCCCCGCCCGCCTGGTAGCTGTCTACCTCCTCGCCGTCGACGCGGATTTCGCCGTTCTGAAAGGAGATCTCGAGGGCCGGGCCGGAATCGAACTCGAGTGACAGGGTTGCATCCGCGTCCGACACGGTCACGCGGTTCGATACCACCTGCCGCTCCTGAGCGCCGGCGGGCTGCGCCGCACCCGCCGCCGAGAGCGCGAGCACCGCGCCGAACAGCGGATTCAGGCCGGCGGGGCGGGAGGGGTCAGTTGTAAACATGGCGAAGCGCGAAACGGGGGAAGCCGATGTTGCGGTGAAGAACCCAGATGGAACTGAACATCAGGGTGGTGAAGCCCGCCGCGGCGGCGACCGCGGTAGTGGGCGACGCGATCAGGTATTCTGCGAGCGAATAGGCCCGGAAGGCCGCCCCGCTCTGCATGACCGCCGCCAGCAGCGAGCTCCCGAACGCCGACAGGGCGTCGCGAGCCTGCCACCACAGATAGGTAACGAGGCCGCCGGTGGTAAGCTGCGGGACGGTTGAGAGGAAGGCCGCCACTGCGGCGAATGCGGCAACCGGCATGCTGGTCAGCGTTCCCGCGAGCACCCATCCACGCGGCGAACGAGGCAGGAGTCGCCACCTTCGCGCAGCCTGGCCGCGCCCCGTGGCTTCTTCGGCCACCTCCCGCCAGCGCGCCATCACCCGCTCGGCGAAGCCCGTGGCAGGCGCGAAGGGGGGCAGGGCTTCCAGTGTGGCGATCAGGCGCCGCCAGCCCGCCAGCCTGCTCTCACAGTCCCCGCACGTCGCCACATGCGCCTTCGCCAGGGTGGCGCGTTTCCGGGGCAGCCCACCGTCCGCGAGCGCCTGCAGCCGCCTCCCGGAGAGATGAGCGTCCGCGGCCCGTCCGGTCAGCCGGCGGCGCAGCCGGACCCACCACCATGCCCGGGAGGAACTCGAGGCCTCGCCGGGGAGATCGATCCCGGACAGGACCCGCTCGGCGAACCGGCCGGGAGGGGCGAAGCGCCGCAGTCGGCCGAGTTCGCCGAAGACCTCCCGCCAGGCATCCACCCGGGCCTGACACGCGGGACAGTCCGCCAGATGCCTGCGGGCGGACGCGGTCTCCGCGTCGGCACGTCCTTCGGCGGCGTCGAGCAGTCCCTGGATCGCGTCATCGTCCAGATGCCTGCCGTAGCTGGATCGGTCCGAATTCATCTGCGGCCTGTCCCTGCCTCCGCCTGTCGTGGCGTTGCCATCCTCGCGGGATCTCCGGGATCCGGGGTCATCTGAGTCCAAGTGTCCATGCCGTCCATCGGTTCTCCCGGCGTACGGCACGAACCCGCGGGAAGTTTCGCGTCCATGCGCATCGAATCATGCCTCCGCGAGCCGAAGCTTGAGCTCGGCCCTGGCCCGATGAAGGTAGGTCTTTACCGTCCCCAGCGGGATATCCATGATGCGCGCGATCTCGTCGTAGGTGTGTCCCTCGATGTGGCGGAGCAACACCACCACCCGATACTCCTCCCGCAGCTCCCCGATCGCGGCCTCGATCTGGCCGCCGAGCTCGCGGTTCTGAACGTACTCCTCGGGGCTCTCTCCGGGCGACCGCACCACCAGGCTGGTGCGCGCCTGGGCCTCCGCGGTGACCGCGTCCGGCGCGCCGTGCATGGAAACGGTGGGCACGCGCCGCTTGCGCAGATGATCGATGGTCAGGTTGTTTGCGATCTTGAAGATCCAACTTGAGAACTTGTATTGCGGATTGTAGGTATCGATCGCGTTGAAGGTGCGGATGAAGGCTTCCTGCGCCAGGTCTTCGGCGAGGGTGCGGTTCCTCACCATCCTGTAGATGAGGGAGAAGACGGGACGTTCATATCTGGAGAGCAGCTCGCGATAGGCGCTCTCCCGACCCTCGGCGGCGAGGGTGACGAGTTCCGCGTCTTCGACGCTCTGGTAGTTCAAGGACATCCGCCGGATGAGGTTCGCGCCGTCCCATACGAGAATCGATGATGAACGTTTCCGGTGGTCAGCCGTCCTCGGGTGAGGATCGCGCGCGCCAGGTGCACGAGATCTTCTCGCGCATCGCGCCACGCTACGACCTGCTCAACCGGGTGCTCAGCCTGAGCGTCGA
This sequence comes from Gammaproteobacteria bacterium, assembly GCA_028820325.1. Classification (GTDB taxonomy): domain Bacteria; phylum Gemmatimonadota; class Gemmatimonadetes; order Longimicrobiales; family Gaopeijiaceae; genus BD2-11. The sequence continues at coordinate 177,594 of JAPPJO010000088.1, read as the reverse complement.
CCGCTGGTGGCGTCGCCGGGCCGTGCGCGCGCTCGACTATTCCCGTCATGACTCGGCCCGATACCTGGATGCCTGTGCGGGCACGTGCGACCTGGCCATCGAACTGGCGACCCGCCCCGACTTCCGGGGCAGGGTGGTGGCGCTGGACTTCGCGGAACCCATGCTGCGCCGCGGCGGGACGAAAAGCGTTCGTCTGCCCGTGCATCCGCTGTGCGGGGACGCGCAACGTCTGCCCTTTGCCGACGAGTCCTTCGACGGCGCCATGGTGGCCTTCGGGGTGCGCAACCTCTCCCACCTCGACCTGGGGTTGGCGGAACTGCGACGGGTGCTTCGCGACGGGAGCCCGCTGGTCGTTCTCGAATTCACCACTCCTCCGAACCCGATCGTCCGGGCCGCATATCTCTGGTACTTCCGGCACATTCTTCCGGCGGTCGGCCGGATCGTGTCGGGGCACCGCTGGGCGTACAGCTATCTGCCGGCCTCGGTCGGTGAATTCCCGGGCCCGCAAGTCCTGGGCCAGCGACTGCTGGACGCGGGATTCGGCACGGTGCGGTGGCAGCTGCTGACCTTCGGGATCGCGGCGATCCACGTCGGCGTGAGGTAGCTCGGAGGGCGGCGGACCCGGATGGCCCCGCTTCACCCGGGGGACGGTCCGACCGGCCGAACCGAATCGGTAACTCCCTCCACTTCCCAGGTCGTCACTTCCCCGAGCGTCTCGACGGGCAGGTCGAACCGGGACGGATCGCCGAGAATGAGGATGACCATCCGGCCAGGGTCCAGATGCCTGCGGAGGACGTTGCGCACGTCGGCTGCGGAGACTCGCTGCACGCCCGCCACATACCTTTCCAGCCAGTCTTCCGGCAGCTCCTGGGCGTCGTGCAGCACGCGCCGGGAGACGACCTGCATCGCTCCCTGGAAGTTGAAGGAGAAACCGTTGCTGGCCGCTTCCACGGCGGCTTCCACTTCGCCGCGCGCGGGAGGCGAGCTGCGCATCTCCTCCATCACCTCGAGGATTGCGCGCGTCGCGGCGATCGTCGACTCGCTCTTCGTTCGCGTGAGCGCGCCCACGATGCCGTCGTTGTCGTCGGGGGTGGTCCAGAAGGAGCCCGCGCTGTAGGACAGGCCGAGTTCGGTGCGCACCCGGTTCAGGATCCGGCTCGAGAAGCCCCCGGATCCGAGGATGGAGTTGGCGATGCGGGAAGCGAAGTAGTCGCGCGAGTCCTCCTGGCGGATGGAGCTTCGGTGCGCCATGACGATGGTTGTCTGGTCCAGTTCCCGCGGGATCAGGTAGACCCCCGGTTCGTCCAGGATGTCGGGCACCGGCGGTTCGGGCAGCTCCTCCTCGCAGGCCGGCCATCCGGAGAGGAATTCGAGCAGGTGGACTTGGATTTCCTCCCATTCTAGGTTGCCCGACACCCCCAGCGCCAGGTTGTCCCGACACAGGATGCGACCATGGGCGGTGAGGAGGTTTTCTCGCGAGAGATCCTCCGGTTCGAGATCGCCGGGTGCCATCTCCCAGCCGATGGGGTGGTCGCCGAACATGAGGCGGTTGAACTCGGAGAAGGCCAGACGACCCGGGTCGTCCGGGCGGCGCAGGGCGCTTTCCAGTTCCTGGCCGCGCCACACCTCGACCTGCACCGAATCGAAGCGGGGATTGAGGAGCATGTCCTTCCACAGGCGCAGGCCGGGTTCGAGATTGCCGGTGAGCGAGTTGAGGGTCGCGGAGGTGCTCCCGCCCGAGGACCCGAACGCGAGCTGCAGCGCGTGCTGGTCGACCTGTTCGTCGACGGAGTCGGGGTGCAGCTCGATCGTTCCCCCGAAGCGCAGCAGCGAGGGAAGCGCGGTGGTGGCGGCGTACAGTTCGCGGCCGAGGAGTCCGAAACCGCCCGCAAAGCGCGCGTAGACGTTCACCAGGGGCAGGGAGTGGTCTTCCAGGAAGAAGACGGTCACGCCCTCGATCTCGTGCTGCGAGGGGGTGGGCGGCGTGAACGACAGCGGGGCGAATCGGAGCGCCTCGATGGCCTCCCGGTCGGCGGGCGGCCGCTGCGCATTCGCTCCGTCCGGCGCCGCAGCCGCTGCCGCGAGCAGGGTGGCGATGACCGCCTGGCGCCCCGGCCCCAATCCGGTCACGGGTCGGTTTCCCCGGTGCTCTTCACGAGGGTGGCGACGGTTCGGTTGTCGCGCGTGAAGTAGGTTCGCACCACGCGCTGCACGTCGGCGGGCTGGACGTCGTAGAGCAGCGCGGTCCGTTCGAACGTGGTCCGCCAGTCTCCGTACCGGATGACCGAGCTGGCGAGCTGGAGCGCGAGTCCCAGGTTGGACTGCAGGCGCCGCACGCCGGATGCCACCAGCTGGTTGCGCACGCGCTGCAGTTCCCTCTGTTCGGGCGGTTCCAGCGCCAGACGCTCGAGTTCTTCGTAGAGGGCGGCTTCGATCTGCGCGGGGGTGCTCGGCGCGCGCGGGGTTACGTGCACGACGAACTGTCCGGGGAAGCGTGATCCGGGGATGGTGGACGCGGTGACCGAGACGGCCAGACGGTCCTGCGTGATCAGGCGGCGGTAGAGGCGGGCGGTGCGCCGTCCCGACAGCACGGACGCCAGCATGGTGAGCGCCGGACTGTCCGGGTGATGACCGCTCACCGTATGCCAACCCACCCGCAGCTGCGGCTCGGCGTCCATCACCAGTTCCACCCGGCGCTCGCCCCGCTGCGGAGGCTCGACGGCGAGCACGGGAGGAGGGGGATCGCCGGGACGGATGTCGCCGAGGTAGTCGCGCGCCCAGGCCGTGATCGAATCCGGCGCCACGTCGCCCACGATGGCGACCACGGCATTGCGGGCGCCGTAGTAGCGGCGGTGGTATTCCTCCACGTCGTGGCGCGACAGCCGCTCCAGGTCCGACATGTACCCGACCACCGGGACCCCGTACGGATGCATCAGGAACGCCGTCCCCAGGTGGACCTCGTAGAGCAGGCCCCCCGGGTTGGTATCCACGCGGGTGCGGCGCTCCTCCATGACCACGTCGCGCTCGGTGTAGAATTCCCGGAAGACAGGGTTGTGCGCCCGGTCGCTCTCGAGCAGGAACCACATCTTGGCCCGGTTGGCCGGGAGTTCCACGAAATAGGTGGTAGCCTCGGAGGAGGTGGTCGCGTTGAGGTTGCGGGCTCCGTTTCTCGTGAGGATGCGGCTGAACTCGTTGGAGACCACCGGGGCCTGCGCCTGACCCTCGTAGGTGGCGACGCGCTCCCGGAGCGTCCTGAGGCGGGCGGTGTCGGGGGCGGTGGCGGACGACTCGAACAGCAGGGAGTCGTGGGCGGCGTCCATGCGCGCGAAGAGATCGAGTTCGGCTTCCACGTCGCGGGTGCCCACCGTGGTTGTGCCCTTGAAGAGCATGTGCTCGAGCAGGTGGGCCGTGCCGGTCGACCCGAGGGTCTCGTTGACGCCCCCGACCGCGTACTCGACGACGAACGCCACGGTCGGCGCCGATGGCCTTGGGAGGACGATGAGCCGCAGCCCGTTGTCGAGCGTCAACTCGTGCACGGGCAGGTCGGGAACCACGATGCCGTCCTGGCCCGAGGCTAGCTCGGGAGGCGCACCGAGCGATACGAGGACCGCGGTCGCGAGAATCCCGGCAGCTCGCTCGGTGCTGGTCATTGAGGTGGCGGCTGGCAGTGGGGGCAGTGGAACGCCGATCGGTTGCCGATCACCGTCCTCAGGACAACCCTTGGACACTTCACGCAGGGCTGACCTTCTCGACCGTATATCACCAGACGGGGACCGAACGATCCTTCCAGCCCGGCAGGGTCGCGGTAGTCCCGCAGGGTCGTGCCGCAGGCGGCGATGGCGGCCCGCAGTACTCTTCGTATGGCTCGGTGCAGCGGCGCGACCTTCGCCGCCGGAATCGCCCGCGCCGGCAGGGCCGGATGGATGCCGGCGAGAAACAGCGCCTCGTTGGCATAGATGTTCCCGATTCCGGCCACGCGCCGCTGATCGAGCAGCCACGATCGGATCGGTGAGCGGGAGCGGGCGAGTTCGGCCGCCAGGCGCCGGGCCGTGAAGGAACGGCCCAGCGGTTCAACCCCCAGCGTGCGCGACCAGCGCCGCCAGGAGCGGCCGGAAAAGCGCCGCAACCGCCCGAATCGGCGCACGTCGCTGTAGACGGCCGCGTCGCCGCCGGCCAGATCGAAGGTGACGCCGGTGTGGATGGGGAGCGGGGTGGGGTCGCCGCGCGGATGAAACAGAAGGCGGCCGGTCATCCCCAGGTTGATGACCAGAACCGTGTCCGGGAAGCAGAACCAGACCACGTTCTTGCCCCGTCTGCCCACCTGGTCGATCTCGGCGCCGGCCATCCCGCGGGCGAAGGCGCCAGCCGGCTCCGACAGCAGATCGGGGCGGCGCACCCGCACGCCGGAGATCATCCGGCCGGTGAGATGCGGCGTGAGGCCGCGCGCGATCGTCTCCGCTTCAGGAAGCTCCGGCAGGCTGACTCCGGCGGCTGGAGGTGGGGGACGGGGCGGTGACGCTCAGGTTTCCACGGCGGTGCCCGCGGCGGTCACCATGAGCATGTTGTTGATCACCTCGTAGTCAAGATCGACGGACACGACTGCGTTGGCGCCCCGGTCGGCGGCGCGCTCGGCCATCTCGCGGAGGGCATGCGCGCGGGCATCGCTCAGCGCGCGCTCGTATGCGTTGGAGCGCCCGCCCACGACATCGCGGACGGCCGCGAACAGATCCTTGAAGATGTTGGCGCCGATGATCGCCTCGCCGGTGACGATGCCGAGGTAGTCGCGCACCGGGCGTCCTTCCAGCGTTGGCGTGGTTGTAATGATCATGGTTTCCCTTGTTGACCTGGATTGTTGGAGTTGGACCGCCGGGTGTCGTCCGGCTCCGGGATCGGAGGAGAAGTCAGCTTCGCGCCATCTCGCGCCATCCGATGTCGGACCGGAAGTACCTGCCTTCAAAACGGATCTCGCGCGCGGCGCGCCGAGAACGCTCGGCGGCCTCCGCCAGCGTGCGGCCGAGCCCGGTCGCGGCGAGCACGCGGCCTCCCGCGGTCAGCACCGCACCTTCGTGGCGCCGGGTGCCCGCGTGGAAGAGAAGCACGTCGGGGTCGTCCGCGAGAGACTCCGGGATCTCCATGGCCGCGCCCGTCCGGTAGGACCCGGGATATCCTTCGGCCGCCAGCACCGTCGTGACCGCGGCTCCCCCGGCGGTGCCGGCACGGTGTCCCGGGAGACCGCTCCCGTCGGCAATCGCCATCATCGGGTCCAGCAGCGACCCCTCCAGCAGAGGAAGTACGACCTGGGTTTCGGGGTCCCCGAAGCGGCAGTTGAACTCGACCACTCTGGGACCCTCGTCGGTAAGCATCAGGCCGGCGTAGAGGAGCCCGCGGAACGGACAGCCCGCCTCGGCGAGGGCCTGCAGCACGGGATCGAGGACTTCGTCGCCGACCCGCGCGATCAGGTTGTCGGTGGCCAGCGAGACCGGCGCGTACGCCCCCATGCCGCCGGTGTTGGGTCCGGTGTCGCCCTCTCCGACCCGCTTGTGATCCTGCGAAGCCACCAGCGGGATCGCCCGCTCCCCGTCGGCGAGGGCGAAGACGCTGAGTTCCTCGCCGGTCATGCGCTCCTCGATCACGACCTCGCGTCCGGCATCGCCCATGCTTCCCTCCACCAGCATCTGCCGGATGGCGACGCAGGCCTCGTCCGGATCGTCGCACACGATCGCGCCCTTTCCCGCCGCCAGGCCGGAGGCCTTCACCACGCACGGCCCGCCTGCCTCCGCCACATGCGCTTCGGCCCGCGCCGCGTCGGTGAAGACGCGGTAGTCGGCCGTGGGCACGCCCGCGGCGCTCATGAGGTCCTTCGCGAAGGCCTTGCTCGATTCGATGCGCGCCGCCGCCCGCCAGGGCCCGAAGGCGGGCACGCCCGCGGCCTCCAGGCGGTCCGCGAGGCCGAGCGCGAGCGGGACTTCCGGGCCGATCACCACCAGGTCCATCCGGTGCGACTCCGCCCAGGAAGTCAGCGCCCCCACGTCCGTCGGCGAAATGTCGACCGCCCGTGCCGTCCCGGCCATCCCGGCGTTGGGGCGCGTCGCGTAAAAGCCGGCGGCGGGCGCGTCCCGACGGAGCTTCCAGAGCAGGGCGTGCTCCCGCCCGCCGTTGCCGACGATCAGAATGCGCATGCCAGTGATCCCGGGGCTATCTGCGGATGTTGTCCCGTATCGAGTCGCCCATCCTGCGGGCCGCTCCGCGCATGGATCCGATGAAGCTGCGGGCCTCCTCCGCGTAGGCGTCGGCCGCCGAGGAAATGTCGTCGCGGTAGGACGGGTCGGGGTCGTCGCGGCGAGGGTACTCTCCCGCCACGATACGGTCGTACTCGCCGCTCTCGATCCAGCTCCGTATCTCGGAAAGCCGCAGGACCCAGAACGGATGGGTGACGCCGAGCAGGTTGAGCACCTTGAAGACGTGGTCGGCCACATCTCCGCCCTCGCGGTAGTCCTCGGCCTGACGCACGAACTCGCCGAGATCGAGGTCCGAAGAGGTGCCGCCGCCCGCCATCTTCATCATGGCGGTCATGGCTACATCCGCGTCCTGGATGGAGACCAGTCCGGCGCGGTCCGAGGAGAGCTCGCTCTTGCGGGACCACTCCAGCAGCCCCATGAGCACGGCCCGTGCGGCGAGTCCGACGATCGGGAACCCGAGGCTGGCAAGCTGGATCAACAGCACCATCATTGTGCGGTAGAGCACGTGGCCGCTCATGATGTGGCCCACTTCATGGCCCAGTATGAACGACAGCTCGTCATCGTTCAGGATCAGGACCGTCCCCGAGTTGAGGATGATGAAGGGCTGGTCCATGCCGTAGGCGCCGGCATTGGCGATGGGCGTCTGGGAGACGTAGAGGGGGTACTCCTCGGTGTCCAGCGTCTCCACGATGTCCCGGTAACGCTCGTAGATGTGCCCGTACTGGCGCTCGCTCACCCGCAGGGCGTTTGCCTGGAAGGCGAGCCGGATGGGCTTCTCGCCGAAGAAGCCGAAGAGGGTTTTCAGGACTTCGTCGAAGACGGGGAGCTTGCGCAGCGCCGCCAGCGCCGCGCGATCCGCGGGATGTTCCCACGAGCGCGACGAGATGCTGGTGAGGATGCGGCGCGCGTTTGCGTGGGGCGCGCCCCCGTTTCCATTGGCGTTCTCGGCCGCGCCGCCTGCACGGTCTGCGTCAGAACCGTCCATGGTGATTCTCCTTTGGCGGACGCCTGCCGGCGTCCTCGTATTCGTGTTGACCGCGCCGGGCTACCCCCCGCCGTGGTCGGTTCTCGTACGCCCTGCCCTGAACCGAGGTTTCGGCACGTATTCCGCCGTATTTCCGGAAGGCCATCACCCGCCAGGTCCGCGCCCAAGGGCCCGGCCGAGATCTTCGAGCAGGTCTTGCGGGTCCTCGATTCCCACCGACAGCCGCACCACGCGGCCGCTTACCCCCATCTCCTCCCTGCGCTCGCGCGGTACCGACGCGTGAGTCATGAGCGCGGGCACCGAGATGAGCGACTCCACACCTCCCAGGCTTTCCGCAAGTGCAAAAATGCGCGTGCCCTCCACCAGCCGCCGCACCGCGTCTTCGGTCGGCAGGGTGACGGACACCATGCCGCTGAACCCGGTCATCTGGCGCGCGGCCAGTTCGTGCTGCGGATGGGAGGAAAGGCCCGGATAGTGCACCTCTTCAACGGTCGGATGAGCCTCCAGGAAGCGCGCCACCGCCAGCCCGTTGGCGTTGTGTTCGCGCATGCGCACATGGAGGGTCTTTGTGCCGCGCAGACAGAGCCAGCAGTCCATGGGGCCGGGCACCGCGCCGGTCGACTTGCGCAGGAAGCGCAGCCGTTCGTCCAGGTCGGGGTCGCGCACCGTGAGAACGCCGCCGATGATGTCGCTGTGGCCGTTGAGGTACTTGGTGGTCGAGTGCATCACGATGTCCGCGCCCGTCTCGTGCGGGCGCTGGTTGACGGGCGTCGCGAAGGTGTTGTCGACACACAGGAGAACCCCGGCGTCGCGGGTCGCGTCGGCGGCCGCGCGCAGGTCGCACAGGCGCATCATGGGGTTGGTGGGGGTCTCGAGCAGGACCAGCCGCGTGTTCGGCCGGAGCGCGTCGCGGATCCGCTGCGGATCGCGCGAGTCCACGAAGGAGAAGGAGAGGCCGGCCCGGTTCAGCACCTGCGTGGCCAGCCGCGTCGTCCCGCCGTAGGTGTTCTCCTCGCAGACCACGTGGTCGCCGGCCGACAGCAGGCGGGCCACACAGTCGATGGCGGCCATCCCGCTCGCGAAGGCGATGCCGTGGGACCCCCCTTCCAGAGCCGCGACGTTGCGTTCGAGGGCTTCGCGGGTAGGGTTCTGGACACGGGCGTACTCCCAGGGCCATCCCTGGTCCAGTCCCGGCTGTACATAGGTCGAGGTCTGGAAGATCGGGGGCATTATGGAGCCGGTGAGCGGCTCGGGCGCCTGTCCCCCGTGAATCGCGAGCGTCGCGAGCCGAGGTTCGGGCGATTGCGTCCCTGCAAAGGGTTGGGTCATGGATCCCGAATGCGTCCGAAGGGGTTCTGGACAGCGGTCACAGGCCCGAATGTAGCAGTCCGTGCATGAATCCGCCCGAGCACCGGGAGCGGCGAGGCGCCGGGCGAGTCCCGCCGCCCACCGGGGAGGTTCGCCAGCCATGCCAATCGTTCTTCCGCCCGATCTCATGGTGAGCGTCTCGGGTTTCCGGGGCCGGGCGGGAGATCCGCTCACGCCCGAACTGGTCACGGCGCTTGCCGCGGCGTACGGCGCATTCCTGCGCACCGAGGGCGGCGAGCGTTCCGTGATGCTGGGACGCGACTCGCGGACTTCCGGGCCCATGCTCGCGGCGGCCGCCGGAGCCGGACTGGCGTCGGTGGGGTGCGACGTGGTCGACATCGGCATCGTCCCCACCCCGACGCTCATGATGGCGGTTCGCGACGCCGGGGCGGCAGGCGGGATCGCGGTCACGGCAAGCCACAACCGGGCGGAGTGGAACGCCCTCAAGTTCGCTACCGCCGAGGGAGTGTTCTTGGACGCACCCGGGATGGCCCGATTTCGCGAGCTGCTCGCGGAGGAGATTCCGCGCGCGCCGTGGGATCGGGTCGGTGAGGTGACGCGGGACGAGGGGGCGGCGGAGCGGCATCTGCAGGCGGTGCTGGACCTGCCCTTCGTGGAGGTTGCCGCGTTGCGCGCACGGGGTTTCTCCGTGGCGCTCGACTGCGTTCACGGGGCGGGGGGTGCGGTCATGCCGGAGCTGCTGGAGCGGCTGGGGTGCCGGGTGCACGGCATCGGGTTGGAGATGGACGGGCGCTTTCCGCGCGATCCCGAGCCCACGGCGGAGAACCTGGGGGCTCTGGGCGCGCTCGTGCGGGACACCGGCGCCGACCTGGGGATGGCGGTGGACCCCGACGTTGACCGCCTGTCCCTGGTGGACGAGACCGGTGCCCCCGTGGGCGAGGACTTCACCCTGGCTCTGGCGGCCGCGGCCGTGACCCGTCGGCGTCCGGGCCTCGTGGTGACCAACCTCTCCACCAGCCAGGTGGTCGAGGATGCCGCGGCCGCGGCCGGGGCGAAGACACTGCGCGCGCCCGTGGGCGAGATCAACGTTGTGCGCCGCATGCTGGCGGAGGGAGCCGTGGTGGGCGGGGAAGGGAACGGCGGCGTGGTCGTGCCCGCGCTGCACCACACGCGGGATGCGCTGGTCGGCGCCGCGCTCGTGCTTCAGCATCTGCGCGACGAACGGCTCTCGCTGGCCGCCGCCATCGCCCGCTATCCGGCCTACCGCATCGTGAAGCACAAGGTCGCCTTTCCCAGGGAGGCGCTGGAGGCCGCGTACGCCCGCCTGCGGCAACGCTGGCCCGGCGCCGACCGGGACCGCACCGACGGGCTGCGGCTCACCTGGCCGGACCGCCGCGAGTGGCTGCACGTGCGGCCCTCCGGAACGGAGCCGGTGGTGCGGCTGATCGCGGAAGCGCGGGCGGGGCCGCGGGCGAGGGCGCTCGTGGAGGAGGCGCGCGGCGAGCTTTCCCGGCTGGCGCGTTCCCACCGGGATGCGCGCGCGGTAGCTTCCCGGTGACACCCGCGGGGAGGCTGGCTGGCGGCCGCAGGGGCTTCCGAACGACACCATCATCGACAAGGAAATGTGTGGCATAGTGGGATACGTGGGTCCCGGTGACGCGACCCCCGTGCTGCTCGAAGGCCTCCGCCGCCTCGAGTACCGCGGATACGACTCGGCCGGTCTCGCAGTGATCAACGGTGACGCCCGGCTGAGCGTGGTGAAGCGGGCTGGCAAGCTGGGGCAGGTGGAAGCGGCCATCGGCCGCGACACGCTGGGGGGGAGCTGCGGCATCGCCCATACGCGCTGGGCCACCCACGGGGCCCCGACCGAGCGCAACGCCCATCCTCATGTCAGTCAGGACGGTGGCGTGGCGCTCGTCCACAACGGCATCATCGAAAACGCAGGCCTGCTCAGGCGACGGCTAGAGGCGCGAGGGTACCGCTTCCGGAGCGATACCGACACCGAAGTCGTGGTGCACCTGGTCGACTTCTTCCTCAGAGAGGGATCTCCGCTGGAGGAAGCCCTGGCGCTTGCGCTGGAACGGGTCGAGGGCACCTACGGCATCGCGGCGATCTCCGCGCACGAGCCGGACAAGCTGGTCGCGGCGCGCCAGGGGAGCCCGCTCCTGCTCGGCGTGGGAGCTTCGGGCCAGTACCTGGTGGGCTCCGACGCGGCCGCCGTGGTGGCCCAGACGCGCGACGTCGTCTACCTCGCGGACGGGGACTACGCAAAGCTCGAGCGCACCGGCTACCGGATCTACCATATGGGACGGGGGACGGTGCGCCGCTCCGTGCATCAGGTGACGTGGGACCTGTCCGCCATCGAGCGCGGCGGCTTCGAGCACTTCATGCTGAAGGAGATCTTCGAGCAGCCGCGCAGTCTGCGCGACGTGCTTCGGGGGCGGCTGCTGGAGGCCGACGGAATGGCTCGCCTGGGCGGGATCGAGCGGCACCGGGAGGAGTTGCTCTCGCTGGATCGCGTGGTGATGACGGCGTGCGGAACCAGTTGGCACGCCGCGCTGATCGGCGAGTACATGCTCGAGGATCTCGCGCGCATACCCGTCGAAGTCGAGTACGCGTCGGAGTTCCGCTACAAGAACCCGGTTCTGGACGAGCGCACCCTGGTGGTCGCGATCAGCCAGTCCGGAGAGACCGCCGACACGCTGGCCGCGTTGCGCGAGGCTCGCCGCAGGGGAGCCCGCACCATGGGCATCGTCAACGTGGTGGGCTCGTCCATCGCGCGCGAGACCGCCTTCGGCTGCCACCTGCACGCCGGACCCGAGGTGGGGGTGGCGTCCACCAAGGCCTTCACCAGCCAGCTCATGGTGCTGGCGCTGTTCGCCCTGTGGATGGGACGGCACAGGCAGATCTCGCTGCTGGGCGGGCGCCGCGTCGTCCAGGCCATGCAGGCCCTTCCGGGACAGGTGGAGGAGGTCCTGAAGCTGAACGATTCCATTCTGGAGCTGGCGCGCACCTACAAGGACGCGCCCAACTTCCTCTATCTGGGCCGCGGCTACCAGTTTCCGGTGGCGCTGGAGGGGGCGCTCAAGCTCAAGGAAGTGAGCTACATCCACGCCGAAGGCTATCCCGCGGCCGAGATGAAGCATGGGCCGATCGCGCTGATCGACGAGGCCATGCCGGTCGTGATCCTGGCTCCGAGCGACCCCGTCTATCCGAAGGTCGTCTCCAACATCGAAGAGGTAAAGGCGAGGAGCGCGCGCGTGATCGCCGTCGTCAGCGAGGGCAACTCGGAGCTCGAGGACAAGGTGGATCACGTCATCCGGGTGCCGGACACGCTGCCCTTCCTGCGCCCCGTGCTCACGACGGTGCCGCTTCAACTGCTCGCCTACCACATCGCCGTCCTGCGGGGCTGCGACGTGGACCAGCCCCGCAACCTGGCCAAGTCGGTCACGGTCGAGTGATGGTCCGGGCACGGGGACAGGGGGCCACACCGTCCGGGGCGGCTGATGCGGGAGGCGCGGGATGAGGATCGTCCTCCAGCGCGTGGCGCGCGCCTCGGTGACCGTCGACGGGTCGGTGGTGGGCCGCATCGGCGGCGGGCTCCTGCTGCTCGTCGGGTTTACCCGCGAGGATCGCGCGGACGCCCTCGAGTGGATGGCGAACAAGGTGCTGGGGCTGCGCGTCTTCAACGATGCGCAGGGCAGGATGAACCTGTCGCTCCGGGATGTCTCCGGCGACGTTCTGGTCGTGAGCCAGTTCACGCTGTACGGCGATACCCGCAAGGGACGCCGGCCGAGCTTCATACGGGCCGCGGGGCCCGATGTGGCCGTGCCCCTCTACGAGGACTTCGTTGCGCTCCTGCGGGAGAAGGCTCCGGGCCGGGTCGAGACCGGCGTGTTCGGCGCCATGATGGATGTGGAACTCGTAAACGATGGCCCCGTCACGCTGGTGCTGGAACGATGACCGGCGGGCCGGCGGATGGGCGGCCCCCCGGCCTCGTGCTCGCGTCCCGGTCGCCCCGGCGGGCGGACCTGCTCTCCATGCTGGGCATCGCCTTCGAGGTCGATCCTGCGGACATCCCGGAGGAGGTTCTCCCAGGGGAGGATCCCGTCGCCCATACCCGGCGTCTGGCCGAGGGCAAGGCGCGGGCCGTGGCGGCGCGCCGGCCGGGGAGACTCGTGCTGGGAGGCGACACGGTGGTGGTGCGGGACGGGACCATCCTGGGAAAGCCAAGGGACGCCGATGACGCGGTCGCGATGCTGCTGAGCCTGGCGGGGCGGGCCCACCATGTGGTCAGTGCGCTGGCGCTGGCGGAGCCCGACGGTTGCGTGCACGCCGGCGTCTCCCGAACCACGGTGTGGCTGCGGTCCTTCGGCGAGGAGGAGGCTCGGGCCTACGTAGCCACCGGGGAACCGATGGACAAGGCGGGGTCCTATGCCATACAGGGCGCCGGCGCGGTGCTGGTGGAGTCGCTGGAGGGCGACTACTTCACGGTGGTGGGGCTGCCCGTGCCGCTGCTCGTGGGCCTGCTGGGCGCCGCCGGCATCCCCTACGGGTTTGGAGACAGGGCAACGGCATCCGCAGGGGGCGTGAGACCGGGAACCGGAGTGCAGCCGTGAGCAGGCAACCCGCAGTGCTCGCCCTCGACCAGGGCACGACCGGCTCCACCGCCTTGGTGGTGGCGGGCGACGGACGGATTCTGGGACGCGGCTACTCGGAGTTCACCCAGCACTTTCCCCGGCCGGGCCGGGTCGAGCACGACGCCGAGGAGATCTGGCGGGTGACCCGGGGGGTCGCGCGCGCGGCGCTGGACGACGCCGGGGGACAGGTGCGGCTCGAGGCCATCGGCATCGCGAACCAGCGCGAGACGGTGGTGCTGTGGGACCGCGCCTCGCTGGAGCCGGTGTGCCGGGCCATCGTCTGGCAGGACCGCCGCACGGCGTCGATCTGCGCGGAACTGCGCCGCGGCGGCCACGAGTCCGAGGTGCGCCGGCGGACGGGGCTGGTTCTGGATCCCTACTTCTCGGGAACCAAGCTGACCTGGCTCTTCCGCGAGCGCCCGGAGCTGCGCGCGGCGGCGGAAGCCGGCGACCTGGCTGCGGGTACCATCGACGCCTGGCTGGTGGCCCGCCTGACGGGCGGTTCGGTGCACGCCACCGACCACACCAACGCCTCGCGCACCCTCCTCTACGACCTGCACCGCAAGGCCTGGGACCCGTCGCTCGCCGACCTGCTCGAAGTCCCGGCGGGCATTCTGCCCGAGGTGCGCTCCAGCTCGGGCGACTTCGGGATCGCGCGCGGCGAGCACCTGGGGGCGGAAGTTCCCATTGCGGGCGTGGTCGGAGACCAGCAGGCCGCCCTCTTCGGACAGGGCTGCGTCCGGGCCGGCCTGGCCAAGGTGACGTACGGCACCGGGGCGTTTCTGCTGCTGCATACCGGCCAGGAGGTGGTGACCTCGGAGAACGGGCTTCTCACCACGCTGGCCTGCGACGCGCGCGGCGGCCCGGCGTACGCCCTGGAGGGCTCGATCTTCTCGGCGGGCGCGTCCGTGCAGTGGCTGCGCGACGGCCTGGGCATCCTCGACCACGCCGCCGAATCGGATGAGCGCGCCCGCGAGGTGGCGGACAACGCCGGAGTCTACTTCGTGCCCGCGTTCGTGGGGCTGGGCGCGCCCCACTGGATCCCCGAGGCGCGCGGCACGGTGGTGGGCATTACGCGCGGCACGACCGCGTCGCACCTGGCGCGCGCGGCGCTCGAGTCGATGGCGTACGGCACGGCCGACGTCATCCGCGCCATGGAAGAGGACGCCGGGCTGGCCACCGGGGAACTGCGTGCCGACGGCGGGGCCGCCCGCAACCGCTGGCTGATGCAGTTCCAGGCGGACGTGCTGGGCGTGCCCGTGCGCCGCGCCCCCCGGGTGGAGACCACCGCGCTGGGAGCCGCCGGGCTGGCGGGAATCGCAGCCGGGATCTGGCCGGACGGCGAGGCGTTTGCGGAGTCCTCCGGAGATCCCGAGATCTACTCGCCCGGGATGGGCTCCGAGGAACGCGACGCGCTCGTCGCCGGGTGGGAGAGGGCGGTTGCGGCTGCACGCAGCTGGGCCCGCGAGGGAGACCCACCCGGTCAGGTTTGAGAAACCGCGCCTCCATCCTATATATTGAGAACGCTGGGAAGACCGGACCTGAGGCCGCCGGGCCAGGTGCGGGACAACGGGAAACAAGGGGCGCAGCGAATGAAGAACAGCCGCTTCTATATCGGTCTGGTCGGCGTCGCGATGGTCGTGACGTTCCTCATCTGGACGGGGTTCGACAAGGCGATGGTCTACTACCTGACCCCGGTCGAACTCATGGCGAAGGTGGCCGAGGACGACACCTTCCACGACATCGGCGTGAAGGTGAGCGGCCGGGTGGTCAAGGGGAGCTATCAGGCCGAGGGCGCATTCGAGCACTACTTCTCGGTGGTGGACCTGGCGCGCGACGACGCCAGCTTCCGGGTGGAGTACCGTGACATCCTCCCAGACACCTTCAGCGACGAGACCGAAGTCGTCATCGAAGGACGCTTCCGGCGCGACGGGGTCTTCGAGGCCACGACCGTGCTGACCAAGTGTGGCAGCCGCTACGAGGCGATGCCGGAAGAGATGGCCGGATGATCCTGCTCGGGGAGTTCGCCCTCTGGGTGGCTCTGCCGGTTTCGATCTGGGGCATCGTGCTCGCCTTCGTGGGCGGGCACCGGAAGCGCGGCGACCTGGTCCTCTCGGCCGAACGGTCGGTCTACGCCGTCTTCTTCCTGCTCTGCCTCACCTCGCTGGGCATCATCCTGGCGTTTGTCGGAGAGCACTACGAGTACCGGTACGTGTGGGGGTACTCGAGCCGGGAGCTGGAAACCTACTTCAAGGTGACCGGGCTCTGGGCGGGCCAGCGGGGATCGCTGGTCTTCTGGGTGCTGCTGCTCGCGCTCTTCTCGAGCATCGCGGTCTTCCAGAACCGCCGCAGGAACCGCGAGTTCATGCCCTCGGTGGTGGGCGTCCTGCTCACGATCACGGCGTTCTTCCTCGGCGTGCTCCTCTTCGCCGACGTGAACCCCTTCGAGAGACTGCCGTTCACGCCCGCCAACGGGCAAGGGCTGAATCCACAGCTTCAGAACTACTGGATGACCATTCATCCCCCCACGCTCTATCTGGGGTTCACCTCCTTCTCGGTGCCCTTCGCCTTCGGCGTCGCCGCTCTGATCACCGGCAAGACCGACTCGCGCTGGCTGGTGGTGACCCGGCGCTGGACCCTGCTGAGCTGGTTCTTCCTGACCAACGGCATCATCTTCGGCATGCGCTGGGCCTACGAGGAGCTGGGCTGGGGCGGATACTGGTTCTGGGATCCGGTCGAGAACGCATCCCTGCTTCCCTGGCTCACCGCGACGGCATTCCTCCACTCCGTGATGATCCAGGAGCACCGGGGAATGCTGAAGATGTGGAACCTGTCGCTGGTTTCGCTGACCTTCCTGCTCACCATCTTCGCGACCTTCCTGACGCGTTCCGGGCTCATCGAGTCGGTTCACTCCTTCGCCCAGAACACGCGCATCGCCTACATCTTCCTCGGCTTTCTGGGCGTCGCCACGATGGCGTGCCTGCTCCTCATCCTGTGGCGCAAGGACGATCTGCGCGCGGAACGCACCATCGAGTCGTTCCTTTCGCGCGAATCCGCCTTCCTGATGAACAACCTGATCCTGCTGGGGTCGGCGTTCGCGGTGCTCTGGGGCACGCTCTTTCCGCTGATCTCGGAGGGGTTCGCGGGGACCAAGGTGGCCGTGGGGCCGGCGTTCTTCAACCGCGTCAACATCCCGATCGGGCTGGTGCTGCTGGCGCTGACCGGGATCGGGCCGGTCATCGCCTGGCGGAAGGCGACGCGCCGGAACCTGAAGCGCAACTTCGTGTCGCCGCTGCTGATGGCGGCAGCCGTCGTCGCCGGGCTCATGATCGCCGGCATGCGCGGGTTCTACGCCCTCGCGACCTTCGCGATCTGCGGCTTCGTGCTCACCATTCTGGTGAACGAGTTCTGGAAGGGCACCCGGGCGCGGGCGCGCATCGAAGGCGAGGGGCTGGGCAGGGCCTTCCTGCACCTGATCGCGCGCAACCGCCGGCGCTGGGGCGGCTACATCGTGCACGTGGGCATTGTGCTCATGTTCGCCGGGTTCGCGGGAGCCTCGTTCCACACCGAGATCGACCGGAGCGTCGAGCCCGGCGACCAGATCCGGGCGGCCTCTCCCTACGGCCACGAGTACGTGCTGACCTACCAGGGCCTTTCGTCGTCCCGCACGCCCAACATGTGGCAGTGGGTGGCGCTCATGGACGTGTCCCGGGACGGCCGCCGGCTCGGCACCATCACCGCCGAGCAGCGCATCTACTCGACCGCGGACCAGCCGATCCGGGAGGTCGGCATCCGCTCGACCCCGCTCGAGGACGTGTACGTCATCCTCGCGGGGGTCGAGGACTTCGAGGGCGCCGTTCTGAACGAGTCTTCGGCCCAGGGCGCGGTCTTCCAGGTGCTGGTGCGGCCCCTGGTGGGCTGGATCTGGTACGGCGGACTGGTCATTACCCTCGGTTCGCTGATCGCCCTCTGGCCCGGCGCGGGCGGACCCGCCCGGCGCAAGGTCCAGGCCACGCCCGCGAGCGCCCGGCTCGCGAAGGTCTGACCCGGGCTGGCGTTCCGTCCGGTTCCTGCCGCTGGCTCCGCCGCCGCATAGCGCATGATGATCGTTCTGGGGGCAGTTCTGGTCGCGGCCGCGGTGGTCCTCTACGTCGTGCAGCCCGTGTTCAGTGGAGAGAAGGCGCCTCTCGTGAGCCTGGACGAGGAGTTCACCGAGGCGGAGGCGCGCAGGCACCTGAGCCTGGTGGCGCTGCGCGACGTCGAGTACGACTTCGCGACCGGAAAGATCGACGAACGCGACTACCGCCGCTTGCGCGACGAGTTGGCGCGCGAGGCACTGGATGCGTTGCAGGAGGTGCGGCGGAGCCGGGAGCAGGCAGAGGGCCGCCCTCCGCCCGCGCAGGACACCGTGGCCGACGACCTCGAACAGGAAATCGCGGCGTATCGGGCCGCCCTGAGAGCGGGCACGCTGTGCGACCGCTGCGGCAGCGCCAACCCGGAGGTGGCGCTCTTCTGCGCGGCCTGCGGCCGACGCCTTGAGTCGGAGCGCGGGGAGGAGGCCGCGCCGGCCGCGCGGGGCTGATGAGCTGATGCCCGCCGCCGCTGCCGCCCCCCGCGCCGGCCTCCCTGTCCTCGAGGCCGCGTCGCTGGTGCGGGACTACGGGCCGGTGCGTGCCGTGAATCACGTCTCCTTCCGCCTCGGCGCCGGTGAGTTTCTCTCGGTGTTCGGCCCCAACGGAGCGGGCAAGACGTCACTCCTGCGGCTGCTCGCCGGAGGGCTCCGCCCGACGTCCGGGGAGGTCCGCGTGTCCGGGATCCCCCTCACGGTCGGAGACCGGGCGGCGCGCGCCCGGATCGGCATCCTGTCGCACCTGAGCTTTCTGTACGGCCGCCTGACGGCCCGCGAGAATCTCCTCTTCTACGGCCGCCTGCACCGCCTCGGCGACCTGGACTCGCGGGTGCCGGACCGTCTGGCCGACGTCGGCCTCGAGCGTTACGCCGACAGCCCGGTGGACACGCTGTCCCGGGGCACGGTGCAGCGGCTGGCGGTGGCGCGCGCGCTGCTTCACGATCCCGGGATCGTCCTGCTCGACGAACCCTACACCGGTCTCGACGCCTACGCGGGCGCGATGCTGCAGGAGCTGCTTTCGGCGCTGAAGGACGGGGGCCGCACGGTCGTCATGGTCACGCACAATCTGGGGCGGGGGCTCGAGTTGGCCGACCGCGTGGCAATCCAGGTTCGCGGCAGCTTCGTGTTCGAAGCCGAGCGGGCCGATCTGGATGCCGCTGGCCTGGAACGGTCCTATCGGCGTGCGGTGGAGGGAAGGGCGTGACCGTCTACCTGCGGCAGGTGGCGGCGATCGTGCGCAAGGACCTGCTGCTGGAGGTGCGCACCGGGGAACGGCTCGCGGCGATGGGTGCGCTGACCGTCCTGGTCGCCGTCCTCTTTCGTTTCGCGATCGATCAGGGGCTGGTGCGGATGCAGCTGCTGGCCGCCGGCCTGATCTGGATGACGATCCTGTTCGGAGGCATGCTGGGCATGGGCAGGACCTTCGAAATGGAGCGGGAGCAGGGCGCGATCCAGGGCCTGCTCACCAGCCCGGTCCCGCTGGATGGAATATACCTGGCGAAGGTGGTCTCCAATTTCATCCTGGTGACCCTGATCGAGGTCGTCGCGCTGGCGGCCTACTGGCTGTTCTTCGGGTTCAACTACGGCAACGACCCCCTCCTGCTGGCCGGCGTGCTGGGTGTGGCGACGCTCGGGTTCGTGGCCGTCACCACGCTGTTCAGCGCCATATCGGCGCAGACGAACATGGGACAGACCCTTCTTCCCATCCTGATCTTTCCACTCCTGGTTCCTGTGGTCATCTTCGGTGTCACGGCCACGGGCCGCATCTTCGCTTCGCGTCCCGTACAGGAGGTCGAGGGCAGCCTCTATCTGCTGGCGGCCTTCACGGTGGTGGCGCTGACGGCGGGAACGATCCTGTTTCGATACGTGGTGGAGGAATGATGTCACTCGCGCGGATCCGATGGATGGCGGCGGCTCTGGGGGTTCTGGGCGTCGCCGGAGTACTGGTTCTCCACTGGCTGGTCTTCTTCTGGGTGGGGACGGAGCGCACCATGGGGATCGTGCAGCGGATCTTCTATGTGCACGTCCCCTCCGCCTGGGTGACCTTCCTCGCCTTCGGCATCACGGCGCTGTGCGGAGCCGCATATCTCTGGCTGCGCGACGAGCGGCTGGACTGGGCCGCGCAGTCGGCGGCCGAGGGAGGACTGGTCTTCGGGGCGATCATGCTCACTTCGGGGCCGCTCTGGGCGGCGTACGCCTGGGGAACGCCCTGGACCTGGGAGCCGCGCCTGACCCTGACGCTGCTCATGTGGTTCGTCTTCGTCGGCTACTTCCTCGTGCGCGCTTCGGCGGAGGACCGGCAGGCGGGCAAGCGCATGGCGGCGGTGGTCGGCGTGCTGGGGGCGCTGCTGATTCCGCTTGTCCACGTGAGTGTGCTCTGGTTTCCCTCGCTCCATCCCCAGCCGGTGGTGCTCAATGTCGAGGAAGGGCCGACGCTGGACGGGGACATGCTGATCACCCTCATGACGGGGCTGCTGGCCTTCACCCTCATCTTCTTCTCCGTCTTCTGCCTCAGATACGGCCTCGAGCACATGCGCTACCAGCGCGCCCTCGAAATGCGCGAACAGCCTCGGGCAACGTAAGGAAAATCGACCATGCAAATGTTACGTCCCCGACCCCGACTCGTCCTCCTTGCGGCCCTGGCGGCGTCGCTGGCGTCCTCGGCTCCGCTGGTCGCCCAGGTGGGTACCGAAGTGCTCGCACAGCAATCGCTGCGGCCCTACTGGTACGTGTTCATCGCCTACGCGCTGGCGTGGCTGCTGCTCCTGGGCTGGATGTTCTCCATCGGTCGGCGGATGCGGGGACTGGAGGACGGGGGAACCGGGAATCGCGACGCATGAATCGCCTCCCGCTGGCTGGCTTTCGGCATTGGCCGGGGCTAATTTTTTTGCGATTCCGACGTTTGTGGCCGGTTGATGATCGGACGGGGCCGGCGTGGGTCCGGGCGCATGTAAAACCCCAAGGAGTGACATGATGAGAGGACGTGAGAATCGGGGACGTTGGATGGCGCTGTTCCTCGTGGCGCTGGCCGGGGCTGCTCAGGTTCAGCCGCTCGACGCGCAGAGCACGAAGATGGGCAGCACGCTGCGGTACGGTTCCGGATTCTTCAACGTCCCCGCCGCTTCCACGCTCCCGCATCTCGCGATCACGGGCACCTATTCGGGGTTTGGGATCAGCGTGGACGAGCGCGTGTTCATCTCGCAGAGAGGGATCGAAAAGGGTCGTCTCGCGGGCGAGTGGAGCCAGTGGCTGCAGGACGCGTCGGTTGCGGTCGGGCTCTTCGACCGCGTCGAAGTCGGCGCCTCCTTCCAGAACTTCGCCGATGCCGAGAACGGTGGGAACATGGTCGGAGCATTCGGCCGGGTCGCAGTCGTGAAACCCGAATCGTCCGGGTTCGGGCTGGCGGTGGGCACGCGCTTCGTGAGCGGTCCTTCCTTCGGAGACGGGCGCGATCACATTCCTCCCCGGCTCGGATTCCCCGACATCCGGTTCTACGACGCATACGAGGGAGGCCTGGTCGACGACATGTCGACCTCGTTCTCTCCCTACGTGATGGCGTCCTTCCAGCTCGCCGGCCTCGACAGCGACGCCCTTCCCGAGCATGACCTGACCTTCGGGCTGGGGTACGGAACGGGGATGTTCGGCGGGAGCGGAAGCGATCTCGGCTGGTACGGAAGGCGCTATTCGCACGGCTGGCTCGCGGCCACGGCGCTGCATGTCCAGCTCGCCCAGGGGGTTCTCCTGAACCTAATGGGGGAATACGACGGATGGGACTTCAACACCGGAGTGCAGCTGGACGTCGGCGGGATCCGGGCCGGCGCCTACGTGCTCGGGGTCCAGCACGTCGAGACCTCGACCATATACCGCAGCTCGCGCTTCGGGGTGATGGCCTCCTTGGCGCTCTGTCCCAACGGCAGCGGCCTGCTGTGCAGCCCGCGGCTGATGCCGCGTCCGGAGCCGATCCAGCTCCCGGCTCCGCCGCCGGATACGGTGGTCATCGAGCGCACCACCGAGATCCCGATCGAGCTCAGCATGGAGCGGACCCTGTGCCTCGCGACAGGCGAGAACGGCACGGTGATGGCCACGCCCGAAGGCGCGGAAGTGATTTCGCTGGATGCGCTGGGCGGCGTCTACGCGGCGGACGCCGAGTGGTTCAACAACGACAGCGAGATCGAGCACGCGGACTACCCGTACGAGAAGGTGGGCGAACAGATCAGCCCGAACTGCACCACGATCACGCGGGTCGGCGAGTGGCTGGGCGTACCGCTCTTCGCGGAGTCCGCCGCGGCCGGCGAAGACCCGATTCCGATGATCTACGTGCCTGTGACCCCGGGACGCTGGCAGCCTTACGAGTTGCCGGCGCGGGTGCGCGGCTGAGGGCTCGGGGGAGCGTTCGCCCGTTCCAGGTCTTCGACCGTGTCGATGTCCGGCAAGGGCTCGAGCGTGGCCGTGCGCAACTCCAGGGCGCGGGCGCGAGCCAGCGTCGCCGTCATGACTCCCTCGGTGCTCCAGGGCACGTCGCGGAAGAGGTCGGGCCAGTAGCCGGTCGCGCCGATCAGGTAATATCCGCCGTCCAGCGCGGGACCCAGCACGAGGTCGTTTGCCGAGAGCTCGGCGAAGGCGCGCTCGACGACGCGACGATCCACCGCGGGGGCGTCGGTGCCGATCGCGCACACCTGCCGCGCCCGCTGGAACTCGCGCCGGAAGGCGTCGGCCAGACGCTCGCCCAGGTCATCGCCTTCCTGAGGTCTGAAACCGACGTCCGCAGCTCCCAGCCACTCACGCGCCGCGGCCAGTTCATTCGCGGGATCGATGTAGACGACCAGGCGATAGCGCCCCCCGCGAACGCCATCCAGCACCCGGCGTGCCATGATGCCGTACAGCGATGCGGCCTCGACTTCCCCGATGGCGGCGGCCAGTCGCGTCTTGACGCGCCCCGGACGGGGGACTTTCGCGAAGACGATCAGGGTGCGCTCCATGTCGCGCGTCACCGGTTGCGCCCATTCTCCGATGCCGGGACGCGCTCGGGATACCAACGCGCCAGGCGTTCGGGCGCGACGCCGGCCAGATACAGGGATGCGGTCGCCCCGTTGCGCAGCCAGACCTTCCATCTTCCGAGGCGCTGGTAGGTTCTGGGGCTGGTCAGCAGAGGCCCGGGCAGGCGCGCGATCCTGCCCGAGCGACGCAGTCGGCGAACCATCTCGACATCTTCCATGAGGGGCAGTTCGGGGTAGCCTCCGACGGCTTCGAAGGCGTCGCGCCGCACCAGCAGGCCCTGGTCGCCGTACACCAGGCCGGTTAGGCGCTCGCGCACGCGCTGTCCGGTCTCGACCAGGCGCCAGAACCAGCCACGCCCGCTCAGGCGGAACGGGAAATACGCCGCCGCCGGGCCGTTGTCGGATTGGAGCGCGGAGACGAGCGCCGAGCGGGAGGCTGACGGGAGCCGGGAGTCGGCGTGCAGGAAGAGGAGCCAGGGTGTGTCGAGCGCGCCCGCGCCCGCGTTCATCTGGGTGGCCCGTCCCCGGGGCCCGGACACGCACACGGCGCCTCCCGCACGGGCAAGGTCGAGGGTGTCGTCGGCGGAACCGCCGTCCGAAACGACGACACGAAGCGGCAGTTGAACTTCCGCCAGGTCGGCCAGCAGTCGGGGCAGATGACCCGCTTCGTCGATGGTCGGGATCACCACCCCCAGGGTGGCGCCGGTCACGGGTCGAGGTCGTTCAGCGTCCAGTCGTATTCGAAGAAGCGCACGTCCAGGCCCGGGTTCCGGAGGTATTCGGCATCTTCCTCGGACACGTACCGGGCGAAGAAGTCGAGCAGGCCGTCTGTTCCTCCGAAGTCGTCGCCGTACCAGTCCAGCACCCGGTTCAGGGTGAGGGATCCGGCGCCCGAGCGGTCGATCAGGAAGTGTTCGGGATTCTCCACCAGCCCGCGCACGGCTCGATCGAGCTGGTCGTCGAGACGCTCCGGCACGTAGGCCTCGGCCGCCAGCGGAGGGCAGCTCAGCGCGGCGCAGTTGACCGCGAAGTGGATGCGCGGCTCACCCCACGTCGGCCGTATGATCTCGTGCTCGATCTCGTCGAGGGAGCGGGTTGCTCCTGCGACATCGCAGAAGGCTCCGGTGAAGACGTCGCGGATCTGCCAGACGGAGTTGTCGGGGCGGTCGGCGAACGCGTTGCGGATCGAACCCACCAGCCCGGCGTTCTTCCGGATCGGATAGTTCGACGACACCCGGTCCAGCATGCAGGCGTTGTACGCGTTGATCCAGAACGCGAGCTGGACGTCGTCGGGCGCCGACTCGAGCGCGGCCAGGTCCGTACCCGCGAGCTGATCCAGGTAGGCGGCCAGGTCCGCCCGGCGGTCCTGCAGGGCGGCGTAGTCCACCCGCGGCGCCTGGACGACGTCCTCGAGGATCCGGGTGAAGTCAGCGTGGTCGGTAACGTCCTGCGCGGCGACCGGTGACGCCGCGAGCACGCAGGCGAGCAGGGACGTAAGAAGGGCTTTTCCTGTGGTCATTTCCTGGCAGCTCCAGCGAGTGTTTTCCACCAATCAACGCGGGCCGGTCGGGGCGGCCTCTGGCAAAAAGAGAACAGCAGTCGCGGTGGCTCCGCAACGGGGTCCCGAGATCGTCCCGAACTGACATTCCAGGTGTCAAAGGGGACCCGTTATGTTTCATCCCGCGCGAGCCCTTTCGCTTTCTGTTCGGGTCTCGTATCTTGGATTGCACCTCTTCGTTCACGCGAACCCGACGGAGACATACAGCGATGGCCCGCAAGATCCAGACCAACTCGAAGGACAAGGCGCTGAAGACCGCTCTCACGCAGATCGAGAGGGCCCACGGCAGGGGGGCGATCATGAAGATGGGGTCGGACTCATCCCGAATTCAGATCGAATCCATCTCCACCGGTTCGCTGAATCTGGATGCGGCGACCGGAATCGGCGGCGTGCCGCGGGGGCGGATCAGCGAGGTGTACGGGCCGGAGTCGAGCGGCAAGACCACCCTCTGCCTGCACGTGATCGCGAACGCGCAGCGCGCAGGCGGCATCGCGGCGTTCATCGACGCGGAGCACGCCCTGGACATCGGCTACGCCCGCAAGCTCGGGGTCGATATCGACGAGCTGCTGGTGGCGCAGCCCGATACCGGCGAGCAGGCTCTGGAGATCGCCGAGGTGCTGATCCGCTCCAACGCCATCGACGTCATCGTCATCGACTCGGTGGCGGCGCTGGTCCCGCGCGCGGAGATCGAAGGCGAGATGGGCGACTCGCACGTCGGGCTGCAGGCGCGCCTGATGAGCCAGGCCCTGCGCAAGCTGACGGGGGCGGTGAACCGCTCGCACACGTCGGTGATCTTCACCAACCAGATTCGCGAGAAGGTGGGGGTCATGTTCGGAAGTCCGGAAACCACCTCCGGCGGCCGGGCCCTGAAGTTCTACGCCTCGCTCAGGCTCGACATCCGGCGCATCGGCGCCATCAAGGACGGCCAGGAATTCCTGGGCAACCGGGTTCGCGTCAAGGTGGTGAAGAACAAGTGCGCGCCGCCCTTCCGGCAGGCGGAGTTCGACATTCTCTACGATCTGGGCATCAGCCACTCGTCGCTGCTGATCGACCTCGGGGTGGACAAGGGAGTCGTCTCCCGCTCCGGTTCCTGGTTCTCCTTCGGCGATCTGCGCCTGGGGCAGGGCAAGGACAACTCCCGCAAGTTCCTGGAAGAAAACGACGACATCGCCGGCGAGATCGAGGCCAAGGTGCGCATCGCGCTCGGTCTGGATCGGCCCGATGAGAAACTCGCGGCGGCGGACGGCAAGGGCGCCGCGCCTTCCGGGAAGGGTTCGCGCGCCAATGCCGGGAAGGCCCCCTCGGCGGGTCCGCGCCGGAGCCCGGCCGGCAAGGTCGGGGGAGCGCGCGTGGTGGCGTAGGTCGGGAAGGCAGCCGGCCGCGTGTATTGAGCCCGGCTGCGGGGCGCGGTTATTCTAGGTGCTGGCGTCCCGTATCGGGCGGCGGCGCCTTCCCGCCACCGGCCCGTTGCAGATGGAAACTGCTGAAATCCGCCGGCGCTTTCTGAGCTTCTTCGAGGAGCGCGGACACGGCGTAGTATCGAGTTCTTCCCTGGTTCCCGGGAACGATCCCAGCCTGCTGTTCACCAACGCGGGCATGGTCCAGTTCAAGAGCGTGTTTCTGGGCGAAGAGCCTGCGCCGCACCGCACTGCGGTCACCTCCCAGAAATGCCTCCGCGCCGGCGGAAAGCACAACGATCTGGAAGAGGTCGGGCGCACCGCGCGCCACCACACCTTCTTCGAGATGCTCGGAAACTTCTCGTTCGGGGACTACTTCAAGCGCGAGGCCATCCGCTACGCCTGGGACTTCCTGACCGTCGAGCTGGGCATGGATCCCGACCGGCTGTACGCAACGGTGCACTACACCGACGACGAGGCGGCCGAGCTTTGGCACGAGGTGGCGGGACTCGAGCGGTCGCGCATCTACCGGCTGGGCGACAAGGACAACTTCTGGCAGATGGCCGACACGGGGCCCTGCGGGCCGTGTTCGGAGGTGCACTACGACTTGCGGCCGAGGGGGGAGCGGGGCGTGGATCTGCCCGTCGCCGAGTTCGAGGAGAAGGGGGAGCGGGGCGAGTTCCTCGAGTTGTGGAACCTCGTGTTCATGCAGTTCAACCGGGACGAGGAGGGTGTGCAGCACCCGCTGCCGGCGCCCTCCATCGACACCGGGGCGGGGCTGGAGCGCCTGGCTACGGTGCTGCAGGGTGTGGACTCCAACTACCATATCGATCTCTTTCGGCCGCTTCTGGAGCGCGCCGCCGAGGTCGTGGGGAGGCCATACGACCCGAATGCGCCGGAGGGGGTGAGCTACCGGGTGCTCGCCGACCACAGCCGCGCCGTGGCCTTCCTGCTCGCCGACGGGGTCTATCCGTCCAACGAGGGGCGGGGCTACGTGCTGCGCCGGATCCTGCGGCGGGGCGTGCGGCACGCCTGGCTGCTGGGGCGCCGCGAGCCCGCCCTGGTGGAGGTTGTGGACGCGGTCATCGGGGCCATGGGCGAGACCTACCCGGAGCTGGTCGAGCGGGCGGAGCACATCCTGTCGATCACGCGGGGGGAGGAGGAGCGCTTCCTGACCACCATTGAAGGGGGGATGGAGCGCTTCGAGGTTGCCGCGTCCAACGCCCACGACGACGTGATCGGTGGCGAAGAAGCCTTCCGCCTGTACGACACCTTCGGTTTTCCGCTCGATCTCACCCAGGTGATGGCCCGCGAGCGGGGGTATTCGGTGGACGTGGAGGGGTTCGAGGCGGCGTTGGAGAGGCAGCGGGAGCGGAGTCGGGGCCCACTAACGGCTACCGTAACGGTTGATGTCGGCGTGGACGCACAGTTGTCTGTAGTGGCGTCGCTCGGCCCTCGGCGATGGCGGGACCTGGATACGGATGCCGAGCAGACATTCGTCGGGTACGACCATCGAGGCGTGTCCACAGACGTCATCGCACTGCGCGAAGGCGACGCTGAATGGGGCATGCAGCTTCGCGAGAACCCGTTCTACGTGGAGGCCGGCGGCCAGGTCTCCGATCGGGGCACGGTTACCGGCGACGGCTGGCGGCTCACCGTCGAGCGGGTCGAACGGGTGGAAGGCCGCACGGCACTGACCGGGCCGCTGGAGGGGGATCCGCCGCCGCTGGATGTGGGGCCGCTGCCCGTGCAGGCCCGGGTCCCGGAGGACGACCGGCACGACACTGAGCGGAACCACACCGCGACTCACCTTCTGCACGCCGCTCTTCGGTCGGTGCTGGGGGAGCACGCGACGCAGCAGGGGTCGCTGGTGGCTCCGGACCGGCTGCGCTTCGACTTCGCCCACTCCGGGCCGATGACGGCCGGGGAGGTCGAGGAGGTGGAGTCCTTCGTCAATGAGGCGGTGTGGCGAGACTACCCGGTCGAGGTGGGCGAATCGACCTACGACGAGGCGATCGCGGCGGGCGCGATGGCGCTCTTCGGCGAGAAGTACGGCGACCGCGTGCGCACGATCACGATTCCCGGCATCAGCATCGAGCTGTGCGGCGGAACCCACCTGCGCCATACCGGCGAAGTGGGGCTCTTCAAGGTCGTGAGCGAGGGCGGCGTGGCGGCGGGCGTGCGCCGCATCGAGGCGGTCACCGGGCCGGGCGCCCTCAGGCACTATCAGTCCATCGAGGCGGAGCTCGAGGAGGTATCCGGCCTGCTGCGGACGCCGGTGCGCAACGCGGTTCGGCGTACCCGCCAGCTCATCGACGAGAAGAAGGAGCTCGAGCGGCTGCTGGACGAGATGGGCAAGGCGGGGGGTGGGCGCGAAACCGTGGTGGTGGCCAGCGAGCTCACCCTCGGCGACGGCGACCCCTTCCGGGCGGCCTACCGGGCGGTGCGGATGCGGGCGCGCCGCGCGGACGAGGTGCGCAGCTACGGCGACGAGTTTCTGGCCGCCGAACCGAGTGGGGTGGCGGTGGTCGCCGCCGAACTGCCCGGCGGGAAGCAGACCCTGTTCAGCTTCGTCGGCGCCGCCCTCATCCGCCGGGGGATCAAGGCGGACGAGGTGGTGCGGGGAGTGGCGGCGGTGGTGGGAGGACGCGGCGGCGGGCGGCCGCACATGGCGCAGGCGGGCGTCGCGGATCCCAGCCGGCTTGACGAGGCGCTGGCGGCGGGTGAGGCGGTCGTGCGCGAACTCTCCGGCCGCGGCGGAAGGCCGTGACCGCGCTCCGGGACTGGCTCGACGCCCGCCGTCCGGCCGTACCGGACGGGCTGAAGGAGTGGCTCGCGGTGGAGGGCGAGATTCCCGTCGCGGTCGCCGGCCTCGCCGACCTGGGCATCGCCGCGCTCGACCGCGCCGAGGTGGCGCGGCAGCTCGACCGCCACGCGGCCTTTCAGCTCCTCGCGGCGGACGCGCTTCTCACGTACGCCTGCGAGGCCGCCGTCGATGAGCCGGAGGTCGCCTCGGGGCTGCACCTCATTCTGGATCGCTGCGCGGCCGCCTGGCAGTGACGGAGGGGAGGGAGCAGCCGGCCGCCCCGGACTCGGTCCGGTGGGTGATTCGAAGACTCGAACAGGCCGGCTTCGAGACGTGGGCGGTAGGGGGCGTCGTACGGGACGCGCTCGCGGGGCGTCGCGCGGACGCCGACTGGGATCTGGCCACGCGCGCCCGGCCGGAGCAGGTGCGGGGGGTGTTCCGGCGGGTCGTGCCCATCGGGTTGGAGCACGGAACGGTGGGGGTGCTCACGCGAGGGGAGATGTACGAGGTCACCACCTTCCGGCGCGACGTGGAGACCTTCGGGCGCAGAGCCACGGTCGAGTTTGCCGACGACATCGACGAGGACCTGGGGCGGCGGGACTTTACCATCAACGCCATCGCGTGGCACCCTCTGCGCCGCGAGATGCGCGATCCCTTCGGCGGCGCCGACGATCTTGCCGCCGGGATCCTGCGCACGGTCGGAGACGCCAGGACGCGGTTCGCGGAGGACTTCCTGCGCATCCTGCGTGCGTTGCGCTTCGCCGGACGCTTCGCCCTGGCCGTTGAGCCGGAGACGTGGTCCGCCCTCTGTGAGCACCGGCAGCATCTGGCGGACCTGTCGCCCGAGCGGGTGCGGGAGGAGTTGACGAAGACCCTCCGCTCCACGCATCCATCGCGCGCGCTCTCTCTGTACGCCGCTTCCGGCGTGCTCCCCATCCTCTACCCGGAGCTGGCGCGATGCCTGAACCGGCGCGAGGACGGCCGGCTCGACCCTTGGAGCGCCGCCCTTCAGATGGTGGACATCGTCTCCCGGAGATACCCGCTCGCACGTCTGGCATGCCTCCTGGGCGCGATCGGCGTGCCCTCGGGGGATGTGGGCGAGGAATTGCCTGCGGAGGAGCGCGCAGGGATGCGCACGGCTGAGCTGATGGAGCGCCTGCGCTATTCCCGCGCCGACACCGAGGGCGTGAGCGCGCTGGTGCGCGCGGTCGCGGCCAGCCCTGAAATCGGCGCCGGACCGGCGTTGCGCCGCTGGCTTCACCAGACCCGGGAAGTGGACCGCCGCCACCTGTTTCGCATCTGGATCGCCCGCGCCCGACTGGAGACCGCTCTGGGAGCCCGGGACCCCGAGCGCGCCGTGCTCTCCCGCTGGAGGGCGGTCAGGGCGGAGCTGGCCATGGATCCTCCGCTCGCGCTCGCGGATCTGGCGCTGAGCGGGCGGGATCTCATCGAGATGGGTATGCGGCCCGGTCCCGGTTTCGGCGCCGTGCTCGCTCATCTGCTCGAGCTGGTCCTGGATGATCCTGCGTTGAATCGTGGTCCGATTCTGGCACTTCGCGCCCGGCGCTACGTTGACGCCCGCGCCCGGGCGTCACACACCTCCGAGAGACCGGCGTGAACGAGCCCACGCTCTTCGGTGACATCGCAACCGGGGTGGGCTCCGGTGGGTCGCGAAGAGCGGGGCCGACTGGCCGCGACACGCGTCCGGGAGGGGCATCCACGGCCGGAGCCGGGGCCCCGCTCGCGGCCCGCATGCGCCCGCGCACGCTCGGCGAGTTCGCGGGACAGGCGCGCCTTCTGGAGGACGGAAGCCCGCTCAGGCGCATGCTCGAGGGGGGTGCTCTCTCGAGCCTGATCCTCTGGGGTCCGCCTGGCAGCGGCAAGACCACGCTGGCGCGCCTGCTGGCCCGCCGCGGCGATGCCGCCTTCGTCGCGTTCTCGGCGGTGACGGAGGGGGTGGCGCGCGTCCGCGCGATCATCGCCGAGGCCCGGGAGCGCATCGCCGCGACCGGCCGCGGAACGATCCTCTTCTGCGACGAGATTCACCGCTTCAACAAGGCGCAGCAGGACGCCTTCCTCCCCTTTGTCGAGGAGGGGGTGGTCTGCCTGGTCGGCGCGACCACCGAGAATCCGAGCTTCGAGGTCATCCGGCCGCTGTTGTCGCGGGCCCCGGTGTTCGTGCTGGAACCACTCTCGGCGGAGGAACTGACCGTCATCCTGAGGCGCGCGCTGGAGGATGGCGAGCGGGGCCTGGGGCGAGTGCCGGAAGACGCCTGCGCGGGCGTGCTGGACTGGATCGCCGGACGCGCCGACGGGGACGCGCGACGCGCGCTCGGCGTGCTCGAACGGGCTGGCGACCTGGCCGGTGCCGGACGCGCCATAACCCTGGAGCACGCACGGCAGGCGGCCCAGCACCGCTTCTCGCACTTCGACAAGGCGGGCGAGGAGCACTACAACACCATCTCCGCCCTGCACAAGGCGGTGCGCGGCAGCGACCCCGACGCCGCCCTCTACTGGCTCGCGCGCATGCTTCAGGGCGGACAGGACCCGCTCTACATCGCGCGACGACTGGTGCGCATGGCCTCCGAAGACATCGGCCTCGCGGATCCCCGGGCGCTGGCGGTCGCGCTCGCCGGACGCGACGCCTTCCACTTCCTCGGCTCACCCGAAGGGGAGCTGGCCCTGGCCGAAGTCGTCGTGTATCTGGCGTCGGCGCCAAAGTCCAATCGCCTCTATCGGGCGTGGCTCGATGCCGGGCAGGCGGCGCGGCAGACGCCCGGCGCCCCGGTGCCCCTTCATCTGCGCAACGCGCCCACCGACATGATGAAACAGCTTGGGTACGGTGCCGGGTATCAGTACGATCCCGATGCTCCGCAGGGCGTCGCCGCGCAGAGCTACCTGCCCGGCGAGCTCGATGGCCGGCGCTTCTACGCCCCCGCGACCGCGGGCGAAGAACGGAGTATCGCGGCGAGGCTCGAGCGTTTCAGATCCCTGCGCGCCCGGGCTTCATCGCATGGGGAAGAGCGCGGGTCGAAACCGCCACCGGGCTCGGGGACGTAGGCGAGGGCCGGATGCTCCAACTTGCCACGGGCGGTCCCGGTCCCGAGGCTTGCAGGCGCAGGCGGAACGAGCCCGCGGAAGCCCGCCACCCACGGAGGCACTGCCATACCTGATCGATTCATCGACAACCGCCCCACCACCGATCGCGCGATTCTGGTCGGGGCGCCCCGCGGGCGCATGCGCCGGGTCACCGCGCGCGAGCACCTCGAGGAACTCGCCCGCCTGGCGGATACCGCCGGCGCGGATGTCGTGGGGACGGTGCAGCAGCGCATCCGCAGCCCCCATCCCCACTTCTATATCGGCAAGGGCAAGGCTGGCGAGCTGCGCTCGACGGCGCGGGCGGCGGAAGCCGACCTGGTCATCTTCGACGACGAGCTGAAGCCGGATCAGGCTCGCCACTTGGAGGACTTCCTGGGGATCCGGGTGATGGACCGTGCCGAGCTCATCCTGGATATCTTCGCCACCCGCGCGCGCACCCGCGAAGCGCGCATGCAGGTGGAGCTGGCGCAGCTCGAATACCTGCTGCCGCGCCTCAAGCGCATGTGGAGCCACCTCTCGCGCATCCGCGGCGGGATCGGGCTCAGGGGGCCGGGCGAAACCCAGCTCGAGACCGACCGGCGCCTGATCGGCACCCGGATTTCGGAACTGAAGCACAAGCTCGAGGGGGTCGCCCGGTCCCGCGCCACCCAGCGCAAGGGACGCGCCAACTCCTTCCGGGCGGCCCTGGTCGGATACACCAACGCCGGCAAGTCGTCGCTCCTCCGGGCGCTCTCGGGCGCCGACCTGCTGGTGGAGGACCGGCTCTTCGCCACTCTCGATTCCGCCACGCGCGTTGTGCCGGTGGGAGAGGGGCACCAGGCGCTGCTGACGGACACGGTGGGCTTCATCCGCAAGCTCCCGCATGATCTCATCGCCTCCTTCCGGTCGACGCTCGAGGAGGCGCGCGAAGCGGATCTGATCCTGCACGTGGTGGATGCCGCGGCGCCCGACTGGGAAGGCCGGCTCTCCGTCGTGCACGAGGTGCTGGAGGAGCTCGAGCTCCTGGACGCACCCCGCGTGCTCGTGTTCAACAAGACCGACCTCATCACCCACGGCGAGGAGGAGGTGCTGAGGGAACGCGTTCGGGGACGAGAGCATACTCCCTCCGTCTTCCTGTCGGTCTACCAGCCGGAGACGCTCGAGCGGCTGCGCAGCGTGCTGCTGACGCGCATCCGGGCAGCCCTCCAGAGCGTGCAGGTGGTGCTCAAGGTGACCGACGGGGGGACGCTTGCAGCGCTTTATCGCGAGGGTGAGGTTGTGAAGACGACGCGAAACGGCTCCGCCCTGATGGTCACGGCCCGACTTCCCGCGCCGGCCCTGGGGCGCCTCCAGGCCCGCGGGGACATCGATATCCTGGAGGTCGCCGCCGGGGCGGCGTCCGAGGACATCGCCCCTTCATCCGGTTGAGGCACGCCATGCGCTTCTACGTAAACATCGATCACGTGGCCACCGTCCGACAGGCGCGCCGGACGGACGAACCCGATCCCGTGCGCGCGGCGGTACTGGCCGAACTGGGAGGTTGCGACGGGATCACCGTGCACCTGCGCGAGGACCGCCGCCACATCAGCGACCGCGACGTCCGGCTGCTCATGGAGACGACACGCACGGGGATCAATCT
This sequence comes from Gammaproteobacteria bacterium, assembly GCA_028820325.1. Taxonomy (GTDB): domain Bacteria; phylum Gemmatimonadota; class Gemmatimonadetes; order Longimicrobiales; family Gaopeijiaceae; genus BD2-11. The sequence goes on along the minus strand of JAPPJO010000088.1, from coordinate 144,797 downwards.
CGAGCTGGCGACGGCCCCCGACATCCTCGGCCTGGCGTGCGAGTTGGCGCCGATGCAGGCCACGCTCGTGCCCGAGCGCCGCGAGGAGGTCACCACCGAGGGCGGACTGGCGCTCGGCTCGGCGGAGGTGCGCGCCGCCATGCGGGACGCGCTCGACCGGCTCGCCGACGCCGGGGTCCGGACGTCGCTCTTCATCGACCCGGACGAGGACGCGATCGAAGCCAGCGCCGAGCTGGGCGCCGATGCCGTGGAACTGCACACCGGAGAGTACGCGCTGGCTGACATGGACGGCCGTCCCGCGCAACTGGGTCGCCTGGTGTCGGCGGCGCGCGCCGGGCGGGCCGCGGGACTGGCGGTGCACGCCGGGCACGGGCTGACCTACGAGAACGTCATCCCGGTGGCCGCGGTCGGCGAGATCGAGGAGCTCAACATCGGTCACAGCATTGTCTCGCGCGCGGTGCTGGTGGGGCTCGAGCGGGCGGTGCGGGAGATGAAGGAGATCATCCGGCGCGCTCCCGCGATGATGAGCGCCGAGGGCTGGCTGCCTCCCATCGGCTTCTGAGGCCGCGCCCGGTGACATCGTCCTGGAAGCCCCTCCTGGGGCTTTCCGTCAGCGCCCTGCTGCTCTGGTGGGTGTTCCGCGGCGAGGACCTGGGCGCCATTGCCGCGGAGGTGGCGGCCGCCGACCCGTGGTGGCTGCTGGCGTCGGTGTTCGTCGCGACCGCCGGCTACCTGTTGCGCGCCATGCGATGGCAGGTGCTGCTCACCCCGCTCCGGTCGCAGACCGGTCTGCGGGCCCGCTTTGCCGCCACCACCATCGGATTCATGGTCAACAACCTGCTGCCCGCCCGTGCCGGCGAATTCGCCCGCGCCTGGTCGCTCGCGCGCATGGCCAGGATGCGGACCTCCGCGTGCCTGTCCTCCCTCGTCGTCGAGCGCCTCTTCGATGGCATCACGGTTGTGGCGCTGCTGGTGGTTTCGCTGTCGCTGCCGGGGTTCCGCGCGGACTCGGAGCTCGCCGGCGAGCTTGTCGGGGGCGCGGTTGCCGGGTTCCTGGCCGTGCTTGCGATCGTCATCCTGGGGGTGACGCTGGTGCTGGCGCGGCCGTACATGGTGCTGGCCGCCGCTCGTGCGCTGGCTTCCCGGCTGCCGGACGCCGCCGGGGACAGGGCGCTGTCCATTCTGGACGGGCTCGTCGAGGGGCTGGGTGCGCTTCGAAGTCCAATACTGGTGGCGCGCACCGCGGTGTGGAGCCTGGCCTTCTGGCTCTGGCATTCGGCGTCGTTCTGGCTTGGCTTCCGCGCCTTCGGCATCGATGCCGGATATGCGGAAGCGCTCTTCCTGAACGGGATCACTGCGCTGGCGGTCGCGCTGCCCTCGGCGCCGGGATTCTTCGGTCCGTTCGAGGCCGCGGTGCGGGTCGCGCTCGTCGGTGTCCTCGGGATTGGCGAGAACCCCGCGCTCGCGTTCGCCGCGGGGTACCACGTCACGACGTTCATTCCCGTGACCGCGATCGGGCTCTGGTACTTCTGGCGCATGGGGTTTTCGTTCCGGCAGATCGGGCTGGCGCGGAAGGGCGGCGAAGAGGCGGTCCCGGCGCGGTGAAGCGCGCGGTCGTGGTCGAGGCTCCGGCCAAGGTCAACCTCGTGTTGCGCGTGGGCGCGCGGCGCGCCGACGGGTACCACAACGTGGACACCCTTTTCGCGGCGGTTGGGCTGCGCGACCGCCTGCGCGTGGAGCGCGCTGCGGCGGGCATCACCGTGGAGGTCACGGGCGCTGACCTGGGCGACCCGCGCGACAACCTGGTGTACCGGGCGGCGCGGGCGTATCTGGTCGCGCGCGGTGAGCAGGGCGGGGTGGCGATCCAGCTGGAGAAGCGCATTCCGGTCGGTGGCGGGCTGGGGGGAGGTTCCTCGGACGCGGCGGCGACGCTCCGCTGCCTGGACGAGTTGTTCGGACCGCCCGTGGGCGTCGCCGCGCTCACCGGGATGGCGCGCGGCCTCGGCGCCGACGTCCCTTTCTTCCTGTCGCCGTCGCCGCTCGGACTGGGTGGCGGCCGAGGCGACCACCTCACGCCGCTGCCCCCGCTGCCGCCCCGCCCGGTGCTTCTGGTGGGATCGCCGGAAGGGGTCGGGACGGCCTGGGCGTACAACCTGCTCGCGCGCGGGAGGGGCCGGAGCGTGGAGTTGCCGTCCGCCGGGCAGCCGGTCCCCCTCACCCCGGCCCGCTGCCGGGACTGGCCGACCGTGGCCGGGATGGCCCACAACGACTTCGAGGCGCCCATCTTCGCCGTCCGCCCCGACCTCCGCGACACGATGCTCTCGCTGCGCGACACCTCGCCCCTGCTGGCGCTCATGTCGGGCAGCGGCAGCACGATCTTCGCGGTTTACCCGCACGAGGAGTCGGCTGCGCGAGCTCACCGCCAGGTCCAGCCGCTGCACGGAGGCGAACACGTCCATCTGACGACCACCCTTTCGAGGTTTCCCGCGCTGCAACCGACGTAGCGCGCCCCGGTTCACTCTTGAGACCGCAGCGGCGCACGAGTAGGATTCCGAGAGCCATCGTGGGTGGCCCGTCGTCTAATGGCAGGACACCGGTCTTTGGAACCGGCGGTGGTGGTTCGAATCCACCCGGGCCAATCCGCTCCCGCCTCGAAGGAGGAGCCCTCATCGCGAGTCCGGTTCTCGCCCCCGCCACGCTCGCGCTGGCCGCGACCCTTGCAGTGTCGTCCGTGGCGGCCGCGGTTCCTCCGCGGGAGGAACGCAACCTGCCCTCGGATCCATCTCCGCAGGAGGCGTCGGTTCAACCCGACTCCTCCGCGATCCACGACCGGGCCCGCGACGCGCAGCGGCGCTTCGAGCGTGTGCGCGTGCAGCATCTGCCCCGGTCCATGGAGCCCGGTTCCTCCCCGTGCGACGAACTCATCGGCCGCATGTGCTACTGGCACGGAGACAATCACCACGAGCCGGATCCGGAGGCCGTGGAGATCACCGTGGCGCGCGAGGAACTTCTCGACACCCTGGCGCACGCCGCGCGGCGGCTGCCCGGCGACGGCTGGATCGCGGGCCAGCGCGTCTTCTACCTGGTGGAGGCGGGCCGGGCGCACGAAGCGCTCGAGGTTGCCCGCGACTGCGCCGCTCCGGAGCCCGACCTGTGCCACCTGCTGCACGGTCTCGCGCTCCATCGCCTGGAGCGGTTCGAGGACGCGGAGCGTACCTACCGCCTGGCGCTGGAAGCGATGGATCCGCGCGAGGCCGAGGAGTGGCTTTCACTGGCGCTCCTGCTGGAGAGGACGGATGAATCCGGCCTGGACGGCCTCGATCCGCAAGCGCGCGAGGCGGCGAGCCGCAGGCTGTGGGCGCTCGCCGATCCCTACTATCTGGTGCGCGGCAACGACCGCTGGACCGAACACATGAGCCGGCACACCGTGGGTCGCATTCAGCGGCGTGCGCGCAATCCCCACGGGCTGCCGTGGACATCCGGCCTCGATGAACTCGCCATTCGCTACGGGCAGGAAACCAGCTGGACCCGATACGTGCCCACCAGCGGATCGAGCATGACTCCGCGGGTGACCGGGCGCCATCCTCCCCACTCCGAGCGGTACATGCCCCCGGACGGAGTGCTGACAGGCGTAGCCAGCCTGCCCCCGGGCATGGTCTGGGGCGACCCGGTCGAACGGCCTCGCAGCGCGTATGCGCCATCCTATGCCCCCGAACTGGGGACGATGTACACCGTGCTCGCCCGCTTCCGGCGCGGCGACTCGCTGCTGGTTGTGGCTCCGTTCCGGTTCGAACCGCGGGACACGTCCGGAGCGGTTCCCGGCCCGGGCAGCCCCGAGGAAGCGAACGAGCATCGGCGCGATGTTCAGGCGGGACTGTTCCTGGTGCCCTGGGCGGAGACGACCGGGGAGGCGCGTCCGCCGACGCAGCGCATGCTTTCGGACAGGGGCACGCTTTCGCTCATGGTGCCGCTCGGCAGCTACGTGTACAGCGTGGAAGCCCTCGACCGCCGGGCCGGCCATGGAGCGCGCTTTCGGGGAGACCTCGCACTGGGTCCGCATCCGGATGACATCCCGGATCTCTCCGACTTCCTGATCATCGAAGCTCTGGACCGGATGCCCGAGTCGGTCGACGACGTCCTGGACCATGCGCTGCCTTCGCTGGCGCTCGGCGGGCTGCAGGAGCTGGCGGTCGCGTGGGAAGCCTACGGGCTCGGGACGGGCGAAAGCCGGATCGCCTACAGCCTCGGAGTCGAGCCGCTCGACCGGTCGTTCTTCCGCCGGCTGGGAGAGTTCCTGAGGCTGGTGGGGAGGGGGGATCCGCTGACGCTGGAGTGGATCGAGCCGAGCCCGGGGCAACCGGGTGCGCACTTCCGCTCCGTCGATCTCGATTTCAGAAACCTGGAACCCGGGATCTACGAGCTCCGGCTGGAGCTCAGCGTCGACGACTGGGCACCCGTGATACGACGCCGGCGCGTGCAGATTGTCGGATAGCGCGGGCGCGCTGGCGCCCGAGCAAAGCGCGCGTTGACGCTCCTCTCCGGCGTATCTACACTTAACGGCTACCGTCACGTCGAACGCCCCCTGAACGCCAGCTTACGGTGACGCCCCCATGGACGACCAATACCGCCGCGGTCCGCTGTTGCTCCTGGCTGGCCGGGCCAACCGGCCGCTGGCCGCGGAGATCGGGGAGAGGCTGGGCGAGTCGGCCTTCGGCGCCACGGTGCGGGATTTCGCCGACGGCGAGATCTTCGTCCGGCTGGACCGCAACGCGCGCGGCCGCGACGTCTTCATCATCCAGCCGACGACGACGCCGGCCGACAACATCATGGAGCTTCTGCTCCTCGTCGACGCCGCCGTCCGCGCCTCGGCCGCCCGGGTCACTGCAGTGGTGCCCTACTTCGGGTACGGACGCCAGGACCGCAAGGACCAGCCGCGCGTTTCGATCGGCGCCAAGCTGGTCGCCAACCTGATCGTCGCGGCCGGGGCCGACCGGCTGCTGGGCGTCGATTTCCATCAGCATCAGATCCAGGGATTCTTCGACATCCCCGTGGATCACCTGTACGCCGCGCCCGTGCTGACCCGGTACTTCAGCGACATGAACCTGGATGATCTGGCCGTCGTCGCGCCGGATGCGGGGTCCACGAAGATGGCGCGCGGCTTCGCGCGCCGCCTCGGGGCGTCCCTGGCGGTCATCGACAAGCGCCGGCGCACCGCGAACGTGGCGGAAGTGGTCAACGTGGTGGGCGAGGTGGAGGGCAGGACCTGCCTGATCGTCGACGACATGGTCGACACCGCGGGCACCCTCACCAACGGCATCTACGCCCTCAAGGAACGCGGGGCGGCCGCCGTCTATGCCTGTGCAACCCATGCCCTCCTGTCGGGAAGGGCGTCCGAGCGGCTGCAGGGAGCGCCGGTCGAGGAAGTCGTGGTCACCAACACCATCGGCATCGTCCCGGAGTTGCGCTTCCCCAAGCTCAAGGTGCTGTCCGTGGCCGGGCTTCTCTCCGATGCCATCCGCTACATTCACTCCAACGCCTCGGTGAGCCAGCTGTTCAGGATGCCGGCCCGCGAGGCGCCGATCGTGGTTGATGCCGGTGACGGCGATCCCGCGTCGGCAGGCGCGTGGATCGATGCGCGCAGCCAATCCCCCCTTACAGCTTCCTGAAACCGACGAAGAGCCCGAAATGAGCGTAGCAGAAGCATCCCTCCAGGCGAGCCGCAGGAACAAGACCGGCAAGGGCGTCGCACGCCGCCTGCGGCGAGCGGGGCGTATCCCGGCGGTCGTGTACGGCAAGGACATGGACCCCATCCCGCTCTCGCTGGATGAACAGGAGGCAGTCAACCTGTTCCAGTCCATACCGGTGGCAAACACGGTTCTTCAACTGGACATCGGAGGTGAAGAGACGTTGCGGACGCTGGTGCGCGAGATCCAGACCCATCCGTTCCGCCCCGACATCATCCACGTCGACTTCATGCGTCTGCGTCACGGCGTCGCCGTGGAGTTGAACGTCCCGATCACGCTCTCCGGCACTCCGGAAGGGACCCGCGCCGGCGGTCGCCTGGACATCGCCGCGCACGAAGCGCATGTGCGCTGCACGCCCGCAAAGATACCGGAGTCGATAGAGGCCGACATCTCGGAGCTGGGCATTGGAGAGTCGCTTCGGCTCGGTGACATCGCCCTTCCCGACGACGTCGAGCTGCTCTCCAGCCCGGATACCCTCGTCTGTCACATCGCGACATCCTGGGCGCCTGACGAGGAGGAAGATGCTCTGGAAGTCGGCGAGGTCGAAGAAGCCGGCGAGGATGTCGAGGAGTCCTAGTTGAAGGTCATCGTGGGTCTCGGAAACCCGGGAGCCCGTTATGACGCCACGCGCCACAACGTCGGATGGTGGGCCATCGACCGCCTGGCGTACGACTGGAATCTCGGGCCCTTCGAGAGAACCGCGGCCTCGTTGCTGGCCGACGGGTTCGTCGATGACTACCTCGTGCACCTGGTGAAGCCGGTCACCTGGGTGAACCGAAGCGGGGCCGCGCTGGCGCCGTATCTCGATGCCGAGGAGTTCCGCCTCGCGGAGGACCTTCTGGTCGTGGCCGACGACGTCAACCTCGACGTCGGGCGGCTGCGCCTGCGGCCCGGCGGCGGCGCCGGCGGACACAAGGGCCTCCGGTCGGTGGCCGGCGTGCTCGGCACCACGGATTACCCCCGGCTGCGCATCGGCGTGGGCGCCCGTCCGGAAGACATGGATCTGGCGGACTGGGTGCTCTCCCCGATGCCGGAAGACGACGAGGGCGAGGTGGTCGCCCTGCTGGGCGAGCTGGCGGCCGCGGCCCGACTGTGGATGTGCGAGGGCATCGAGCCCGTGATGAACGCCTACAACCGATGACCCGCCCGCGCTACGCGGGGAGCCGAACCGCCAACCCCAACCGGAAACGGACCCGATGAACAACTTGGTACCCCTTGCGAACTGGGCCTGGATGTTCGGCATCCTCGGGCTCGCTGCAGCCGGCGGCGTCTTCGCCTACCTGAGACGGCAGGACCCGGGCACGGCCGTCATGATCGACCTCGCCGACCAGATCCACGACGGGGCCATGGCCTTCCTGCGCCGCGAATACACGGTGCTGGCCGGGTTCGTGGTGCTGGTCGCCATTCTCCTGGCGGTGGCGATTCCGGGGTGGACCTGGGTGGCGTACGTGGCGGGCGCCGTCTCCTCGGTGCTCGCCGGCTTCTTCGGCATGAAAGCGGCCACGCGCGCCAACGTGCGCACTTCGGCCGCGGCCAGCAGCGAGGGCCAGGGCAAGGCGCTCCGCATCGCCTTCGCCGGCGGCGCGGTCATGGGTCTCTCGGTGGCGGCGCTGGGGTTGCTCGGAGTCGGGATCTTCTACTGGATCTTCGCCGCCGGCGCCATTCCCGGCACCAGCGACTTCCCGCGCTTCTCCGAGATCGTCGCCGGCTTCGCGATGGGGGCCAGCTCGATCGCGCTCTTCGCGCGCGTGGGCGGAGGCATCTTCACCAAGGCGGCGGATGTGGGCGCCGACCTGGTGGGCAAGGTCGAGGCGGGCATCCCGGAGGACGACCCGCGCAACCCCGCCACCATCGCCGACAACGTGGGCGACAACGTCGGCGACGTGGCCGGCATGGGCGCCGACATCTTCGAGTCGTACGTCGGGTCGATCATCGCCACCATCGCCATCGCGGCGACATCCCAGCTCACCTCCGCCAGCGTCGCCGAGACGGTGGCCCTGCCCCTGCTTACGGTGATGGCGGGGCTGGTCGCATCGCTGCTCGGCATCGCCACCATGAAGGTCCTGGAACGCAGCAGCCCGGCCGGCGCCCTGCGCAACGTCACCTTCGTCGCCGCGGGCCTGTTCCTGGTGGCGATGTACCTGATCGTCGGGTCGCTCGACCTTCAGCTGGCCGATGTCGACACCGTGTATTCGCCGATGGGACCGTTCTGGGCGATCCTCGCGGGCACCCTGGTGGGGATCTTCATCGGGCTGGCCACGGAGTATTACACGGCCGGCAAGCCGGTGCACCGGATCGCCAGCGCCAGCGACACCGGCTCCGCCACCAACATGATCACCGGTCTGGCGGTGGGCATGGAGTCCACCGTGATCCCGGTGCTGCTCATCTGCCTGGCCATCTTCGTCTCGTTCATGGCGGCGGGGCTGTACGGCATCGGCATCGCCGCGGTCGGCATGCTGGCCACCGTGGGCGTGACCATGTCCGTGGACGCCTACGGGCCCGTCGCGGACAACGCCGGCGGCATCTCCGAGATGAGCGGCCTCGGCGAGGAGACCCGCAGGATCACCGACTCGCTGGACGCGATCGGCAACACCACGGCGGCGATCGGCAAGGGCTTCGCCATCGGCTCCGCGGCGCTCACCGCGCTCGCGCTCTTCTCCGCCTACACCACCAAGGTGGGCCTCCAGCAGACCGGGATCAGCATCGTTGATCCTCTGGTCGTGATCGGCCTCTTCCTTGGCGCGGCGCTTCCATTCCTGGTGGCGGCGCTCACGATGACCGCCGTGGGACGGGCCGCGGCCGGGATGGTCGCCGAGGTGCGCCGCCAGTTCCGCGAGATCCCCGGCATCATGGAGGGCCGCACCAAGCCCGACTCGGCCCGCTGCGTGGACATCTCCACGCGCGCGGCGCTGCGAGAGATGATCCTCCCGGGCGTCATCGCCGTGCTGTCTCCGGTCGTGGTCGGCTACGTCCTGGGCGTGGCGGCACTCGGCGGGCTGCTCGCCGGCGCGACGGTGACCGGCGTGCTCATGGCGCTCTTCATGGCCAACGCGGGCGGCGCCTGGGACAACGCCAAGAAGTACATCGAGGGCGGGGCGATGGGCGGCAAGGGCTCGGAGCCCCACAAGGCCGCCGTCGTGGGAGACACCGTCGGAGATCCGTTCAAGGATACCTCGGGTCCCTCGCTCAACATCCTCATCAAGCTGATGAGCGTAGTCGCCCTGGTGCTGGCCCCCTGGTTCGTGCGCGTGCACGGGGAGGGTGGAGTCGGCGTGTCTTGGATGCGGGACCTCCTGGAGATCTTCCTCGGATAGTCCCTGTGCCTGCCCCCGGAGCCTGAGCCGATGAACCGCGAGCCGACCTTCGAAAACGCCCTGGCCTTTGCCGGGGATCTGATCCGCATCCCCTCCATGAGCGGGGAAGAGGGCGAAGTCGCCACCCGCCTCCAGGAGGAGATGCGCGTGCTGGGATTCGACCGGGTGGAGGTTGACGGGCTGGGCAGCGTCGCCGGCGTCGTGAAGGGAAGGGGCGACGCACCGCCGGTGATGCTCTCCTGCCACCTCGACGTGGTGGCCGAGGGGGCGCACGAGGAATGGGAGCATCCGCCCTTCTGCGGCGATGTCGTGGACGGCCACCTGCACGGCCGCGGGGCGATGGACATCAAGGGGCCCATGGCGCTCCAGGTCTATGCCGCCGCCGCCCTCGCGAACCGCGCGCCCGGCGACGTGATCGTGGGGCAGGTGGTGTACGAGGAGCGGGGCGGCTGGGGCATGGAGAACCTGGTGCGGTCGGGCCTGGTGAACCCCGCAGCGGTGATCATCGGCGAGTCGACGTACGGCGACATCGCTCTGGGTCACCGCGGCCGGGCGCAGCTCGAGGTCGTGATCCGCGGTCTCGCCAGCCATGCCAGCGCCCCCGACCGGGCCCGCAACGCGCTCGACCTGCTGCCCGGCGTGCTGACCGGGGTCGCCGCTCTCGCGCGGCGGCAGGAGTCCGATCCCGTTCTGGGGCCCGCGAGCCTCGCGCCCACCGACGTCGGGGTGCGCCCCGAGAGCCCGAACGTCATCCCCGACGAAGTGATCGTGGTGCTCGACTGGCGCATCCTGCCCACCGACACCGAGGCGAGCCTCATCGGGCGCGTCGAAGACGCGATCGCCGAGGTGCTCCCGGATGTGCCCGCGGGCTACGCCATCGAATGCCGCCTCGCCTCGGAGCGCCAGACCTCCTACACCGGCCGCTCCGCCGACCGCAACCTGCTTACGCCGGGCTTTCTCATGGAACCCGATCACGCGGTGGTGACCGCGGCCGCGGGCGCGGTGGGGCGCCGCGGCGCCCCTGACACGGCCGCCCGCTGCCGTCCCTGGACCTTCGCAACCGACGGAGGCTGGACCTGCGGCGTGTTCGGCATTCCGACCATCGGCTTCGCCCCCGGGGAGGAACGCTACGCGCACACCAACCGCGAACGGCTCGACGTCGAGGAGGCCCGCTGGGCGTTCAGCCGCTACCCGTCGCTCGTTCTCGCCGTGCAGGAGGCGGCGGCGAAGAGCTGACGTTCCCCCGCCCGACCCGCGCCTCGCGGAGGCCCCCGGGTTGAAGCTCAGGTCGGGTTGGGTATATTCCCGTGCCGATCCCGCCTCGGACCCGGAGCGAATCCTTCCGCGAACAGCGCTCCAGGGAGCGAGGCCCGTCAACACGCGGACCATGGGAGAGACCATGCGCGACTACGAACTCGTTTTGATTTTCCACCCCGCCCTGGGCGAGGACGCCATCCAGCAGAAGCTGGAGCGATTCCATGGCCTGGTATCCGGCGGGGACGCCGAAATCAGGGTGGTGGACCACTGGGGCGGCCGGCGGCTCGCCTACCCCATCCAGAAGCAGACCTCCGGCTACTACGTCGTGACGCAATTCTTCGGCGATCCCACGAGCCTGCCCGAGCTGGAGCGCATCATGAAGCTCGACGAGGGCGTGCTCCGGTATCTCATCGTCCTCAACGAGGGCCAGCCGTCCACGGGCATGTCCGTCGTGGCCGAGCCCCCCGCGGCCTCCAGTGCTTCCGAGGAGTCCCGCAAGGAGGACGATGCCGACGACCCGAAAAAGGACGGGGAACCGGAAGATGACGCCCGGTCGCGAACGAGCCCGCCCGAGTTCTCCGGGGGGCGCGGTCACCGCCGGCGCATCGAAGGCCCGCCGATCACCATCCTGAACTACAAGGATGTAGCCACCTTGTCGCGCTTCGTCACCGAGCAGGGCAAGCTGCTGCCCCGGCGCACGACCCGCGTGGCCGCCGGATTTCAGCGCAAGCTCGGACGGGCGGTGAAGCGGGCGCGCTACCTGGCCCTGCTTCCCTACGTGCGCCGTCACGAGGGATAGCATCGCCCGTGGTCCGGGCGAGGACCCCGTTGCGGGGCTGGGGACGAGCGGGAGCGCTCTTTTTCGCCACGCTGATGTTCTCCGTCTTCGGTCCCCTCGTCCTGGTGTTGATCCCGTTCGCCTGTCTCGTATTCAGTTCGCCCGCAAAACGGGCCTTGCCCGTGATGGCCGGCGTCCTGGGGATGGTGGTCGTCCTGGCCGGCGCCACGCGATCCGGATTGTGGTACGTGGAGCGTGGATGGACGATCATACTGGGCGGCTGCTTTGCCGCGGTGACATTGCGTTGGCCGGAACGGAAGTTTCTGCCCCGTGCCCTGCTGGCTCTCGCGATTTCCGGTGCCGGCGCATGGGCCGCACTGGGGCTGAGCCCCCGGCGCTGGGCGATTATCGACGGGATGGTGGCGACCAGATTGCGCGACGGAGTGAGCACGTCCCTCGAAGCGCTGCGCGTCCTCCGGGACGGAACTCCGCTCCCCGGGACCGTGATCACCACCGTTTTTCAGGCGGCGGAGTGGCAGAGCAACCTGTTCCCGGCCATGCTCGGACTGTCCTCCCTGGCCGCGTTGGGCACCGCCTGGTGGATCTACGTCCGCCTCGTGCGCGGGAGCGGGGAAGGCCTCCGCGAGCTGCGCGACTTCCGGTTCGACGACCAGCTGGTGTGGCTGCTGGTTGCGGGCGCGGCACTGTTCATCGTGCAGCCCGACGGCGCCGCGGGCCGGGTGGGACTGAACCTGCTTGCCTTCATGGGCGCGCTCTACGCGTTGCGCGGCGCCGGCGTGGCGGTCACGCTGACCCGCGGCGTGTCGGCTCTCGGATGGGTCCTGCTTGCGCTCGCTTTCCTGCTGCTGGCACCCTTCCTTTTTGCGGCGGCGCTTCTGATCGGGCTGAGCGACACCTGGATGGACATCCGCGCACGGGCCCGACGAACCTGACCGACAACCACCGGCCCGCGTGGCGCCTCACGGCGCGGGCCCGCATGTTTCGACAAAACAGGAGTGGATGGTGAAACTGATCCTCAAGGAATCCGTGGACCGCCTCGGGGAACCGGGCGATGTCGTGAACGTGAAGCCCGGGTACGCCCGCAACTTTCTCCTGCCCCGCGGCCTCGCCTACGAAGCTTCGGCGGCCAACGTCCGACGTCTGGAGCAGGAGCAGCGCAGAGCGGAGGAGCGGGCTCGCAAGGATTACCTGGAAGCACGGCGGCGCGCCTCCAGGCTGGAGGGCATGCACCTCGTTTTCCGGGCACGCGCCGGCGAGTCCGACAAGCTGTTCGGCTCGGTCACGGCGGCGGACATCGCCGAACGCGCGGTCGGCTCGGGGCTGGACTTCGATCTCGACAAGCGGCACGTCATGCTTTCCGAACCGATCAAGATGCTTGGCGACTTCGAAGTCCCGATCAGGCTCCACGCGGAAGTGGAAGTCAATGTGACCGTGCACGTGGAAAGGACGAGCTGAGCCCGCCGGGCGCCTTTCGCATGGTCGACGCTGCCTCCTCCGGCGATTCCCGTCTCCCGTCCGCGGTCCGTCGGGCGGCCCAGTTGACGCTCGAGCGCAAGGCCAGCGACGTGGTCGTGCTCGACCTGCGCGGCATCTCCTCGGCCACCGACTACTTCCTGCTCGCCACCGGAACCTCCGATACCCAGGTCCGTTCGATCTCGGACCACGTCACGAAGGAGCTGCGCAACGAGGGTACCCGCCCCGCGCACACCGAGGGGGGCAGGGAAGCCCGCTGGGTGTTGATCGACTACATCGATTTCGTGGTCCATGTCTTTCACCCCGAGGTGCGGTCGTTCTATCAACTGGAGGCGCTCTGGGGCGATGCGCCCCGGCACGAGCTTGCGGCAGACGCGGAGCTCGGCCCGCCATGAACCCCCGTGCCGCCCCATCCGCTCGAGCCGGACGCGGCCGTTCCGCGCTGCAACTGCAACCCTTCGATTTTTCCCGGGACATCCCCGGTGGCTTCGCGGAACTCGATCTGCCCGTCGGGTCCGAGCAAGGGCGCGTCGTCGCGGTCCGGGCCAGCCCCGGGGCACGGCACCAGGATTGGGCCGCCCACGCCGCTGTGGCGATCGCGGGGAGCTGGGCCTCCCGGAGCGCACGCGTGCTGCTGGTCGACCTGTGTTTCGACGAGCCCCGTCTGCACCGGGCGTTCAACGCCGCGAATCTCGAGGGCATCACCGACGCCATCGAGTACGGCGCTTCCCTGAGGCGAATCGCGCGCCCCGCGAACGAAGAGAAGTTCTGGGTGGCAACGGCGGGGACGCTTGTGGCGAGTTCGGACGGTTTGCTCGACCGGACGGAGTGGCATCGTCTCCTTGCTACACTGGTCGAGGGCGGTGTCACGGTCGTCACCTATCAGGTTGCCGAATCGTCCTACCATCCGCGCGGCACACCTTCGATCGTGCTGGCCTGCAAGGGCGAGCCGATGACCGCGCTGGGAAAGGTGGGGCTCAGGGATGCGGTCGCTCTGCTGGGTCCGGCACCCAACGGTACTACGGTCACGATGGTGACCGGAAAGAAGGAGAACCGTCTCGGGAGCCAGACCTATCGGGATTCGCTGTGGGATGGATTCGAGGACGACGCCGAGGCGGAGGAGCCTGCCGGGGCTGAGGCGGAGGAACCCAGCGAGGCCGAAGCGAAGGAGCCCGCCAGAGCCGAAGCGGAGCAACCCACCGAAGCCGGAGCGGAGGAACCCACCGAGGCCGAAGCGGAGTTGGCTCCGGCTGCCGCCCACGAGCAGCCCGCGGACGACGCGGGGCCCGGGACCGACTCCCGAAGCCGGGGTCGGGGCCTCAGCATCTCGGCGTTCGCAGTGCTCGTCCTGTTCGCGGCGGTGATGATCCTGATGGGGGTCGACAATGCCGGGATCGCCGAGGTGCCCGGGGCCGATCGGCTCCGGGAGCTCTTCGAGAACCTCCTGGCCTGGGTGAGCGGGTTCTTCGCCCGATGAAGCTCGCCTCGCTGAGACTGCACGGGTTCAAGTCGTTTCCCGAGCGCACGGACATCGTGTTCCACGAGGGTATCACCGCGATCGTGGGCCCCAACGGATGCGGAAAATCCAACATCAGCGACGCGGTTCGCTGGGTGTTGGGCGAACAGCGGCCCACGGTTGTGCGCGGCTCACGCATGGAAGAGGTGATCTTCCAGGGCACGGTCAATCGTCGGCCCGTCAACCGCGGATCGGTCGTCCTCCGGGTCACCAACGAGGACGGCCTGCTCCCGGTTCCCTTCGGCGAGGTCGAGATCGGGCGCACCGTCTATCGCGATGGGGGAAGCGAGTATTCGATCAACCGCACCACATGTCGTCTGCGCGACGTCCAGGAGCTTTGCCGGGACACCGGACTCGGCGCCAACGCCTACGCGATCATCGAGAGCCGAATGATCGACGCAATCCTCTCGGAACGGGCGGAGGAGCGCCGGGGGTTGTTCGAGGAAGCCGCGGGCATAGGCAAATACAAGGACCGGAGCCGGATCGCGGGACGGCGGCTGGCCCGCGCCGAACTGGACCTGGAGCGGCTGGAGGACGTGATTGCGGAGGTAGCGACCAAGGTCCGCTCCCTGGCACGGCAGAAAGGGAAGGCGCAGCGCTACGAGGATCTGAGGAAGCGGCGCCTGTCGGTCGAAGTCGCGGTGGTTTCGGTGGACCTCCTGGAATTCGAGGATCGGCTGACGAGAGTTCGGGAGCTCCGCGCGCGCGAGGACGAGGCGCAACAGACGACGCTTATCGAGCTGCGGACCGCGGAGACCGAACGCGAGGCCTCGCGGGTGCGAAGCCTGGAGGCCGAGAAGTCGCGCGCGGACGCCGCCGTCGTGCTGGACAGCATCCAGAAGGATCTGGTGCGCTGGGAGCGGGACCTGGCTGTCGCGCGTGAGCGCATCGTCTACGCGGAGCGGCGACTCGGGCAGATCGGCGAGGATCAGGCCGCGGCGCGCACGCGCGCAGGGGAACTGGCGAGCGAACTGGCCGAGCTGAAGAGATCGCGCGCCCGCATCGCGGCCGAACTGGCCGAAGTGGGCGTGGAATCGCGACAGGCGCGCCAAGCTACGGCGGGCACCAGGGAACGGCTCCGGCGCGCGCGCGCGGCGCTCGCGGAGGCGCGCGGCGCGGAACGGAGACTGCTGCGCCGGGTGGCCGGCATGGAAGGAACCGTCGCCGCCTCACGTACCCGGCTGGACGAATTGCGCCGCCGTCTGGTCCGGCTTGAGGAGCGGGCCTCCCAGACCGAACTCGAACTGACCGGGATGCGCCGGGAGGGCGGAGAGTCGGACGACCGGATGGTCCGGCTGGAGGCTTCCGTTGCGCGGGCGCGCGAAGGGGTGAACGAGGGACTGCAGGACTTCGAGGCGGCACGCACCGCGCAGACCCAGGCCCGAGCCGCGGAGGTCGAGGCGGCGGACCAGGCTTCCGCCCTCGAGGCCCGCCGGACGGCCCTCGCGGCCATGGAGCGGGATGGGGCCGGCTACGAGCCGGTGGTGCGGGCAGCCCGCAAGGCGCATCCGGACCTGGTTCTGGGGACGCTGTCGCAGTGCATGGCAGGTCCGGCCGGGGCGCTGGCCGCCGCGGAATCGTATCTGGGTCATCTGGCGCAGGCGCTGCTGGTGGAGGACGGCGAAGCCGCCTCGCGTCTGCGGCGATGGTTTGCGGGCGAGTGGACGGAGGGCGGGGGGATCGTGCTGCTCCGGCTCGACGAGGCCGGCGAACCGGGTCCGCCGGGGTCGCTGCTCGGCGAGCTCCGCCCGGAAGGCCCCGGCGCCTCCTGGGTGCGGGTATTGCTGGCCGGAGTGGACCGCGCCGAGGCATTGGACTCCGCTGGCGGGGCCGGGACGGCCGGACAGGCCAGCCATTCCGCGACCCGGGCCCGCGAGGCCGCAAAGGCCGGCCCGCCCGCCTCGGTGGACGCGCGCGGCGTTCTGGTCGTCGGCAACCCAGCCGGGACCGCCGGCCTCCTCGAACGCCGCGGCAAGCTCGCGGCCCTCGAGGAGGCCGCCGTCCCCGCCGCCCGGGAAGCCTCCCGCGCCCGGGAAGCGCGCGAGGCGGCGCAGGCGCGCGTCGCGCGGGCCGAGAAGGTGCTCGAAGAGCGGCGCGCGGCCCTGACCCGCGCGGAAGACGACCTGCGCGCCGTCCGGGCCGACCGGAGCACGCACGACGAGCGCCACACCCGCCTGACGCGGGACAGCGACGATCTGGCGCAGCGCGTCCGCGACACCCGGGAGGCCATCGCCGCCGCGACCGCCCGGGAGCGCGCGCAGCAGGAAGAACTCAACGAACTGACCGGGGAAGCCGCCGCCCTGCGCCGTGGCGGAGAGCGCGCGGCCGAGGTGCTGGAGGTGGCGGAGGGGGACTGGGAACGGGCGCGCGTGGAAGAGGCCCGGCTGGCCATCCAGTCCAACCAGCACAAGGGCGAACTGGCGCGCGCCGACGACCGTCTGGACGATCTCGGCAGGGCGGAGACACAGGCCTCCTCACAGCTCGCGCGGCTGGAGAAGGAGGAAGCGCAGCTCGGTCGCGAGCTGTCCGAAGCCCGTGCGCTGCTCGCACGGGGCGGCAAGGCGGTCGAGCGGCTGTTCCAGCGGCGTGACCGGGCGAAGGAGAGGCTCGGGGAGGACGACGCGGCGCTCGAGCGGGCGAAGGAGGAGGTGAAGCGGGTGGACCGGCGGGTCGAGGTTGCGCGCGCGGCCGAGCGGGCCGCCTCCGACCGGCACCACGATCTGAGCCTGGAGGAGCGGGAGCTCGGCGGGAAGATCGTCCTCATCCGCGAGCGCGTGGAGGCGGAGTGGGCGCGACCCTTCGAGAAGCTGGTCGAAATGTCGGAGCCGGTGGAGGGAGACCCCGCCGAGCTGAAGGAGGAGCTGGCCGGGCTCGTGCAGCGCATCGAACGCCTCGGGCCCGTCAACATGCTCGCCATCGAGGAGCACGCCGAACAGCACGAGCGCCTGACATTCCTTACCGGGCAGCGCGATGACCTCGAGCGTGCGCGCAACGACCTGCGCGCCGCCATCCGCGAGATCGACCAGACGGCCACCAGGCTCTTCCTCGAGACTTTCGAGGCGGCGCGCGAGAACTTCCGCAGGATCCACCAGCGCCTGTTCGAGGGTGGAGAGTGCGATCTGCGCCTGGGCGATCCCGACGATCCATTGAGCGGGCCGGTCGACATCCACGCCTCTCCAATGGGCAAGAGAACCCGGCGCATCGATCTGCTGTCGGGGGGAGAGAGGGCGCTGACCGCGCTCGCGCTCCTCTTCGGCATCTACCTCGTGAAGCCCAGTCCTTTCTGCGTGCTCGATGAAGTGGATGCCCCGCTTGACGAGAACAACATCGACCGCTTCGTTCAGCTGCTGCGCGAGTTCAAGCAGCAGAGCCAGTTCGTGGTGATCACCCACAATCCGCGCACCATCGAAGCGGCCGACTGGATCTACGGGCTCACCATGGAGGAGCCGGGGGTGAGCTCCGTTGTAGGGGTTCGTCTCGAAGCGGGTGCGTCCGCGTAGCCATATCAACACCACGAGACCCACATGCTCATCGTCATGAAGCACAATGCCACGGACGCGGAGGTCCAGGGCGCGGTGGACGCCATCCACGACCTGGGGTACAAGGCGCGTCCCATGCCCGGCCGCCAGCGCACGGCGATCGGGCTGGTGGGCAATGACGGGCGGGTCGACAAGGCCCGGCTGGTGGGGCTTCCGGGGGTTCTGGAGATTATCCCGGTCAGCCGCCCCTACAAGCAGGTCTCGCGTGAGTGGCGCGAGGAAGACACCGTCGTGCCGCTCGCCAACGGCACCGTCATCGGCGGACGCGAGGTCGCCGTAATGGCCGGCCCCTGCTCGGTCGAGTCGGAGGGGCAGATCATGGAGGCCGCCGAGCGGGTGGCGGCGGCTGGCGCCACCATCCTGCGCGGGGGCGCCTACAAGCCGCGCACCTCCCCGTACTCCTTCCAGGGACTGGGGATCGACGGCCTCAGGCTCCTGGCCCGCGCCCGCGAGGCGACCGGCCTCGCCATCGTGACCGAGGCCGTCGACCCGGAGAGCCTGGATTCGGTGGAAGAGTACGCCGACATCGTGCAGATCGGCGCCCGCAACATGCAGAACTACCCGCTGCTGCGGCGCGCGGGGCGGTCACCGCGTCCCGTCCTGCTGAAGCGCGGACTCGCGGCCACCATCAAGGAGCTGCTGCTCGCGGCGGAGTACATCCTCTCCGAGGGCAACCCCAACATCATCCTGTGCGAGCGGGGAGTGCGCAGCTTCGACACAGAGACCCGCAACCTGTTCGATCTGACCGCGATCCCCGTGGTGCAGTCACTCTCACACCTGCCCATCATCGCCGATCCCAGCCACGGCACCGGCATTCGCGACAAGGTGACGCCCATGGCGCGCGCCGCGGTCGCCGCAGGGGCGGACGGCCTCATCGTGGAGGTTCATCCCGATCCTTCGAAGGCGCTGTCGGACGGAGCCCAGTCGCTCTATCCGGAGGATTTCGCCGAGATGATGGCCCAGGTGCGGGGGATCGCCGACCACATCGGCCGGCCGCTGGTGGCGCCGCTCGCGGAAGCGTGAGCGAGTCGATCCCGGTCGGGCGGGTCATCGGCACGGATCCGGCGACGCCGCTCGAGTTCTGGGTCGCGGTGGCCGAGGGGACCTTCCTTCAGCTCGACGACGTGGTCGTGGTCGAGCGGAGCCTCCCCGGCAGGGACGATCCAGTCCGCATCTACGGGATGGTGGCCGACCTGCGCGTCCGGCACGAAGGGGCACGCTTCGACAGCGACGTCTTCCTGATTGAAGACGGCGTGCTCCCGGCGCAGGTGACCGAGGCGGCCAAGGTGCTGGCCACCCGCTTCGAGCCCGAGGTGTTCGTGCCGCCGGTGCCCGGCCAGATGGTGCGCAAGGCCGTCGGAAAGGAGCGCGACGAGGCGCTTTTCTTCGATGGCATGGAGCGCAAGGTCCCGGTGGGTCTCTCGCGGGACGACGAGGTGGTGTACGCCAACGTGGAGTTCCTGGACGGCACCCGGGGCGCCCACGTCAACATCAGCGGGGTCTCGGGGGTGGCGACCAAGACCAGCTATGCGGTCTTCCTCCTGCACAGCCTCTTCACGTCGGGTCAGCTGGGCGGCGGCGCCCACAACACCAAGGCGCTGATCTTCAACGTGAAGGGCGAGGATCTGCTCTTCCTGGACAAGTCCAACCGCAACCTCGATCCCGAGCAGGCGGGACGCTACGCTGCGCTGGAGCTCCCCGCCGGGCCCTTCCGGAGCGTGGAGCTGTGGGCGCCTCCGCGTCCCCGGGATCCCTCCGCCGCGCCCCGCACCGGAAGCCGCGCCCACGGGGTCACCTCGTTCTTCTGGACGCTGGCGGACTTCTGCCGGGACGAGCTGCTCCCCTTCCTGTTCGCCGACGCCGAGGATGAGCGCCAGCAGTACACCATCGTCGTGCACAACGTGACGGCGCGGCTGCGCCGGGACGCCACGCCTCTCGACGACGGCGCGGTGCGGATCGCAGGGACCACCTGCCGCACCTTCGGCGGCCTGATTGAAGCCATCCGCGAACGGGTGGAGGATCCTGCCGATCAGCCCGACTGGGCGGGGCGCTCCATCGGCGGCGGCACCATCAACGCCTTCGTGCGGCGACTTTACGCGGCCCGCCGGGACGCCGAGCACCTGATCAGGGGCGATGTGCCCAACCCGGGCAAGCACCGCATCGGCATGCAGGAGCAGGTGACCGTGGTCGACATCGCCAAACTGTCGCGGCGCGCCCAGCGCTTCGTCGTGGGGGTGGTGCTGCGCAAGACCTTCCAGGACAAGGAGGAGACCGGCTCGCGCAAGCCGCTGCTCTTCGTGGTGCTGGACGAACTGAACAAGTACGCGCCCCGGGACGGCCGGAGCCCCATCAAGGAGATCCTGCTCGACATGGCCGAACGCGGCCGCTCGCTCGGCGTGATCCTCGTCGGCGCCCAGCAGACCGCCAGCGAGGTGGAACGCCGGGTGATCGCCAACTCCTCGATCCGGGTGGCGGGGCGGCTGGACAGCGCCGAAGCCGGGCGTCCCGAGTACGCCTTCCTTCCCACGGCCCAGCGCCAGCGCGCCACCATTCTGAAGCCGGGCACGATGATCCTGTCGCAGCCCGAGCTGCCGGTCCCGCTGGTGCTCGAGTTCCCGTTCCCGGCGTGGGCCACGCGGCCGGATGAGGCGGGAGACGCCGATCGAGGCGAAGACGGCGGCGACGACGGCCCTGATCCGTTCGAGGGGCTGGAGTGAAGGTGACGTGAAGATCCTCCACACCGCGGACTGGCACGTCGGCAAGACGCTCCGCGGACGCAGTCGGGCCGACGAGCACCGGGCCGTCCTCGACGAGATTGTCGCCATCGCGGAGCGGGAGGCCGTCGGTATCGTGCTGGTTGCCGGCGACCAGTTCGACCGCGCCGTGCCCAGCCCCGAGTCGGAGGAAATCGTCTACGACGCACTCCTGCGGCTGGCCCGCACTGACGCCCATGTGGTCGTCATCGCCGGCAACCACGACAACCCGCGACGGCTGGCCGCGGTCAAGCCCCTCCTGGAACTCACAAACGTCACGGCCGCGTCCAGGGTCGCCCGCCCGGACGATGGTGGCGTGGTCCGCGTCCGCACGAAATCCGGCGAGACCGCCTGCATCGCGCTCTTCCCCTTCCAGTCGAAGCGCGGGATCGTGACGGCGGAGGCGCTCATGGGGGGTGACCCCGACGATCACCAGAAGGAATACAGCGACCGCTGCCGCAGGATTGCGCAGGTGCTGTGTGCGGGCTTCACCGGTGATACGATCAATCTCGTCGTCGCCCACCTGACGGTCGCGGGGAGCGCGGGTGACGTCGGGGGGATGAGGGGAGGGGGGGAGCGCGACGCCCACCTCTTCGACTACTACGTCCCCGCCGACATCTTCCCGGAATCGGCACACTATGTCGCCCTGGGGCATATCCACAGGCCCCAGAAGATCCCGGGACGCTGTCCCATCCGCTACGCGGGCTCGCCGTTCGCGATGGATTTCGGCGAGAAGCATGGGGAGCACAGCGTCACGCTCGTCGAGGCGGGGGCCGGGAGACCGGCGCGCGTTCGGCCGATTCCTCTCACCTCCGGGCGGGCACTCAGCACCCTTCGCGGCAACATCCTCCAGCTGGAGCGGATGGCTGGCACGACCGGCGACGACTTCCTCCGCGTCATCGTCGAGCAGGCCCCGTCACCGGGCCTGGCTGAAGGGGTCAGGGAGATGTTTCCCCTTGCGGTCGACGTACTGGTCAGGCCTGAAGAGCCGGTTGGTTCGCCGTCTCCCCCGCCTGTCGACCCGCGCGAGCTGCGCGATCCACGTTCCCAGTTCCGGCGCTACCTGAAAGAGGCGGGAATCGAGGGCGAAGAGTTGGCCCGGCTGTTCGACGAGCTGCTGGAGGGCGAGTATGCGGCCGCTACGGCTTGAGCTGGAGGGCTTCACGTGCTACCGCGAAGCCACGGTCGTGGACTTCGCCGACACCGACCTGCTGGTCTTCCGAGGAACCACCGGATCCGGAAAATCCAGCCTGATCGACGCAATGATCTTTGCGCTGTACGGATCGGTACCGCGCTACGACAACCTCAACCTGATCGCGCCGGTCATCAGCCAGGGGAAGAACCGGGCCAGGGTAAGGCTCGACTTCGAGGCCAGGGGCAGGACGTACACGGCCGTCAGGGTCGTTCAGCGCACCAGGACCGGTGCCACCACGAAGGAGGCCCGTCTCGAGGCGTTCACCGAGGGAGAACCGGTCACGACACTCGCAGCTACCGAGGCGGACCTGTCGGCGAGCGTGCAGCACGACGTAATCGGGCTGAGCCTCGACCACTTCACCAAGTGCGTCGTGCTCCCGCAGGGCGACTTCGCCGCCTTCCTGCGAGCCCGGCCTGCGGAACGCAAGCAGCTGCTGGAGAGACTGCTCGGGCTGGGGCTGTACGAGCGATTGCGCAAGGCCGCAAACCTGCGGTGGAAGGAGGAGGAGAGCCGAGCGGACAACCTCAAGTGGCAGTTGGAGTCGGCGCTGGCGCACGCGACTCCGGAGGCCGTTGGCGCGGCAGAGCGCCGGATCGCGACGCTGGTCCAGCTTTGGGAGCACATCGGCAAGGTGTCGGCGGAGCTTGCCCGGCTTGCGTCCGCCGCCGAGGCCGCGGGCGATCGCTGGACGAAGGCTGCCGGGCGGCTGGAACTCCTTGCCGAAGTGCGCGTTCCGGAACAAGCGGCGATTCTCGCGACGCAATACCGCCAGGCCGAAGAAGGACTGCGGGCGGCGTCGGAGGCGCTGGAACGGGCCGTGGACCGGCGGCGTGGTGCGCAGGCCGCCCTGGCCGACCTGCCGCAGAGGGCGGCCATCGAGAACGTGGTCAAGACGCGTAAGGAGCTCGCCGGAATGCAGGCGGAGATCGGGCGGACCCGCGATGCACTGAACGCCGCTGCGGAAGCCGCCGCGTCGGCCGCGAGGCATGAAAAGTCCGCAAATGAGGAACTCGCAGAGGCCAGGCGGTCGCTCGATGGGCTGCCCGGCAAGGACGAGCTCGAGGCTTTCCGTCGACAACACGATCAGCTCGTGGGGCTGGAGGGCGAGGCTGAGCGCGCCCGGGGCGCGCTTTCGAACGCCGAGCGGGAATACCGGGTGGCGGTTGGCCGAATGGCCGAGGCCGATCACGAATTGGACGTCGCGACCCGGGTGCTGGATGAGCTCCGGCTGGCTCACGGCGCGGCCGATATGGCCCACCACCTGACGGAGGGTGAGCCATGCCCCGTCTGCCTCCAGACTGTGTCACAACTGCCGGAACATGACGTCCCCGCGGATCTGGACGGAGCCCGGGAGCGCAAGAGCGCCGCGGAAGCAGGATCGAAACGGGCCCGAGACGCCAGGGATGGACGCGCGGCGACGCGGACGTCGTGCGTGACCGCGTTCGAACTTCGGCAGCAGTCGGTGGCAGCCCTCCGTGAACAGCTCGCGGGGAAGCCGACGCCCGGGCAAATCGATGCCGAGTTGATCCGCATCTCCGAGGCGGAGGCGAGCGTGCGGCTGTTGGAAGAGCAAGCCGGAGCGGCCGCTCGGGAGCGGGCCGGGTGTGAAGCCCGGTTGAACGGTGCCAGCGCCACACTGAGGCAACAGAAGAGGTTCGCCGAGAGTCTTCGGGCCGACCTGACGGAGGCGCCGACCCCCGAGGAAACGGCTGAGCTGCTGGAGAGGATTGGCGCGGCTGAGGCCGCGTTGCGACAGGCGCAGGCGGATGAGGATGCGGCCAGGCGTACGCACGGCGACGCCGAGCAGAAGCTGAAGGGTCTGCAGGCGCGCATCGCGGAAGCGTGGACCCGGTTCCGCAGCGTCCGCGATGGCGTTGCCGAGATGCAACCGCCGCCGGCCGCCGAAGGCGACCTCTCGGGTTCGTGGACCCGCCTGTCGGAGTGGGCCGACGGGCAGTATGCCACATCGCGGGAAACCATGGCCAAGGCCGAGTCGGAACACGAGAGGGCGACCCGGGACAAGACCCGTCTCGATTCGAAGCTCCGGGAACGCTGCCTGCGGGACGGCCTTGCCGTGGGACCCGACGAGGATCCCGCGCAGCAATGCTCGGAGGAACTGGGAGCGGCCCGCGCGCGGCTGGAACAGTTGCGCGAGTCCGCCGCCGAGCGGAAGCGCGTAGTCAGCGAGGAGAAGGACGTTCGCAAGCGCGCGGTCATCGCCAAGGATCTGGGAACCCACCTCAGCGCGAGAAGCTTCGGCGCCTGGATGCAGAACCAGATTCTCGCTTGGCTCGTCGAGGGCGCGACGACCCGGCTTCGGGAGCTGTCGAGCGGCCACTATTCACTCGATCTGTCGGACAGAAACGAGTTCCTGGTGATCGACCACAGGAACGCCGACGAGCCCCGGCTGGCCAAGACGCTGTCCGGAGGCGAGACCTTCCTCGCCTCGCTTGCCCTCGCTCTTTCGCTGGCGGAGCAGGTGACCAACCTGGCGGCGCACGGCAGTGCCAAGCTCGAGGCGCTCTTCCTGGACGAGGGTTTCGGGACGCTGGATTCGGAGACGCTGGATGTAGTGGCGGCCACCATCGAGCAACTCGGCACCGAACGCATGGTCGGGATCGTGACCCACGTTCCCGAGTTGGCCGATCGCATACCGGTCCAGTACCGGGTGAAGAAGGTGGGAAACTCGTCCTCGGTGGAGCGGGTCGAGACGTGAAGCGCTTCGAATCCCTCGCCATCGAAGGCTGGTCCCCGGAGTACGGCTCTCCGGTCGAGATGGAGCGGGAGGAGATCCCGGCCGACCAGGTGGACGCCGGCGTGGAACTTCCCGAGGGCGAATGGCGCCCGCTCCCTTCCGACGAAGCCGCGGCCGTCCCCGCGAGGGTCTACTTTATCGACGGCGTGCGCCGAATGGAGGCGCGCGTCTGGATGAGCGCCGCGGGTGACCCCAGTCTCGGCATCTGCGCCTCGTACGCTGCCGGGATGGTGCGCTGCGGCCGCAAGGCCGAGATCGTGGCGGCGGAGGTGCGCCGCGGGTTCTTCGGCCGGGCCGGGGTCCCGGACCTGGTGACCCGAGTGGGGACCTTCGCCGCTTGCCCCGTGGCCGAAGACGACATCCAGCAGCTGGTGAACGGGCTGCAGGAGCGCATGGGCCAACTGGAGGTCAAGGTTGCGGGTGGGTGGGGCGCCACGCGATCGCGTGGTCGTTCGGCGCGCGTCGGCCTCGGCTCGGATTCCAACGGCGCCAATCCCCCTCTGCATCCCGGTGCCCTGATGCTGATGGACGGCCCCCTGCGCGGCGGCCAACGCATCCCGGGGGCCATCGGCTACGTGAAGACCCACCGCGTCCAGTACCTGACCGGGGCTGCGCGCGCGGTGGTGGCGCGGCTCGCCGCCCGGGAGCGGACTCCCCTGTTTCTCATTCAGACGAAGTGGACGCGATACTCGTGGTATCTGCGCCTCACGGAAGCGCGCGGGCACCCCTGGGCGGGCATCGTCCGCTGCGAGGCCTGGCCGGAGACGGAGCTGGAGCAGGTGCGGAGGATCGCGGACGCGACGGCGGCGGTGTTGCCGCGCTTCGCCTCCGAGCCCCACAAGGACGACCGGGCGCCCCAGAATCTCTATCCGATTGCCGGGCTGGAGCGTGAACTTCACCACAGGCTTGGGGATCGCGGAGTCGTGTTCCGGGCGCTCCATCAGGCTGCCAGGGCGTACCGGCCGACCCACTGACGCCAGGCCGCAGCGGTTGCCAGGTATATGGTTACCATATACCATATACTTTATGAAGACCATCAAGACGACCGTGTACCTGAATGCCGCCGACTACCGCACGCTCAAGTCACTGGCGGCCGATCAGAGGCGTTCGGCGGCGGAACTGGTTCGCGAGGCGGTGGCCGAGTACGCGGCTCGGGCAACCGAGCGTCGATGGCCGCAGTCCATCGGCATGGGAGACAGCGGCGTCGCCGACCTGGCCGAGCGGTACGAGGACATGATGGACGGCTTCGGCGCAGAGGGTCTCACGGGCGCGGAGGACAGCGGGGCCGCTCCGGCCGGAGAGCACCGCCCGCACCCTGAGTCCAGGAGGGATCCGGCCCCGTGATCGTGGCCGACACCAGTGCCCTGCTGGGACTTCTGGATCGGCGCAGCCGTTCCCACGGAGCTTTGGCGGAGGCGTTTCATGCCTGTCGTGAACGATGGGTGTTGCCGTGGGCGATTCTCCCCGAGTTGGATTACATGATTCCCCGGGCACTCGGCGCCGCTGTGTACAGGGCATTCCAGGCCGACCTGGAGGAGGGCTGCTTCGCCGTCGAATGGGGTGGCTGGGCCGACGTGCGGAGGGCGCTGGAGCTCGACCGCGCCTATGGCGGCCTCTCGCTCGGGCTGGTCGACGGGGTCGTCATGGCGGTAGCGGAGCGGCTGGAAGCGGAGGCGATCGCGACACTGGATCTCCGTGACTTCGGAGCCGTCAACCTGAAGGGCGGGCCGGCTATCTGGCCCCGGGACCTACGCTGACGCGACGACATCCTCCAGTTCCCTGGCGGGATCCAGCTTCGCGAGAAACTCACCGACAGGCAGACAGAGCACACGGTTTCTGACCAGCCTCTGCTCGCCGCGGTAGAGCAGAATCCGGCGGGCCTCGGGGTACTCGTCGCCGAAGGCCCCGAGGCCCCTGAGATCGGCGGGACGGATGCGGTCGGCATTCATGACGTCGATGCCCCAGATGCCGGGAGTTCCATAGAGGACGAAATCGACCTCGGCCCCCGCCCGGGTACGCCAGTAGTAGAGCCTGCCGTCCGTTTCCGAGTAGGCCAGCCATGCGCGCAGGTGTTGTGCGACCAGTCCCTCGAGGGCGGGGCCGGAGATCTCTTCGGGCCGGTCGAGCGGACCCGAGGGACGCAGGCTGCGGAAGACCCCGCAGTCGAAGTAGAAGAAGCGCGGGTGCGCCACGAGGCGTCGCTTGGCGCGCCGGGTAAAGACGGGGAGGCGGAACGCCAACAGCAGATCTTCGACCAACTCGACATAGCCCGACACGGTGGACCGGCTCGTCTCGCATTCGCGTGCTACTTCGCTGACGTTGAGCGTCGCCGCGTGGGAGAACGCGATGGCTTCGAGGAACCGCGAGAAGTTGCCCACGTCTCGAGCCAGCCCCTCGGCACGCACTTCCTGCTCCACGTAGAGGGATGCGTAGGCGGACAACGCGCCCGCGGGATCGCTTGATGAGAGGACGGTGGGTACGGTTCCCAGCGAAAGAGCGGCTCTCAGGTCGAAGCCGGCCCCGAGTTCCCCCGCCATGAAGGGGTGCATCGTCCGCAGGATCGCGCGTCCCGCGAGAAGGTTGACTCCTCCCCGGCGCAGCGTCCGGGCGCTCGATCCCGTTAGGACGAACCGCCACCGTTTCCCGCTCTCCATGAGTTCGTGCACCACGTTCAGGAGTTCGGGGACGCGCTGGATCTCGTCCACCACGACATCTCCGCCGGGTGGAACAGCGTGGACCAATTCACGCAATCGCTCCGGGCGAGCCGCGAATCGGCGGAACTCTTCGGCGCGCAGGAGATCCACTACAAGCGCGTCCGGAAACTGCGCGCGCAACCATGTCGTCTTGCCGGTCCCGCGTGGGCCGAAGAGGAAGAAGCTCCCGCGCGGAGCGGCGAGGAATCGCGGTAGAATTGTCATATTGACGGGCAAAGTGACGAAGCAACCGTCATTCTGTCAACCGTCGAGTGTGTGGGGACCGTTGCCGTTGCAGAATGCGATGTGCGAATATGATTACCTGCCGAGTTGCTCCTCTGAATCCAATCGTCCGCGAACGCCGTGTACACGACATGCATGTACTGCAACAAGTCGCTCCGGACGAACAAGGTCGTCGAGGAGTTCCCCGTCGGTCGCCGCCTTGCCTTCGACGCGGCGAAGGGAAGGCTATGGGTGGTGTGTCGCCGCTGCGAGCGCTGGAACCTCACTCCGCTGGAAGAGCGATGGGAGGCGGTGGAAACGTGCGAGAAGCTCTTTCGTGCCACGAGGATCCGCACTTCTACAGAGAACATCGGGCTGGCGCGGCATTCGGAAGGGCTGGAACTGGTTCGGATCGGAAAGCCGCTGCGGCCGGAGTTTGCGGCTTGGCGATATGGAGACCAGTTCGGGCGGAGGCGTCGGCGTGCTGTGGCTATTGGAACCGGGGCGTTCCTTGCGGGAGCCGGCGGCATGGTACTGGGCGGAGCACTGGCGGGGCTGGGGGGCATCGGCTTCGGGACGTTCATCTACCAATCGATCAACGGGTGGAACATGTTCCGCCCGTCGGTCTTCTTTCGCCCGGAGGACGGGCGACTTCGGTGGATGAACCGCTTCCGCGCTCTTTGGGCTCGCCTGCGTCCGTCGGGGGGCGAATCCGACTTCAGTGTCGAAGTGAAGGCCAAGGGGCTTGTTGGCGGAAAGCAGGAGAGGTTCGAGGGCGAGGACGCCGTCCGGGTACTCCATGCCATCCTGCCGCGGGTCAATGCCGACGGGGGTTCCCGGAAGACGGTGCAGGCTGCCGTGACAAGGATCGAACGCGCCGGGCAGCCGGATAGAATCGTTCGAAGCCTCGCCCACCTTCTACAGTATCGATATTCACCCGCCGGAGTGCAGTTGAGCGCACTCGAGAAGCACACAACGCTCGCGCTGGAGATGGCGCTTCACGAAGAGCAGGAACGCCGGGCCCTCCAAGGGGAACTGTGGATCCTTGAACGAGCGTGGAAAGAGGCCGAAGAGATCGCTGCGATTTCGGACAATCTCTTCCTGCCCGCCGGAACGGACGCGTTCCTCGACCGATATCGCCGAGACGGCTAAAGCGTCTCCAGCGCCTCCCGAGCCTGCGCGTTGCCCGCCGCGGCCGCCCGCCCGTACCACTCCCGCGCCCGCTCCAGGTCAAGCGGCACGCCCCGCCCGGCCTCGTAGGCCTCGCCGAGCCGGAGCTGCGTGATGGCGTCTCCCCGCTCGGCGGCGCGCAGCCACCACTCCGCCGCCAGCCCGTGGTCTTCCTGCACACCCCGCCCGGCCGCGTACTGATTCCCCAGGTTGTGCGCTCCCAGCACGTGCCCCCGCTCGGCGGCGCGGCGGTGCCAGGCCGCTGCCTGCACCGGATCGACCGGTTGGCCCAGCCCCTCGTCGTAGGCGGTGCCCATCAGGAAGACGGCCTCCAGCACGCCCGATTCGGCCGCGCGCTCCACCTCGTCGATGACCTCCGCGGCGATTGAGCGCGCCCGCTCCTCGTCGTGGGGGAAGCCCATCCGCCCGGTGGAATGGACGCGCGCCAGCCACATCATGGAGAGCACGCCCCCGCGGTCGACCGCCTGCTCGAGGAGTTCACGGGCGCGGGCATCGTCTACGCTACCCGCCACACCTGTGTACCAATCCACAGCCTCCAGCAGGACCGGGTCGGGGTCGGCCGGGGCTGGGGAGCAGCCGGCAGCGAGGAGGAGCAGAAACATGCCGGGGAAGAGCCTCGCGGGCCGAAGCGCGACAATCGAGCCCGCGGCCGCCTTCGCCATGTGCATCGAGACCGCGCGAATCGCGGCCATCGCTTCCGTGTCAGCGACCGTCCGCGGCAAGCCAACCCAGCCCGCCGACCTCCGGCCCGCCACCGCCTCGTGCGCACGTCCGCCCTGCCGCCCGCCCATCCGTCTCAACCCCCCACCTGACCCAGCAGCCACGCGCACGCGAGCGCCCCGTAGATCCCCAGGATGTAGCCCGCGACGGCCATGAGCAGCCCGATCGGGGCCATGGCCCGGTGATACACCCCCGCGACCACCGGCGCGGACGCCGCCCCCCCGACGTTGGCCATGCTTCCGGTGGCCACGAAGAACAATGGCGCGCGCACGATGCGGGCAGCGATCAGCAGGACAACCAGGTGAATCGCGATCCAGACGGCTCCCGCCGCGAGGTAGACAGGAGTGTCGAGCACCGCCCTCAGGTCGGCCTGGGCCCCGATCCCCGCCAGCAGCAGGTAGAGCGCCGTGTAGCCCAGATGTGACGCCCCCACGGTCTCGAGCTCCCTCAGCCGCGTGAACGACAGGATCAGCCCGCCGGTCACGACGATCAGGATCGCCCAGGTGGTGCTGCTGATGATGGTGGGATCGCCGACGGCTGGGAGCATCGCGCCGAGCTGCCGGGCGCCCACCGCGCACGCCATCCCGAACCCGATCATGACCACCGCGTGGCGCAGCGACATCGGGCGCCGCTCCCGGTTGATGGCCTCCAGGCGCCGGTTGGTCTCCTCTATGGCGCCGGTGCGGGCGCGCGTGCGCTCGTCGAAACGGCCCTGCAGCCCGACCATCGCGATCAGCACCCCCATCCATCCGTATCCGACCACGGTGTCGACCACGATCGCCGGCCCCATGGCGTCGGGTGACGTCCCCACGCTCTCGGCGATGGCCACCATGTTGGCCGTCCCTCCGATCCAGCTTCCCGAGAGCGCGGCGAAGCCGGTCCAGGCGTCCGGGGGCAGCATGTCCCTGAAGATCAGGAGCGAGATCGGGCCTCCGATGATGATCCCCACCGTGCCGGCCGCGACCATGAAGAGCGCCGTCCCTCCGAGCTTCAAGACGCTCCCCAGATCCACCGAGACCATCAGCAGCAGGAGCGCGAACAGGAGCAGGTACGGCACCGTCCAGCCATAAAGCGGGGATTCTGCGGGCGTGATCCCGGCGGTCGTGGCCAGCATGGGCAGGAAGTAGACGTAGATGACGGGCGGAACGACCTCGAACACCTTGCGAAAGCGGGGCAGCTCCGAGACCCAGAAGACCAGGGCCACGATGGCGGCCAGGAAGGCGAATACCCCCATCGGGTCGGTGATGAGTGCCGTGGTTTCCTGACCCATGCGTTCTGCTCCCATGAAGATGTCAGTATTTGTCAGTTATGATACCAGTAGATATCAGTTTGCTGTCGATGTCCGCGGGCGAGGCCGGTGCAGCACCTTGCCACGACGGCAGCATGAAGCACAAGTGGCCGGCGGGCCCATGCCCGCGTCACGTCGAACGCGCGATGCCTGCCCCGATCCGCCCGCGGTGGTGCTGCAAGTCCCTCGATTCCGAGGATGGCAGGTCCGGAACGGCGCGCCGGGGAGGTCCGGGCCCGTCGGTCGCGCTTGCAGGTTGTTCGGCGATCACGGTAGTATCACGAACACAAGCCAAGAGTCGCGAGTCAATCGCAAAATATGGCGATCGGCGACGTATCGGTGGCGGTCATGGTCATCTCCGGGCAGGCTTGGGCGTGGCCGGTCGGCAGCAACCGAAACGAGTAGAGAGCATGGTCGGAGCGGACAGGTTCGGGCGGGTCGTGGAGCATCTGTACGAGGCGGCGCTTGGAGGCGTCAGCTGGGCTTCCGCAGCTGCCGCGATGAACGACTTGATCCGGACGACCGGCCAGAGCATTACGCACCTGGACATGGGTCCCGGGGGTGAGCCCGAGCTTCTTCTGTCCCGGTTCTATGTGGGGGCGGAATCACGGGACGATCTGCGCCAGCTGTATTATCGCGACTACTACTGGCGGGATGAAGCGATTCCACGGCTCGCCGGACTGGACGATGGAGAGCTGGCCTGGAAGTCGGATCTCTACACCGACCAGGAGATGAAGACATCCGCTGCATACAATGAGTTCCGCGTGGCCAACAGCACGCAGAACGGGTTCTTCACCGCAATGCACGGGTTGGACGGATCGGCGATCGTCTGGTCCTGCGGAAACTCTACCGCGCGGGAAGGATGGGGGCACGATCAGGTCCGGGTCATCCGGCTCCTCGCGCCTCACATACGCCAGGCCGCGCGTGTTCGCCGTGCGATAGCGGATGCCGGGGCGTTGGCCGCGTCGCTGGCCGGACTGCTCGAGAACGGGCGGGTGGGATCGATCCAGCTGGATCGCCATGGACGCATCGTGGAGGCGAACGACCGCGCCAGGGGCATCCTCGTCGAGCGCGATGGGCTCCGTGATGCGGAAGGTGTACTAAGCTGCGGGCACCGAGGGGAAAACGAAGAGCTTCAGCGCCTGCTGGCCCAGGCGCTGCCCCGGTCCGGTGTTCCGGGCGTCGGGGGTTCCATGGGGATCACGCGCAGGAAGGATCGAACGCCGTTGATCCTTGAAATCCATCCCGCACGGCGCATGGGTGTGGATCGTCGTGCGGGCGAGGTCGGGGCACTGGTGCTCGTCGTGGACCCAGCGCGCCGACCCCGGGTCGATCCGGGCCTGGTGGCAAAGCTCTTCGGATTGACTCCCATGGAGAGCCGCGTGGCGGTGGCGGTCGCGGCGGGCCGGACGGTACCCGGCATTGCGGCTTCGCTGGGCTGCGCGGAGAGCACGGTCAAGACCCACCTCAAGCGGGTCTACCGCAAGCTGGGGATTCGCAAGCAGACCGAGTTGGTGCGGAGGGTCATGTCGCTGGAAATCCTGCGAGGGTCAACCCGGTAACGGGAAACCCTCGTTTCGGACGCGCCAGCATTCCCTCCCATTCCCGGGTGTCCCCTGAAGAGGGGATACCCGTGCGCATGCCAACTCCACATCCTCATCCTTGGCGCGTCCCGGTGAAGTCTCTGTATGGTAACCGTTGGAATCCTGTCGATCATGTATTGATCGTTGAAGCAAGGGCACCGTGATACTATGATCGCGTCAGGCAGGTCGCCGCAGGGGCGAAAGTGAATGACGGAGGCTGACCAATGTTGAAACGCTTCTGGCCCAGTGTGGCATTGGCGTGCCTCGTGTCTGGGACCTGCACTTCAGACGCCGCAGAGGTAGTGGCACCCATTGCTGAAGCCGCGCCTTACGCCGAGGCGCAGGCTCGGAATGCGGTGACCGATACGCTGACAGACCGTGAAATCCTCGAGGTCTTCTATCACGCCACCGGAGGTCCGGACTGGGATTACCAGGGCGGCTGGATGTCCGAACCGTCGATCGCCGACTGGGAAGGCGTCGGCGTGGACACGGCCGGCCGGGTGCAGGCCTTGTGGCTGCCTTACAACAACCTGTCCGGGTCGATTCCGCCGGAACTCGGGAGCCTGACCAAACTGGTGGAGCTGCAACTCCCCGAAAACCGGTTGACCGGTTCAATCCCGGGAGAACTGGGCGGTCTGGGCAACCTGGAGGACCTGGACCTCTCTTTCAACCGGCTGACGGGGTCGATCCCGGCGGAGCTCGGCAACCTTTCCAGCCTTCTCTGGCTGAATCTCTGGGCAAACCAACTGACGGGGTCGATCCCGGCGGAACTCGGCGACCTGTCCAGCCTCGAAGTCCTGGATCTCGATGAGAACAGGCTGACGGGTTCAATTCCGCCGGAGCTGGGCGATCTCGGCAATCTCGCTTCGTTGTACCTGGTCTCGAACCAACTGACGGGATCGATCCCCGCCGAACTCGGCGAGCTGGCCAATCTCGAGGAGTTGATGCTGGCCGGGAATCAGTTGACGGGATCGATCCCTGTCGAACTCGCCGAACTGGCCAACCTCGAGGCGTTGGCGCTAAGCCATAATCAGTTGACAGGATCGATCCCATCGGCACTCGGCGGACTGGATGGCCTCTTGGCCTTGTGGCTGGGCGCGAATCAACTGACGGGTTCCATCCCACCGGAACTTGGCGACCTGGACAACCTCGTGGTACTGACCCTCGAAGATCTCAAGTTGACCAGCGTCCCGTCGGAACTTGGCAACCTGGGCAATCTCGAAGTGCTGTACCTTTCGGGAAACAACCTGGCTGACGTCCCATCGGAACTTGGCGGCCTCGCCAACCTCCAGTTCCTCACCCTCGCCCACAACGAATTGACCGAGCTCCCGCCAGAGCTGACCGACATCGACAATCTCAGGTTCCTGCTCCTCAACGACAACGAAATCGCGGGGTCGATCCCGCCGGAGCTGGGCGAGCTGTCCAGGCTGATGGACCTGTCCCTTTCCGGCAATCGGCTGACGGGCTCGATTCCGCCGGAGTTGGGCCAGCTCGACAGCCTCAGGGCGTTGGAACTGCAGGACAATCAATTGACCGGTTCGATCCCGCCGGAGCTGGGCGACCTGGAGGTGCTGGAAGTCCTGTGGCTGGACGACAACGACCTGTCGGGTCCGATATCGGGGGAGTTCGTGCGGTCGGCATTCCTGCATGACTGGGACAGTGACCGATACCCCCTGGCTTTCCTGTTCGCGGACAACAACCGCTTCTCGGGCCCGGCACCGGCCGAACTCGATAGCCTTTCGCTCTACGAGGTCGAGAGCTTCATCTCCCTTGCAGGTAACGAGTTGACAGGCTCGCCGCCCCTGCTCCCCGCCGGCGACGTCCGCCGAAACTATTTCTCCGGCTGCATCCCGGCGACATGGCGGCTGTGGGGACTCCTCTGGAATTTACGGGTGAATCCACAACGCACGTCCACGGGCGGCACCGTCAACCTGAAGGAATGCATCGGACGCGATGGGGCGGCCGCTGTGACGGGTGTGACCGGTTTCACCGGGCAAGCCGGCGACGCGCTGCGGGCGAGTTTGCGGGAGGATCTGGAGGAGACGAGACACAGGGCTCTCATCGAGCGCATGCCGCGAAACCGGCTGATCGCCAGGATGGCGGAGCGGGAGCCCGGCATCCGCTGATGGGTTCCGGCCGGCTCAACGAAACGCACCTCACAGCCTCGTTCCTCGTGCTGTTGCTGCTCGCAGGGTGCGAAGGCAGTCCGATCGATCCGGTCGGACTCGTCCCCAGCGCCGGCATCATCGTATTCGCGCGCGCCGACTACCGCGGTCCGCACCGGGTCTTTGTCAACGACGTGAGAGACCTCCGGCGGGTGGACGACGAGCCTCAACCCGCTGCGTCGGACTGCGCCACCAAGATCTTCGGTCAGGAATATTGGACCGATTGCGTTTCTTCCATCAGAGTCGCCGATGGATGGCAGGCGGTCCTATATGTGCACGATACCTTCCGGGGGGACAGCCTCACCGTCACGTCCGACATCCCGGACCTCAGCCGGATCCCACTACCACCATTAGGTATCCCCCACGACTCAATTCGGAACTGGGACGACGTAATCTCGTCGATACGAGTATTGCGGTGACCGGACGCGGCTGGGACACGTTCGCCTGCAGTTCAGTTCAAGGAAGCGACAATGGTTTGGGTCTCGGCTGGTAGTGCCCTACACGTTCTCCGCGTACGCCACCCGTTCCGCGCCGCCATCGGCGCCGCGGTTCTGGTAGCCGCGATCGGTTCGTGCGTGACCAACGTCCGGTACGAATCGGTCCCGCTGGCCGGGCCGCGCGTGGTTCAGTCGCCAGTCAAGGCGCACCTCGTGGACGGTTCCACGATCGTATTCTCTGACGGGGTCACGATCGACAACAGCCTGGTAACGGGTGATGGGGCGCGATTCGACATTCGTCTCAACCCCGTCGGCGCCGTCCTGGGAGTCGCTCTGGACAGCGTGCTTGCCATGGAGAGCTTCAGGACGGAAACGGATATCCTTAAGTCGATCGCTTCCGTCTACCTGCACACCGCGGCAATCACCGTGGTGAGCGCTGGTCTTGCTGCCGCGATCTGGGGTTCTTGCCCCACGGTGTACTCGGATGGCACGGGAGTCGAATTGCTGGAGGCCGAAGCGTTCTCATACAGCATCGCTCCGCTGTTCGAATCGCGAGATGTCGACCGACTCGCGGTCGGCGTTGACGACCAGGGCGAGGTACGTCTCGAGGTTCGCAACGAAGCGGTGGAGACGCACTACATCAACCACTTCGAACTGATCGAAGTCGGGCACGCGTCCCACGAGCAGGTGGTCCCGGATCCCGAGGGAAGGCCCGTCAGGCTCGGAAGCCCGCTCGCGTTGCAGCACGCTGCGGACCGGGATGGCCGCGACGTGACGGAGCTGCTCTCAAGGCCGGACGGAATCCTGTACACCAGCTCCGTGTCCCGCATCGAGGATGCCATAGCTTCGGGTCCCGGGGAGGTCGAGGACCATATCGAACTGGATGTAGCGGTTCCCCTGGAGGCCGGGCAGATCGGGCTGCACCTGCGCCTGAGGAACAGCCTGCTCGCCACGGTGCTCTTCTACGACATGATGCTGGGCGACCGAGGGGCGCGTGCACTGGACTGGCTCGGCCAGGATCTTGGGGAGATCGGGCCGGCGGTCGAACTCGGCCAGTGGGCCGCCGACAACCTCGGTATGCGCGCCAGCGTACTCGAGAGCGGCACATGGCGTGAGGTTGCCCGGATTCCCGACAAAGGGCCGCTGGCGTGGGATGATGTCGCCGTCGTCGTTCCCGTGAGCCCGGACCGGACGGAGGCGTCCGTGAGGATCCGGCTGGCGTTTCCGGCCGATCACTGGCGGATCGACCATGTGATGCCGTTCGAGACCGCGCGATACGCCGAAGGCCGAGTGGTTCCGCTCTCGATGATCCACGCCCTGGACGGCAGCGACCAGACGGACATGCTCGCCAATCTGGCGTCGGCGGACGACTCGTATCTTGTGACCTCTCCCGGGCATGCCTTTGAGATCGTCTTCCGGCCCGGTGTCGATGCCCGGCAAGACGGGCGGAACCGCAGTCGCACGTTCTTCCTCGCGTCGCAGGGCTACTACATCGAGTGGGTCCGGCAAAGCTGGCTGGCCGCCGGGCGCGAAACGGAACCGTTCCGGCCAGGCCCCGAAACCCTCGTCGAGGCCCTCCGCCGGTGGCACGCGGCACGTGATACGATGGAGGAGCAGTTCTACGCCACCCGAATCCCGGTGAGGTGACCGGTGCCGCATCCGAAGACCCGGTTCGTTCTCGCGGGGATGGTCTCCCTTCTGATGCCGGCCTGTTCGTATGGCCCCAAGGTGGATCGGTTTCCCCCCGCGCTGCACCCCTCGGGAATCGCCTCACTGCTGTATGTCGCTGGCGATACCCTTGACGCGGAGGTGCTTGCCGTGGAGGAGGACGCCCTTCTCGTCCTTGTTGACTCGGCGGGTCAGCACCGGCTCGCGGGAAGGCTGGCGCGTATTCCGTTCCCGGGAATCACCCGAGGCCGATTCGCGCATGCCGGTGGCGTCCGCCGCGGCTTTTTTGGCCGCGGCTTTTCCTTGTCGGCAAATGTCCGACCCTATGAAGCGACGGGCGAAGACTTGGCCGCGAATCCCGAGGACCGCGCCAATCTGCAGCTCCTGAGCCGCTATCCGCAGGGCGTGAGCGGGGACCTGCTGGCCCGTCTCGAGGCAGCGTACGGCGAGCTCGAGACCCTGGATCCGGATGGCGAACCGTGAGGACGATTCGCTCCCTGGTCTCGCTGGCCGCCTGGCTGTGCTGGTGCTGCGGTGCGCAGGGACAGGAGCATTCGTCGTCCGGACGGCCCTTGCCATCCTGGTGCGGGTTGTCGGCGGAGCAGACCGATTTCCTGGTGGTCAGCCAGCGTGCGACCGAGCGTTACCATGACCCCTCGGCCGCTGTCGCCGATGGATTTCGACGGGTGGGAGCCGACGCCCCCGCCATGGGACGTCACTGGGTCAGCCTGGCGCGGTTGTTCGACGGCGAGATCAATCCCGCGAGACCCGAAATCCTCATGTACGCGGTTGTGGACGGGCGCGAGATGCTGGTGGGAATCGGTTTTGGATACGTGGTGGGTTCCGGAAACGGCAAGGTTCCTCCGCCGAACCCATTCGAGGGTGACGCATGGCACGTCCATTCCGGCAGACTCGATATGGAGAGCCACCGCACGGATCACGAGGACCTTGGCCTGCACGACGCTCGTTCAACTGTGCATGGGCGGAGCGAAGCCGGGATATCGGTCGTGCACGCGTGGGTGGTCGTGGAGAATCCTGCGGGTGTGATCGAGCCCAACAACTGGACGCTACCATACTTGCGGCTCGGCTTGCGCCGCCCGCCCGAGGTTCCGCCGCAGGCCGATCGAGCCATCTCTCTCGCGTCGCTCGGAGGCGCGTTCTTCATCGATAGAGCGAAGCTGTTCGCGGACCAGGGCTCCGGGCCGGCAGCCGGCTGGGCGCCGGCGTTGCGAGCTGCCGAGACGGAGGTCATGGAGTGGTGGCACGCGCGCTCAACAGGACCACTCACGCCGGACGAGATCGAGTGGCTCGACGATCTATGGAGGCGTTTCGGGCTGATGGGGCTTTAGGAACGCCGACCAATCGGTCGACCGGATACGCGCCGAGTCCGACGTTGACGGGGTGGCCATGAATCCGCAGTCTTTGGCTCCACGTCCTGGATAGTCGTCCCGTGGTGGTCGGCTTCACGAGCAGGGAAACCCCGAAGCCGCCTCGGTCGTCTTATTGACATCGTACAGAACTACTCTGGACCCCTTCGGACCTGGTGACCTGAGCACGTCGAAAACTCATGTACACCACATGCATGTTCTGCCGGAAGCCTCTGGGCGCCAACGAGGTCGTGGAGTCGTTCCCGGTTGGGCGGAGGCTGGCCTTCGACGCCGTCCGGGGCCGCCTCTGGGTGGTCTGTACGAAGTGCGAGCGCTGGAACCTGACGCCGCTCGAGGAGCGCTGGGAGGCGGTTGAAGACTGCGAGCGGCTCTTCCGCGACACCCGCATCCGTGTCTCCACGGACAACATCGGATTGGCGCGTCATCCCGAGGGCCTGACCCTGGTGCGCATCGGCGAGCCCATGCGGCCCGAGTTCGCGGCCTGGCGCTACGGAGACCAGTTCGGGCGGCGGCGAAAACGTACGATCCTGTATGGGACGGCCGTGGCCGTCGTGATCGGAGGCATCGTGGTCGGCGGAGCCGTAGCCGGCGTGGGCGCGGGCGTCATCAGCCAGGTGCCCAACTGGTTCAACGTCTGGCGGAGTCGGCGCACTGTCGTGAAACTGCGTCCCGAAGCAGAGCGTGTCATCAAGCTCAACAACCATGACCTTCTGGGCACGCGCATCCGGCCCGCCGACGACGAGCAGGGCTTCAGGCTTCAGATCCGCAAGGGAAAACGGAAGACCTGGCACGACGGCGCCGAAGCGCACCGGTTCGCAGCGGCGATCCTCCCGAGGATGAACGCGTCCGGCGGAGCCAGCGGTGCGGTGCAGAACGCCGTAGGCCTCATCGAGACCACCGGACATCCGGAGCGTTTTCTGGCGAGGGTCGCGGAGGGACAGCGCTTCGAAGACAAGAAGGGCGTGCCAGGCTACGTCAACAAGATGCCCAAACCGCACAAGCTCGCGCTGGAAATGGCGCTCCACGAAGAACAGGAGCGACGCGCCCTGGAAGGCGAATTGTGGCTACTGGAGAAGGCCTGGGAAGAAGCCGAGGAGATCGCGGATATCTCGGACAAGCTGTTCCTGCCGGAGGGAGCGGAGGAGCTCCTGCGGCAGAACCGTCCGGCTGATCCCTAGAGCCCGAACGCCAGCAGCGCCGCCCCCTCGCGTTCGCCCGTGGCGATGACCACCAATTGCCGGCCGTCCCGGGTCTCGAAGGTCATCGGGTTGGCGTAGGCCCGCGCGGGCAGCCGGCCCTCCCAGAGCACCTCTCCGCTCGCCGCGTCGAAGGCGTACAGGATGTCCGAGCCGCCCGTGAGGAACACCAGGCCGCCGGCGGTCGCGAACGGGCCCGGCGCCCCCACCACCCCCAGCCGGGCGGGCAGGTCGAGCTCGGCCAGCGCCGGATGTCCCGCGATCTCGGGGCGCTCCCCGACCGCCTCCTGCCAGAGGATCGCGCCGCCGTTCATGTCGATGGCCGTAACGGTGCCGTAGGGCGGGTTGGAGATGGGCAGCCCGTCCACCGTCAGGGTCCGGGACGCCGTGCGGTCGATGGCGTAGTCGGCCACCGTAGTGGCCGGGTTGGCGGGCGCGATCCGGAGCAGGCTGGCCTCCTCGGACGACTTCACGAACAGGACCGCGCTGGCGGGATCCACCGCCACGCCGCCCCAGTTGCCGCCGCCGAGGATGCCCGGCATGGCGATGGTGCCCTCCATGGAGGGCGGCTCGTAGAGGGGGCCGAAGCGGTAGCCGGCTGTCAGCTCTTCCGCGCGCCGCCGCAGCTCCGGCGTGAGGTCGATGAGGTCGTCGGGAGTGAATCCCTGGCGGGCAAACGGGGGCGGGGAGGTGGGGAAGGGCTGGGTCGCGGCGGCGACCTCGCCGGGCACGTCGCTCGGCGGGACGCGCCGCTCCTCGATGGGCCACACCGGCTCGCCGGTCTCCCGGTCGAAGGTGTAGACGAAGCCGGTCTTGCCGGCCACGGCCACCGCGTCGACCCCCCGGCCATCGACCGTCACCGTCAGCAACGCCGGCGCGCCCGGGAGGTCGAAGTCCCATAGCCCGTGGTGCACGGTCTGGAAATGCCACGCCAGCTCGCCCGTTCGTGCGTCCAGAGCCACCAGCGACTCCGCGTACAGGTTGTCGCCCAGGCGGTGGCCGCCGTAGTAGTCGTTGGACGGGGTGCCGATTCCCGCATACAGGAGCCCGCGTTCCTCGTCCACCACCATCGGTGCCCAGGCGTTGGTGTGCCCTGTGTAGTCCCAACTGCCGTCCTCCCAGGTCTCGTTCCCGGGCTCCCCCGGCTGCGGGATCAGGTTGAACGACCACGCCAGTTCGCCGGTGTGCACGTCGAAGGCCTGTACGTTCCCGGGCGGATCGCGCGGGTAGACGAAGCCGTCCCACACCCCGTTCCCCACGATCACCAGGTCCTCGAAGACCACCGGCGGCGACGTCTGCGTGTAGTGCAGGCGGTTGGTGGGCCAGAGCAACGGCTCGGTGAGGTCGATCTCGCCCCGGTGCCCGAAGGACTGGATCGGTTCGCCGGTGGCGGCGTCGAGCGCGATCAGGCGCCAGCGCGTGTTGAGGAAGATGCGCCGCTCGCCCGGCCCGCTCCACACCGCCACCCCGCGGTGCACGAAGCCGGTGCCGTTGGGCGGCTGGCCCCATTCCACGGTGCGCGGATCGTACTCCCAGTGCGGGCGTCCCGTGCTCCCCTCGAGGGCGATGACCCGGTTGTAGGCCGTCGTGAAGAAGAGCGTGTCGTTGAAGGCCAGCGGCGTGGTCTCGAAATTGCCCGGGCGCGTCTCCTGCCCGCGGATCGGTGACAACGGCCCCGGAATCGGTTGCTCGCCCGTCTCCCAGCTCCACGCCAGCTCGAGCTCGCCCACATTCGCCGTCGTGATCTGGTCGAGCGGCGAATACTTGGATCCTCCCGCGTCGCGGCCGTAGGCAACCCAGTCCCCGTCGCCGGCAGGCTGGGGCCCGGGGGCGGCTTCGGCGCAGGCGGACAGCATGAGGACCACGGACCCGGCGCGGACGCGCCTGCCGAAGGCGAAGTGTTTCATGGCGGTGGCGGGTTCGAGGGGCAGGTATTGCTGCGGCGTACCCGCAGACCGCCCTAATCTCCGCCCGGCCTCTTGGGAAGGAAAGGCACCGAGTCGCCCTGCGCGACCATCCACTGCTCGAACTTCTGATACCGCTGCCAGTAGCTGTCGGGCGGCGACCTGCGCCAGAAGACGCCCTCGATGGGCAGCAGATACGAGTCCTCGGGATCGTCCGCGAGCGGACCGAACACCGCGCGGCCACCCGCGTGCTCCACCGGCTCCGGGGTGCGGAAGAGCCACTGGGCCACCGCGATGGTCGTGTCCGGGCTGATGACCAGCGTGCCTTC
Source organism: Gammaproteobacteria bacterium (assembly GCA_028820325.1). Taxonomy (GTDB): domain Bacteria; phylum Gemmatimonadota; class Gemmatimonadetes; order Longimicrobiales; family Gaopeijiaceae; genus BD2-11. Next base: position 103,668 of record JAPPJO010000088.1, on the reverse strand, counting down.
CATCGACGGGTGGTCGTCGTCCCGCGCGCAGAACACCAGCGTCACGCTCCCGTCGCCATCGGGCTCGTCGGACCGGTCGAAATAGAAGCGGTGCCGATCGCCGAAGAACTCTCCCGCGAAGTGCGGGGCGAAATCCGCCTCCAGCGGAGGATAGACCCAGGACGTGTACGATTGCTCGGGCGTGGATCTCCGGATCTGGTACGCGTACCCCTCGCGCTCTATGCGACGCCGCCAGCTGAACCGGAGCAGGGAAGAGGAGCCGCGCTGCGCCACGGCCTCGCCCGCGGCCTGCACCGTTCCCACCTCGCCCTCCGGCAGGATGGATTCCACGGACGCCAGATAGGTGGCCACGCCCAGCGTGTCCAGACCTTGGTTGTAGCGCGCGGCCGCGTGCTCCCACAGGCGGCGTGCACCGCGATCCTCCCCGCCCGCGCAGCGGTCCCGTTGCGCATCCACCACGAGCTCGGGAAGCGGGATGGGTTCGCGGGTGAGGCGGATCTCGTAGGACTCGACGCCCTCCTCGATCTGGACCACCTCGGGATGGTATCCGAGCTGTCCCGCATACAGGGCGCGAATCCGTCCCGTCATTTCGGCGGGGAACCGGAACGAGCCGTCTTCGTTGGCCAGCCGGCCTCCGATCTTGCGGTCCGCGGCCCACGCCTCCACGGCGGCACCGGGGACGGGGTCGCCCTCTTCGTTGAGGACGTAGCCCGTGATCTGTGCCTGCGAGGGCGATGCGGCGGCGAAGCCGAACATCAGGAGAAAGATTGCGTTCAGGGCGTGGGCGGTTCCGGCCTGGGCGCGGTCATGCGCGAGCGGGATGCCGCGATGCGGCTGCCGCCGGACGAGTGGGAGCTGGTCGATGGCCATCGGCGGTTCGAGCGGGATCGGGAAACGTGCTTGCTCTGTCTGTCTAATCGGATGGACGGGCCCAGGTTCCGGTTGCCCTCGCGAGCCGGGCTCTTCCGACGACACTCGAGCGGGGATGGAATCTGCCTTGGGTCATTGCACGCTGCTCCTTGCCTGCGGTCATGCACGTGTCTAGCGTCGAAACCCGTACACTGTTGACGGTTCCTGCGACCCGTTGGACTGGAGGAATTCGATGAGAGCCGGCGGCACGGTTTCGTTTCGTTCCGGAGCGGCATGGATTGCGCTTCTGGCCCTGATCCTCACCTCGTGCGGCAGAGCGGAACGGGAGAGGGAGGCGGCGGTGGAGGCGGCCATAGAGGCGACCAGGGCCGCCACGGTGGCGGAGATCGAGCGAGCCCTGTCGCAGGCGCTTTCCCTCACGGACCGGGAGGCGGACAGGGCCAACGGCATCCTATCTCCCCTCCCGGTGATGACGACGGCCCAGGAGAACGCGCTCCGCCGCTTCCTCAACGCGTCGCACGTGGCCCGCGCCCGCGAGCTGGGCGTGCGGGTAGCCGACCGCGCGGCCCGGGACTCCCTCGTTGCGGCCGGGCGGCTGGTTCAGCTCGAGGACAGCACCGCCCACTGGATCGTTCGCCCCGGCACTTCCCCCACGTACATGGTCCCCGAGGTGCCCGTCCTGCTCGAGGAGCTGGGCCGGCGCTTCCAGGAACGCCTCGCGGAGATGGGGCTTCCGCCCTACCGCATCGAGGTGACGAGCGCCCTGCGCACGTCCGAGCGGCAGGCACGGCTGCGGGGCAGGAACCCGAACGCAGCCGCCGGCGTGAGCTCACACGAGTTCGGCACCACCGTCGACCTCTCCTACTCCGCCTTCGCACCCCCGGCCGAGCGGCCACCGGAGATTCTCGCCGGCGTACCCGCCGAGTTCGCCCCGCACGTCGAGCGGTTCGTGGATCTGGCGCTGGAGTCGGTCTCGGGCCGCAAGTCCCGCGAACTGGGAGCCATCTTCAGCCGGGTGCTCCTGGAGGCGCAGTCCGAGGGGCTGGTCCTCGTGATCTACGAGCGGCAGCAGACGGTGTATCACATCACCGTCGGACGGGCGCTGGCGAATTGAAGCGCTCTGGGAATCGAGAGAGCGACTCTGGCATACGGACGACGGATGGCAGGCTCGCTTCTCGGGCAAGGTCTTCGACCCCTCCCAGGGGGATGCGAAGGAAGGGTAGACGCTGACTCATGGACGTTAGCGACTTGAGACAGGTCGTAGAGGCGTGGATCACGGAACTACGCGGGCTGGCCCGGCGCATTCCATCGGCGTCGACTGCCAGCCGTGACGCGACGCTGTTACCTCTTGTGTTTCTTGCTGTTGGGTTGCTCGGGGGCCTGCGGGTTGGCGAATCCGAGATGTGGCGCGCGCCATCGCTGTTTTCGCTTGTGGTTGCAGTGCTGATGGTTGGCGCACTCAACAGGCACGGCGCTCTCGCGCTTGAACGGCTCTTGAACTCGTCCCGCCCAACGCCCGATCTCAAGGGGCTGTTGATGCTTCTGGCAGTCGTGTTCGCATCGGCCCAGGTGTTCGAACTGACGGTCCCCAATGGGGGTCTGCTTCGCATAGCAGTTTACACCCTGTACTCACTGGTGCTACTTGCATTCAACACGCGGGCCATCGCCGCTGACCGAATACGGCTCTTGCGGAGCTGCATCGTCATCTTTGCATTGACGTTCACCTTCAAGTTTGTCTTGCTGCCATCGAGTCCGGTTGGAGGTTGGAGGGAGTTCTTGTGCAGGCTCGTCCCGACCTGTGAACCGCGACATCCGGTCACCGGATATCTCGCGTTCTTCACGCTGTTCTTGTACGTCTTGGCGTTGGCCAGGCTGGCGCCGATGGTAGGCGACATCTCTGACCCTCCCTCCAACGGAGCTGCCAGTGGACTAGAGCAGATGCCTGAGGAGCCCTCCACTGATTCTGCTCGAAGGCTGGGTGACGCCGCTGCCGAGGCACCTGAGGTCTGACGAGCATGCGCCTGCCTTTCTGGACGAAAAAGCCTGAGGCGAGGAATTCGGTAGCCGCCAGCACTGCTCTTGTGGTCATAGAACTGCCCGGAGACGGGATGCCGATCGAGCAGCCTACCGCGGACCTTGAAGACGGGTCCCGTTGCGGAGCGGGCGTATTGGCACGCTCTGCCGGGGCAATGAGGCGGCTGGCCCGCAGGCTCAACCCGACTGGAGCTAGGGAAGGGGCGTTGGGCGCGTCTGGTAAGGCCGCCAAATCGGTAGTCGTCAAGCTTCACCCGCGTAGATTGGTGAGAGCTGCCCGGGAGTTCCGGAGAATCGGGGCGAGTGATCTGGCTGGGATTGCACACGGTCTCGGCCAGCGATCGAAGGGCGTGGCCCGTCGGCTTAGGGTCCTTTCGCCCCGCAAGGCACGTAGCGTTCGGGTGGTTGCTGCCGCCGTCCGAGACCTGGTCCAGAACATTGATCCCGCCGCCGCCGCGCGTATCGCCCGCGAAGCGACTCGGCTGGCTCGAAAGACCATCGTCAAGCTCGATCCGCGTCGGGTCGAGGCGGCCGTCCGCCGCGTCGCCGAGACGATCGACGTGGACGGCAAAGGAAAGATGGACAAGGTCTCCAAGGCTGCCCTCACCAAGATCGGCCCGGAGCGTGCCACACGGATCGCCGCTGCGGCGACGGGAGCCCTTAAGCGCCTCGTAGACAGGCTGGACCCGGATCATGTGGGCCAGGTGATCGGCCATCTGGTGGCAGCTGCCAAGTCCGCAAATGACAAGAAAGGTCGACTTCGAGTCGTAGGGTTGCTCGCTTCGCTGGTGCGCGAACTCGGGCGCTCTCTCAGGGGCGTCGCAAGGGAGATCGAGATCAGAGATGTGGCCGTGGTGGTACTGATCATACTGGCGACTGCTCCGGAGCTACTGATTGCAGCGGGCGTCAGCGCTGCGGCGCTGCGGGTGCTAACGCCGCTGATCAAGGTCCTCGTTGAGGTCTTGCCGGAAAGGAAGGATAGCCCAGCCTAGATCTGATCTACGGCCGGTGGGAAGGGAGGAAGACAGGGCCGGTGGCGGTCGTTCCAGAACCGGGCACTTGCTTGCTGCGAGACGCTTTTCAGCCATGCCTATGCCTAACGGTGGTAGTCGCCAAACGACAGGTCGTCAACAGAGTTGTTGACAACAAAACTGTTGACGCATAGCTTGACGTGTCGGAGCGCGATCTCACGGGGTCGCAGAAGTGGCAATATTTCCCTCCACGGAGGAAGAAAACACTCATGAAATCATCCACCGGTCGCTGGGTAATCGACGGCGACTTCTTCGACCGCGAAGGAGAGTTGGCACTCCTCGAGACCCGTGTCCGCAACGGAAACCACATGGTCATGACCGGCCAGCGCCGCATGGGGAAGACCAGCATTCTTCGCGAACTCGGGCGTCGGCTGGAACAGAAAGGCTGGGTGTTTCTATTCGCGGATGTGGAGGCGGATCGATCCGAGGAAGACCTGATCGCCAGCTTGGCCAAGGCCATCCATCCGGTCACGCCAATCAGGGCGCGCCTCGTGAGGGGCATGCGTCGCAGGCTACGCAGACTGGCTGGCCGCGTCGACAAAGTCAGCGCCCACAAGTTCGCCGTCCGCTTCCGCGCTGGCCTGGACTCCGGGAACTGGCGGCGTCACGGGGAAGAGCTGATCGCCCACTGCGCCCAACACGACCACCGGGTGCTGATCGTCCTCGACGAGGTGCCGATCTTCCTGGCGAGATTGCTCCGCCAGGAAGACGGTACTCGCCGCGTTGACGAGTTTCTGAGCTGGTTGCGGGCCACATTCCAGAAGGTCGATGGTCGCAACTTGACGCTGATCCTGTCAGGCAGTATCGGGCTCGCGCCGTTGGTCGAGCGGCTGGGCATCTCTGATCGAATCAACTACCTGTATCCAGTCCGGCTGGGTCCGTGGAACCTGGAGGTCTCCGTCCAGTGCTTCGAGACGCTGGCGAGGAGCCACGACCTATCTGCCGACGATGGAGTAGCACGGGCGGTCTACGAGCACCTCGGCATTGGCATCCCGCAGCACGTACAGTCCTTCTTCGCGTGTCTGTGGGACTACGTTCGGATGCACGACCGAAGCCGGATTACGGTGGACGACGTGGCGGAAGTGTACCGCACCGAACTTCTGGGACCATCCGGACAGAATGACCTCGCGCACAACGAAGCGCGACTGAGGGATGGCTTGGGTGATGCACGCCGCTACCGGATTGCAATGGAGATTCTGGCCGAGGCGTCCGTCCAGGGCATCTTTGCTGCGGAGGCACACCGTCAACTCGAGAACAGGCATTCCAGGCTTGTGGCGGACGCCCCACGGCTGGTCGCCGACACCCTCGCCGTCCTCGTCCATGACGGCTATCTCGAACCGCACCCCGGTGGCCATCGATTCGCGTCAAACCTGTTGCGCGACTGGTGGAAGACCCGCTTTCGGCATCACTACAGGCCTCTTGGTCGAAAATCGCCTAACAGGCTTCCGGGAGATGACGCCCCATGAGCGGACCAGCAGAGCGCACCATACGCAAATTCAATCCGGGCGTCTTTCAGCCGGACGAGGAGATCGTCGACCAGTTCGTTGTACGCGGGCGGGAGCTGAACGCTGTCCTGAAGGTCATCCACAACAACATCGGTGTTCCTTCCTGTCAGCACGCCCTCATCGTGGGTCCTCGGGGCCGTGGCAAGACCATGTTGCTGGCGCGCGTCGCCGCGGAAATCCGTACCGATCCGCAGCTTCGGCAGGCTCTGGTGCCGGTTCGGTTTATGGAGGAAAGCGTGGAGGTCTTCGACATCGGAGACTTCTGGCTGGACGCTCTGCTGTACCTGGCGAAGGAGTGCGCTGAGGGTCACCCCGGCCTCTGCAGCGAGATCGAAGTAACACACGCCTCTCTGACCCGCCGAACGCAGGGAGATGACATCGCCGGGCAGGCCAAGGCCGCTCTCCTTGATGCAGCCGACCGGCTGGGAAGACGGCTGGTGCTCATGGTGGAGAATCTCCAGAGTCTGTGCGAGGAGGTGGACGAGGACTTCGGGTGGCAACTCCGCCAGTCGCTCCAATCGGATCCCGAAATCATACTCCTGGGGACCGCCACAAGCCGCTTCGAAGCGCTGGATGACGTAGGCGCACCATTCTTCGAACTCTTTCGCATCCTCCGGCTGGAGCCCCTGAAGACTGCCGAGTGCCAGAGCCTCTGGCACTGGATCACTGGTGAGCGACGTGACGCCAGGCAGATGCGACCGTTGGAGATTTTTACGGGTGGGAATCCACGCCTCCTGGTGATCGTCGCCGAGTTTGCGCGACATCGCACGATGGCGCGGCTGTTGGAGGAACTGGTGGGCCTTGTCGACGATCACAGCGAATACTTTCGCAGTAATCTGAACTCCCTGCCCAAGACCGAGCGACGGATCTTCGCGGCTCTGGCCGACCTGTGGCGACCCTCGACCACGCGCAAGGTCGCAAACAGAGCCCGCCTAGGAGTACGGAAGACGTCTGCTTTGCTGGGACGGCTGGTCGGGCGAGGTGCCGTCAAGGTCGATGGGAATGGAAGGAGCCGGCTGTACTCCGTCGGGGAACCGCTCCACTGCATCTACTACAAGCTGAGGCGCTGGCGGGACGAAGCGGCCATCGTCCACGGGCTGATTCGCTTCATGGTGGCTTTCTACGGTCCGGCCGAGACCGAGAAGATTCTCGGCTCCCTGCTGGACGAAAGGTCAAACGACACCGTTTTCCGTCGCGCACAGGAAGATCTAGGTGCGGGCCTCGCCGGTATTCCTGCGGGCGGGGCTGCGGCAACCTACCGAGAACTCGTAGAGCGCCATCGGGACCTTGGTGACCCCGAGGGGCGGATCCGGGTTGCGGGCGATCTACTCGACATCGGCGCGAGGCTTGGGAGCTCAGGGGAGGCCGAGCGCTCGGTCGAATACAACGACGAACTGATCCGGCGTTTCGAGTCCACGCTGATTCCGGACGTGCAGACCGCTGTCGCCAAGGCCCTCTTCAACAAGGCCTTGATGCCTCAGCAGGTTGGCGAGCACAAGGTCGCATTGACCGCCTTCAACGAGGTGGTGACGCGGTTCGGAGAGTCCGAAGTGCCGGACATCCAAGAGTGCGTGGGCGCGGCGCTCTTGAACGCGGGGTTCCACCATGGTCGACTTGGCGATCCGGAAGCAGCGATAGCGTCGTTCGACGATGCAATCAGGCGCTTTGGCGAGAGTCAGGCGCCTGGGCTTCGGCTTTACGTCGCGAAGTCGCTGCGAAACAAGGGCTCGACCCTGGCTGGACTCGGATCACCGTCCTCGATGGACAGGGGCATCGCGACTTGGGATGACCTCATCGACCGGTTCGGCGAGGACTGCGAACCGGATATCCAGATGCAGGTCGCAAGCGCCATGACGAAGAAGGCGGGCGCGCAAATGAAGATGGGCAGGGACGAGGCTGCGGTTGCAGTCTGCGACGAGGCCGTTCGTCGTTACTCGGCAAGCGACCGGTTGGATCTGCGGCGAGAGGTGGCCATGGCGCTGGAACTCAAGACGATGATTCTGAATCGAATGGGGCGGGGTCGGGAAGCTCTCGGCACTTGCGGCGTCTTGGTCCGTGACTTCGGAAGCATGGCCGGGCAAGGCGGCATCCCTGTCGCGTGGCGCGCTATGGGGAACCAGGTACACGCATTAGTGCTCGAGGGTGACGAGTCGGCGGCGGACCGTGTCTTCCGGAAGATGTGCGATGACCTCGATGTCGCAGACAACGGGATGGTCACCAAGATCGTCTGGGACGTGATCGATCTGATGGCAGCCGGTGCGACTCCGGGCGTCTTCGCCGACGCACTTGCGGCCAGCGCGGAAGATTGCGAGGAGCTCGTGCCGCTGCTGGCCGCGCTCCGAAGGCTCGCGGGGCGGCCAGTGAGAGTGCCCGAAGAGTTCGAAAAGGTCGTCGGGGACATTGTAGGGACTATTGAGCAACGGCGGGGGTGAGCGGGAGCCGAATCTTGCATCGCGCGAAGGGGCTACTGTACGGGTCGTTGGAGTGTGCGCGTACCGGGCGCGTCTTGTTCCGGTCCGAGGACGGCGAGGGGTCATCGACATGAGTTACCCAATAGCCATCTCTTGATCCCAAGAAGGGTAAGCATCACGAGGTCGAGCGCTACTGATGAAACTACTCGCCAGATTCGCCAATGAACGATTGGAGGCGACCAACTCCTCCCTCCTTGCCCTTAGATTGCCTGTAACTGCAACGTATTCATCCGAACTTGGGCGATCACAACGCTTCAGCGCGACCAATCCCGTGCTCGTATCACTCACTGTCTTCCATTCCGCTAGTGCCGAATGAACGTCCGCGTCAGCCCGCTCTACCGCCGTAGCCAACAGCTCGCGCAGTTGCTCCTGGGCACGCCCGAGCGACTCCAGATATTGTCGTACAAACAAGATCACATCTCGTCGCTTCTGCGGAAGGTTCTCCAGTTCTTCCAAAGTGCGTTGCTTGAATCTTCTGTCCTCACGGAGAGCTTCCAAGTTCAGTGTGAGTGACAATGTGAATTCCAACAGCGATTGGGTCGCTTCTTCCCGCGCTCTACTGCAACCATAGGTTATTCCTACAATGGCTAAGCTACGATGTTGGACGTGATTCCGCAGGGCGTCCATGATTCGGTATGCGAGATTCCCGTCATACTGGTCCCTGAACACCCTTTCGGCTTGCTCGCGGGTACAGCCAGTTGTAGCGGATCGACTGACGGAGTGCGTAACTTGGTCAACGTAGAGCCTACATGTGGTTAGGAGATTAACGAGTCGTCTCCCCAGCAGAAGCCGGTCGGATGACATGCTGGCCCAGGTGAAATCGTCTCTTACGGCGTGGGTCAACGTCAACGTGAGGATTTCGCGCTCCAATTCCTCGTAGTTCGCTACTACAAGATCAAACTTCTCTTCGATTTCAAGTGCGGCGCGCTGGATTCTCATAGCTTCGCTCAATGCGGCGTAGCGCCTTGCATCAATCGAGATCTTGGGCTGTTTTCCCAAAACGCGTCGTGTCAACACATACATTAGATTGGACTCTCCTCTGTGGAAGTGATCTCGTCCAAGAATGGGATCGGCACTGTCACGACGACACGATGCTGCGTCACCAGAGCCTGCGTCACACTGCCCACCCTGCCGACAGCACCTCAGCCTGTTCGAGCACCGTCCGAGTCGCCTTCTCCTGCTTGTCGGGCGGGTAGCCGTGCTTGCGCAGAATACGCTTGACCAGCCGACGCAGGTTCGCGCGGACATTCTCCCGAAGCGTCCAGTCGATCTTGATGTTGTTCCGGACAGTCTCGACCAGTTCGCGTGCGATGTCCCGCAGCGTCTCGTCGCCCAAGACCGTTACGGCGCTGTCGTTCGTCTCAAGCGCATCGTAAAAGGCGAGTTCGTCCTCTGAGAGTCCCAACTCCTCGCCGCGGGCGTTCGCTTCGCGCATCTCGCGGGCGAGCTGAATCAGCTCCTCGATGACCTGCCCCGCCTCTATAGCCCTGTTCCCGTAGCGATGGACGGTTTGCTCAAGCATCTCGGCGAACGATCGCGCCTGGACGACGTTCTTTCGCTTGCGGACCGCCAGTTCGCTCTTCAGCAGCTTCTGCAGCAGTTCGACCGCCAGGTTGCGCTGTTTCATGCCTCGCACTTCAGCCAAGAACTCCTCGGACAGGATCGAGATGTCGGGTTTCTCGAGCCCGGCCGCGGCGAAGATGTCGACGACGCCCTCCGATGCCACGGCCCGCGACACGATCTGGCGAATGGCGTAATCCAACTCTTCCTCGGGACGCGCTTCCCCCGCGGCGCGCTTGGCGAGCACCGAACGGACGGCCTGGAAGAACGCCACGTCGTCCCGGATCCGAATCGCCTCTTCGTGAGGGACGGCGAGCGCGAAGGCCTGCGAAAGTTCGCGAACGGCCCGCAGACAGCGCTCCTTGCCGTTCTCCTGCGCGAGGACGTGTTCCTGTGCTGCGGGCAGCAGGCTCACGCGCTCCGCCGGCGTCCCGTCGGTCCACGCTGAATGGTCGAATCCGTGGAACAGGCCGCAGCACACCTCGTACTTCTCCAGCATCACCGCCACCGCTTCGGCCTGATCTACGGTGGTCTTGCCGGTGCCTCCGCTCTCGGTGTAGGTGGCGAGAGCCCGTTTGAGTTCATGGGCGAGCCCGAGGTAGTCGACGACCAGGCCGCCCGGCTTGTCCCGGAAGACCCGGTTCACCCGCGCGACCGCCTGCATGAGCCCGTGGCCGCGCATGGGCTTGTCGACGTACATGGTGTGCAGGCTCGGCGCGTCGAAGCCGGTCAGCCACATGTCGCGCACGAGGACGATCTGAAGCGGATCGGCGGGACCGCGGAATCGCTTCGCGAGCATCTCGCGGCGCGCCTTGTTACGGATGTGCGGCTGCCAGTCAGGCGGATCCGATGCGCTGCCGGTCATCACGACCTTGATACGGCCCTCGCCGTCATCCTCGTGATGCCAGTCTGGACGCAGGCGAATCAGTTCACGGTAGAGGTCGATGCAGATGCGGCGGCTCATGCAGACGATCATCGCTTTGCCGTCGAGGGCTTCGGTGCGTCTGTCGAAGTGCGAGACGATGTCCTGGGCGATGAGCCTGAGCCGCGGCCCGGCTCCGGCGACGGCTTCAAGCTGGGCCCACTTGCTCTTCAGCTTCTCCTTGCGCTCGATTTCCTCCCCTTCGGTTACCTCCTCGAATTCGGGATCGATCGTCGGCCGCTCGGCCTCGTCCAGCGCCAGCTTCGCCAGCCGGCTCTCGTAGTAGATTGGCACCGTTGCGCGGTCCTCGACGGCGCGCTCGATGTCGTAGACGCTGATGTAATCGCCGAACACCGCGCGCGTGTTGGCGTCCTCCAGCTCGATGGGCGTGCCGGTGAAGCCGATGAACGAGGCGTTGGGGAGCGCGTCGCGCATGTGGCGGGCGTAGCCGTCGATGAAGTCGTACTGGCTGCGGTGCGCCTCGTCGGCGATCACCACGATGTTCCGGCGCCGCGACAACTCGGGCATCCGGTCGCCCTTTTCTTCCGGAAAGAACTTCTGGATGGTGGTGAACACCACGCCGCCCGACTCGACCGCCAGCTTGGCGCGCAGGTCGGCACGGCTGACGGCCTGGGTCGGCGGCTGCCGCAGCAGATCCCGGCAGCGGGAGAACGTGCCGAAGAGTTGATCGTCGAGGTCGTTGCGGTCGGTCAGCGCGACGATCGTCGGGTTCTCCATCGCCGGCTCCCGGATGATCCGTCCGGCGTAGAAGGCCATGGTCAGGCTCTTGCCCGACCCTTGGGTGTGCCAGACCACGCCAATGCGTCGGTCACCGGGATCGCCGCCCGGCTGCCTTCCGTTCTCGTACCGGCCCTCCGGCTCGGCGACCAACCTCAGTTCTTGCCGGAGCGCCGCCGCGCGTAGGGTCTCCAGCACCGCCGTCTCCACGGCATGGAACTGGTGATACCCGGCTATCTTCTTGGCCAGCTTGCCTCCCCCGTCATCCTCGAAGACGATGAAGTCCCGGACGAGCTTCAGGAACCGCTCCCGTTCGCACATCCCCTCGAGCATCACCTGCAACTGAAGCAGACTCGCGTCGGCCAGCGTCGCCCCGTCGATCGTCCGCCACGGCTTGAACCACTCCCGCCCCGCGGTGAGCGTGCCCAGACGCGCTTCGACTCCGTCGGAAGCAATGAGCGCCGCGTTGAAGGCGAACAGGTTCGAGAGCTCGGCCTTGTAGGTCTGGATCTGCGACCACGCTGTCCACACCGTGGCCTTCTCGTCCGCCGGGTTCTTGAGTTCGATCAGACCCAGCGGCAAGCCGTTGACGCACAGCACGACATCCGGCCGCCGCTCGTGTTCGCCTTCGACAACGGTGAACTGGTTGACTGCCAGCCAGTCGTTGCTTGCGGGATTGGCGTAGTCGAGGACGGAGACCTGGGCTCCGCGCATGGCGCCGCCGGCTGTGCGGTACTCGACCGTCACGCCGTCCACCAGCATCCGGTGCACCGCGCGGTTGCGGGCTTCCAGGGTGGAGCCTTCGGGACGGATGAGCTTGCGGAACGCGTCGTCCAGTGCGTCGACGGGGAGGACCGGATTCAACCGCTGCAACGCGCCGCGCAGCCGTTGGTTCAGGACGACGGTGTTGTAGTCCGTTCGCTCCGCGTCCGCCGCGTGCGGGCCAATGTCGGGGCCGTGGGCGACCGTCCACCCGAAGCTGTGGAGCCAAGAGAGCGCGGCCTCTTCGACCTGGGACTCGGTGAGAGCGTTCATGGAACGGCCTGGGTCAAGTGCCGATGACTGTCACGGCAGAAGCACTCCTCCCCGGTCCTTCGTGGGGGCCTTGTCCGCGGGGTGCTGCGGCTCGTAGTGCCAGAAGTTGATAGGGTTCAGGGGATTGGGCGTTCGGAGATACCCATGGGCGTTGAGCGATATCCCAAGTTTCGCTACCTTGGCGCGACGGTAGAAATGGGACACGACCCGAAAACGACCACGGTCTTTGGAGGTCGGTCTGGACTCAGGCGGTGGGACGGCCGGAAACAGGTCCTGTTGGTTTTCGTTCTCAGCCAGCAGCGTGCGAATAACCTTCCAAGACATGCGCGTGTACGTGGCCATGCCAGCGAACAGGTCGGCCAGCTGGACGAACGGCGTGGCAGCGGAATCCACTTCCCTGAAGGTCCGCACCATTGGCACGATCCAACGGTATTCCGCGCCCAACGCCGTGTGGGAGTCTTGTTTCCAAGTGCCATCGCTGTTGAGGCAATCCCGTATCGTAGCCCAGTCAATAGTGATCAGTTGGTCTGGGCGGAGGTGCCAGTGGGCGTCCGCTCCCCGGCGACGCATGAGCGCGCGATGTAGGTGAAAGAACATCCGGCCATAGTTTGCGACATCGTCTCGCCTCTCGACGGCATGCCGAGAGTCCGTTGTATCCCAGACGACCACATCGCACCGGACACCGTGAGAGAGGTGTGAAAGAAGGAAATCAATGGCTGCCGTTGCCCGCGCGACGTTGGTTCGGGCTCTCCGTCCGACTTTCAGCCACTTCAATTCGCCCTTCGTCGTGAACTCCAGGGCGTCCGCAAGCTTGGCAGTCAGATCAACGACGTGACTCGGCGGATCACATGGTAGGGATACCGCAGCGATGCTGCGAAAGCGACCCTCGGTGTGACGGCTCTCGTCAGAGAAAACAACGTAGCTCGTGGACGAAGTCACAGTTCGATCCTCTCGGCCGAGCCATCCGTGGGAACGCATCGGTGTTCGAAGCGCTGCCCTTCACTATACTCCAATGCAGAAGCTTCCTGATTCCTTGGTCGGATACGACCGGTGGTGCCTCCGGCGCGCACGCCGTACCGAAGCCGGGGCGTTCCAGGCGACGGCGTCATGCGATGAACTCCATTGCCTTATCGGCATCACCTACGCGGATCTTGCCGGAGATGAGCTTCGGGAGGAGAGTATCGCGGAGAGCGGCGAGGGTGTGGGATTCGTGACTCGCTTTGCTGACTCTCTCGAAGAGTGATCGGGCGACTTCACCGAACCGCGCGGCCACCCGGCTTGGTGGCGCGACCATACGGAAGCCTCGCAGCGCGGTTGGCGACACCCGCTGGCGGCCGCTCGTGCCGCTCATGTTCTGGGTTGCGAATTCGCGAAACCTTGCACTCCGAGCGAGGAAGTACCCGAACTGATTTGGAAGCGGGGGCTTCGGCCTCAGGACGATGTACTCGGTAGAGCCCCATCCGACCTCGCCGTCGGCTAAGAAATCCACGTAGGCCGTCTTGCCGTTCTCAAGGCACGGTGTGATCCGGGCCACAAGCGTATCGCCGTTAGCAAACCGCATGCCGGATCCGAAGGGTCGAACCGCCACGGCATCCGGCAGGTGACCCTGGGTCGGCATATTGGCCATCGGAAGATAAGGAGCGGTCTGTCCCCGTCGAAGAGATCGCCTCGGGTTGACCTCGATGCGCTCCGCCAAGGTCGCAACATGCCATCCCTCTGGAATCTGCCCCATCTCAGAATCCATCAGCCGGTCGGGGAACAGGTCGGCGATGTTCTGCGGAAAGCCGGTGTCCCGGTCGTTCATCTTGGCGCGTACCGGATCGAAATCAACGAACCAGGACCTGAACAGCGCCCGTGCCATCATCTCCAGCGCCTCACTCATCCGCCGATTCAGTTCGATCTTGTCATCCAGCTTGCTGAGGATGTGGGCGATGGCGCGCTGCTCGGACGTCGGTGGCAGCCGGACATCGAGGGCGCGCAGTTCGTCACTGTTGATGCGTCCTGTACCGTGACCTGCGAGGTCTACGAGATTCAGGAGCCGCTGTTTGTTGCCAAGAACAAGGTATGGAAGGAAATCGGGGTCCATCCGGGTCTTTGGTAAGAGAGCCTTGATGTCCTGGTTGAACGCCATCGGTCGTTCTGTGACGCAAACGGGTAGCTCCTTCAGGAGTCTCATGCCCCTGGTCAGAAGCAGGATCGTGCCGACCGGGACCTGCTTGGTGCCGTTGGCGAGCCCTTCCGCAGTGACATGATGAGTCGTATCGCGGAGCCGAAACCGCCTCATGTCTCTCGCTGAGACCCAGGGGATCGCGCCGTTCCAGTATTCTTCCCGCTTCTTTGACGGCGTTCCTCCAGACACCAGGCGGATTACATCACCCAGTCTGGCTTCCTGCCACCGAGTATCTGAAGACACCAGCACTACATACTCCCGCTCGATCTCCCGGTGGAACCGCTCCGGCAGCCTCGCCCAGTCCCGCGCCTCGACCAGGAACGGAATCGTCGACTCCCGCACCGAGTCCTCAAAGTCCATCAGTCGCTCGAACGGAATCTTCCTCAGCTGCGGCCCCCGCAGCACGAGATCGAGATCGCTGCCTTCGTGGCCCCGCTCGTTCACGCGGCTCCCGTAGGCCCAGACTTCGACATCAGGCAGGTGCTCCCGCAGCAACGAGGTGAGGATGCGCCGATGCCTTGGCGAGAGGCGCAGGCGGTCAGTCATCGTTGGCCTGCTCGATCATGTCGGCCAGCGCCTTGGCGTCACGGATGAAGTCCGGTAGGAGCCGGAGGGTGGCCTCCGCGAAGTCCTCTCCGTAATCGTGCGCAGTGTAGTTGCGGTTGTCCCGGTAGCTCAGCCATCGTTCGACCGTTTCGCAGTCCATGAAGTCGTGGCGAGCCGCGTGGCGGAACAGATCCTTGAAATGCAGGCGGTCCGCTTGGCGGTTGCTAGCGAACCAGGCGGTGAGACGCTTGCGCAGCAACTTCCCGCTTTGCTCAAGGACGAGCTCGAACTCCTTGACACAAGCAGCGCGATAGATGTCGTACATGAGATCTTCGCGGTCTGCCTGACGTGCGATGCCCTCAACCGCGTGCTCCAGCGAAGCAATGCAGCGGCGCAGGAAGGTGGTGTCGATGTTCACCGCCCTCTACCTCCGAACCCCAGCGCTCTCAGGTTCTCCGTGATCGCAGCATCGAGCCGGGCACCCTCGGCCTGTTGCTGACTTAGTTCAGCCACCAGCCGCTCCATCTTGTCCTCGAACGGCTCGCCGTCGTCCTCCTGTGGCTCCACACCGACGTAGCGGCCCGGCGTCAAGACATGTGCGTGCTGGCGCACCTCGTCCACCGAGGCGCTCTTGCAGAAGCCGGGAACATCGGCGTAGCCGTCCCCTTCCGTCCCCGTCCGCCAGGCGTGGTAAGTGTCAGCGATCCGGGCGATGTCCTCGTCGGTTAGCTCCCGGTGCGTCCTGTCCACCATCCGGCCTAGCTTCCTCGCGTCGACGAAGAGGATCTCTCCAAGCCGCTGCCGGCGTCGCGCCAGGAACCACAGGCAGACCGGAATCTGGGTCGAGTAGAAGAGTTGGCCCGGCAGCGCGACCATGCAGTCGACCAACTCTGCCTCGATCAGGTTCTTCCGGATCTCGCCCTCTCCGGACTGGTTCGACGACATCGATCCGTTGGCCAGCACGAACCCAGCCACCCCCTTCGGGGCGAGGTGGTGGACCATGTGCTGTACCCAAGCGAAGTTCGCGTTGCCCTTGGGCGGGACGCCGTATTGCCAGCGCTTGTCGTCCATCAGCCGCTCGCCGCCCCAGTCCGAGACGTTGAATGGCGGGTTGGCTAGGATGAAGTCGGCCTTCAGGTCCGGATGGTGGTCGTTGTGGAAGCTGTCGCCATGGGCGATCTGCCCGCCGATCCCCCGAATGGCCAAGTTCATCCTGGCGAGCCGCCAGGTCGTGTAGTTGGACTCTTGGCCGTAGATCGAGATGTCGCCCTGCGTCCTTCCGCCGTTTCCGTTACCGGTGGTGTGGGCGTGAATGAACTCGACCGACTGCACGAACATCCCCGAGGATCCGCAGCACGGATCGTAGACCCGCCCCCGGTAGGGCTCGAGCATCTCGACGAGGAGCTTCACGACGCAGCGCGGAGTGTAGAACTCGCCACCCCGCTTCCCCTCGGCACTCGCGAACTGCGAGAGGAAGTACTCGTATACGCGGCCGAGCACGTCTCGAGAGCGCGCTTCAGCATCCCCGACACGGATGTTCCCGACCATGTCGATGAGGCGGCCTAGACGCTGCTTGTCCAAGGCGGGCCGGCCGTAATTCTTGGGCAGGACCTCCTTCAGCGTCGGGTTGTCGCGCTCGGTCGCGGTCATGGCTTGATCCACGATCTGGCCAATCGTCGGCTGCCGCGCCTGTGCCTTTAGGTTCGCCCAGCGGGCCTCCACCGGAACCCAGAAGATGTTCTCGGCGATGTACTCGTCGCGGTCCTCCGCGGCCTCCTCCCCCCATTCGGCCAGCACCGCCGCGTGGCGCTCCTCAAACGCGTCCGAGATGTACTTCAGGAAGATGAGCCCGAGCACGACGTGCTTGTACTCGGCCGCATCCATGGAGCCGCGGAGCGTGTCCGCCATTGCCCACAGCTCGGCCTCGTAACCGGTCGTGGCGTTGCTGTCGGCTTGCTTGCTTGTCATCGTCGTCGCTGTCTCATGTTCGCTGTCGCCCTAGCCGAACTGCTAGAGCCTGATCACCGCCCAAGATAAGGCATGTGACGTGCTGCCGTAGTGCGCGGGCGGACCGAGAGCCGCCTAATGAGCCCCAAGGAATGTCGGCCAGTTTTGTTCTCGTCAGAACTTCGAGTACACGTTGAGAATCAGTGATTCCACATGGGCCGCGGCCTTGGCTTCGCCGACTTGGAGCGAGTTGGGATGGCCGCATCCGTTCCGCAGTTTCAAGGCGGCCTCAAGCTCTTGCTTTACGCTCTTTCCGAAAACCGATATGGACTCTAGGACGATCAGGAAGTCGGCCTCGCGGGTACGACTAAGGTCATCAGCGGTTCGGGCCGGCTTCCATTTCTTGAAACGCCGATGGGCCTCGCGGTTGAAGTCGTGGAGCCGCAGACGAGCCACATGTTGCTGTAGCACCGAAACGGCACCCACCCAACTCAGCACGATGGCAGCCCGGTGCAGCGCGTTTTCCAGACACAGCACCGCTTCCTCGACGAACCCTCGAGTAGTATCGTCTCGAATTGTATCAAGGTGACGCCTCAACCCCACCGCCACCCGGATTGCACGTCCGCTAACGGCCGATCCGGCGAGTTTGCCCACTGAGATCTGGCCAGCGCTAGTAAGCTCCCAACCTGCTTTGGAACGGATCGCCAGCCCTTGAAGTTCGGACAACAACTGGGAAACATTCCAGTTTAAGGCGTGTCGGAGGCCATGTGCGAGCGCTGTCTCTCTAACTTCCTGGACCTGCCGTGGTGCTAGCGGTTCTCGTGCGAGGCAGAGCAACATCTTCTCACGACGCGAAAAGTCCGGTCTAGCAAGCAGGTCCTTTAGGCGGTTGGGCCTCAGCATCCGTAGTACGACTCCCGTGTGTTGAGTCGGCTGATAACGGCACGTCTCATGACTTCTTGAGCATCTGGACCACGGCGTCGATCCCCGGACTGGTAAGCTTGTACCGATTGCGTGACTGCTTCGCCGAGCCCTCCTTTCGAACCTTCATCACGAGCTTTGGGGACCGGTTCATCAGCTTGTTCAGATCCCTCGTTATGTTGGACGACGGGTACCCCACGTGCTTCAGCTCTCGGTTGACTGGACCGCTGCCGAAAGTGTCCTGATTCTTCTCCACCTGAAGCCAATACGCGGCAACGAGTATGCGATTCAACACGGTGTTCGGGCTGGCAGCTTCGAAAAGGTCATGGAATTCAGCATACCCAGACGCAGACGTGGCATGGGCTCCCTTATCGGCGGTAGGTGTTGTCCGCCTGGAAGTGGAAGATCCAACACGTGGTCGGGAAACGCTGTACCTTTCCTGCGCCCAGTTCAAGACGCGGGTGACCTGTACATCCTCCAGGTCTTCTAAGGCAGACACGATGTCTGACATAGCTTTGATCTCGGGGTCCAAAGGCATGATGGCCAACTCCTGTGGTCATGAGGTATGTAAACCAAGGTAGTGGACAGCCATTACCTCGTCAAGCCTGTCATGACCCCTTATGGCACATCCAGGTGCCGGACACCGGTTCTTAGAAGCTCGAAATCAGGCTCGGAGTGGGAGGAGTAGCCGTGATGTCCTAGCATGCTCCGCTCCGTCGGGGATGTGTCGCTGAATGTCGCCGGCCACACGCAATCCACACCGAGCCGCCGGTCTACAACACCACTTCTGCGGGGGCTATCGACCTGTTCGGACCGGGCGTGTGTTGATCGCCCAACAGAGGTAGAGCCTAGCGCGATCTCGCAGCGTCTACGGACAGGCTTGCGAGGCTCTCGACGCGCTACGCGAGCGCGACCGCTCCACGCAACACCTTGGTGAGCGACTTCCATGCCTCGAGCTTCGCGATCCGGACCTGCGCCAAGCCGCGTCGCATTCCCCCTTACGGACCTGCCCACACATTTCAAAGCGTTCGGCTTCATCGTCGGCGTGGAACGCACGCTCCGCGTGATCAAGGCCCTACTATCCCCGATCGAAGCGCCACCTGTAGCATCTTGGCCGTGTGGGACCGGCACCGCTCGCAGGTCGCGTTCGAGCTGCGAGTGAGCTGGCTTACGTTACTCGACCCTCCACGTAGGCTTCCACGATTTCCTGATAGATTGAGTCAGCCAACTCGAAGAAATCAAACAGAGCAAGCATGGGCGCGGTGAGCTGTTTCACGACCTCCGTGAGGCTTCCCTCGACGTCTTGTAGGCTACCGTTGTAGCTCGTCGTGATCTGATCCTCGGAGCACGTATGGGATCCGGACATGTAGCGGTTAGGTGACGAGGTACGCAGCACCCGGCCGTTTAGTCCACCGTAACGGAGTTCGAGTTCGAATCGGGTCGAGGGGTCGATGGCGAGCCGGTCGTACAACCTAAGGGCATACATCAGCAGCTCGGTGTTCCTGACAATTCTCGTGTTGAAGAAGATCGCAGTCGGGTCCCGCTTGTCCTCGAAGAGGCTCTTCCGAAGGAAAAAGTCTCCATTCCGCCGCAGGGCCCAGTAGTCGTAGTAGGAATCCGGGAACTCACCCGCCCGCTTTACCTCAGCCACGATTCCATCTGACCGAGGCCGGGGTTGATACTCGGGTACATCATGGAAGACGACGCCGATGGGCCATCCGAAGGTTCGAATCATAGCATCTGAAGCCGCGCTCAATAGCTCGGACGGACTGCGGTCAGGTTTGGGAGCGGCGATTCCGAACGATGCCTCCATGTAGGCCGTGAAGCCCGTCTCCGCCATCTGGCGCGAGGCAGTTTCTTGGTGGGTTCGTACCCAGTCCATGTCGAGTACCGGCTCTTGGACTTGGGTGACCGGCGAGAGGAGTGCCCGTCGTCGCCGAATTCGACGTTTCAGTTCTTGGCGAAAGCTGTCGGGCTCGGATGGTTCCCAAAGCAAAATGTCGTATCCCACGAGGTCGAAGTGGATCTTGGGACCGTCTGGTTGCCAGCCGGCGTTGCCGGGCAGGTGGTCGCTCCTGCAAGTCAGGATTAGGTTGCGAAACTTGTCGATTCCCATCGCATATCCGACCTCCAGGTAAACGTTGGGTCGTTCGTTGGTGAGATCGGCAATGATGATGTCCGAGTTGTTCAAGAACTCGATGATCTCACTCTTGAGCAGCCCGCCCTCGTTGTGACGGTCTACCCGCTTCGCCTGCAGGCCTACCGACTCGATGGCCGGTTGGATGACCGTGTCGAACAGCTGATTCAGCTCCGAGTCTCCAATCTGCATCACGACGAAGGCTATGCTCATGTAGGTCTCCTCGATCTCCCCAGTCCTCAGAAGATCCCCTTCGGCATGTGCATGCTGACCAGCATGTGGGGCACGTCCACCGTCTCCGAGATCTTCATGTCGCCGGCGATCGAGCAGAGCACGTAGGCTTCCTCGCGGGTGAGGCCGTGTTCGGCGACGAGATAGTCGATCATGTAGCGGGTGGCCTTGCGGGCCGCCTCGTCGATGGTGGTGCCGAACCCGGTCACGGCGTAGTAGTCGTCGCTCTCGTACTGGGGCTCGACCATGCCGCGCGTGTTCTCCATGACCTCGACTTCGAAGACGACGCGCACGGGCGTCTCGATGGCGGAACCGGACACTTCGCCGTCTCCCTGGGCGGCGTGCGCGTCGCCGATGGAGAAGAGCGCACCCTCGACCTGGACCGGGAAGTAAACCGTGGTCCCGGCGATCATGTGGCGGTTGTCCATGTTCCCGCCGTTGGTGCGTGGCGGGATGGTCACGAGCATCGAGTCGGTGTCGGGCGCGACCCCCATGACCCCGGCGAACGGCGCCAGCGGGATCGTGATGTCGTCGTTGAAGGCGACCTCCGTGGCGCCGGGCTCCATCGGGAACCCCCGGATCCAGGGCCCGGTGATCTCGTCGGCCAGGAACCCGAAGCCCGGGAAGATGCCGGCCCATCCCCATCCCTGGACCTCGATCTCGTGCAGGGTGACGGCGAGGATGTCGCCCGGGCTCGCCCCTTCCACGTAGATGGGTCCGGTGAGGGCATGGATCAGGTCGAAGTCGACGTTGGCCAGGTCCTCGGCGGTCGTGGATTCGGTGATCTGACCATCGGAGGCCTCCTTGGTGAACACCTCGACGACGGCTCCGGAGGGAACCGTGAGCTGGGGCGGGATCGTGGAACTCCAGCGATTGTGGGAGTTCTCGGGGCCGAGCGTGTACTCGGGCGCCGGCGTCTCCGCGGCCGGTGGCGCCTCGGCGGATTGTTCCTCCAGAGGAGGCGCGGCCTGGCAGGCAGCCAGGGCGAGGGGGATGCAGGGAGCGAAGGCTGCGGCGCGCCTGAACGAGCGCGAAGTCGGCGTGGCAAACATCGGGATGGCTCCTCGGAAGACGGTTGCGACGGGGTCCCGCAGGCTCGGGCGATCGTTCCCGCGGGTGTGATCTATTCTTGATCGGCCGCGGACTTTGCGCCATACGCCCGCAAGGCACCAGACTGGCTTCACGGCAACGACTTCTCGCTCCCGGCAACGCACATGACCACGAGAGTCCCACACCTCCAGCCAGGCGTCGTCTACATCTGGGAGGGGCGGCTGGATGTCCCCGCAGACGTCTTGGCCGCTGCCCGGCGGCTTCTCTCCGCGCGCGAACGCAAGCGCGGCGACCGCTTCGTGTACGACCGGCACCGCCGTCGCTACACAGTGGCCCAGGCGCACCTGCGCCGCGTGCTGGGGCAGCTGACCGGCATCGCCCCGGAGACCGTCCGCTTTCACTACGAGGACAAGGGGAAGCCCTTCCTGCCCGGTGGCCCTTCCTTCAACCAGTCGCACTCCGAGGACCGGCTCATGATCGCCGTGGCCGCCTCCGGCCGGCTGGGCGTGGACATCGAGGAAAGGCGCACTGTGCGCCTCATGCTCGGTATCGCCGACAAGAACTTCGCCCGCGACGAGGCGGCGCGGCTGCACGCGGCCCCGGCGGAAGAACGGCGGCGGCTCTTCTTCCGCATCTGGACCCGCAAGGAGGCGTTCCTGAAGGCGCTGGGCTTCGGCCTCACACATCCGCTGAGGTCTTTCTCCGTGGATCCAACTCCCGGCGCCGCGCAGGGACTGCTGGCGGTCGAGGATCTGCCGGAGGATCCTCGGCGATGGCACATCGGTGGCGTTCCTTGCGCGGCGGGAGCCGAGGCCGCGCTGGCGCTGGACCGGACAGGCATCCGGGTCGAGCCCCTGCGCTACGACCCGGACGGGCTCGGATCAGTCGACGATTGAGGAACGCGGGGGGCCGGTCCGCCTGACGCCGGCCGACCCACCCGGGATTCCGCTACCAGTGCAGGGAGAAGTTGACCATGGCGCCGTGGGCCGGACCCGAATCGGGAGCCCACGCGCTGCGGCCGGCCTCGATGTTCGCCGACAAACCCGGGCCGACGGTCAGACGGCCGCCCAACTGATAGCCGTACCTGCCCTGGCTCGAGACGTGTAGCGGCATGTTTGCGGCCGGGCTTGCCGTCCGGTATGCGCCGAGGTAGCCGGAGCCGGGCTGCTCGGACATGGCGAGCCTTGCGTACGGCATTGAACACGGCCTCGCCCTCTCCTGCGCCGAATCCATAGCCGACCTCCGCGTTCAAGCCTCGGGCTCCGTAGGTGTTGGCGGTCATCCCCGCCGCACCCTGCGCCCAGAGACGCGCCAGTCCGCTTGCCGTCGATCCCCAGGTCGGTCTCAGGCCGACGGAGAGTCCGCGTCCTTCGCCGCCCGGGTTGAAGTCGATCGATCCGCCGAGACCCCATTCCTCGTAGCCGTTCTGTTCGTGCGTGAGCAGCGTGCGGCCATGCACCCGGATGGTGAGTCCCCGGTTGGGGTCCACGAAGGTAAGGCCCCCTCCCGCCTCCATCCCGAGTCCGGACTCGGTGTCGCCACCGTCGTACCGCATGCCGGCGCGCACCTGAGGACGCAGCATCGCACCGGCGCCCGTCGTGAATCCCGTCGAAGCTTCGAGGAGCATCCGTACGCGGCTTGCGTCGGCGGTCAGTTCGCCTCGCCCCTCGACGGCTTCCGAGTCCATGCGCGCGAGAAAGGCGTCCGAGCGCAGCGCCAGTTCAAAACCGCCGGCGTCTGCGGAACGCACGAGATCTCCCTTGAACCCCACACCGCCCATCCGCATGGAGATGTCGCTCTCCGGGTCCTCCTCGCCGCCGCCCGCGATATCCAGCCTTCCGGCGCCGTAACCGAGCACGCCCCAGGTCAACAGGCGGTCGCTGATGGCAAGCCGGGCATAGGGGAAGCCGCTGGTGAGACTGCTGGAGACCTCTCCGGCATCGTCCTGACCCGGACGCCCGAGTTCGAAGTTGCCGGACCCGCGGCTGTGGGTCACCGCAAGGCCGGTCACCACCGGGCCGACCTCGTAGTCGGCGCCGAGCGTGGCGGTGCTGACCTCGCCGTCGCCGAAACCTCCTCCCTCCTCGTGGTTGAACCGCATGATCTCTCCGCCTCCCCACAGGGAGTAGCCGCCGCCGGACCCGCCGGACGAGAGCTGGAAGGCGCTGCCGCCGAACAGACCGCCGGCGGACATCGGGAGCAGGATCGACGGTCCGGCCGCCCCGGCGCTCGCGAGGGTGTTCGGGTCGAGGAGCGAGCCGAAATCGAGCGTCCGCCCACCCACCTCGACGAAGTCCTCCTGCCGATGGCGGTGTGAAACGCGGTTGCCGATCATCTCCATCGTCTGGCTGGCCACCGACCTGCCGAACCGCTGGAGCCAGTCCGCCGCCGCTGCTTCCGCTTCGGCGGTGGAGAAGTTCCGGTAGAACCCGGCCCCGACGATGAACTCGATGTCCTGGAAGACGGGAAGGTCGCTCGTTATCGAGACGGCGTAGCTCACCTTCGGGCTTCCCGTGTCCTCGTCTCCCTCCACCGTCGGATCATCCCAGAAATACTCGACGAATCCTCCGCCCCCCTGGGCTACGGCGATGACGTCCCTTACGAACGGCCGTCCCTGGAAGTCCGTGTTGTCCAGAACCGTCCGGCCTTCCCGCCAGGGGTCGGCGCCGTGGAAGATGACGTATCCCTGGGGAGTGAAGATGAAGAGATAGACCGGGCCGGATTTGAAGTGCCCGCCGTCCTCTCTCAGCACCGTCTTCCACTCGTTCGCGCGCTCGAACCCGACCTGCCCGACGAGCTCGGTCAACCAGCCAACCGAGCCGTCCACGAACTGCCTGAGGGTCTCCCGGTCCACCACGTCGGCGGCCGACAGCGCAGGCAGCGGGACGTCGGGGAGCGGCTCGCCGGCATGCGCGAGATCCTGGAAGTACCCGCCCACCACGACCAGATCCACGCCGGCCACCATGGAGTGGTACTGGAGTGCGTAGCTGTCCTTGCACGGGATATCGGCCGCGTCCAGCGGATCGTCCCAGCACCACTCCACGAACCCGCCTCCGGCCGCTCCCGCGGCCAGCATCTGCTCGACGACTCTGGTGCCCCGGTCGTCGACCACTCCGAGCACGTTCTTGCCGTCGAAGTGGGGGTTTTCGCCGTGGATCAATACCTGTCCGTCCAGGGTCAACAGGATCAGGTACATGTTGCCTACGTTCCAGTCACTGCCCTCCACGCGAAAATCGTTCACCAGCTGTGAACCCGCGTTGATGTCGGTGACCATGCTGAATTCGGAGGTCGCCCAGGTCACGAAGCCTCGGAGCGTCTCGCGGTCCACCACCTGGCCGGCGGTGACTTTCGGCACCTGCGCGTGGGCCTGGCGCGGACCGGGAAACGTGGCGGCCAGGACCACCAGCGCGGTCATGAACAGGTGCTGCGGGGTTCGCATGACGGCCTCCCGTACCGGAGGAACACGAAACGGGCGTTTGCGACAAAAGTATGCCATAATGGCGACAAAACAGCAATAAATTTGCCCCAATACGCGGTGCGCTACGCCTTAAGAACGGAGTGCGCTACGGCGTCAAGCGATGCGGAAGCGGCGATCCTGCACTGGATCCGCCGGGCGTGACGCGGCTTGCAGGCGCCGCATGAGGACGCGGGGCATGACGGATTGGATGGGTTGTATCCGGCGGTGCGCCGGCACTTCCGCCCACCCTAACTGAAGAACGGGTTCTCGCCTGCCTGGTGGTCCGTGACGTCGTGGATCGCGGTGACCTCGGGAACGGACTGGTGGATCATCCGTTCCACGCCCTGACGCAGCGTCAGGCGCGACATCGCGCATCCCTGGCACCCGCCCATCATCTCCAGATAGATCTCGGTGTCCTGGACGTCCACAAGCCGGATCTCGCCGCCATGAGCCGCGATGGAAGGATTCACCTGGCTGTTCAGAAGGTCGGTGACGCGCTCGGCGATCGGGCCCGTGGGCGCGCCGGCGCCCCGGCCGTCGGTCTCAGGCGCGGTCTTCACCTCGAAACCGCTCTGGTTCAGCTCGTCGATGAAGTCGACCGTGGCGCCCTTCAGGCGGGGGGCACTGGTGCTGTCGACGAACACCGTGAACCCGCCTCCGTCCACCGTGACGTCGTCGTCGCCGAGGTCGGCGCTGCCCACCAGCGTCAGTTCGAAGCTGGGGGCGACGGGGCTTCCGTCCATCTTCACCCGCAACGCCTGCTCTCCGTCGGGCTCGTCTCCCATGAACGAGAGCACCATTTCGCGGGCTTTGTCCGTGAAGGTCAACATCGTATTCGGCATCCTTGCGTGCAGGGCCTTGCGGCTCCGTGTTCCCCCGAGGGTGAGACCGACCGCGCATCCGGAGGAGACCCGCGCGGGTCCGACGTGTTCCGGCATCCTGCGGCCAACTCCGAAATATGGCCCGGGCTCCGGTGGAAGCAACAGGCCCGTCGGTTGCTGGCCCGCCGCGCCTTGCCGATATTCCGGCCCGAACCCGCTGGCGGCTTTCCGGCGGATCGTCCGACGTCGGCGGCGTGAACGTCTCTCATACAGCATGATACAACAGGGTACAAACTGCTATGTCTCAACTGGATAGCATGGACAAGCTCGTCTCGCTGACCAAGCGTCGCGGGTACGTCTTCCAGTCCTCAGAGATCTACGGCGGCACCGGATCGGTGTGGGACTACGGTCCGCTGGGCATCGAACTGAAGCGCAACATCAAGGAGGCCTGGTGGAGCGCGATGGTGCACCAGCGCGACGACGTCGAGGGGATCGAGGCGGCCATCCTCATGCATCCGCGCGTGTGGGAAGCGTCGGGGCACGTGGACGGCTTCACCGATCCGCTGGTCGAGTGCAAGGTGTGCAAGAAGCGCTTTCGCGCCGACGAGCTGGAGGGTGAGCGCTGCGGCCGGAAGCCGAGCAAGGCGCCGGGCGCCTTCAAGGCCTGCGAGCTCGGCGAGCCCAGGCTGTTCAACCTCATGTTCAAGACCTTCATGGGACCGGTGGAGGAGGCCGCGGCCACCGTCTACCTGCGTCCCGAGACGGCGCAGGGGTCCTACGTCAACTTCCTCAACGTGCAGACCACCGCGCGCCAGAAGGTCCCCTTCGGCGTGGCCCAGATCGGCAAGGCGTTCCGGAACGAGATCACGCCCGGGAACTTCATCTTCCGCACCCGCGAGTTCGAGCAGGCCGAGATGCAGTTCTTCGTCACCCCGGGGACCGACGAGGAGTGGTTCGAGCACTGGCGCGATGCGCGCATGGACTTCCATACGGGGACGCTGGGGATCCGCGCCGAATCGCTTCGCTTCAGCGAGCACGGCCCCGACGAGCTGGCGCACTACGCGAAGCGGGCGGTGGACATCCAGTACGAGTTTCCCATCGGATGGAAGGAGCTGGAGGGCATCCACAACCGCACCGACTTCGACCTGGGCCGGCACCAGCAGTACTCGGGCAAGAAGATGCGCTACGTGGAGCCCGGGGGCGGGGGACGCTACATCCCCTACGTCGTCGAGACCGCCGCGGGCGTCGACCGCATGCTGCTGATGGTGCTTTCGGACGCGTATTACGAGCAGGATATGGGCCGTGACCGGCGCACCGTGCTCGGCATCCACCCGCGCCTGGCGCCCGTGAAGGCGGCGATCTTCCCGCTGGTGCGCAAGGACGGCCTGCCCGAGATCGCGACCCGGCTGCACGACGCCTTCAAGGCCGCGGCCGTCCCCAGCTTCTACGACGCGGCCGGGTCCATCGGACGCCGCTACCGCCGCCAGGACGAGGCGGGCACCCCCTGGTGCATCACCGTGGACGGCCGGACCAACGAGGATGGAACCGTCACCGTGCGCGACCGCGACACCCTGGAGCAGGTGCGCGTGAACGCGGACGGCGTGATAGACTACCTGCGGGAACGGCTCGCGCGCTGAGGCGCCGGTGAAGCCGAGGGAGCGCGGATCCGGGACCCACGTCCGATTCGCGGGGACCATCGCCGGAACACGGGAGAATAGTTGATGGCATCCAGGTCAGAGGTTTTCAGCTCGCGCTGGGGCATGCTGCTGGCGATGCTGGGGATGGCGGTCGGCACCGGAAACATCTGGCGTTTCCCGCGCATCGCGGCCTCCAACGGGGGTGGCAACTTCCTGGTCGCATGGGTGTGCTTCCTGCTCCTCTGGTCGGTGCCGCTTCTCATCCTCGAGTTCGGGATGGGGAAGGGCGTGCGCAAGGGGCCGATCGGCGCGTTCGCCACCACCCTCGGGCCGAAATTCGGCTGGATGGGCGCGTGGGTCGCGTGGGTCGCGACCGCGATCATGTTCTACTACAGCGTGGTCATGGGCTGGACGCTGCGCTTTCTGTGGGCCTCGATCACGCGCGAGATCCCCACCGAAGTGCCGGACGCCTTCTGGAACTCCTTCGCCGCGACGCCCTCGGCGATGATCACGCACGCCATCGCCCTGGGCATGGGCGTGTTCGTGGTGTCCAGGGGGGTGAAGGGCATCGAGACCGCCGCCCGCTTCCTGATCCCCAGCCTCATCATCCTGGTGGTCGTGCTGGCCATCCGGGCCGTCACGCTGCCGGGCGCCTCCGCCGGCCTCGCGTTCCTCTTCACCCCGAACTTCAGCGAACTGGCCGACTATCGCATCTGGCTCGAGGCGCTGACCCAGAACGCGTGGGATACGGGCGCGGGGTGGGGCCTGGTGCTCACGTACGCCATCTACATGCGAAAACGGGAAGACACCGCGCTCAACGCCTTCGTCATCGGCTTCGGCAACAACTCGATGTCGCTGCTGGCGGGGATCATGGTGCTGTGCACGGTCTTCTCGGTGATGCCGGACGCGGCCAGCCAGATCGTCGGGGCGGGGAACGAGGGCATCACCTTCATCTGGGTGCCGCAGCTCTTCGCGCTCATGCCGGGCGGCCAGTTCTTCATGATCCTTTTCTTCATGGCGCTGGTGTTCGCGGCGTGGACGAGCCTGGTGGCCATGATCGAACTCGCCAGCCGGGTCCTGCGCGACGCAGGGATCGAGCGCAAGCGCGCGGTGGGCATCGTCGGCATCGCGGCGCTGGTGTGCGGAATCCCGAGCGCGCTCAACATGGATTTCTTCCACAACCAGGACTGGGTCTGGGGCGTGGGGCTCATGCTCTCGGGCTTCTTCTTCGCCTTCGCCGTGCTGCGCTACGGGGTGACCGAGTGGCGCCGCAAGTTCATCAACACGGGTGATTCCGACATCCACATCGGAGCCTGGTGGGACTGGGCGATCCGGCTCGTGATCGTCGAGGCCGTGGTGCTCATGGTATGGTTCCTGTGGAGCGCCCGGGGCGAGAGCTTCGCGGAGACCTGGACGCTGTTCAGTCCGTACAACGTCGGGAGCGTGGTCATTCAGGCGGCGGTGGCGATCCTCATCCTGTGGATGCTCAACAGGCTGATCACACGGGCGACCCTGGAGGGGAGCGGCGGCCCGGCCGGTTGACGACGGGCGGGCCGATGGTTGTCCGGGTACGGCAAGGTGATGAGGTTTCGCGAGTTCGAGAGGGCCGCGCGGCGCGCCTTTGGCGAGATTCCGGAAGAGTACACGAGCGGGCTGGACGGGCTCTCGGTGCGCCAGGAGGCGCTCCCGCATCCGGTGTTCCCGGACATCTACACGCTGGGCATGTGCTCGACGGAGTCGTATCCGTCGGATTGGCAGGGGCCCGAGACCACGCGCTCGGTGGTGGCCCTCTACTACGGCTCGTTCCGCGAGCTGTCCCGGCTCGATCCCGGCTTCGACTGGGAGGGCGAGCTGTGGGAGACCCTCACCCACGAGGTGCGGCACCACCTCGAGTCGCTCGCGGACCAGGATGAACTCGGCGGCGTCGACTACGCCATGGAGGAGTCGTTCAAGCGGAGCGAAGGGCTCGATTTCGATCCCTGCTACTATCAGTCGGGGAATGAGATTGCCCCCGGTGTCTTCCGCGTCGAGACCGATTTCTTCATCGAGCAGGAGTGGACGGAAGAGCGGCTTGCGCGGGCCGGTGAGGTGCGTTTCGACTGGCGCGGCGAGGGTTTTCGCATCGATGCGCCCGAGCGGCTCGGGGATGCGCACTTCGTCTGGATCGACGGTGTCGATTGCGGGCCGGGAGAGCTTCAGCTTGTGCTGGTGCGCAAGCGAAGATGGTGGGAGGCGTTCCTGAAGCGGCCCGCGGAGGAGCTGTGGGAGTCGGAGGCGGTCGGCCGCCGGACGGGAGGCGCTTCCGCGCCGGTCCCGGATCCCGGCAGGCCCGCTGATCCGCGATGAGGATTCACGACCGCTACGCCCGCGTCACTCCGTACGAGATGGCCCTCCCGGGCCGGGCCTTCGCGGAGGAGCGCTTCGAGCTGATCCGGGACGAGGCGGACCGGCGGGGCGTGGACATCTGGGACCCGGGCGCCTTCAGCATGCTCGAGCAGTCCCGGCGCGCCATCGGCGACATCCGTGTCGAGGACGACAACCCGGTCCTGTTCGTGCAATACGGCGTCATCCTCTTTCATGCCTTCCATTTCTGGAGCGCCGGGGAGCACCTGTACCTCCTCGGGAACGAAGCCGCCCACCAGGTGACGCGCGCCGGCCTGCGCTCCGGGCCGAACGACTGGGACTTCGCGGCGCCCTCCCGGGCCGGATACGTGCAGTTGCCGCACTACCTGTTCTGGGCGCGTCCCGAGGCCGGCGGCCCTGCGGAGGCGCTCGACGGCTTCTTCTGGGTGCTCACCCCCGCTCATCGCCTGCACCTCATGGTGGCGAGCGGAATGCGGGCGGACCGTCCCGGGCTGGGGGTCATGCCCGTCCCGGAGATACCCGGGGAGGAGGCGAGCCGGTGGGCTGCCGCGAACGTGCGCGAGCGGGGCGACGACTTCGCGAGTACCTTGCCGGGCGGCGAGGACCTGTGCTCGATCGAGACGCTCGGCGAGGTGGTGAAGCTCGCGGGGCGACTCTTCTGGCAGCTGGAGCGGGGATCGCTGCGCGCCGGTGCACCCACGAAGGGTGGTGACGGCGGCTCCGGCCCGTCGGAGCGGGACGCCGACCCGGCAACGTCCAGCCGCGCGCCCCTTGCGAGCACCTTGCCCTGGCGACCGATCATAACCGCGGAGGCGCCATGAGAGAGTCGGTCAAGGCGAGGAAGGAGCGGGCCGCGCGCATCTACGACCTGCTTGTCGAGTGCTACCCGGACGCGCACTGCGCCCTCCACCACCGCAATCCCTACGAGCTGGCGGTCGCGACCATCCTCTCGGCGCAATGCACCGACGAGCGGGTGAACAAGGTGACGCCCGCCCTGTTCGAGCGCTATCCGGAGGCGCTGGACCTGGCCGGCGCGCGCCAGGGCGAGCTCGAGCAGCTCATCCACTCCACCGGCTTCTTCCGCAACAAGGCGAAGAATCTGATCGGCATGGCGACGGCGGTTGCCGAAAAGCACGGAAACGAGCTGCCGCGCAACATGAAGGAGCTGATGGCGCTGCCGGGCATAGGCCGCAAGACCGCCAACGTCATCCTCGGCAACGCCTTCGGCATCGACGAGGGGGTGGTCGTGGATACGCACGTGAAGCGCCTCGCGAACCGGATGAGCTTCACCCGCTATCCGGATCCCGTGCGCATCGAGCGCGACCTCATGAAGCTCTTCCCGCGCGAGCGCTGGACACTGCTCGCACATCTCCTGATCTTCCACGGCCGCCAGGTGTGCGCGGCCCGAAAACCCCGCTGCGAGGAGTGCGCGCTTTCGCGCCTGTGCCCTTCGTCGAGCGTGTGAACCCACCCAACCAAGGACGACGCCCGATGCCCAGCCGCCAGGACGCGCTGGCCCTGCTGCACGAATGGGTCGACAACGAGGGGCTCAGGAAGCACATGTACGCGGTCGAGGCCGCCGTGCGCTTCTACGCCCGCAAGTACGGAGCCGACGAGGAGACCTGGGGCCTGGCCGGCCTCCTGCACGACCTGGACTGGGAGAAGCACCCGGACGAGCACCCGCACCGCGGGGTCGCGCGCCTGCGCGAGGACGGCTACCCGGAGGAGGTCATCCACGCCGTGCTGGCGCACGGGTATCCGGACCTCACGGACGTTCCGCCGGAGACCGACCTCGACAAGGTCCTGTGCGCCTGCGACGAGCTGAGCGGGCTGGTGTACGCATGCTGCCTGGTGCGTCCCAACGGCATCGACGACCTGAAACCCAAGTCGGTGGCCAAGAAGCTGAAGGACAAGTCCTTCGCCGCCGGGGTGCACCGCGGGGAAGTGGCGCGCGGGGTCGAACTCATCGGCATTCCGCGGCCCCAGCACATCCAGAACGTCATCGACGGCATGCGGACGGTCGCCGACGTGCTGGAGGTGCGCGCCGAGGACCTGGCGGCACGCAGGCGCGCGAAACAGAGAGCCGGTTGAGCTCTCGCCGCTCGCTTCCGTCCGGGCCCGCGGTCATCGGCGTCGCCCCGGCTGAGCGCGCGATCGCCGGGTTGCTTCCGCCTGGGTGCCCGGTCAGTTTACGGGGACCCGATCTCACCCCTACCCCCTCGCTGGAGCCCACTCTTTGACGACGGCTACCTGGGTCACGATGATCGTGATCGGCGCGTTCGTTTGGGGCGGCTTCGCCCTGGTGCTCTCCAAGGCCGTGCGCACGGAATCGGAGAAATCAGAAGCCGAACGTGCCTAAGCGGACCGACCTCGAAAACATCCTCATCCTGGGATCCGGGCCGATCGTCATCGGCCAGGCCTGCGAATTCGACTACTCCGGGACGCAGGCGGTCCGCGCGCTGAGGGAAGAGGGCTACCGGGTCGTGCTGGTCAACTCCAATCCGGCGACCATCATGACCGACCCGGAGCTGGCCGACCGCACCTACATCGAGCCCCTCACCGCCGAGTGGGTGGAGCGGGTCATCGAGCGCGAGCGCCCCGACGCGCTGCTCCCCACCATGGGCGGCCAGACCGCGATCAATATCGCGATGGAACTGGAGCAGGCGGGCGTGCTCGAGCGCTACGGCGTCGAGCTGATCGGCGCCAACGCCCGCTCCATCTCCATGTGCGAGGACCGCGAGGAGTTCACGCTGGCCATGCGCCGCATCGGGCTGGAGGTGCCCGCGGGCGGAGTGGCCGGTTCCATGGAGCAGGCGCGCGCCCTGGTGGCCGGGACCGGCTATCCGGCGATCATCCGTCCCGGCTTCACCCTGGGCGGCACCGGCGGCGGCATCGCCTACAACGCCGAGGAGTTCGACGACCTGGTGCGACGGGGGCTGGACGCCTCGCCCATCACCCAGGTCCTCATCGACCGCAGCGTGATCGGGTGGAAGGAGTACGAGCTGGAGGTGGTGCGCGACGCCTCCGACAACGTGATCGTGGTGTGCTCGATCGAGAACTTCGATCCGATGGGAATCCACACCGGCGACTCGATCACGGTGGCTCCCGCCCAGACTCTCGCCGACGTGGAATACCAGACGATGCGCGACGCCGCCATCGCCGTCATCCGCGAAATCGGCGTCGAGGCCGGGGGCTGCAACATTCAGTTCGCGGTGAATCCGGAGGATGGCGAACTGCTCGTGGTGGAGATGAATCCGCGGGTCTCGCGCTCCTCCGCGCTCGCCTCCAAGGCCACCGGTTTTCCCATCGCGCGCGTGGGCGCCAAGCTCGCGGTGGGCTTCGTGCTCTCGGAGCTTCCCAACGACATCACCCGCACCACGCCCGCCTCCTTCGAGCCGGTGCTCGACTACGTGGTGACCAAGTTCCCCCGCTTCGCCTTCGAGAAGTTTCCGGAGACGGACGGCGTGCTCGGGGTGCAGATGCAGGCCGTCGGCGAAACCATGGCCATCGGGCGCACCTTCCGGGCGTCGTGGCAGAAGGGGCTGCGGGGGCTGGAGGTCGGGCGTGCCGGATGGACCGCGGGCAAGTCTCTGGCCGACGACGGGCTGGAGAGCGACGACCGCGCGAGCCTGCTGGCGGCGCTGCGCATCCCCACGGCGGAGCGTCCGTTCCAGTTGAGGCGTGCGCTCGAAGCGGTGCTGCGGGGCGGGGAAGGGGCCGCAACCGAGCCGCCCCTGACCCTTGGCGATGTCCATCGCGCCACCGGCATCGACCCCTGGTTCCTCGACCAGTTGATGCAGGTGATCGAAGACGAGCAGGAATACGCGAGCGTCACCCGGGTGACGCCGGCCCATCTGCGGGCGATGAAGCGGGACGGCTTCTCGGACCGGCAGCTGGCCGCCCTTCGCGGCGAGACCGAGGCGCAGGTGCGGGCGCGCCGGCACGCCCTGGGCATTCGGCCGACCTACAACGTGGTGGACACCTGCGCGGGCGAGTTCCCGGCCGCGACGCCCTACTACTACTCGTCGTACGAGGACGAGGACGAGTCCGACCCGACGGATCGCGACAAGGTCCTCATCCTCGGGAGCGGCCCGAACCGCATCGGCCAGGGGATCGAGTTCGACTACTGCTGCGTCCAGGCGGTGCTCGCGCTGCGCGAGGCCGGCTACGAGACCATCATGGTCAACTCCAACCCGGAAACCGTCTCCACCGACTTCGACGTCTCCGACAAGCTCTACTTCGAGCCGCTGACGCTGGAGGACGTGCTGGAGATCGTCGAGCGCGAGAAGCCGATCGGCGTCGTGGTGCAGTTGGGCGGCCAGACCCCGCTCTCGCTGGCGAAGGGACTGGCCGAGGCGGGCGCCCCCATCCTGGGCACGCCGGTCGACGCCATCGACCGGGCCGAGGACCGCGAGCGCTTCGAGCGCCTGTGCCGCCGGATCGGCGCGGCCGTGCCGCCCAACGGGGTGGCCATCAGCGTCGAGGAGGCGGTGGAGGTCGGGCGCCGGGTGGGCTACCCGGTGCTGGTGCGGCCGAGCTACGTCCTTGGCGGACGGGCGATGCACATCGTGTACGACGAAGCCTCGCTCTGCAGCTACTTCGTCCGGGCGATGGAGGCGGCGCCGGAGCACCCGGTTCTGATCGACCGTTTCCTGGAGGACGCCTTCGAGGCGGACGTGGACGCGCTTTCGGACGGCACCGACGTCGTGATCGGCGGCATCATGCAGCACATCGAGGAAGCCGGCATCCACTCCGGGGATTCCGCCTGCGTGCTGCCCCCGTACCTGCTGACAGGCGCCGAGCTCGAGGAGATGCGCGAGCTCACCCGGCGCTTCGCGCTGGAGCTGGGCGTGATCGGGGTCATGAACGTGCAGTACGCCATCCGCGACGGGCGGGTCTACGTGCTGGAGGTGAACCCGCGCGCTTCGCGCACGGTGCCGTTCGTGGGGAAGGCCACCGGGGTCCCGCTGGCGCGCCTGGCTGCGCGCGTGATGGCGGGCGAGCGGCTCGCCGACCTGAACGTGCCCGGAGAGCCTTCGGTTCCCGGGGTGGCGGTGAAGGAGGCCGTGTTCCCCTTCAACCGCTTCGACGTCGATGTCCTGCTCGGGCCGGAGATGCGCTCGACCGGAGAGGTGATGGGCTTCGACGACTCGTTCGGGATGGCCTTCGCCAAGGCGCAGACCTCTGCCGGCAACCATCTGCCCGAGGGCGGCGGCACGGTGATCATCACCGTCAACGACTCCGACAAGCCGACCGTGACCCCGCTTGCTCGCCGCTTCCACGACCTGGGATTCCGCATCCTGGCCACCGCGGGCACCTGCGCGTACCTGAACCGGCTGGGCGTGCCCGCCGAGCGGATCTTCAAGGTGAACGAAGGCCGCCCCGACATCGTGGACATGATCGTGAGCGGCAGGGCCCAGTTGCTGGTGAACACCCCCCTGGGCAAGAAGTCGCAGTACGACGACTTCAGGATGCGGCGGGCCGCCATCACCAACGGCGTTCCGTACCTCACCACCATGTCGGCGATGACGGCGGCGTGCGACGCGGTGATCGCGCTGCGGTCGCGCGCACCGGAGGTGAGGAGCCTGCAGGACCGCCTGGCGCCATCCGGCAACGGCAACCGGACAGCGCCACCGCCCGCCGCGTCCGCCGACCTGGTCGCGGCCGGTCAGGACGCGGCCGGCTGATGGCGGACGGACCACCCACCGCCTTCTACCTGCATCCCGACGCCCCTCTGCACGACACCGGGTGGGGCCACCCCGAGCATCAGGGCCGCCTGCGCGCCCTGGCGTCGACGGTGGGCCGCAGCCTGCTCACCCTCCACGACCGGGTGGAACAGCGCGACGCGCGCCCTGCCACCGAGGAGGAGCTGCTCCGCGTGCACACCCGCGACCACGTGGAACGGGTCCGGCGGGCGGTGGCGCGCTCGCGCGAGGAGGGGCTGGTGCGGCTGGACCCGGACACGGTGGTCTCGCCCGCCTCATGGGGTGCGGCGACCGGGAGTGCAGGCGCGGCGATCGCGGCGGCCGAGGCGGTCGCCACCGGCATGGCCCGGGCCGCCTTCGTGGCCAGCCGCCCGCCCGGCCATCACGCCACCGCGGACCGCGCCATGGGCTTCTGCCTGTTCAACCACGTGGCCGTCGCGGCCCGCCACCTGCAGGCCCGCGGGCTGGCCGAGCGGGTGCTGATCGTCGACTGGGACGTCCACCACGGCAACGGCACCCAGGACATCTTCTACGAGGACGCGACGGTCTTCTACCTGTCGCTGCACCAGTCTCCCCACTACCCGGGCACGGGCGCCTTCCACGAGCGGGGCAGCGGGGCCGGCCTGGGCGCCACGCTCAACCTGCCCCTCCGCGCAGGCACCGCCCGGGCGACCTGGTGCGAGGTGTTCGACGAGGCGCTGGCGAAGGTCATGGCCGGCTTCGTGCCCGACTTCGTCCTGATCTCGTCTGGCTTTGACGCCATGGCCGGCGATCCGCTGGGCGGCATGCTGCTCGAGCCCGAGGATTTCCACCATATGACGCGGCGGGTCATGGATCTGGCCGCCGAGCACGCCGGCGGCCGGGTCGTGGCGCTGCTCGAGGGAGGCTACGACCCGGTACGCACGGGAGATGGGGCGGTCGCGGTTATTCAGGGGTTGGCGGGCCTGGAAATGCGATGATGCCGCCTGCTCTTGTTGAATCGCTTGCGGGCGGCTCCTACTATTCGCGGCCCGCAGAACCCGGCCGGACGTCATCCCCCGCGGGAGGATATCCGCGCCTCAGCTCACCCCCCGACGGGAGGACCCCTTGGCCGACAGCCCCCTTCTGACCCGCGAGGGCGTCGAACAGGTGCAGGCGGCGCTCGCCGACATGAGGCTGCACGGCTGGCTGCTCTTCGAGTTCCACGGCCAGAACCCCATCGCGGCCTCCATGGTCGGCCTTGGCTGGAACACGCGCCGCTCCTTCACGCTCGTCCCCGACCGCGGCGATCCGGTGGCGCTGATTCACGCCATCGAGGGCTCGTCGTGGCGGCACTGGCCCTGGCGCAAGCGCGTCTATTCGTCGTGGCGCGAGATGGAGTCGGCGCTCGCCGATCTGGTGCGCGGCCGCCCGCGGCTCGCCATCGAAACCTCCCCGGGCTCGGCCATCCCGTACCTGGACCGGGTCCCCGGGGGGATGATGGAGCTGCTTCGGGCCGTGGGTGTGGATGCGGTAAGCTCGGGCGATCTGGTGTCGCTCTTTCATTCGCGATGGACGGCCGGGCAGCTGGCCACCCACCGCCACTCCGCCACGGTGACGGCCCGCGTCGCGCGCGAGGCTTTCGAGCGCGCCGCCGCCGCCGTGGAGGCCGGGGAGCCCACCACCGAGGGCGCGCTCTCGGACTGGATCCGCGCCCGCCTGGGCGCCGGCGGCCTCACCGAGGAGGTCGACTGCATCGTCGCCATCGGCCCGCGCGCCGCCGACCCCCACTACGCGCCCGTGGGCCAGGGCGAGCCGATCCGGCGCGGCGATCTCCTGCTCATCGACCTGTGGGGCAAGCCGACGGCCGAAGACATCCCCGCCGACCAGACCTGGATGGGCTACCTGGGCGCCAGGCTCCCGCGCCGCACGCGCAAGATCTGGGAGGCGGTGCGCGATGCCCGCGACGCCGCGATCGAGTTTCTGCGCGAACGCACGGCCGCGGGCGACGAGGTGTGCGGCTACGAGGTGGACGACGTCTGCCGCCAGCTCATCCGCACACGCGGATACGGGCGCCATTTCGTACACCGCACCGGGCACTCCATCGACGTCGATCTCCACGGCAGCGGCCCCAACATCGACAATCTGGAG
Source organism: Gammaproteobacteria bacterium (assembly GCA_028820325.1). GTDB lineage: Bacteria > Gemmatimonadota > Gemmatimonadetes > Longimicrobiales > Gaopeijiaceae > BD2-11. Next base: position 66,407 of record JAPPJO010000088.1, on the reverse strand, counting down.
ACGCGCGACACCCGCCTGCTGCTCCCGGGGATCGGCTTCTCCATTGAACCGGGCATCTACGTGCCCGACGACATCGGTGTGCGCAGCGAAGTGGACGTTCATCTCGGCGAGGATGGACCCGAGGTGACCACGCCCGATCCCCAGGAGGAGGTCTTCCTCCTGCTCGACCGCTGACGGGCCGAAACGGCTCCGCGCGCCGCCGGTAGTGCCGTCCCGCGTCGAAGTCGCGCTCCCGCTTCCCGTCGACCAGACCTTCACATACGCCCTCGCTCCGGACGGGCCGCGGCCGGCGCCGGGCACCCGCGTGCTGGTGCCCTTCCACAGGGCCAAGCGGGTCGGATGGGTGGTCGGTCCGGGACGCCCCGGGTCCGGGAAGCTGCGCCTGCGCCGCATCTCGAAAATTCTCGAAGAGGAGCCGTCGCTGCCGCCGGGGCTCCTCGAGCTCGCCCGCTGGATGGCCGCGTACTACATCGCTCCGCTGGGGCTCGTCCTGCGCGCGGCCCTCCCCTCGCTGCTCTGTGGGACGGGCCGGGGGCCGGGGACGATGGCGCGCACCCGGAAGGTCGCGCACATCGCGCGCTGGCTGGAGTCGCTCGCCGAGCGGGACGACGCTTTCGCGCGCGCCCCGCGCCAGAAGGCCGCCTACGAGTTTCTGGAGCGCGCCGCCGGATCGATGGCGCTCGCCTCGCTCCTCGACCAGGGCATCGGCCGGGGCGTGGTGAAGGCTCTGGAGAAGAAGGGCATCGTCGAGGTCCGCGACCAGGAGGTCGTACGCGACCCGTTCGCGTCCACCGGTCCGGAGCCGCCTCCCGACCTGACGCCCAATCCCGCCCAGGCGGCCGCGCTGAGGCGGCTCCTGTCCGCGCTGGACGCTCCGGCGCCGCGACCCGTCCTGCTCCACGGCGTCACCGCGTCCGGCAAGACCCTGGTCTACATCGAGTTCCTGAAGGAGGTCGTGGACGCGCGCGCCCGGTCGGCCATCGTGCTCGTGCCGGAGATCTCGCTCACGCCCCAGACCGTGACCCGCTTTCGCGCGCACTTCGGCGACCGCGTCGCGGTGCTTCATTCGGGGCTCTCCGACGGGGAGCGCTACGACGCCTGGCGACAACTGCGCTCGGGGGTCCGTCGCATCGCCATCGGCGCCCGCTCGGCCATCTTCGCGCCCGTCCCCCACCTGGGCGCCATCATCGTGGATGAGGAGCACGAAGGCAGCTACAAGCAGTCCGACGCCCCCAGGTACCATGCCCGCGACGTGGCCATCATGCGTGCCCGCCAGGATGGCGCGTTGTGCCTGCTGGGCAGCGCGACCCCGTCGCTCGAGAGCTGGTCGAACCAGATCGGCGGCAAGTTCGAGCTGCTGCGGCTTCCCGAGCGTGCCACCGGGGGCTCGCTGCCCCCCGTGCGCGTCGTGGATCTTCGCGAACCCCCTTCCGCATCCGCCTCGAACCCGCGCAACGGCGGCCGGCCCGCGCGCGCCTCGACCACCGGGCGCACCGTGCTCTCGCCCGAGCTGACCGGCGCCATCGGCCTCCGCCTGGAACGCGGCGAGCAGTCAATTCTGCTGCTCAACCGCCGCGGGTACTCGAACTTCTTCCAGTGCCGGGAATGCGGGGAGGTGCCGGTATGCGCGGACTGCTCGGTCTCGCTCACCTTCCACCGCGCCACCGGGCGGCTGCTTTGCCATCACTGCCGCTACGAGGAGCGCGTGCCCGACCGCTGCCGCCGCTGCGAATCCCGCGCGCTCTCACGCCGGGGCCTCGGCACCGAGCAGGTGGAGCGCGTCGTAACCGAGTCCTTCCCCCGGGCCCGGGTCGCGCGCATGGACGTGGACACGACCGCGCGCAAGTGGGCGCACAGCGAGATCCTGGGGCGCGTGGGCCGCGGCGAGGTCGACATCCTGCTCGGGACGCAGATGATCGCCAAGGGCCTCGACTACCCGCGTGTGACGCTGGTCGGGGTGGTGGATGCCGATGTCGGCCTGCACCTGCCGGACTTCCGCGCCAGCGAGCGGACCTTCCAGCTGCTGAGCCAGGTTGCGGGCCGGGCGGGGCGGGGCACCCTGGGCGGCGATGTCGTGATCCAGACCCGCATGCCCGGCCACTATGCCATCAGGACGGCGCGCGAACACGACTACGAAGCGTTCGCCGAGCGCGAGCTGACCGAACGCACGGGACCCGGCTATCCGCCGCACGCGCGCCTGGTCAACGTGATCGTGACCAGCCCCGATCCCGACACCGCCGCGACCGCGGCCGAGGAGGCGGCCACCTGGGTGGAGCGCCGGCTGCGCGGCACACGGGTCGAACTCACCGGCCCGGCTCCCGCGCCCATCGAGCGCCTGCAGAGCCGGTGGCGCTGGCACTTCCTGCTGCGCAGCCCGTCCGCGCGCGCCCTGGGAACGCTCACCCGAGCCTTCTCGACGGGCTTCCGTCCCCCCTCCGACGCGCGGGTTCTGATCGACCGCGATCCGATGGCGCTGTTGTAGCAGAAGCGCTGCGCCGACGATTCGCGCGCAGGCGGGCCCGGCGGCTCATGCCGCAGTTGCTCCGCCTCCCGATCCCCGATAGTTTGCGGCGCTGATCGGTCCGGCCGTGGGAGTGGGCCGTCATCCGCCACCTGCGCAGTCAGGTAGCCGGCCGCGTCCCGGGAAACGCCGGAGCCGGGCCGGCGGCGGTCAGGGAAGGTCCCGCAACCCCGGATTCGCGATGAGCTGCCTCGCGCTGAACGCCTCCTACGAGCCACTGACCATCGTCCCCGCGCGGCGCGCAGTGCGCCTGGTGCTGGACGCGAAGGCGGAGATCCTCGAGGCGGAAGACGCGCGCGCGTTCCGCTCGGAGCACCGCAACATCCCGTTCCCCGCGGTCATCCGCCTCGTACGCTTCGTGCACGTGCCGCGGCGCTTCCGCCGGCAGGTCACCAACACCTTCATGTTCGCGCGCGACGACTATTGCTGTCAGTACTGCGGCCGCCACCGCGATCGGTTGCGGCCGCGCGAGTTCCTGACCCGCGACCATATCCTGCCGATCTCCCGTGGCGGGAGCAATCAGTGGACGAACGTGGTTTCGGCGTGCTCGCCCTGCAACAACCGCAAGGGCAACAAGACGCCCGCGGAGGCCGGCATGCGTCTGCTCTCCATCCCCGCCGAGCCCAACCACGTCCATCTGGTCTGGGCTGTGCGCAGCGTTACCCCGGTTCAGGCCAAGTACGTGCGCATGTTCTACGGAGACGAGGTCCTGAAGGCGCTCTCCCTGTCGACCGTGCGGTCGACCGGCAGCGCGTGAAACCGCCGTCGCCACCGGACGGGCCCGGCGGCGCCGGGCCGGACCGCCCTCCGTCCGCCGAACCGCCGTCATCCTCACCGGCTCGACCCGGGATTCCACCTCCCGCCCGTCCCGCCCCTCCGCCCGCGGACCGGCCGGACCCGCCTCGACCAGCGCCCCCCGGGGCGCCCGCCTCTCCGGCCCGTCAGAAGCCGCCTCCGTCCGCCCGCCCTTCCTCGCCGCCGTCCGCGCGACCGCCGGCTCCGCCGCCCGAGCGCTCCGGAGCCCCGCCGCCACCCGCGTCCGGGTCGCCACCTCCCCCGGCTCGCCTGAAGCCCGCGCGCGGCACGCCTCGGCCGGCCGCGCCGGCACGCGGGCGTCCCTCGCGTCGTGGCGAGCCTCCTGAAGAAGCAACCGTCCGGTCGGCACCTGCGTCAATCGAGTGGGGATTCTCCGACGCCGAGGGAACGGCCTGGATCGCGCGCGTGGCGGGGACCGCGCGAAGCGGCGTCATCGCCGATTCGGGCGCCGCGCTCATGCTGGTGCGGTTCTTTCGCGCCGGGAACGAGGCGGAGAAGCCGCGCGGCGAGTTTCTGACGGCCGCCCGGGATCTTGGGGGACTCTTCCCCGACGAATGGCAGGCGCTGCTGGCGGAGGCCACCCGCGAGTGGCCCCGGTCCGGCAAGACCAGGCGGAAACGCCGAAGCCGGCTACGACGTCGGCGCTAGCAGTCCGTGGGCTGCCAGCCATTCAACAACGTTCGATGTCCACGTGTCATTCTCGTTGAGGCGACGATCACTTGGATGACGCGACGCTGGTTGCACTGGCCCGGTCGGGGGACGGGGATGCCTTCGGGCAACTCGTAACCCGCTATCGCAGGGCGGCATTTCTGGTGGCTCTCTCCGTGATCGGCCGGCCGGAAGACGCGGAGGACGCGGCCCAGGAAGCTTTCCTGGTCGCCCTCGAACGTCTCGACGATTGTCGGAGCCCCGCCAGGTTCGGGGGCTGGCTGATGACGATCGTGAGAAACCGGTCGAACAACCTCGTGCGCCGGGAGGCGTTGCGGGCGACGGACCCGATTCCGTTCAGCGCCCGTTCCAGCACCCCGACGCCGGAGAAGGAGGCGCAGTTGTCGGAGTTGCGCGAGGAACTCGCCCGCGCGCTCGCAGAGCTGCCCGAAGTACAAAGGAAGATCGTGCTGCTGCACGACCTGGAGGGATGGAAGCACAGAGAGATCGCACAGCGCCTCGGGCTCCCCGCGGGGACGGTACGCTCGCATCTGCACTACGCGCGCAAGTCGCTGCGAGCGCTCCTCAGGCCGGACGCATAGCTGGAAGCAATCTCGCGGGATCCAGGCAAGAGACACGAACAGGTAGCTGGACGGACGACACACTCAGATGAACAGACAAACCACATCAGGCCGGAATGGCGACATGGTCGACAAAGGCAGAATCTCCCTGGAGCTACTCGATCCCGGGCACTCCGACCCTGGCCACTGGGCCCGATTCCAGGCCCGCGTGATGGCCCTTGCGGGTCCGGAGCTGGCCAGGCGGCGCGCGACGCGCCGGCTGACGGTAGGCGACGTGCTGGCGTCATGGTGGAGATTGCTGGTCCCGGCGTCGGTGGTCGCGGCCGCAGCGATGGCCTCCCTGCTGGCACCGGGCGAGACGACGCCCGGATCCGGCATCGCCCTTGAGGAAGCTCTGGTGTCCGGGGTCGATGACGAGCCGCTGCCGGCGGTGCTCGTTGCCGATCAGGTGGACGAGGTGGCCTTTTTGGTCGCGATCGAGGGAGGTTGGTGATGACCGCACGCAACACCCGCGCAGCAGCCGGCGGCGTACTCTTTGCGACCTTGGTGGCCGGGTTCCTTCTCGGCCTGGTGTGGTCAAGGACATCGTCGGCTCAGGCAGAACCCAGGGCGCCCACCGCGCCTGCGGCCGTGGCGGCGGAGGAGGCGGATGAGGATCGCGGAGGGGAGACCCGCCGTCGCGGCCTGATCGTCGAGCGCGTCGGACTGAGCGCCGAGCAGCAGGTTCAGGTTGATTCGATCGTAGGCCAGTCGCGAATGATGATGCGGCAGTTGCGGGCGGACTACCGGACGGGGTACGGGGAGTTGATCGAGTCGACGCGCTCCTCCATCAAGGCGGTGCTCACCCCGGAGCAGGCTGCCGAGTACGACGCCCTGCTGAACGATTTCGACCGCCGCAGGGAACTGGAGGACGAAAGGGAAAGGGGGAGATCGCGGTCCGAAGCTCGCGACGGCGAGCGTGACCGGCGACAGGGCGACCAGGAAGGCCCTCAGCGGGACAGCGGGGACGGGGACAGGGACGGGGGAGCACGGGATGGGGGCGAATGGTCACGCAAAGTATGAAGCACTGGCGGCGCTTCTCCGCGCATGCCATCGCGGCGCTCGCCCTGGCGGGCACCCTTTCGGCGCAGCAGCCGCTTACGCTGGACGAGGCGATCGCAAGGTCGCTGCAGGTGCACCCGTCGATGGCGCAGGCGCGCGCCGGCCTTGACAACGCCGGCGTCTCGCACCGCGCCGCCTGGGGAGGCTTTCTCCCGACCCTGAGCCTCAGCTCCGGCGCCTCGACCAACAGCAGCCAGCGGTTCGACGCGGCCACCCAGCGCACCGTCGTCGGCGCGAGCCAGAGCTATAACGCGGGCCTCTCGCTGTCGTACAGCCTCTTCAACGGTGGCCAGCGCTTCGCCAACATGGATCGGGCGAGAGCGGATATCGCCGCCGCCGAAGCGGACATGGAGAATCAACGCTTCGGCGTGATTCTGCAGACCAAGGATCTGTACTTCGCCGCCCTGCGCCAGGCGGATCTTCTTGAAGTGGCGCAGGCGAGCGTGGAACGGGCCGAGGAGAGCCTGGCCAACACGCGTCGCCGCGCCGAGCTGGGCTCCGGGACGCGCTCCGACACGCTGCGGGCCCGGCTTGAGGTGGCGAACGCGATGCAGTCGGTGCTTCAGGCGGAGGCCGCCACCCGCGCGGCGCGTTTCGCCCTGGGGCGGCAGGTGGGGTTGCCGGAGCCGGTCATGCCCGAGCTTCCGGACGATCTCGGCCCGAGTCCGCTCGCTCTGAGCGAGCAGGAGATGTTCCTCCTCGCCGAAGAGCGCTCGCCGGCCGTACGCAGCGCCCGCGCAGCCGCCCGGGCCGCCTCGGCAGCCGCCGGTTCCTCCCGGGCCTCGCGATTCCCGTCGCTCCGGGTCTCGTCCGGCTACAGCTGGGCAAACAGGGAAGTCGCCTTCGACGGCGGGACGACTTCGTGGAATGTTCGCCTCTCCGGCAGCTACAACGTGTTCGACGGCTTCAACCGCGACCAGAACATCGCGCGCGCCGAGAATCAGGAACGCGTTGCCTTCGTACAGGAGGAGGATGCCAGACTTCTGGTCCGCGCGCAGGTGGATGGAGCGGTGTTCGCGCTGAGGACCTCCGAGCAGGCCATCGCCATCGCCATCGAGGCGAGGGATGTGGCGGAGGAGGACCTCCGGGTCGTGCAGCAGCGCTTCGATCTCTCCGTTGCGACCATCCTCGACCTGATCACGAGTCAGATCGCCCTCGTGCAGGCGGAGTCGGGTCTGGTTACGGCGCGATACGACTACGCGGTCGCGCGTGCGCAACTGGAGGCGATTCTGGGGAGCGAACTGTGAGCCGACCTGTTATCCAAACGTCCGGACTGACCAAGCACTACGTCCTGGGAGCGGAGACCATCCGCGCCCTTCGCCGCGTCGACCTCGAGATCAGCCGGGGCGAGTTCGTCGCCATCATGGGACCCTCGGGCAGCGGCAAATCCACCTTCATGAACCTGATCGGCTGTCTGGACACACCCACCCGGGGGCAGTACTGGCTGAACGAGCAGCTCGTGAGCGACCTGAGCGACGATCAGCTCGCCCACGTCCGCAACCGCGAGATCGGGTTCGTGTTCCAGACCTTCAACCTGCTGCCGCGCGCCACGGCCCTGCACAACGTGGAGCTGCCGCTCATCTACGCCGGAGTTTCCGCCCGCGAGCGGCGCCAACGGGCCCGCGAGGCACTGGAGACGGTGGGCCTGGGGTTGCGCATGGACCACCGCCCGCCGGAGCTCTCCGGCGGCCAGCGGCAGCGCGTGGCGGTCGCGCGCGCGCTCGTCAACGGGCCCGCCATCCTGCTGGCCGACGAGCCCACGGGAAACCTGGACTCCACCACCAGCGAGGAGATCATGTCGGTCTTCGTGGACCTCCACCGGCAGGGGCAGACCATCCTCGTGGTCACGCACGAACACGACATCGCGCAGTACGCGCAGCGCCAGATTCATCTGCTCGACGGCCTGGTCGCGCGCGACTTCCTGAACGAGCCGATGGTGGCGGCGACTGTTTGAGCAATGACACCTCAGCCTGCGAAGCAGGATTCTCTGGAGAGGAAATGAACGTGAGCACCAAGGCACTGACGAACGGAGGCGTAAGGCTTCTCGCACTGCTGGCCGTGGCGGCCTGCAACGGCGCCGACACGGTGGAAGAAGCGCCCGGCCTTACGACGATGCCGGCTCTGCGCGACGACCTGCGCCTGGTGGCCGAGGCAACCGGCCTGATGGAGCCCGTGCGCACCGTGGAGGTCAAGTCCAAGGCCTCGGGAGAGATTCTGCGCCTGCACGTGGACACCGGGGACGAGCTCGAGCCGGGCGCGCTGCTCGCGGAGATCGATCCGCGCGACGTGCGCAACGACTTCAACCAGACCGAAGCCGACCTGAACGTGGCGCGGGCGCGGGTGGAGATTTCGACCGCCCAGCTGGAGCGCTCCCGCCTGCTCCTGGAAGCCGGAGTGATCACCGAGGCCGAACACGAGTCGGCCAACCTGGACTTCGCGAACGCGCAGGCAAACCTGGTCAAGGCCACCACGAGCATGGAGCTGGCCGAGCTGCGCCTGAGCGACGTGACCATTCGCGCGCCCATGGCCGGCACCATCATCCAGAAGAACGTCGAGGAGGGACAGGTCATCCAGTCCGCGTCGCAGAACGTATCCGGCGGCACGACCCTCTTCATGATGGCGAACCTGGCCGAGATGCAGGTGCGCACGCTGGTGGACGAGACCGATGTCGGACAGATCTCGGCCGACCTGACCGCAACGGTGACGGTGGAAGCATTCCCGGGGCGCACCTTCGCGGGAATCGTCGACAAGATCGAACCGCAGGCCGAGGTCCAGCAGAACGTGACCATGTTCGCGGTGATCGTGATGATCGATAACCGTGGCGGCCTGCTCAAGCCCGGCATGAACGCGGAGGTCGAAATCCTGGTCGCCGAGCGACCCAATGCCCTGCTCATCCCCAACAACGCGCTGGTGCAGTTCCAGGAGATGGCGCCCGCGGCGATGGTGCTGGGGATGGATCCGGACGCGATCGAGATGGATCGGTCGGTGTTTGCAGACCTGCGTGCCTCATTGCCGGGCAGCTCCGGCGCGCCTGGCGGGTTCATGGCGGCACCGGATGGAGCCCCCGGGCGAATGATGGCGGGCCAGAGGCCGATGGGCGGGATGGACGGAAACGCCCGCCTGCAGGAGCTTCGCGATCAGTTGGCGAGCGGGGAAATCTCGCGCGAGCAGATGCGCGAGCAGATGATGCAGGCCCGCGCGGAGAACGGCGGCGGTCCCGAAGCGGCTGTGAACGGAGACCCTGGAGCGGGCACTGGCCGTCCTGGAGCGGGCGCTGACGCCGGTGCTGGAATGGGTGCTGGCAGGCGCTTGGGCGCCGGGGCCGGCAACGGTGCCGGAATGATGGGAATGGGCCCCGCCGCGGGCCAGGGCATGATGGATCCCATGGGCGTCGACGTCGGCGGGTTTGCCGGCCGTCGCGAACAGGAGGGCGCGCCCCGACCGGCGATCACGTTCGTGGTCTCCGCGGACGGCACCATCGAGCCGCGCCCCATCCTGATCGGCGTGAACGACTGGGACAACACCGAGGTGCTGGTCGGGCTCGAAGAGGGGGAGGAGGTGGCGCTCATCGGCGCGGCCCAGCTGCAGGCGCAGCAGCAGGAGTTCATCGACCGCATGCGCGAGCGGATGGGCGGCGGAAGCCCGTTCGGAGGAGGTACCCCGCGCGGCGGAAGGCGCTGAGGCAGCCCGGAGATCCGAAATGCTGATCAAGGAAATCGTCGTCGTCGCCCTTCAGGCCATCAGGGTCAACGCGTTGCGCTCGTTCCTCACCACGCTGGGGATCATCATCGGCGTCGCCGCGGTGATCGCCATGGTGTCGCTGGGCGAGGGCGCGCAACAGCGCGTGGAAGAGCAGATCCAGAACATGGGCACCAACGTGCTCACCATCCGGCCCGGGCAGAGCATGTTCCGGGGCATCCGGGACGGAGGCGCGCGCGCGCGCCTGTACGACGAGGACGCGGAGGCGCTGCGCATGCAGACGGGAGGCTCGCTCCTGATCGCTCCGGAAATCGAGCAGCGCCAGCAGGTTTCCTATCTGCGCTGGAACTCGAGCAACGAGGTGCTGGGCACCTGGCCCGAGTATTTCGACGTCCAGAACATCGATCTGGATCTCGGAAGGATATTCGACGAAGGCGAAGTGCAGGGCCGCCGCCGCGTGGCCGTCGTGGGGTCGGAGATCCCCAACCAGCTGGAGACGCCAGCGGCGCTGCTGGTGGGGCGCACCGTCCAGATCCGCGGAATCCCCTTCGAGGTCATCGGCGTTCTCGAAGAGCAGGGCGAATCCAGCCCGTGGTCGCAGCCGGATGAGCGTGTCTACATCCCGCTGAGCACGGCCCAGTACCGGGTCTTCGGGGGCCGCGACCGGCTCAATTCCATCAGCGTGAAGGTCCTGGACGAAGGTTCCATGGACGCGGCCTACGCCGACATCGACCGCATCCTGCGGCGTGAGCACCGCATTCCGCCCGGTGAGGAGGCCGACTTCTCCATCCGCAATTCGGCGCAGTTGCTCGAGTCGTTCAACGAGACGCAGCAGACCTTCACCTACCTGCTCGGGGGCATCGCGGCGATCAGCCTGCTGGTGGGCGGCATCGGCATCATGAACATCATGCTGGTGAGCGTCACCGAGCGCACCCGCGAGATCGGCATCCGCAAGGCCATGGGCGCCACTCGCCTGAACATCCTGCTCCAGTTCATCATCGAGTCGCTCGTGCTGTGCACGATGGGCGGGATTCTGGGGGTGGCCGCGGGAGTCGGCAGCGCCGAACTCCTCTCGAACACCGCGGGCTGGGAAACGGCGGTGGCGCCGGCGGCCGTGGCTGTGGCGCTGCTCTTCTCAGCGGGGATCGGGCTCTTCTTCGGGATATGGCCCGCGCGCCGGGCGGCGCTGCTCGATCCGATCGACTCGCTCAGGTACGAGTAGGGCGGGGGGGCGCCAGGCTCCCTACTGTCGCGGCAGAATGACCACCAGGGTCGTGTCGCCGCGCACCACCTGCATCTCCGGGCGACCCCGGCGGATCAGCCGCCCCAGGCGGATGCGGAATTCCGTCAGGCTGCTTGCGGGCTCTCCACCGATGCTCACGATCACGTCCTCGGGCGCCAGGCCGGCGCGGTAGGCGGGACTGCCTTCCACGACCTGCACGACCCGAAGCCTGCTTCCCCCAATGCCGGCCGAAGCGTCCGGTTCCACCACCTCGAGTTCGGCTCCCGCCACGAAACGGTGACCGAGCAGGTAGGGAGACCGGAAGCGAACGCCAGGCGGCGGGCCTCCGGGGCCTCTGCGTCCGCCGAAGCCACTGCCGTCGATGGTGATGCGCCCGCGCGCGGGCGACACCCTGCGGCCTCCGCGCTCGTCCGGCCCGGTCTCGTCGACCGTAATCCGTACACGTGCCGGGGGAGGCCCGCCCGGAGGCCGGGGACCGAAACGCTGGGAGCGCATCGCCTCACGGGCCCGCACCATCATTTCCTGTACCCGCTCCATCACCTCCGCGGCCGCTTCCAGTTCGCCGGTGGGCTCGGCCTGCTCGACCATGGCCCGGCGGACGGCCTCCATGTCAGTCCGAATTCTCGCCCAGGTCGTATCGGCCATGAGCGAGTCCACCATGCGCAGGATCTGCAGGCGCGCCGAGTCGACGCGCGCGGTGAACTCCTCCATCGTGGCCGGATCCATGGGATCGGGCCGCGTTCCGGCGACCACGCGCAGGGTCCGCTCCCGGTTTGCGCGCAGCAGGGTGAGCTCGACGGGAAGCCCGGGGCGAAGCCGCTCGCCCAGCTCGACCAGGGCTTCCGGCGAGACATCGGCCCCATCCAGACGGACCAGGAGATCGAACGGACGCACCCCCGCCCGGTCGGCGGGACTTCCGCGGTCCACCCGCACGATCATCACGCGGGTGGAACCGTCGGGCCGCGCGCGGCCTTCGACCTGGATGCCGATCCAGCCACCCTCAGCCGCCTGGACCCGCGTCTGAGCCTCCGCGCCCGCGGCTAACAGCGAAAGCAGCAGGAGCAAGGCTCCGGAAGCGCCGAAACGGAGCATGCTAGTACCGATCGGCGGAGGCGAAGAGCGCGTTCAACGCCGCTTCGCGCTCCGCTACCGCGCTGACCAGGAACCCGTTCAGGAACGGATCGTCGGGAGCTTCCTGAACGGCCGCCTGTCCCATGGCTACCATCGCGTCGATGACCGCAAGACGACGGGGATCCATGGGTGTCTCGGCCTCGGGACCGCGGGTCAGCGCCCGATACCGCAGCATCGCGTCCCGGTAGTTCTGTTCCGCGAGATGCAGGACCTGGGCCGCTTCCTCGGCAGTTGCGGCCTCCTCGATGGAGAGTTCGGCCGGGGACACCCCGCCCGCCGTCATCTCGCCCGCTGCAACTTGTCCGCCACCTGCCTGCAGACCCCATTCCGCCGGTGCCAGCACCGCTCCGGAGAGACCTCCCGCAAGGAAGAGCACCAGCGCGGCGGCGGCCTGCATCCAGCCGCGCCTGCGGTCGATCAGGCGGATGACCGCATCAGCCGGATTGCTTCCGCGCAGGAGTCCCTCGCGTTCCAGCCGTGCCTCCAGCGCCGGCCAGTCTCCGGGCGCCGGCCGCAGGTCCGGCAGCGACCCCAGCGTCTCCGTCTGCTCACGCAGCCGCTCCAGCTCCCGGGAGCAGTCCGGGCAGCGCGCCAGGTGCCGCCTCTCGCTCCTGAAGGGTGTCTCGTCAACCAGGCGAGCCAGAGCTTCCAGACTCAGATGCTCCATGCTTCCCGCTCCTGTTCGTGTCGGGGTTCGTGAACCGAACCCAGCCATTGTCTCATTTTCGCCCGCGCCTTGAAGAGCTGCGACTTGGATGTTCCCGCCGTCACGCCCAACATCTCACCGATGTCCTGATGCGTGTAGCCCTCCACGTCGTGAAGGATCAGCACGCGCCGCATCCCCTCCGGGAGCCGGTCCATTGCTCGTTCCAGCCGCTGCGCCAGGAGAGGATCTCCCGGCGAGTAACGCACCGGAACGGTATCCGGGATCGGCACCTCCCGATCCTGCCGGGTGCTCTCCCGGCGCCTCGATTGCAGCGCCGCGTTGACGGCGATGCGGTGCAGCCAGGTCGAGAACTTCGATTCGCCGCGGAACGTCGGCAGCGCCCGGATGACGCGCACCCAGGTCTCCTGGGCGTAGTCCTGAGCCGTATGGTCGTCCCCGGCGATTCTGCGCACCACGGCATACACGCGGGGGCTGTAGCGGTCGTACAGCGACCGCACCGCCCGAGCGTCACCTTCGCTCGCCCTGCGGATCAGCCGGGATTCGTTCATCCCTTCATCCGTCGGTACCCGCTCGTCGCGAAGCGCGAATATCCTCTGTGCTCGACTCATTCGGGTTGTATCCAGACCGGTTCCGGCGTCCCGAACTACGTCTGTTGGATGAGTTGCGGCGCCAGTTGGTTGCCTGTAACCTTGCGCCGCATCTTGAACAAGCCTAAAGCCCCGGATAAGCCACGCAAATGAACGCGATTCCGTGGAAGGCGCGCGGCGCCACCCATCTGGAGTGCACCTGGACAGGCGAGACCTTCGACAGCGAGCAGCTGATGGGGCTCTCGCCCGCCGGTAGACCGCTGTTCGCCCGCTACGACCTGGACACCATCCGGCGCCACTTCCGCCCGGGTGATCTGGAGGGACGGCGGCCCGATCTCTGGCGCTACGAGGAGGTGCTGCCGGTACGGGTTCCCGAATGCCAGCTGTCCCTCGGAGAGGGCTGGACGCCGCTCACGGACGCACCGCGCCTCGCGAAGCGCTACGGCATGCGCCGCCTCTGGGTGAAGAACGAAGGCATGAACCCCACCGGCAGCTTCAAGGACCGCGGGCTGTGCCTGGCCGTATCGCGCGCGAAGGAGTTGGGGGCGAAGGAGCTGGCCATTCCCACGGCGGGCAACGCGGGCAGCGCTGCGGCCGCGTACGGAGCCGCGGGCGGGCTGCCGGTTCACATCGTCGCGCCCAACGACACCCCGGCCACCATCGTGGAGGAAATCCAGGGATTGGGCGCCGACCTGGTGCTGATGGACGGCCTCATCACCGACTGCGGCAAGGTCGTGCGCGAGGGGGCGGACTACATGGGCTGGTGGGATCTCTCCACGTTGAAGGAACCCTACCGCGTGGAGGGCAAGAAGACGATGGGGTACGAGCTCTTCGAACAACTCGGGTTCCGGCTGCCGGACGCCGTGATCTACCCGACGGGCGGCGGCACCGGCCTCATCGGGATGTGGAAGGCGTTCGACGAGATGAAGCGGATGGGCTGGATCGGGAGCGAGCGCCCGAAGATGTTCTCGGTTCAGCCGACCGGGTGCGCGCCGGTGGTGCGCGCCTGGCAGGACGGAACCGAGGCCGCCCGGTTCTGGGACGACGCCGAGACCTATGCGGCAGGTCTGCGGGTCCCGGCGGCGGTGGGCGACTTCCTCATGCTGCGCGCGATCAGGGAATCCGGGGGTGGCGCGGTCGCGATCGAGGACGCGGCGATGGCCGAGGCGGTGCGCGCGATGGGCGAGTGCACCGGCATCTTCGCGTGCCCGGAGGGAGGGGCGGTGCTGGCGGCCGTGCCGGAGCTGAAGGAGATGGGACTGCTCTCCGAGGACGACGAGACGGTGCTCTTCAACACCGGGAGCGGGCTCAAGTATGTGGGAATGACGCCGGTGGAGTCAGGGTGAGCTCTTCGTCTTCGCTCACGATCTGCCCGTCGAAGAGGTGGACGGTCCGGTCGGCGATGTGGGAATAGCGCGGATCGTGCGTCACCATGCAGATCGTGGCGCCATCGTCATGTAGTTCTGCAAGCAGCCTCATCACCGCGCTTCCGTTCCGCGAGTCGAGATTTCCGGTGGGCTCGTCCGCGAGCAGGATGAGTGGCTTTCCGACGATCGCGCGCGCGACCGCGACGCGCTGCTGCTGGCCGCCCGACAGCTGATTGGGGTAGTGTCGCGTGCGATGAGCGAGCTCCACCCGCTCGAGGGACTCCTGCACGCGCTCTTTGCGTTCCGCGAACCCCATTCCTCGATACGTCAGCGGCAACTCGACATTCTCGTACACCGTGAGATCGCCGATCAGGTTGAACGCCTGGAAGATGAAGCCGATCGCCCGGTTTCGAACCCGTGCGCGCTGGCTCGCATCCAGGTTCTCGGCCGGGGTGCCGTCCAGCAGGTATCGCCCGCTCGTGGGGCCGTCCAGCAATCCCAGAATCGACAGCAGCGTCGTCTTGCCGCAGCCCGACGGCCCCGCAATCGATACGTATTCGCCGCTGCGTATCGACAGATTGATGTTCGACAGCGCGTGGGTCTCCACCTCTTCGGCGAGGAAGACCTTGCCCACGCCGTCCAGTCGGATCAGCGCATCACTGGTCATCATCGTGCTCCTCCGCGTCCCCTCAGCCTCACCCGGCTGAACCCGTCCCATTGGGACATGTCCGACAGAATCACGACATCGCCTGGCTGCAGTCCCTCACGTATCTCGATGTCGTTCAGCGAACTGGCGCCGAGACGGACGGTGACCCGCTCCGCGAACCGCCCGCCATCGACCACCCTGAAGAGGCTCACCTGCTGATTGGCCTGCCCGAACGTCGGACGGCCCATGTGGACAACGTCGTCCAGGCGCTCGACGATCACGCTTCCGTCAACGCTGAGATCGGGCCGTGCCGACGGCGGAAGGCTCGGCGGTAGCGCGACGTCGATCGTCACGGTGCCGTTCCGAACCGCGGGATCGATGCGCACCACCCGCCCCTGAATCGTGTCCGTCCGGGTGTCGATCTTCGCGACCTGTCCGACGGCGATTTCCTGCGCCTGCGTCTGTGGTATGCGGATCTCGGCCTTCAGGCGGCCCGGCACGACGACTCGCGACAGGGCCTGGCCCGACTGCACCCACTGTCCCTCCTGGAGCGGAATGTCGAGCGGCGCCAGGACGCCGCTCACCGACGCGGTCACGTGCATGGACTGGATTCGATCGCGGCTGAACCGAGCCAGGTCGGCGAGGCGCGTGATCTGCTCCTCCTGGGCGCTGATTTGCTCCCCTGACGTGGCCTGGATCACGGCCAGGCGCTCTGTCTCGGTCTCGAGGCGAAGCGACAGAGCTTCCACGGACTCGCGTGACCGGTCGAGGTCGGCTCGGGCGACGAGTTCCGGATTCTCGTCGAAGAGCTGCTGGTTGATGCGATGGATTCGCTCTGCCTCCAGGTAGTCCGCACGCACGGTTGCCGTGGTGGCGCGCTGCTGAAGCTCTTGCATCCGCAGGCTGGTGCGCAGTTGAACGAGGCTCGCGTGCGTCGCCGACAACTGCTGCTGGGCCTGCAGCAATTGCATGTCCACATCGGGGTTGCTCAGGCGCATGATGAGATCACCGGCCGAGACGTCGGCGCCCGGCAGGGAAAGGATCTGCTCGATGCGCCCGGCGGTCACGGCGGTGATCCAGCGCATCTGCTCCGGTACGAGAGTGCCCGGACCCCGTACCTGCCGAATCAATGTTCCGTGCGCCACCGTGTCGCTCCATACGGCGGCGGCATCGACGGTCGGGACGCCCGACGGAAGCAGCTGCCATCCGAAGACGGCGATCGCGAAGGCGCCGATGGCCGTTGCGCTCCACGCCAGCTTCTTCTTCCGCTTTCGGGGGCCGGTATCGCGAATGATGTCCAAGTCTGGCTCCTTGGGGTTCTCACGAGGCCAGGGCTGTGACCGGGTCTACCCCCGTCGCTTCCCGCGCGGGAATCCAGCACGCGAAGGTGGCCACAGCGAGGATTCCGGCCGCCGCTGTGCCGAGTGTCCTGGCGTCGGTGCCCGTGACGCCCCAGAGGTAGGTTTCCAGCAGATCCGAGACGGCCATCGCACCCGCGAGTCCAACGCCGATCCCGACGACGACCGGGAGCAGTCCTCGCACGACGACCAGCCGCAGTACCCGGTCGCCATTCGCGCCTACGGCCATGCGGATTCCGATCTCGCGGCGACGACTTCGCACGGTTTGGGCCAGCACGGCGTAGACGCCGACTGCGGTCAGGATGAGCGAGAGAGCTCCGAAGAGCGTCACGAGCAGGGTGCCGAATCGTTCCCGCGCCATTGAGTCCGCGACCGTCTCGCTCAGAGCGAAGACGTCGGGGCCGGGAAGCGCGGGATCCACCGTGCGTATCGCCTGGGCGAACGCCAGTTCGAGTCGCTCCACGGGCAGGGTGCTCCGCACCACGAAAACCGGCATCGCGGCTCGGATGTTGGCGATGTAGTCGCCGGCCTGAGCGTGCGGAAGGTACATCGTTCGCCGGACCTCGGTCCGGAACGAGACATCCTGTACGTCCGCGGCCACACCGACGATCAGGACTCCGGGCCCCGCCAGGGAAGGGAATCGGTACTCGTTGTTGATTCGCCCGAGATCTATGCGCTGTCCGACGGCGTCGTCGCCGGGAAAATAGTTGCGTGCGAAGCTCTCGTTGACGATGGCGACCGGGACCGCGCCCTGAACATCCGCGGGCGCGAACGATCGTCCGCGGACCACCGGGACCGCCAGCGTCTCGAAGTAGCCCCGGGTGACGGTTCGCAGCTCGACCGAACCACCGAACTCGTCGCGTCCGGCTATCGAAATGGGGAAGTTCAGGCCCCGCTCGAAGGGGAGACTGCTCGCTCCGGCGGCGAGATCGATTCCGTCCGAGCTTCGCACACTCTCGATCACTCCCTGTGCGAACTGGTCGAGCTGCTCGGAAGTGTCATAGTTGGGAGGTCTGATCGGCAGCTTGACGGCTACGAGTGCTTCGGGATCGAACCCGGGGTCGGCTTGCCTGAGGTTCGACCAGGTGGTGAAGAGCAGGCCGGCGGCCACGAGCAGGATGGTCGAGAGCGCCGTCTGCCCCGACACCAGCGCCTCCTGCAGTCGACGCTGCCCGGTCGTGGTCCGGGAGCCCTGTCCCAGCGCCCGCCAGAGTCCCCCGCGCACCGCGGGCCGCGCGGCCACCAGACTCACCACGACGGCGGCCGTCAGCGAAATCGCGGTCGTGAACGCCACAACCCTCCAGTCCACCGTGATCGAGCCTGCCAGCGGCAGCCGGACGGGAGCCCACGCGACGAGCACATTGGCGCCCGACACCGCGAGCGCGACTCCGACGGCGGCCGCCGCGGAAGCCACCACGATGGCCTCTGCCATGCCAAGTCGCACGATCCGGCTCTCGGTCGCGCCGAGAGCAGCGCACAGCGCCATCTCTCCTCGCCGTCGCAATGCTCTAACCAGGAACAGGTTGCCGACGTTGGCGCAGGTGATCAGCAGGACGGCCATGACGGCGCCCATCAGGATCCAGATCGCATTCGCAGTCTGCCCGACGTACAAGTCCGAGAAGGAGTCGAGCGTCATTCCCGGTTCGGCTTCGGCGGCCTGCTGCGGGTACGTCATCCGGAACCCGGCATTGAGCGACGCCACCCCGGTCCGGGCGTCGCTCATCGTGTAGTCGTCGCCGAGCCTTGCGATGGCCGGCCAATTCTCGCCGTGGTCGTCAGGATCGACGGTTGGTACCTCAGTGGGCAGGACCATCTCCACGGGTTCCGGCACGTAAGGGAAGGCGAAGTCCTCGGGAAGCAGCCCGATGATCGCGTAGGGCTCTTCTTCAAGCCTGATCGAGACGCGGCCGGACACGTCCATCTGTTCGCCGAAGTGCTCGCGCCAGAACGCGGGAGACACCACCGCGACCCTGGGCCCTCCGGGCCGGTATTCATCCTCGGCGAAGGCGCGACCCACCGCCGGCGACATGCCCACGACGCCGAAGAAGCCTGAGGTTACGCGCAGGACTTGAGCGCCCGTGATCTCACCGACTTCGCCGACCCGTCCGAAAGACGACTGCCAGCTCGCGAAGGTGCCCAGGGAGCGTGTGCGCTCCTGCCAGTACGAGAACTGGGCTGCCGTCAGGTAGGGGGAAACGTAGGTGCCGTAGTTCCACGCCAGATTCACGACCCGCTGGCCGTCCGGAAACGGCACGGGCCGCAACACCACGGCGCTCAGCACGCTGAAGATCGCGCTCGTGGCGCCGATCCCCAGAGCGAGCACCAATGCGGCCACGACGGTGAACCCGGGGGTCCTCCGAAGGGACCTCAGGGAGTAGCGGACGTCATCGAGGATTGCGGACACGGTCTTCCTCTCAGAGCTCGGCGTCGGGCCGCAGACGCCGCCCAACCGCGGCTTCAAGCGACCAGATGGCGGCATGAAAGTCGTACACGGCAGCCAGGTGGTCGCGCTCCGACTGCGCCATCGAGTCCTCGGCATCCAGAAGCTCCAGGAACGGGGCCGCCCCGAGCGTATAGCGCCGGCGCGCGAGCTCGAGCTGCTCCGACGCCACCTCCAGATTGCGCTCCTGGATGCGCAGGGCCCGGTATGCCGTCGCCAGATCGTCGTAGGACTGCGTAACGGCCGCCCGGAGCCTGAGTTGCTCCGCCCTGCGAGCGTACGTGGCATCTCGCCGGTCCGCCTGGGCCTGGGCGATGTTGCGCTGTCGGGCGAAGCCCTCGAATACAGGGAGACTCACGCTCAGGCGAAGGCTCAGCGGCTGCCTGGTAAAGTCGAACGGGAACGTCTGGTTCGCCGCCAGGACCTGCTGGCGAATCTGCTCGGTGAGCACGTACTTCGAGCAGTCTTCCGCCGTGAGCCCCGGCAGGTCCTGCAGGTGGGCCAGGAGGGCGTTGTCGAACTGGCAGCTTCGCCGCTGGCGGTCGACGCTGCCCCGGGCCTGCTGAACGACGTAGTCCCGGTTGCCGACCTGGCGGGTGAAGCCCGACCAGACCGCTGACGCCGAAACGGTTGGAAAGTAGCTGCTGCGGGCCCGGTTGACCTGCGCCGAAGCCGACGCCTCCGACGCCAGCGCCGCCCGCAGGCCGGGATGTCCCGACATGGCCGTCTCGATCAGCTCTCTCCGATCCCAGCCTGGTTCGAACACGGCGAAGTCCGAAGCCAGCTCGAGCGGGGCTCCCAGATCCGTGCCGAGTTGCTCCATGAGGCGGGCGATCTCGGTGCGGTAGAGGTTTTCCGCCCGGAGAAGGGCCACCCGGGCTCGCCCCAGGTCGACCTCGGATTGCTTGCCTTCGGTCGAAAGGGCGGCTCCCGCGTCAACCCGCGCGCCGATCAGCGCAAAGTTCTGCTCCCAGCGGGCCACCTGACGCTCCGCTACTTCGACCGCGTCCCTTGCCCTCAACGCAGCGAGGTACTGCAGCGTCACGGTGGCCTCCAGGGCAAACTCGTCCGCCGCGCCACTGGCCTCGGCGGCGCGCTGGTTCGCACGCGCGGACCTGGCCTGAAAGAACGTATTGCCGTCGATCGACCAGTTGACGGACAGGAAATAGCTGGAGAGCAGGTAGTCGGTGGTGCCCGCCGCGATGTCGGCCGACGAGAAGATGCCGAAGCGCTGCACGCCCGCGTACTCGTACTGGGCTCCTCCCCCGGCCGTGACCGAAGGCAGGAACTGACCCCAGGCCTCGCGGACCTGCCATGTGGCTCGATCCAGGTCGTTGGTCGCCGACAGAAAGGCCGGGTTGCCATCCTTCGCGATCCGGATGGCCTCTTCGAGCGAAAGGCTCATGCGTTCCTGGCCCGATGCGCCAGCGGGGGTTGAAGCGGTGCCGACCCCGGCCATCAGGACGAGAACCGCGCCCACTGCGGTGCCTCGAACCATTGATTCCCGCTCCACGTCCGGAGTGATTGTTGCCTTCGAGCGAAGGACATTGTAAGAAGCGTGCCAGAGCGGTGTCGTCTGTTCTATGTGATTTCAAGACAACTGGTTATGGAGTGTCATCGGCCCGTGTGGAAGAGTGCCGTCCGCCCGGTTGTGGGACTCGAACGTGCGATTGTGAACGGTTGAGGTTGGTGCCCGGGTGCCGATCCCTGTGGCCTTCGCAAGCCTTCGGAGAGGCCGCGGACTCGCCCGCGTTCATCAATCGCCCGAATCCATGGGAATCGCGATGCGCGCCCGCGCTCCGCCGCCGTCTCTCCGATTCTCCAGCGACAGGGTGCCGCCATGACTCTCGGCGATCTGCCGTGACAGCACGAGGCCGACCCCGGAGCCCCCGGACTTCGTCGTAAAGAAGGGCACGAAGAGGTTGCCGGTGTCTCCGAGCCCCGGGCCCTCGTCTTCGACGATGATCTCAACCCTGGCGTCATGAACCTCCCATCCGAGCCGCACCCGGCGGCCCTCGGCTTCGAGGGTGGCATCGGCCGCGTTCCTGACCAGGTTGATGAGGGCTTGCTGGAGCTGATCGGCGTCCGCGGAACAACTGGCGTCGGGACCCGCCACCACCTCCACGGGAACCCGCGTCTCCAGGTCGGCAACCACCTGTACCAGACTGCCGACCGGGACTGGAGCCAGCTTCGGTGCCGGCAGCCGTGCGAGCCGGGCGTATGAAGCCATGAACCGCCCCAGCGTCTCGGCCCGTGACGAGATCACGCCCAGGCCTCGCTCCACATCCTCCTCGATATCGGCGGGAAGCCGGCTGCGCCTGAGAAGCGTGTGGAGGCTGCCCGAAATCGACTTGATCGGGGCCAGTGAATTGTTGATCTCATGGGACAGCACCCGGATGATGCGCTTCCAGGCCTTGCGCTCCTCTTCGTGCAACGCGCGGCTCAGGTCCGAGAGCGCGATCAACCGGAGGGGATACCCCTCCTGGCGGACGACACTGCGCCGGAGTTCCCACCGGCCCGACCCGCCGGGAAACGACAGCTCCACCGTGCGCGGCGTAGTACCGGTCAACTGGCTGGAGAGACGCAGCTCCTCGGCTGTCCTGCCCCTGAGTCGGTGTGCCGGTTGCCCGAGGAGTCTCTCGCCCGCGCGATTGACGATGCGCAGCACACCCTGCGGGTCGAAGGCCAGCACCACGATGTCGATCTCCTCCAGGACCTTGCGGAGCGTCTCGGTGGCTTCAACGGCTCCGAGCCTCTGCTCCCTCAGGATCTCCTCGAGTGAGTTGATCTCCAGGTAGGCCAGCGAGAGAGGGTCCCGGGCGTCACCAACCCTGGCCCTGATCGAGAAGTCCCCCTCACGCAGGGCCGCGAGCATGTTCGCGATGGTCTCGAAAGGACGGAGCGCATGGTTCTTCGCAGCGGCACTGAGCCCGAGCCAACCGGCGATCAACGCCAGCGACAGCGGCCACCGGATGGTCGGGTCGAACTCGCTCCGCCAGAGCAGCAGGAGTGCGACGACGATGGCGGGCAGGCCCGCCAACACGGTAAGGAGGAGAACCCGCCTGTCGTGTCGCGTACCCAGCCACCTGAGGCTCATTCCGTCTCCCGGCCTTCCATGCCGCGCGAACGCGATCAACCAGTCACGGGTTTCCGATCATCGTCCTGGGCCCTGATCCGCTTCAGACGCCGGTAGAGGGAGCTGCGGGTAAGCCCGAGCGCCCGCGCCGCCTTGCTCACATTTCCACCGTGGCGATCCAGCGCCTTCCGTACGAGGATGCGCTCGGCCTCCTCCAGCGTAACGTCGTAGAGGGCTGCCGAATCGCCTTCGCGCCCGCGCAGCCGCAGGTCGGCCGCCTGGATGTGCGAGCCGCGTGCCATGACCACGGCCCGCTCGACCGAGTGCTGCAGCTCGCGCACGTTACCGGGCCAGGCGTGCGCCGTGAGGGCGGCCTCGGCCCCCGCCGAGAAGCCGACAATGGCTCTTCCGTACCGGGCTGCCTGCCTCCCCAGGAAGTGCCGGGCCAGCAAGGGGATGTCCTCGGGACGGTCCCGGAGTGGCGGAAGCTCGATCTCGACCGTGTTCAACCGATAGAGCAGATCTTCGCGGAAATCACCGCTCGCCACTGCTTCGCCGATGCTGGCGTTGGTGGCGGAAATGACCCGCACATCCACGTGCCGCACTTTCGACGAGCCGACGCGCCGGATCTCGCCGCTCTCGAGCACGCGCAGGAACCTGGCCTGCTGTTGCAACGATACGTTGGCGATCTCATCGAGAAACAGGGTGCCCTTGTGGGCGAGTTCGAAGCACCCGACCCGCTCGGTCCTGGCGTCGGTGAAGGCGCCTTTTACATGTCCGAAGATCTCGCTCTCGAAGATCCCTTCGCCAAACCCTCCGGCGTTCACGGCGACGAGGTCGTACCCGGATCGATGCGACACGGCATGCAGCCGTCGGGCGACTACCTCCTTGCCCGTCCCGTGCTCCCCGGTAATCAGCACGTTTGCGTGCGAAGGGCCGACGCGATTGATGATCTCCAGCACCGGCCGCATGGCCGCGGATTCGGCGATGAGTTTCGGTGCGCTCTCTCCCTTGAGCCTTATGTTCTCGGTCTCGAGGCGCTGGGCACGGCGCAACGCCCGCCCGAGATCCACCTGCGTCCGAATCGTGGCGAGCAGCCGCTCGTTGTCCCACGGCTTCTCGACATAGTCCCGGGCTCCCCGGCGCATCGCCTCCACGGCTCCGCCCACGCTGCCCCACGCGGTCATGGTGACCACGGGCAGGGTCTCGTCCAGTTCACGAAGGTCGCCGAGCAGCGCCAGTCCCTCCTTTCCGGAGGTGGTGTCGCGGGTATAGTTGAGGTCGAGCAGGACCAGGTCGAAGTCGCCCTTCTCGACCGCGCGCCGGACCGCACCGGGGGACGTGACGGCCGTGGTCTCGAAGCCCTCGCCCTTAAGCAGCAGGCGCAGTGCTTCCAGAATGTCCGCCTGGTCGTCCGCGATCAGGATGCGCGCCGTCATGGGCTGCCTGCCTCATTCTCGTCCAATGGGGAAGTCGTGAACTCACGAGAAAGCTTCGTGCCAATCGAGGGTAAGATATCGTATCAGATTGTAGCCCAATAGCTTATGGTCCACCATCAGGCGATGAGCGCCAGGACGGCCATCGGCCGATAGTGGGACGGCCTGTTCCGTTTTCGAACAACCGGGGTGGGTTGGTGGGGGTTGTTGGGCGACCATTGTCCACCCGCCCCAGGCTCGACTAGCGTCCCGTCCGCTCGATTCTCCAGACGTCGACATGGTCAAGGTCAAGGCTGTCCTGGCGGACGCTAACCAGGTAGCCCGCGCCGAACACGGGGACGGAGCCTTCCTTGCGCGGCGGGGCGGCAAGGCTGCCCAGCAGCCGGCCTTCGGGGTCGAAGACCTCCAGCCGGTTGCCGGCGGTGCGAATCACCTCCACCCACAGCGTGCCGTCGGGAGCGAGGAAGATGTCCTCGATGAAAGGCTTGCGCTCGGGCCGGCTCGGCCGGCGCGGATCACAGGACGCGTTCGGATTCTCGGAGAGGAACTCCTCGAAGTCCCGGTTTCCGGCCGTCCATTCCTCGTCCGAGACGGGCTCTTCCGGCAGGCCGCGCTCGATGATGCGAAGGGTATCCGTGCCATTCCGGGTGATGGCGATCCGGTAGACATCCGTCATCGCCGAATACTGGACGTTATCCGCGCCGGGATGTTGAACCAGCCCGGAGCCGAAGGGAATGTCGAAGAAGGTGATCACCGGTTCGTGTGCGCAGAGGATGCCGGTCGAACCCGGCGGCGCTTGCAGCCACGACAGCGTGTCCCCCGTCTCGCCACGGCTGTCGTGACCGACGAGCACCGACGTGACCCCGGTCGCATCCCGCGTGAACCCAAGGCGGTAGACCCGGTCCGCGCTCACGGGCCGGAACCGGATGTGGCCGACGGGTCCGCTCACGCTCCCCTCGATCCGCTGCTGTCCCAGCCACTCGCCTCCGGCGGAGAATTCGCCGATGCGCCCCAGGTTGGGATCCAGGGTCAGGAGCCGGTCGCCCACCCACGCGAGCGAATACAGGCTGCGGAACTCGCCCGGTCCCTCGCCAATGCGCCCGAAGGTACGTTGATGGACTCCGTCCAGGCCGAAGACCCGGACCTCGCGGTTGATCCCGTCGGCCACGAACAGCGTCCCATCCGGCCCCACTGCGACGCTGGTGACTCTGCCGAACTCCTCGGGAGCTCCCGTCTCCGCCACCGACTTGGGCCCGATGGACACGACCGGGACGAGTCGCCAGCCGGGTGGGGCGCCGGCGTTGTTCGTGCGGATGATGTTGCCAGCCGTGTCAACGGAAATGGTCAGGTCACCGGGGATGGTCCGGGACCCGTCCTCGCAGCCGGTGAAGGCAGTAAATGTCAGGATGAGCATGGTCGCCCGAAGCCTGATCACTCCAAACCCTCCACATCGATCCGGGGGGTCACGATGAGGATGAGCACGGGCTCTTCGGCGGAGCGGCGAGCCGAACCCAACAGCACCCTCTGACCATCACGCATCGTGACCGAGGCTCCGAGAAGCGGCGGTGATATCGGATCGCCTGTCGGCCCCCACACGATCAGGTCGGTGAGGGTCACCTGAGCGCGGATCGTCCCCGTAGAACGGCGCGCACTCACGTCTGCATGGATCGTCAAAGGCTTGTCGTAGTCGTCCGGGAAGATTCTCTGGGACCCGCTGCCGTCAACGGTGGGCGATCCGCGGTAGGGCAGTCCCAGGCCGACGTTCAGTACCGAGGTCGACAGGAGTCGATAGCCCTGAAAGTTGAAGGCCATCCGGAGTTCTTTCACCACATCGCTGATCTCCGGATCCTCGTCCGTGAAACCATCCGCCTGCACCAGTTGAAAGACGAATTGCACGTTCCAGACGTCCTGAGCGGGGTCTTCCCGCTCTTGTGCGCCCGCGAAACTCGCAAGCAGGCCCAGGGCCAGCGGAGCGATCAACCCGCATCCAAGCCGTCTCTTCGCACTCTCAATCATCAGTCGCTCTCCTTGGGGTTGAGTAGCCAGACTACGGCCATGTCGGGATCGCTTGTGGGAAAGACCACGAACGGCCTGTCCGCCTCCACGTTCATCTCGGCCGTCATACTCGGTGCGTGCGGAGTCCCTTGCACAGCGAGGGATTCGTCGCTCCCTCCGGTTCGGGCGGTGCGCATCAGGATCAGCGACGCGACGATGGCAGCGGCCGCCAGTGGCACGAGGATTCGTCCCCTCCAAAGGGTTCGCGGAGGTAGCGGCGCGGCGCGCTCCCCCTCCGCGACCGACAGTCTTTCGCTCAACCGGTTGGCCATCGCGGCGAGGACCGCGTCCATCCTGCGCCCGTCTCCGGCGATCAGCTCGATGCTCTCACGCATCTGGTCATCCAGGCTCTCACGCGAGTCGAGCCCCCCCTCCAGGACCTCGTTCGGCCAGTCATCGCGATGATCCATTAGTCCCCCGTGTTTCCATATCGATGGCCCCGGGACAGCATCTCCCTGCGCATCGCGCGCCGTGCGCGCAGCAGATGTACCCGCAGCGTGTTCGGGTTCATTCCCAGCAGATCAGCCGCCTCGATCGGTCTCAGCCCCTGCAACTCGACCAGATCGAAGACCTCTCGTTGCCTCATGGGAATCTCGCTCAGCAGGGTCCGAATCAGGCGCAAGGTTCTCGTCATCTCGAGCTGTTCGAGCGGGTCTTCGCGCCGAGGCGTCTCTGTCTGAGCCAACTGCCCAAGTTTCTCGACCAACCGTCGGTTCCGCCGCTTCCCGCGCTGGTGATCCAGGCTGGCGTTCCGCGTAATCCCGTAGAGCCAACTCGTAACCCTGGAGCGGCCGTTGAAGCTCTTGATCGACGTGAGCATCTTCATCACGACGAACTGTGCGACGTCCTCCGCGTCGTCGGGATCGCCGGTCAGGACCAGCGCCCACCGGCAAACAACGGGTCGCAGATGGTCCGCCAGCCTTCCGAGCGCCTCCTTTTCCCCCGTCCTGGCCTTTTCCGCCAACTCCAGGATGTCTCGGTCGGAGAGCATGCGTTCCCAGTCTTTGCTTGTGCGGCCTTCCAGTAAGAAAGACGCCGGGAGAGACGGGAGCGTTTACCTGGATCTTGCGGCGCTCAGGACGGAGGTCGGTCCGCGGGCGTGATGCGGCCTCGGACGACGTAGCTCACGTCCAGCTCGTCCGTCACGATCAGCCATGCCAGTGCGCCACGCACGACCGGGACGACCGGATCGAAGAGGTTCAGGGCGGGTCCCAGGCTGACCGCTCCGAGCCAGGCGCCGTCGCCGGAATAGACGTCAAACAACACTCCGTCGTCGGCGGAAGGAGTGCGGACCCACAGATTGCCCTCGGCCGACTGGAAGATAGCCTCGACGGCGGGTCTGATATCGGGCACCCGGGACCAGTCGAACTGGCGACCCACGCCCATGTTCGAGAGCATTTCCTGCATGCCGTCGATCACCGAGTCACGTTCGGCCGCAGGCACCGGGACGGGGGGTCTCCGGGTCTCGACCATGAGCGTCGCACCGGTTTCGGGTTCCCACCGCGTGATCCGATACTCCGGATCGCCGGCCGCGGTGGACCACACGGCGCCTCGCGCATCGATGTGCCTGACCTCGGCCGCGAAGAACGGGATGCGATACAGCATGTAGCCGCCGTCCCGCTCCAGGTAGAAGGTGCCGGGCTGACGTGCGGGGTCGAATTCTTCATCCTCGGCGGGGTCGGCGGACGGAGGCAGAGAGTCGATCCGCGTCATCGTCAGATCGTAGACGCGAATCTGCTCCCGGTTCCTGTCCGACCACGGCCGATAGATGCGGCTCCCGTCCACCATCGCGCCGTTCCACATCCAACCGTAATTCCCGTCGTCGAACGGAAAGGACTCGATGAAGCCGTCCTCGGGATCGACAACCGACATGCGCCCGTTGCGCCCATCCGGGACCCAAATCCGCCCGTTGGGGCCGAGCATGAGACCGTTTGCGTCCATGAACTCCCCCGGTCCCTGGCCCCTTCCGCCGTGGGTTGCGAGGTGGGCGCCATCCGGGCCGAAAACGCGCAGTTCCTGCACCTGGGAATCGAGGACGGCGAAAGCTCCCCCGTCCAGCACGACGAGACCCTTCAGATACGCGAACCCATCCGGTCCGTCACCATCGACCGAGCCGACGCGGAGTTCCTCTACCAGCGTCCACGTTGGAGATGCGTTCGCCGGCGGGATGTTCGTGACGCGAGCCGTGCCGGAAGGCAACGTGTCCCGCACCGTGGTCCAACTGCTCTGCGAAGCGGTGTCACTGCAACCCATCAGGACGACGAACGCCATTCCAATCAGGGTGGTTCGCATGCGCATACAACCTCCTACCGGGTCATGTCAGTGGCGCGCCCGACGACACGTCCGCCCCAGCTTCAGAAAGCGTCCGGGAGACGGCTCAACCATTCCGACCAGGCGTCAGGATCCGCGCCAAGATCCTCACCACTCACCCTCGTCAAGAGAGCCATCGCGGGTTCCCGCGTCCCCTCGTGGGCGGCGCCAACGTGGGCAAGGAGCAGGTCCGACGCTCCCCGGATCAGCTGTCCTCCGAATCCGGGCTCGATCTCGGTGGCCACCAGGACTCCGAGAACCATCTTGAACGCGAACGGATTTGTGCCATCGAGTAGCGCCGACAGGGGTTCCCGGGCCCCATTCCAACGAACCGGGCGGTGTCTCTCTGCTTGGAGAAACCCGCGAAGAACCGCCTCGGCCGCCCCCTGAACCCGCGCCTCGGGATGGATCAAGGTCGAGACCAGGTCGTGCCAGGTGGCGTCGTGCGCGCTGAAGTTGCCGAGGACGACCACCGCCGCCGCTCGCGAGGACCAGGATTCGTCACGCTTGAGTACTTCTCGGGCTAGGAGACGATCCCGCTCTCCATCCATGGCCTCGATCTGCTCCCAGATCGGATCGAGATCGGCCGCGTCGATACCCACGACTTCCACGTGCTCCCGTACCCTCTCGGGATCGTGTCGCGAGTGGAACATCTCCGCAGCCATGACCAGAGTCCCGAAGTTCCCTTCGGCCAAGGATTTGAGAGCCTGCCAACGTTCGGGCAGGGGGAGTGTCTCGCTGCCGGGGGTCCGATACCGGACTCGCGCACGGTCTTCCACGCCGACGATGACCGTATACGGTTCGGCGGCAGCGGACATGAGGAAGTCAACCGAATAGGAGTCGTAGTGAACGGCGACGGCGGCATCGGCGAATCCAAGCTGACTCTTCATGGTGACGGCGCACGCGTGGAGAGGCCGGTCGGGATCGATCCGCTGGATGGCCTCAAGCAACTCGGGGGCAGCCCAGCGCTTCAGCCCGATGAACTCGACCGGTCCTCGCGGCCCGGCGAGCACCTGACTCGTGCCCTGCGACGCCGCTACGGCGAGAAGAATCGCCATGCACAGGATCGATCGGGGGATGGTCATCTGGCGCACTCCGGCTGTAGGTGGGTGGTATTCCCGGTTTCCGGGCTGGGCCCGAAGGCGTTACCCGACGATGCGGCGCAGGGCGGCGATCTCGTCCTCCAGCGAGCGCTCGATCTCGTCGATGCGCCCGTCGGCGTCGAATTCCTCGACCCGAGCCTCGGCTTCCTCCAGCTTGCCATCGAGGTCGTATTCCTCGATCTGGATTTCGATTCCCCGGATCTTGCCGTCGAGGTCGTATTCCTCGATCTGCTCGTCGATCTCTCGCACCCTTTGGGCGAGGTCGTCGGTGCGCGCCAACTGGCGGTGCAGGTCGCGGACGTGCCTCTGGTGGGCGCCGATCTGACGCTGCAGGCCGCTTACGTGCCTTCGATGGGCCCATCCGACTTCCTTCAGGCTACTTTCCTCGGCGAGGACGTCCTGTACCTCGAGGTCTCCATTCATCACGGTCAGCATCAGGTCACGCCATTCCTCGGCCCGGGCGTCAAAGACCTCGGAGCGCCCATCGATGCTCCAGTCGTACTCCAGCCCGCCGGGACCACGGGTGACTACCAGCCGGTGCAGCCTCTCCGCCTGCGACTCGAGCACGAGCCAGCTTTCTTCATCCGCGCTGGCGGTGGCCACGTTCTGCGACCCGATGTCGAAGTTGCCGCGGTTGCGCATACACATGCGAAGGCCGTCCACATGGCGCTGGAGGGTCCATTCGCCCCTTCGACGCACTACGGTCCACCTTCCCGGATTGCACTGGAAGGGCTGGCCGCTAACGGCCTCAGATGTCGCAAGCGGAGCGGGTGCGGGCTCAACACTTCGCGATTCGACGGGCGGTGTATCGGTGACAGGCGGTGCGAGTTCCATCGTTTCCGGCACCGGAGGCGCAGCGGCCAGACGCTCCGTTTCCGCATTCTCCGGGGTCGGGGGCCGCGGGGCCAGCTCTCTCGGCACCGGACTCCCGCAGGCGACGAGCATGCCCGCCACGCCGATCGCGGCCAGCGCGGACGCGGTGCCAACCGCGGAATAGCGCGGGCGATGCTGCCTGAGAATGGAGAGAATGCGGTCTTCCAGTTGCGAGCGCTGCACCATGCCCAGGGCCAGAGCGGCCGGGCGGCCGACGGTCTCCGACGCCAGCGATAACAGGTGCCCGGCGTACTCCGAAGGCCGTGTGCCCAGAGCCAGGACCTCCTCGTCGCAGGACCGTTCGCTGGCCACCGCCGACAAGCGGGATGCCAGCCAGCCCAGAGGATGAAACCAGTAACAAGCCGCCGCCACGCGGCCGAGGAGCTGCCGCAACGCATCGCGTCTGCGCACATGCACGAGTTCGTGTGCAAGCACAACCTCGCGGCGATCCGCCGTCCAATCTTCGGCCGAGGACGGGAGTAGAACCACGGACCGCCACAGCCCCCCCGTCATCGGTATAGTCGCGCTTGCGCTCGACAGGATTCGCACGTCCTGCCGCATGCCCAGACGCCGCCGGATCGAGGCTGCCTGCTGCCGCCAGCCAGGTTTGCTCATGGGAACCGCCGCGCGAACCAGCTTCCGGAAACGGAGGCTGCCCACGACCAGAGACAAGAGCGCCGCAGCGCAGCCCACTATCCAGATGAGGAACGCGATGGCGGAGAGAGTCGACGGGGAGGGTAAACCGCTCGTTCCGGGCTGCGGCGAGCCGGATTCGACCGGCGAGGCACCGGACGCGGTCATCTGGCGGGTCGCCTGCCGTAGCGACTCGGCTGAGATGGGTGCGCCGGGCATGTCGCGCGGCATTCCCGCATCGGATGCCCGTTCCACTGTCCGCTCAAGGGACGGCATCCCGGCCTGAGCGTCCCGGGCCGGCAGAATCGGGACCGGCCACGACGGGCCCAGCAGACTCGCTACCGGCAATGCCAGCAGCACGACAAACGTGGTCGTCCAGAGCAGGTGCAGGGTTCGAGCGGATCCCCGGCGCCCGAGCCACGCCACCGCCAGCGCCAGACACAGCACCAATGTGGCCTTCACAACCAGTCCGGCAACTCCGCCGGAAGCAACCTCCAGTGTGCTCATCGCCCTGCCTCCGCGGCTTCATCGATCATCGCCTTGATGCGCTTGCGCTGGGCCGATGTCAGGTCGCCGTCAGAGAGCTTGAGAAGCGTTGCGACCGCGCCCTCGACACAGCCGCCGAAGAACGTCGACAGCACGTGACGCATGGCGGAACGACTTGCGCGCGGGGTCGGTGTCGTCGGCGAATAGACGTAACGGAGGCCGTCCAGCTCGCGGGTCAGGTGTCCCTTGTCGATCAGGATGCGCAGGATCGAG
The DNA here is from genome assembly GCA_028820325.1 of Gammaproteobacteria bacterium. Lineage (GTDB taxonomy): Bacteria > Gemmatimonadota > Gemmatimonadetes > Longimicrobiales > Gaopeijiaceae > BD2-11. The sequence goes on along the minus strand of JAPPJO010000088.1, from coordinate 35,357 downwards.
CGGACGGCCGAGTCCGTCGGCGGGTCCGCCATGCGCTCGCGGATCTGGGCGGCGGTAGCGCCGCCCGACTCGTAGAGGATGTCCATGACCTGGCGTTCCCGCCTGCTTGGCTGGGGACGTTCGTTCACCTGTTTCGCGCTCCCTGGTGGTGGGTTCATGCGATAGCGGTGTCAGCGGTTCCAGTCGGAACACGGGAAGAACTCCATGCCGCGTTCCGACGGGGTGGATCGGTATCTGCAGGACACCATATCAAACAAATGCTGAAAAATCAACATACCGCGTCCGGCGGGATCCGGTGCAGCCAGACGACTCACGACCAGCCGTGACTGTATGAGCCCGCTAGTGCGGAAGCCGGGGGTCGCCGGCTCTCAGCGCGGATCCGCGAAGCGGTAGTAGAAGGCAGGTAGCGGGACGATGCGGGTGCGCGGCGGACGTTCGTCCGCCGGGTCGGGGCGGCGCATGGCCAGGGCCCGGTTGAGGTTGAGCTCGAATCCGGCGGCGTGTCGCTCGAGCGCGTGCCAGTCCACCCCGATGGGTGCCCGCGCGATCAGGGCGAACCCGGTACGCTGGTCGGCAGGGAAGGCGGCGACGCCCCATAGTCCGGCGCCGGCGAATGCCCGAAGGTCGCCCCCGCCGAGATACTGCTTGCCGGTGACCGCCAGCGACAGGTCCCGCCCCGAGAAGGTGCCGAGCGCGAATTCCACCGCCCGGTTGTTGGACTCGTACTCGAAGACCAGGGAGATGAGGGCGGTGCCCCCGAGGGTCAGACCGTAGCGGTAGACGGGTGGATCATCCCCCGGGCCGACCGGGGACTGTGCATGCAGCAAGCCGCCGGGAGCGAGTCCCGCACAACCGGCCAGCAGCAGAACCGCGAAGGTTCGGATCACGGCAGCCCTGCGCGCAGGCCGACGTAGAAGCTGCGGCCGGGACCGGGCTCGTTGAAGCGCCTCCCGAAGGCGTTCACCACCACCGACGCGGTGTAGAGGGTGTCGAAGATGTTGGTTACGCCCGCCACCGGGGCCACGTCGAGCGCGCCGACGGGCACCGGATCCAGCTCGAAGCGCATGTCCAGAAGCTGGTAGGGATTCGTCTCGGCGGTGTTGACGTCGTTGACGGGAATGGCCGACACCCGGGTCAGCCGCAGTTCAGCGAACCAGCCCGGCTGGTCCAGCGAGGCGATGGCTTCCGCGCGGTGGGGGGCGAGTCCCGGGATCTGGTTGCCGCCGTAGTCGTTGCCGCGCGCCACGTAGTCGTCGAAGACCGCGTCGGTGTAGCTGTAGGTCGCGCGCAGGGAGGCGCCGCCGCCCGCCGCGAGGGTGAAGGCGGCCTCGAAGCCCTGGTGGCTCGCCGACCCGGCATTCGCGTAGAAGGTGCGGTCGATGTCGGGCACCTCGATGGGGACCAGCGCGTCGGTGATGCTGGTGGTGAAGACGCTGAACTCGTAGGCGAACCGGTTCCCGGAGACGCCTCGCGCCCCGGCTTCAAGGCTCAGGCTGCGCTGCGGGTTCAGCTCCGGGTTGAAGCCGCCGCGTCCGCTGGGGTCGTTGGCCAGCTCGGTCGTGGTGGGGCTCTCGAACGAGGTGCCGACGGTCGCGAACAGGCCGACGGAGGGGCCGGCCGCGACATGCAGCCCGACCGAGGGGCTGATGGCGTCCATCAGGCGGTCGCCCGAGTCGTCGCCGTTGGAGAGGAACGCGTCGTCCACGGAGAAGTTCAGGCGGTCGTAGCGCACGCCGCCCACCAGCCGGGCGCGCTCACCCAGCCTCAGGTCGCCCTGACCGAAGAACGCGAGGGTGCGGACGTTCTCCAGTTGGTCGAGCCTGAGGTCGGACCGCTCGCCCCTGGCGTTGCCGTGGTTCTGGCGGTCGTCGCGCTGCAGGGCGAGCTCGCCGCCCAGGTTCCAGGTGAACTGTCCCGACTCCCCGGCCTGTCCCCGGAGTGCGCCGCGCGCGCCTGCCGCGGTGCGCTTCAGGTCGATAACCGCGGACGGGATGGGATTGTCGAGGTTCCGGAACAGGCCCCAAGCCGAGATGTCCGCCTCGCCCGCGGCGGCGGGGCCGGTCCAGGCGAACCCGAGCTGCCCCTGCGTGACCTTCTTGTTGGTCTGCTGGAAGATGCTTCCGGTATGCGAGCGCCGGTCACCGATCGCCATCAGCGAGTCGTTGAGCGATCCCGGGTTTTCTCCGTCGAGGTTGGCCAGATTCGCGGTCACCACCAGCTCGCCCTCCGCGGCGGGCGAGCGCAGCTGGCCGTTCAGATGCAGTCGGCGCGCGCCCCCGTAGAGCGAGCCGTCGTTGGCGATCGGGTTGATGCGGAAGCCGTCGTAGTTGAACCGGGAGGCGCTGAGCAGGTACTCGCGGTCACCCGACGCCCCGTTGGCGGTGGCCTGGAGCCGGCTCATGCCGTTGCTCCCGAAGATGGTGGAGAAATCCTGGCGGAAGGGCTGGTCGGCCGCGCGCCGGGTCTCGAAGCGCAGCACCCCGCCCGCGCCGTTGCCGTACGCGGACGAGCCTGGGCCGCGCAGCGCCTCCACCCTTCCCAGGGTGCCCAGGTCGAGGTGGTCGAGGGTCGACTGCCCGTCGGGCAGGGTCGCGGGAATGCCGTCCACGAGCACCGTCACCCCGCGCACGCCGAACTGGGAGCGGGCGCCGAAACCGCGGATGGAGATGCGCTCGCCCACCGCCGAGTTGTAGCGGTTCTGCACCTGGACGCCGGGCAGGCCCTGCAGCGCCTCCTCGATGGAGAGCCCGGCCTTGCCGCGCGTGAGCGCCGATTCACCCAGCACCGAGACCGCGAAGGGAACCTCGCCCAGCAGGATGGGCGTGCGCAGCACCGTCACCTCGATCTCGTCGAGCGGAATGACCGCGGACGAATCAGGCTCCTGGCCCGCCAGCGGGGCGGGGAGGTTCGCCACGGCCAGCGCCAAGGCGATGCCTGCGAGGGCCAGTTCACGCGCCGGATTCCCTCGCAGGAACGAGCCGGGCACGCTCCGGGACTTTGGCCGGACAGCGTCGTGATGCAGAGGATGGGTCATCGTTGAGTGCCGGTTGAGTGGATTCTGTCAGTTCCTGATGTACACGGTCATGAACTCGGGCCGGCCCGCCTCCTCCAGGACGAGGGTCTCGGGCTCGGCCGCGCGGTCCGCCACTGCCGCTTCGACCACCACGCTCGGTCCCACGGGCACCCGGCAGAAGAGGAAGCGGCCGTCCCCGCCGGTGATTGCCTCGTACTGGCCGTCCCGCTGCTCGAGCCGCACAAGGCCGGCGTTGGGGTCGCCCCCGCCGCGCGGGTTGCTTCCCCGCGCGATGGTGCCGATGTCCCACCCGGTCCAGGTAGCCGTGACGAGGGCGCCGTCCACGGGGACTCCCGAGACTCCGTCCACCACCCGGCCGGCCAGCACGGAGGTACGATCCACCGCCTCCACCTCGGCGCAGGCATCGCGCAGCACCTCGCCCCGGGACGGCGTCAGCAGCCGCAGCGGCGCGATCTGACCGCGGCGCACCTCGACCTCCACCGGCTCGGGCGCAAAGCCAACCTCTTCGAGCAGCGGGTGGTGGTAGCCGATGCGGTACACCCCTTCGGTCAGCCCGGTCAGCCGATAAAGGCCGTCCTCCCCGGTCAGCGCCGAGTGATCGGTCCCCTCCGCGAACACGCGCGCGCCTTCCAGCGGCCGGGTATGCAGCGAATCCAGCACCGTCCCTTCGATCGTCCCGGTCTCGGCCTCGACCAGCGTCTCTCCCAGCGGGGTCAGGATGCGCATGACCACGGCGCCGGTCTCGCGGATCCCGGCCAGGAAGCGCTCGGGGATGTTGGTGAAGGGATTGGGCCGCATCCCGGGGCGGGGCATGCGGATGTACCACTCGCGCACTACCCACGTCCCGTTGGGGAGCCCCGCGAACATCACCTTGCCCCCCAGATGGCGCGAACGGAGGTCGGCGTCCAGATCCGCGTAATTGTACTCCAGCCACTGGAGCTCCGACGACTCCGGCTCCAGCCACATGACGCCGTCGATATCGATGTGCCCGCGACGTCCCTCCACGGGTTCGAAGGCGAGCCCGATGAGGCCTTCGGTTTCGTCCTCGCCCTCGCGCACGCGCAGGCAGTGGGTGTCGAGGAAGGCGTCCGAGAGCATCACGTTGGCGTCGGGGGCGTAGTAGTAGGTGCCGTCCTCCTCCTCCTGCACGAAGCCGTCCGCCATGAGTTCCTCGACGGGCCGCGAGACGAAGGTCTGGCGCTGCATGAGGTCGCTGAAGTTGCGCTGCTCGTTCATCACCGTTCGCGCGTCGGGGTCGAGGTCCCGCTCGTATCTCATGGTGACGTAGCGGTAGACGGATGTCTCGTCGGTGAAGGCCGCCGCCGCGAGCGCCTTGCGCGCCTCTTCCCACACCCGCGCCACGTCGAGTCCACCCTCCGGACGCAGTACGCAGCGGCGCTCGCCCTCTACCGTGATGTTGTCCAGCGCGATCGCCTGCACCGGCACCACCATGTCGTGGAAGGCCGCCGCGCCGGCGGCCAGTTCGAGCGGTGGGGAGGTAATGCTGGCGTAGCCGATTCGGTCGGCGCGGAGCGTGTAGGTGCCGGTCCGCGGAGCGCGCAGCGTGAACCTGCCCAGGTCGTCGGTGAGGATGCGTCCCACCTGGGTTCCTTCGGCGTCGACGAGCACGATCATCGCGCCGGGCAAGGGGGTGCCGGCGCCCTCCTCCAGCACCCGTCCGCGCACGATCTGCGCGGTGGCGGCTGAGGCGGTGGCGGCGCAGGCGACAGCCAGCCAGGCGGCCGAAACCAACCATGAACCGACCCGCCCCGCGGTGCGGGGAGTCGATGCCGTGCCGCGGTGCATTGCGTCTGTCGTCATCCTGAGCATCCTCCTGACTGGACTGCACGGCATAGTTACCGCGATCCCGGCCCTCTTCCTATATTGAGTGAAATCACCGGTTGTTTCGTTGAGCGCAGGAGGTCCGGGATGTTCGGCCTGCCCCATGCATCGCTACACGATAGCGCACCACCTGTCCATACCGCGAAAGTGGTGGCGGCGAGCCTGGCCCTGATCGCCGGGCTCGCATCGCCGCTGATGGCGCAGGAGCGCGGCTTCCAACCCACGGACTACTACCGCATCGTGGGCGTGTCCGAGCCGGCGATGTCGCCGACCGGCGCGTACGTCGCCTTCACGGTCACGCGCGTGATCGAGGACGAGAACCGGCGCCACCGCGAGGTGTGGCTGCAGCCTCTCTCGGGCGGCAGGCCCGACGGCGAAGCGATCCGCTTCTCCGATCCCACCTCCGAAGCCAGCGGGCCGCGCTGGTCGCCGGACGGCCGCCTGCTCTCGTTCCGCTCGAGCCGGGGCGACGACCCCAACCCCATCTGGTTCCTGCGTGTGGACGGTCCCGGCGGGGAGGCTTTCCACATCGAGGGCGTGGAAGGCTCGCCGGTATGGTCGCCCGACGGGAGCAGCATCGCCTTCACCCGCGCCCCGGATGAGGACGGCGGGGACGACGACGACGGCAACCGCCAGATCGCGCCCGACGCGGTTACCGGCACGCTGGATGCGGAGCGCTTCGATGGCCACGTGATCACGGCCATGCGCTACAAGCGCGACGGAGTGCATCCCCTGCTCGCGCACTACTCGTTGCGCGACAAGACCCAGTTGTTCGTAGTGTCCGCCGACGGCGGCACCGCGCGCCAGCTCACCGACCTCGAGTTCGACGTGGGTGGGGTAGCCTGGTCTTCGGATGGCCGGCGCATCTATTTCACCGGCAACGAACGCCAGGACGACGAATACAACTCCGAGAACACGGGCGACATCTGGTCGGTGGCGGTGACGGGCGGGTCGGTTCGCCGCCTCACCACCAACCCCGGCAGCGAGTCGGCGCCCGCGCTTTCGCCGGACGGCGGCTCCATCGCCTACCTGTCCAGCCCCGCGCGCGGCGAGCAGTCCGACCTCATGGTGCGCGAAGTGGGGCCGGACGGCAGCATGCGCGGCCTTGCCGTCAACCTCACCGCGGGCTGGGATCTGCAGCCGGGAGCGCCCTCCTGGTCGGAGGATGGCAGCGAGCTCCGCTTCTCCGCCGGGATCGGGGGCAATTCCCACCTGTTCGCCGTTCCGGCGGCCGGAGGTGAGATCCGGCAGGTCACCGCGGGCGACCGCAGGCTGTCGGGCTTCTCGTTTACCGCCGACGACGGCGTGATGGCGTTCACCGCCACCGATCCGGTGACCCCGGCCGAGCTCTACGTGGCGGCCGGCGACGGCTCCACCGAGCAGAAGGCGACCGGCTTCAACGACGGCTGGCTCTCCGACATCACGCTGATGCCCGCCGAGCGCATCGCATGGATGATGGACGACAGCATCGAGGTCGAGGGCTGGGTGGTGCGGCCGGTGGACGAGGTTCCGGGCCGCAGCTACCCGATGGTGCTCAAGATCCACGGCGGGCCGCACAGCGCCTACGGCAATACCTTCTTCCCGACCTTCCATGTGCTCTCCGCCGCGGGGCTCTACGTCCTCTACACCAACCCGCGCGGTTCCTCCGGCTACGGGCACGCCTTCCAGTACGCCACCCTCGAGCAGTGGGGCATCGTCGACCGCGAGGACTACCTCGCCGGCGTTGACGCCACGCTCGCGGCCTATCCCGCCATCGACCCCGAGCGCCTGGGCGTCTCGGGCGGGAGCTACGGCGGCTTCATGTCCAACTGGCTGACCGCCACCACCGACCGTTTCGCCGCCTCCGCCTCGAGCCGCTCGATCACCAACTGGGAGAGCTGGTGGGGCACCTCGGACGCCCAGGGGCTCACGGAGTACGAGTTCGGCGGCACCCCGTGGGAGGAGCGGGACCTGTACAGGCGCCTGTCGCCCATCTCCTATGTCGAGAACGTGACCGCACCCACCCTGCTCATCCACTCCGAGCAGGACTGGCGCACTCCGATGCCCGACGCCGAGCAGTGGTTCATGTCGCTCAAGAAGCTGCGCGTTCCCGTCGAGCTGGTGCGCTATCCCCGGTCCAGCCACGGTCTCTCGCGCACGGGCGAGCCCTGGCTGCTGGTGGACCGGCTGGAGCGCATCCGCAGTTGGATGGTGCACTGGCTGATCGACGAGGAGGAGACCGTTACGAGCCAGCCCCGGTAGCCGCGGAGGGAATGCACCAATCCCCGAGGGGCCTGCGCGAGCCCGGCAGCGGCATGAGGGAACCCGGAGCCATGCGCGAGTCCGGCGGCGAGCGCGCGGATCCGGCCCTCATCCTCGGGGCACGTCCTGCGAGTCCCGATGACGGCCTGCGCATCGGCACTTCCAGAGGCGGATGCCCCATCCACGCCTTCCGATTCGGCTCCGGGCCGCTGCGCGTGAGTCTCCTCGGGGGATGCCATGCCGACGAGCCCGTGGGGCCGGCGCTCCTCGCCAGGCTGTGCGGATGGCTGGGCGGGCTGGCTCCGGATCATCCGATGCTTGAGCGCTTCGAGTGGTGGATCGTGCCGCATGTGAATCCCGACGGAGCGGCGCGCAATCGCGCGTGGCAGGCCGGCGGGCTCGACTTCGAGTTGGGCGAGTACCTGGCGCACGTCGTGCGCGAACTCCCCGGGGACGACATCGAGTTCGGCTTTCCCGCGGACGCGGATGACAGGGGTGCGAGGCCCGAGAACCGGGCGGCCAGCGCGTGGTGGGCCAGCGCGGGCGGCGCATTCGATCTGCATGTCTCGCTGCACGGGATGGGGTTCTCGTCGGGACCCTGGTTCCTCATCGATCCGCACTGGATCGACCGGACCGCGCGCCTGCGTGCCCGCTGCAGGGAGGTGGTGCGCGACATGGGATACCGCCTCCACGACGTGGAGCGGGAAGGGGAGAAGGGCTTCGTGCGCATCGCCCCCGGCTTCTGCACGCGCCCGAACCACAACGCCATGCGCGAGCACTTCGTGGAGCTCAGGGACGAGGCCACGGCGGGACGCTTCCGCCCCAGCTCTATGGAGGCGGTGCGCTCGCTGGGGGGCGACACCCTCACGCTGGTAACGGAGATGCCGCTGTTCATCACACCGGGGGTCGGGGAGACGCTCGGTCCTCCGGATCCGGCGGCGGCTCGCTGGAAGACCCGCATCGACGGATGGAGGGCGGAGCTGGCTGCCGGCCGCGCGGCGCCCGCCGAGGTAACCCGCGAGGGTGCGCGGCTGGGGATCCGGCCCATGCCTGTGGCAGACCAGATGAAGCTGCAGTGGACGCTCGTGGAGGCTGGGCTCGAGACGGTCGCCGCCCGGGCGCGCGCGTGATGTCGACCCACGGCTTCGAACCCGCCGCCGACATCTTCCACGAGCGCCGCGCGCTGGTGCTCGACGCATTGGGAGACGCCGCCATCGTGCTTCCGGCGGCGGCCGACGCGTGCCGGCGGGGCGCCGATCCCTCTCCCTACCGCCCGGACTCCGAGTTCTTCTATCTGACCGGCTTCACCGAACCCGGAAGCGTTCTCGTCCTGCGCGGCTTCGCCGAATCGAAGCGCTCGGTGCTCTTCACCCGCTCCCGCGATGCGACGGCGGAACTCTGGGGCGGGAAACGGCTCGGCCCCGAGGCTGCCCGCGAGCAATTGGGTGTGGATGCCGGCCATCCCCTGGATGAGCTGGGGCAGGAGCTCGGTATCCTGCTCAAGGGAGCGAGCCACGTCTTCTTCCGGCTGAGATCCGATCCGTGGGTTGACCGCCTGGTGCGGGGCGCACTCGCGCATGCCCGCGCCCGCGGTGCGCGAAAAGGGTTGGGACCGCGCGGCGTCATCGACCCGGGCGAGATTCTGGATGAGATGCGGCTCCGCAAGGACGCAGGGGAGGTGGAGTCACTGCGGAGCGCCGCCGCGCTGACGATCGCCGGGCACCGCGCGCTCGCCCGAGAGTTGCGACCCGGGGTGGGGGAGTGGGAGCTGCAGGCGGCCCTCGAGGCGGTGTTCCGCCGGCACGGGGGCGCGACCCCCGCATATCCGTCCATCGTGGCGTCGGGCGCCAACGCTTGCGTACTCCACTACGCAGAAAACCGCCGCCGGGCACAGGCGGGCGAACTGGTGCTGGTGGACGCAGCCGCCGAACTCGGCCACTACTGCGCCGACGTGACCCGCACCTACCCGGTGGACGGGCGCTTCACCGCGGATCAGCGGGCCGTCTACGAGATCGTGGACCAGGCGCGCGCGGCCGCGATCGCCGCTGCGGCGCCGGGGGTGCCGGTGGGCTCCGTGCATCGAGCCGCGTGCGACGTGCTGGCCAAAGGACTGGCGTCGCTCGGCGTGATGGCCACAAGCGCGGGCAGACCGGAGGAAAGCACGGCCCTTCGCCGGTTCTTCCCGCACCAGACCTCCCACTGGCTCGGGCTCGACACCCACGACGTCGGCGACTACGCGGTCGACGGCACCTCCCGGCCACTCGAGGAGGGGATGGTGTTCACGGTCGAGCCGGGGCTCTACTTCCACGAGGATGCGGAAGGATCCGCAGCCCGCTTCGCCGGAATCGGCATCCGCATCGAGGACGACGTGCTGGTGACCGCCACCGGGGTGGAGAACCTCACCGCGGAACTGCCCACCGAGGTGGGTGCCGTGGAGGCGCTCATGGGGGGACGATGAGTAGAGTGCGGGGCAGCACCCTGCTGGCGCGCCTCCGCGCGGCCGAGCCGACCATCACCGTCGAACTGCGGCCGCCGCGCAGCGGCCTCTCCTACGCCGCGGGGATGGATGCCTGGATCGACATGTATCACACGCTGGAGCGCCTGGCGCGCGACGACCGCTACATCTTCCTCACCGACAACGCGGTCGACGCCGCCGAGGAGGAGAGCCTCGGCCATGTTGCCGCCAACCTGGCGCGCGGCGTGCCGGCGTCGCGCATCGTCCCGTTCCTGACCGCCAAGCACTCGCTGGACTACTGCATGATGTTCGCCCGGCGCGCAGTCTCGGGCGGCTGCGAGGCGCTGGCCGTGGTGGGCGGTGACACGACCGGGCCCCCGCCGCGCTGCGTCGAGCACGGGTATCAGTTGCGTGACCTCATCCGGTGCGAGTTCCCGTCGCTCACGCTGGGGGGATGGGCCAATCCCCACGCGGACCCGGCTGTTCAGGTCGACTACATCGCAGGCGGAGACTTCGAGGCGGACTTCTTCCTGACGCAGATCGTGTCGCATCACTCGCTGCCCACGGTCGAGCGTTTTCTGGAGCAGCTGGATCGCCGCGGTGTCGACATTCCCGCCATCTTCGGGGTCTTCTTCTACCGGAGCGCGAATCCGGGGACCCTGCGTCGGCTCAGCCGGTTTCTCCCGATCCCCGGCGAGCAGATCACTCGCGAGTTCGATGCGGGCGCGAGCGCCGCGGAGATCTGCGCCCGCAGCATCCGGGCGCTGCAGAAGGCCGGGGTCCGCAACATCTACCTTGCGAATCTGGGCTTCCGGAGCGTGGACCGGCGCTATCGCGCGATCATGCGGGCGCTGGAGGAGATGGGGGGCTGAGGGGCGCGCAACGAAAAACGGTGCGCGGCGCTCACGCGTTACCCGGGGCTTCGCCGATTCTTACCTGCGGGTCCCCGTACTTCTCGATGTACCCGCGCACCCGGTACTTCCTCGCCGTGTTGGCCGAACTCATGTAGCGGATCTTGCCGAACACCGGGCGCTCCGGGCCCCAGGCGCGGTCGTGGAGGCCGAGGATCCAGAGCATCCCGGTATAGGAGTTCGGGTCGCGTCCGTCGAGCGCGTACTTGTCGTTGAGTTCGATCATGATGCGGAGCGCTTCGCGCGGGCTCTCGCTCCACTCCAGGATCTTCTTGCCCCAGAGCATGCGCAGGTAGTTGTGGATGCGGCCTTCACGCCGCAGCTGGTTCTGGGCGGCGTTCCAGAGAGCGTCGTGCGTGCGTGCCTTCTCGAAGTCGGCGAGTCCGTATACGGCTTCCCGGGGATCCGAGGCGTGCTCCGCCAGCGTCTGGCGAGCCCAGCCGGGCAGCGCCTCATAGGTGTCGTAACGATCCACGTGGCGGCATCGAACGAACCCGAGCTCACGCCACGTAACAAGTTGATCCAAAAAGGCTTCTGCGCTCTCACTCATGCCCCACCAACCGGCGCGCCTCCCCCGCGCGTCGCGCGAGAGACGGGCAGGAGTCCATCCTTCGTGGCCCGCGATTCGGTCGAATACCTCCTGCGCGGAGATGTGGCCGAAGTGGAGGTAGGGGGAGAGCCGGCTGGTCGCGTTGCGCTCCGGATGATTGGCGTCGGTGGCATACCGGTCGAAGGCGCCCTCGACGAAGGCGGAGAGCCGGGCCGCCGCGGCCTCCGAACCGCCGCGAAGGTCGACGGGCGGGACCGAGTGATCGATGGGAAGGCGTGCGATGAGATCAGCGGGATCGCTCACGTCGGCGGCGGGCCATCGGTCGAGGATATCGGCAGGGACCTGCGCCTCGGAGGAAGGGGTGAGGATGTCCAGTGGATCGGGATGCGGGAGCCGCTCCAGGTGGGCGGGAAGCTCGCGCTGCAGGAATCGTCTGAACGCGTAGGCTGTTGCGAAGGGCGCGTTCGAAGCTCGCAGAGGAAGCAGGCCGTTGCCGTCTATTGCCTCTACGCGCACCGAAATCCGGTGCGCGGCCGCGTTCACCATCCGCGGCAGGAAGAAGGCGGGAAAGTCGTCGGTGACGATGACGGCCGCGTGCTCCGCGAGGGCTTCGACGAGTCCCTTGCCGGCGCCATCCGCAGGCTCGACGTAGGGGTAGTAGGCGACGCCCCGTTCTGCGAAGCGCGCCTCGTTGTCGATCATCCCGTCGATGACGAACCGGTGGAGGCGATCCGATGCCCACGGGTATCCTGCGCGCAGGGGTTCCAGCACGAGTAGCGGGAGTCCGCGGTCGACGCTGAGCTCGGCGGCCCGCTGGAGGCCGAAGTTCCAGCGCGTCCGGCGCGCGCCGATCATCCAGTACAGGATGAATGCGCCGCCGGCGACTGGAGCGTCGTTGCAGCGCTTGATGCGGGCCGGGGGCGTTCTCGAGCGTCGTGATCGCGGGCCCGCGTCGCCGTCTTCGTGGAGTGGCGCGCTCCTGCTCCTTTGGCGGGATGGTTGATGCGGCACCCGTGTGTCGGCCCCCTATGACGCGGGAGGCTGCGGGTCGGCTTCGCCCGTTCCCGTTGCCTTCGGACGAGATGCTCTCCTTCGGGAAGGCGCCAGCAGGTCCCTTCCGGTGCGTACCAGGGTGGAGAGCGGGGCGCTGCCGAGCAGAATCAGGGGCTTGTTCGACCCTGCGGCGACCGCGTGCGGGGTGCCCCGGAGGCTTCGCCGGCCGCCCGATTCGGTGCGCATGCCCATGACGATGAGGTCGGAGCCGCGGCCATGCCGGATGATGGTTTCTCCCGGGTCGGCGCCGGTTTCCACGACGATGTCGTAGGAGCCGGTGGCTTCGTCGCGCACCATTCTGTGAATCTCGCGCTCGAATCGGCGGCGTTCCTCCTTCGATGCCGAGGGAGGAGTGGTAGCGAGATACGTGATGGCTCGCCCCTTCGTGCGCGCCAGGCTGGCGAGCAGGCGGACCCGGGGGCGGCTGTGGCTCCGACGTCCTCCGAGGGGCACCAGGACCCGCTCCACATCGTCCATGCGCCAGCTTGAAGGGGTCCGCGCAACGACCACGTCGCAGCCGATCGCCGCGATGCGCCGCTCCAGCGCGGACTCGACGACCGGGTCGGAGAGGTTGGGCAGTCCGAGCAACACGGTCTCGCAACGGTGTTCCTCCGCGACGCGCGCGATCTCCGTCCAGGGATCGGGGGCGGTGGTGACGAGGATCTCCGCCATCATCGAGTGCTCCACGCTGTGCACCATGGACTTGCCCAGCACGGTCTGCGCGTCGATGACCCGGGATTCCGATGGGGACGCCGCGTCCGGCGGCGAGAGAACCGTGAGCAGCAGGACGCGGCCCGAGCCCGGCGTGCGCAGGGTTCCGGCGATGTCCACCAGGCTCGCGGCGTTGGCCGGGTTGGCGATGGGTGCGAGCACCAGCGGGCTCCGTCCGCGGAGCAGTGTGAGATGCGGATGCGTTGCTTCTGCGGAGACGTCGGTGAGGCGCGCTGCGGGGGCCAGGAGGGTGAGGTAGAACGCGGTGCCGATGGCGATCCAGGTCATCACGATGCTGCCGGCGAAGGGCACCGCGAAGATCTGGAAGGCCGCGAGCGATGCGCAGCACACGCCGCCCAGGACGGGCAGGAAGGGGATGCGCCGCGAGGCGGAGCGGTACTCGACCAGGACCGTCGCGACGTGCACCATGGCGAAGGAGATGAGGAAGATGAGGCTCGAGGCGGCGCCGGCGGCCGGGACCTCGCCGACGGCGATCGCGATCGCCGCCACCACCGTGCCCGTGACCACGACCGCCGTCGCGGGGGTGCCGCTCGACCCGCGCATGCGTGCAAGCCGGCGGGGCAGGGTGCGGTCGCGGGCCATGGCGAAGGCGACCCGCGACGCGCCCAGGAGGTTCGCCTGAAGTGCCGAGAGCATCGACAGGATCCCCGCGCCGATGACCAGCCAGTAGCCCGCCACCCCCATGTACTCCTCGACCGCCGCCGCCACCAGCCCTTCCGGGTTGGCCGCCGCCACCGCCGCCACCCCCCCCGCCCCCGCCGGTGTCCCCACCGTGGCGAACAGGAAGAGCATGGGCAGGTAGAGCGCGAGCGCGATGCCGAGCGAGAGGTACATGGCGCGCGGGAGGGTCCGCTGCGGTTCGCGCACCTCTCCCCCCACCGCGGCGATCAGGTCGAACCCCTGGAGCGCGATGAAGGTGTAGCCCATCGCCCGCACCACCCCGCCCGCTCCCTCCGTGAAGAACGGGTTGAGCCGGTCGGCCAGCTCGCCGGGCGACCCGGTGCCCCACGCCCACGCCCCGCCGGCGATGACCACCGCGAACACCACCACCTTGCCGATGGTCTCCGCGGTGCCGCCCCCCGCCGCGCGGCGGACCAGCGCGAGCATGTAGGCGCCGATGGCGATCGCGGCCGCGGCCAGGCGGGCGGTGTCGCCGCCCAGCCGGGTCTCGGCCAGTTGCGGCAGGGCGCGCAACAGCCCCTCCATGAAGAACGCCGCGAACCCGAGCGCATACAGCACCCCGGCCACGATCGAAGCGAACCACACCACCCAGCCGACCACGAAGGCCAGCTCGATCGAGAAGACGTTCTTGGCGTAGGTGTAGGTCCCGCCGGACTCGGGGAAGCGGCGGGCCAGGCGGGCGAAGCTGGCCGCGGTGAGCAGGGCGATGCCGCCGTTCATGGCGAAGGAGACCATGGCGCTCGGCCCGGCGACCGAGAAGGCGGTGCCCGCGAGCGCGAGGATTCCCCCGCCCACGATGGCACCCACCCCCAGGATGGTGGCGCCGAACAAGCCCATGTGCCGTTCCTGAACCTGCACCGCGTCCTCCGTATTACAACCGGCCGAGCAGTTCGGCCGCCCGGCTCAGGTCGTCGTCGGGCAGCCGGATGCGTACCCCCCGCACCAGGTGCCGCACTCCGGCGAACATCTCGCGCGCGATCGCCAGTCCTTCCGCACGGGCGTGCGCGGCGCTCCTGCGCTCGGCCGCCCGCATCCGTTGCACGATCCCTTCCGGCACCTCGACGCCCGGCACCTCGTTGGCCATGAACTCGGCGTTGCGCAGGGACGCGAGGGGAAGCAGGGTCGCGATTACCGGGATGTCGGTTTGGGCGCGCGCCAGGAAGTCCTCCAGGCGCCCGGGATCGAAGAGCGGCCGGGTGACGGCGAAGTCCGCCCCTGCGTCCACCTTCCAGGCGAAGCGGCTGAGCTCGAAGGCCTGGTCGACCGCCGCCTGATCGAGCCCGACCCCTGCCACCAGCTCGGTGGGCGCGCCGATGTCGTTGCCGCCCGCGTCCAGGCCACGGTTCAGGCGCTGCACCACGTTGACCAGACCGATCGAGTCGATGTCGGAGATCGCGGTGGAGTCCGCGTAGGGGCCCAGGTCGGTCGACTCGCCGCTCACGATCACCAGGTTGCGGATGCCCGCCGCCGACGCCCCCAGCAGGTCGCTGATCATGCCGTGCATGTCGCGGTCGCGGCAGACGTAGCGCACCAGCGGCTCGATGCCTGCGCGGTCGCCAAGCACCATGGCCGTGGTCAGGGCGTCCATGTGCGCCTGCCCGCGGGTGCCGCCGACCACGAAGACCGCGTCTACCCCGCCGTGCGCCAGCGCGCGCGCCTGCCGGGTAGTCTCTTCCATGAGCCAGCCGCGGGGGGCGGCGATCTGCACGGTGGTCACGAACTGTCCGGTGGCGAGCTTCCTGCCCCACGCGGAACGTTCGGCGAGCGGCACCGCGGACCTGCCCGTCCGCTCGGCTGCCCCGGCGCGCGCGGCCGCCCGCACGCGGACCGGCTGTACGCTGGCCACGTGGTCGCGGATCTTGCGCACGTGCGCTGCGGTGGTGCCGCAACACCCTCCCACGAAGCGCGCGCCGGCGGCGACCAGGCGGCGGGCGTACTGGCCCATGTACTCCGGGCTGGCCATGTAGATCTGACGGTTCTCGACCACCCGCGGCAGCCCGGCGTTGGGCTGGGCAGAGGCGGGCAGCCCGGAGCTCGCGGCCAGGCGCTCCACCGCGTCGAGCATGATCGCCGGGCCCACCGAGCAGTTGATGCCGGCCACCTCCACCCCCCACTCCGCCATCGCCGCCCCGGCGGCCTCCATGGTGGTGCCCCCGGGGGTGGCGCCGTTGTCGCCGATGGTGACCTGCGCCAGCACCGGCAGGTCGGTGAGCGAACGCACCGCCCGGAAGGCTGCCTCCAGCTCGCCCAGGTCGCTGAAGGTCTCGAGGCAAAAGCCGTCCACGCCGCCGTCAATCAGCCCCCGCGCCTGCCGCTGAAAGAACGCCACCGCCTCCTCGAAGGCCGTCGCCCCCCAGGGCTCGATGCGGATGCCGAGCGGGCCCATCGCCCCCACCACGGTGGCCCGTCCCGCCGCCGCATCGCGCGCAAGTTCCGCTCCCGCCCGGTTGATGGCCTCCGTGCGTTCCTCCAGCCCGAACCCCGACAGCTTCACCGGATTGGCCCCGAAGGTGTTGGTTTCGAGGATCTCGGCGCCGGCGTGCACATACTCGTCGTGAACCTCGCGCACCATCTCGGGTGTCGATAGGTTAAGCTCGTCATAACATACGTTTACGAACACACCCTTGCCGTAGAGCATCGTGCCCATGGCGCCGTCCACCACGTGCGCGCGCCCGTCGGCGATCAGGTCGCGCAGAGCAACGCTCACGGGTCGTACGCCAGGTTCGGGGCCAGCCACCGTTCCGCCTCCGGCACACCGATTCCCCGCCGGCGCGCGTAGTCCTCGACCTGGTCGCGCCCGATGCGGCCCACGCCGAAGTAGTGCGCCCGGGGGTGCGCGAAATACCATCCCGCCACGCTGGCCGCAGGGGTCATGGCGCAGCTCTGGGTGAGCCGGATGCCGGCGCGCGCAGTGGCGTCCAGCAACTCGAAGATGGTGCGCTTGCCCGTGTGGTCCGGACAGGCGGGATACCCTGGCGCGGGACGGATGCCCGTGTACGACTCGGCGATCAGCGCCTCCCCGTCCAGATCCTCGTCCGGGACGTATCCCCAGGCCTTCCTGCGCACGCGCTCGTGCAGCAGCTCCGCGAAGGCCTCGGCCAGCCGGTCGGCGAGAGCCTTGGCGAGGATGCTGGAAAAGTCGTCATGCTCCCGCTCGAAGCGGCGGCACAGTTGGTCCAGACCGGCGCCCGCAGTCACCGCGAACGCGCCCAGGTAGTCGGCGATCCCCGTCCCGCGCGGCGCCACGAAGTCGCTCAGGCACGAGTTGGGACGCCCCGACGCCTTCTCGAACTGCTGGCGCACCCCGTGCGCGATCGCCACCGTCTCGCTCCGCCCCTCATCCGCGTAGATCTCCACGTCGTCGCCGGCCGCGTTGGCGGGGAAGATGCCCACCACACCCCTCGCCTCCAGCAGCCCCTCGCGCACGATCTCGTCGAGCAGCGCGCAGGCGTCCCGATGCAGCACCGCCGCCTGCTCGCCCACCACGGGATCATCCAGAATAGCCGGGAACCTGCCCGCCATCTCCCAGGCCTGAAAGAAGGGGGTCCAGTCGATGTAGGGGAGCAATTCGGCAAGAGGGAAGGGGGCGAGCACCCGGATCCCGAGCCTCCGCGGCGCCACCGGCGGCTCCGATGCCCAGTCGATGGCGAGCTTTCGCGCGCGGGCCTTCTCCAGCGGAAGGATGCGGGCACGGGCCTGCTTGCCGGCGTGCCTGGCGCGCAGCTCCGCATAGCTCGCGCGGGTTCGCTGCAGGAAGGCGGGTGCCTCGCGCTCGTTCAGCAGCCGGCTCATCACGCTCACCGCGCGCGACGCATCGTGCACGTGAACCGCGGGCCCGGAATAGCAGGGCTCGATCTTCACCGCCGTGTGCGTGCGCGAGGTGGTCGCGCCGCCGATCAGCAGCGGCAGCCGGAAATCGAGCCGCTCCATCTCGGAAGCCACGTGCACCATCTCTTCGAGTGACGGCGTGATCAGCCCCGAGAGCCCGATGGCGTCGGCCCCCTCCTGGCGGGCGGTCTCGAGGATGAGCTCCGCCGGCACCATCACCCCCAGGTCCACCACTTCGTAGTTGTTACACTGGAGCACCACGCCCACGATGTTCTTGCCGATGTCGTGCACGTCGCCCTTGACCGTGGCGAGCACGACCCGCCCGGCGGCACGCGCCTGTCCGTTTCCGGCCTTCTCGGCCTCCAGGAAGGGCACCAGGTACGCGACGGCCTTCTTCATCACGCGCGCGCTCTTCACCACCTGCGGCAGGAACATGCGCCCCGCGCCGAAGAGGTCACCCACCTCGTTCATGCCGTCCATCAGCGGGCCTTCGATGACGTCCAGCGCCCGCTCGCGCGCCTGCCGCGCCTCCTCGGTGTCCTCGACGATGTGTTCCGAGATGCCCTTCACCAGAGCGTACGCCAGCCGCTTCTCGACCGGTTCCTCGCGCCACCCGTCGTCCGCGCCGCTCACCCGCTGCGCGACCCCCCGGTACTCGCCGGCCAGCCCGATCAGCCGCTCGGTGGCCCCGGAGTCGCGCGCCAGGATCACGTCCTCCACGGGTCCCAGCAGCTCGGCGGGGATCTGGTCGTAGACCGGCAGCGCGCCCGCGTTCACGATCCCCATGTCCATCCCCGCCCGGATGGCGTGGTAGAGGAACACGGAGTGCATGGCGTCGCGCACCGCGTCCGAGCCCCGGAAGGAGAAGGAGAGGTTGCTCACCCCTCCGCTCACCTTGCAGCCGGGAAGCTCGCGCTTGATGGCGCGGCACGCCTCGATGAAGGCGACGGCGTAGCGGTCGTGTTCCTCGATCCCGGTCGCGACGGCGAAGATGTTCGGGTCGAAGATGATGTCCTCGGGCGGGAAACCGACTTCGTCGGTGAGGATGCGGTAGGCCCGGTGGCAGATCTCCACCTTGCGCTCCAGGGTGTCGGCCTGCCCCTCCTCGTCGAAGGCCATCACGATCACCGCGGCCCCGTAGCGGCGCACCATGCGGGCCTGCCGGCGGAAGTCCTCCTCGCCCTCCTTCAGGGAAATGGAGTTGACGATGCCCTTGCCCTGCACGCACTTGAGCCCGGCCTCGAGGATGCTCCACTTCGAGGAATCCACCACGATCGGCACCCGCGAGATGTCCGGCTCGGAAGCGATCAGCGACAGGAAGCGCACCATCGCCGCCTCGGAATCCAGCAGCCCCTCGTCCATGTTCACGTCGATGAGCTGCGCGCCGTTCCGAACCTGCTGGCGCGCCACCTCGAGCCCGGCCTCGAAGTCGCCCTCCTTGATGAGCCTGCGGAAACGGGCCGAGCCGGTGACGTTGGTGCGCTCGCCGATGTTGGCGAAGAGCGAGTCGGCGCCCAGGTTGAGCGGCTCGAGCCCGGAGAGGCGGGAGCGCCGCTCGATGCGCGGCGGGCGGCGCGGAGGGAGGTCCGCCACCGCCTCGGCGATGGCCTCGATGTGCGCCGGAGTCGTGCCGCAGCATCCTCCCGCGATGTTCAGGAAGCCCGCGCGCGCGAACTCGCCCATCTGGCCGGCCATCGACTCCGGGGTCTCGTCGTACTCGCCGAGCTCGTTGGGCAGGCCGGCGTTGGGGTGGCAGCTCACAAGGAGGTCGGCGCGGGTGGCGAGTTCCTCCACGTGCGGGCGCAGGGCGGCCGCGCCGAGCGCGCAGTTGAGGCCGATGGCGAGCGGGTCCGCGTGACGCACCGAGTTCAGGAACGCCTCCACCGTCTGCCCGGAGAGGGTGCGGCCGCTCGCGTCCACCACCGTGCCCGACACCATGACCGGGACGTCCAGCCCGCGCCGGTCGAGCAGCGAGCGGACCGCGAAGAGCGCCGCCTTGGCGTTCAGGGTGTCGAAGACGGTCTCGACCATGAGCACGTCGACATCGCCGTCCAGGAGGCCGCGCGCCTGCTCGTCGTAGGCTGCCGCGAGTTCGTCGAAGGTGACGTTGCGGAAGGCCGGGTCGTTCACGTCCGGAGAGATGGACGCCGTGCGGTTGGTGGGTCCCAGGATGCCCGCCACGAAGCGCGGCCGGGAGGCGTTGCGCGCGGTGAAGGCGTCGGCCGCGGCCCGGGCGAGGCGCGCAGACTCCAGGTTGATGTCGTAGACCGCCGTCTCGAGGCCGTAGTCCGCCATCGCGACCGAGGTGGCGTTGAAGGTGTTGGTCTCGACGATGTCCGCCCCGGCGGCCAGATAGCCCTCGTGGATCTCGCGGATGACCTCGGGCCGGGTCAGCGAGAGCAGGTCGTTGGCGCCCTTGAGCGGGTGGGGGTGGTCCACGAAGCGATCGCCCCGGAAGTCGTCCTCGTCCAGCCGGTACCGCTGGATCATCGTGCCCATCGCGCCGTCCAGGACCAGGATGCGGTCCTCGAGGGCATGCTCCAGCGCGGTCACGCGCCGGGCGCGGACGGACGGGTCGGGGGCAGGGGCAGATGCGGAGGTAGTCATGGCGTCAGTATAGTAACGGAAGGCGTCTCCGATACCGCAGGAGCGAGCACCGGGTCCCGCCAGGAACTTTCGGGTCCGGTTGCCGTTTACTCCGGGAGCGCATGCCGGTGCGCCGAGCAGGCTTGTCGTTGCACCGGAAAGACCGGTCGGCGCGCGGGAACGATCGCCGTTACGCCGGGAACGCCTACAGCAACCCCGGGAGGGTCATGGAAACCGTCCGCATCCCCAATCAGGCGACCTACTCGCCCATTTCGCTGACCGACCTGATGGTCGCGGCGCCGCTCGCTTCGCGCATCCTGCTGGGGGCGACACCCCCGGGGCGCGCACTCCAGGCCGTGGCGCTGGGCGCCTACGCGGGGAGCGTGGCGGTCGACTGGTTCGCCCGCCGCAACGTGCGCGCCATCGACTTCCTGGACACCTTCGGAGCGGACGTGAAACATCTCACACCGATGCCCGAGCAGGAGCGCGAGCGCGAGGTCGAATGGCTCACGGAGCGCGTGAACGACGAATACACCGCCGAGCGCATCCCGCGGGCGGAAGTCGCGCGCCTGATCAACCGGCACCTGACCGACTTCATCGCCGACATCACCGACCAGCGCGTCGAAACCAGTTCGGAGATACGTCAGTTCACCCTCGCGGGACTCGTCTTTCCCTTCGCCCTCGGCACCTGCGACATCTTTTCGGGCGACGTGTCCATCCTCCGGGACGCGGGTGTCTTCGAACCGCACATCATCGCGCACGAGTTCTCGCACCGGAAAGGGTATCTGAAGGAGCTGCACGCGCAGGTGCTGGGATACCTGTCGATGGTCGGCTCGGGCGAGGCGGTGCTGGTGCAGTCGGCACGCTGCGAGCGGCTCCACCGCAATCTCTGGGTGCTGGCGGACCGCGAGCCGGTGCGCTACCGGACGATGATCGAGGAGGGAGCGCTGCGCGAGGAACTGCGGGACGACTTCATGGCACTGCATCCCGAGGATGGACCCGCCGAGGGAACGGTGGCGAACCTGATGCGCCGCCTCTACGACGAGCGCATGAAGCTCACCGGCCAGAACGGACTGTCGGACTACGACGAAGGCTTCACGAACTTCCTGTACACGAGCGAGAGACGAGCTGCGGAGGCATAGCGGCACAGTTCGGCGCGCCTGGGAGACGGGCAGGACTGCACAGCTGGAAGGAACGCAATGATGGGTAATGGCAGGATGTACTGGACGGCGCTCGTGCTGGCGTTGGTGTTGGGCGGCTGCGCGACGACTCCGCCGGTCGAGGAGACGACCGGCTGGCTGGTCGAGAAGGTCGTGGAGGTGGAGGGGGTGGATGCGATGCGGATCCGCAACCAGAGTGGACCGTTCCTCGCGAAGCTGTGGGCGCAGGCGGCCGCTCGGAACATGGTCATCGCATACCAGTATCGGGGGATTACGCTCGTCAGGATGCATCCGGATGGGCGCTACGTCCTGGGGAGGGGTGGAGGCCCGGGGGTGCCCGTCCGCGGGCCGGTGACCGCCGCCAGCAGAGCCCCCTGGGATACCGTCGGGACCTTCTCGATCGTCGGCTACGACCCGGAAACCGAAGAGGTCGGAGTGGCGGTCCAGTCGCGGGTATTCAGCGTGGGCAACGGGGTCATCTGGGGCGAGGCCGGGGTCGGGGTGGTGGCCACCCAGGCCGTGGTGGACGTGAGCTACGGCCCGCAGGCACTCGCGCTCCTGCGCGAGGGATATTCGCCCGCCGAGGTGGTGGAGCGCGTCCTGGCCGCCGACCCGAATCCCGACCCGGAGCGGTGGAGCATCGAGGGCCGCCAGTTCTCGGTCATGAACGCACGCGGCGAGATGGCGACCCACACCGGCCCGCGCGCCAGCGATTGGGCGGGGCACCGCATCGGCCGCTACACCTCCGCGCAGGGCAACATCCTGGCCGGTCCCGCCGTCGTGGACGACATGGTCACCGCCTTCGAGAACACCCCCGGCCACCTCTCCCAGCGGCTGGTGGCCGCCCTGGAGGCCGGTCAGGCGGCGGGCGGCGACACCCGCGGCATGCAGTCCGCAGCCCTGCTGATCGTCAAGGAAGACGGCGGCGTCTGGCTCAACAACGACGTGGTTCTGCGCCTCCAGGTCGACGACCACGCGGAGCCCATCGCCGAGTTGCGCCGGCTCGTGGAGATGGCGGTCGAGCGGCGGGCGCGGAGGCGGCGGTAGGTGGACTAACGCCCCTCCACCAGCCTTCCACCCTCCACCCAGATCTCACCCCCCACCGTCACCGTCGCGTCCGCGAAGAAGTTCCAGCGCACGTAGCCGCCCCCGACTGACCCGCCCAGCTCGGTGTTGTCGCCCAGCGACAGCCGCACCACGGCGTCCCCGTAGCCGTAGTACGGGATCCACTCCTCGCCCTCGGGAATCGCCAGCAACGGGTTGAACCCCACCCCCAGCTCGCGGAAGGTCCGGCCCGCCTCTCCGGCTTCGTCCATCTCGCGCACGACCCCGTCACGCCCGGCGTCGGCCTCCACCTCCACCACGCGGCCTCCCTCGAAACGCAGGACCACCCCTTCCGCGCGTTCACCGCCCCACAGCGCGGGGGGGAAGGCGATCTGCCCCACCACCGTTTCCAGCAGCGGCAGGACCCTCGCCGCGCCCGCGGGAATCTCCACCTCGCGATCGATCAGGTTGCGCGCACGTTGCGCACGCGCAGCCGACGCGTCCCCGTCCTGGCGCGTCACCGGTCCGTCGTCCACAAGGAAGGTGATGTCGGTACCGGCGGGCGTCGTCACCCGCACGGGCCCGCTCGTGAGCGCCGCCTCGAAGGCCACCAGCGCGTCGGCGAGGGCCGCGTAGTCGGTGTCCAGCACGGCGGTCCGGTAGACGCGATCCACCCGGTCGTCGACGGCAAGCTCCACCATCTCGAACGAGGTGGCGCCGGCCCAGTGGAAGTGAACGGTCCGCCCCCGCCCGCTCCGCAGCACGTCCTGCAGCGCGCGGTACACGTCGTTGTCCCGCGTCGGGTCCGCCGCGGCCCCCGGGAGCTTGACCGCGACATCTACCGTGGCGAGCGGCTCCGCCCACCCCTCCGGCGCAGTCTCCAGGGCAGCCGCGAACTCTGCGGGCCGACCTGCTGACGGGTCCGCTCCCGCGACCGCCTCATCCGCCCCAAGCACTGCGCCACGGACATCGACCGCACCCAGATCCACCCCGCCGGCCGCCCTGACGCCGGCGCGCAGCAACGGGACGATTGCATCCCAGCGGTTGCCGCCCTCCCCGACCAGCAGGACGCGCTCACCGGGCTGCAGGTCCATCCGCGCGAGGAGGGCCGCCGAGAGGGCTTCGAAGTCGAGGCCCTCGCCAGCGTCGGCGTCGCTGCTGCCTTCGGGCGCGCACCCCGAGAGCGCGTGGATCAGGAAGATCGCCAAGGCCGTTGATACTATGCGACGTCCGTCCGTGATACTACTGCGCATGAAGCCTCCTCATATGCCCGACGCCGGCACTACCCGCCCGCCCGCTCGATCATCGCCGCCACCTCCCGCATGCGCGCCGCCAGGTCCCGCACCGCCGCCACGTACACCCGCTCCCATCCCGGAAGGTCGGCCCGGTCGTTGGTCTCCAGCTCGTACCGTAGCCCCGGCAGCATCCACGACGCGTACCCGCTGAAGGGGTCGGGCGAGACGTAGATCGAGCGGCTCCACGGGCGCCCCTGGAGCCCGCGGTCGTTCAGCCACGCCTTCTCCAGCCCGATCAGCGCCCGGTTCACGGCCTCGGCGGCGGCGGGGTCGACGTCCCCGGACGCGATCCAGAGGTCGCGGGCGGCCACGAGTTCGGCGGCGGCCTCGTCCAGCTCCCGCGTCGACTCGGCAAGGGCGGAGAAGTCCACGCGCAGCCCCCGTGCCTCGGCCACATCGTTCAGAGTGCCCACGTGGGTGCGCGTGTCCGACGCGTAGCGGGCCACGTCGTACGGGAGCACGTCGGCGTTGGCGAAGCGCAGCGCGAGGATGCCGTCCGCGCGTGCGATCATCGGCCCG
The DNA here is from genome assembly GCA_028820325.1 of Gammaproteobacteria bacterium. Taxonomy (GTDB): domain Bacteria; phylum Gemmatimonadota; class Gemmatimonadetes; order Longimicrobiales; family Gaopeijiaceae; genus BD2-11. The sequence continues at coordinate 11,426 of JAPPJO010000088.1, read as the reverse complement.
AAGACGAAGTCGGTGTCTCCGAACCGCTCGTACCAGGCGAAGTTGTCGTAGTTGGAGTGGTACACTCCGCCGGGATTCCCCGACGAGAGCGCCCCGGACGGCACGCCGGCGTGCGTGTAGAAGCCCACGTGGTCCGACCCGCCGCCCAGGTTGCCCATCGCCGGCTCCTCCGCCTCGTCGGCGGTGCTCTCGAGCCACCAGTCCAGGATGGTGCCGTCCTCGCCCGGATAGGCCACGCGGCCCACCGCCTCGATGATCGGGCCCTTGAGCGAGGGTGACGAGGACGCGCCGAACCGCCCGCCCGACACCGCCCCGTCGGCGTTGATGTACGCGATCGCGTTGGCCTCCAGCTCCTCGCGGAAGTGCTCCACCCACTCGGTCGAGCCGATGATGCCGTACTCCTCGGCGTCCCAGTGCGCGATCATGATCGAGCGCCGGGGCCGGCACGCCTCGTCCCGGGCCAGCGCGCCGAGCGCCTCCGCCAGGGTGAGGAGCATGGCGGTGCCTCCGTTGGGATCGATCGCGCCGAATCCCCAGGGGTCGTAGTGCGCGCCCAGAATGAACCACTCGTCGGGGAACTCGCTTCCGCGCAGCGTGCCGACCACGTTGGTGGCGCGGGTCAGCCGGCGCGGCTGATTCACGCGCACGCGCACCGTGAGTTCCGGTCCGCCGGTCAGGCGGTAGTCGAGCTCCATCCCGGCGCTCCACCCGGGCGGGGTGGCGCGCCCGGTCATGCGCGACAGGATCTCGGTCGCCGCCTCGTAGCCGATGGGGAGCACGGGGATGGTGTGCAGCGCCACCTCCGACGGGTCGAGGCGCTCCACCTGGATGTCGCCGTCCAGGGGCAGCGCCGGAACGAACGGCGTGAGCGGATCGCCCGTCCAGGGAAGGGTGAGCACCGAGCCCCGCTGGATCGTCTGCCCGTTCATCATCGGGCCATCCGGATAGGCGTCGATATCGGAAAAGCCGGGATCGTTGAACATGACCACGCCCGCCGCTCCACGCTCTTCGGCGAACAGCACCTTGTAGCCCCGGAAATTCCCGCCGTAGCGCGCGATGACGACCTTGCCGGCCACCGACACGCCCATGGAGTCGAGTGCCAGGTAGTCCTCGCGCCGCCCGAAGTTGGCGTAGACCACCTCGGCCGTCACGTCGCCGGACCCCGAGTAGGCGTTCCACCCGTTGAGGAGGTCGGGATGGCCCGAAAAGCGGTCCTCCGGGAGCTCGGGTTCGCGGTTCGACAACTGCATGGACACGGGGGTGACGATGTGCACCTCCACGTCGTCGGTAAGCTCGGGCAGGTACACGTCGTAGGGGTGGCGCTCGACCTCCAGGCCCGCGCGCTCCATCGCCCCGGCCAGGTACTCGCCGACGCGCTGCTGGGCCTCCGAGCCGGCGGGGTGGGGGTTTGCGGTGATGGTGCGCAGATGCTCGCGGAACGAGTCGCTGCGGGGCAGCTCCAGGAAGCGGGCCTCGCACACGAGCTGCGAGGCGGCCCGGGCTTCCGTGAAGCCGGTGGGGGAAGGTTCCTGGGACGTGGCGGGCGTTGCGGCGGCGAGCGCGGCCGCGAACATCAGCGCGATCGGCGCGTGGAAAGCGCAGGGGCGGTGGACGATGGGACGGGGGGCCGTGGAGCGGCTGGGATGGCGCATGTGCGTGTGGGGTCGGGGTGGCGGATGCGGGGTGGAAGGGAACGGACGGTGCTCGTTAGCGCTCGTTGCCGTCCGTCCCGCCCGCAAAGTGCATCAACCCGCGGGGGTGCCGCCACCTCCGGGCCCGCCGGACACGCGCGCGATACCCTCCGCCTTCTTCGTCACGGCCCTGGGCACCTCGGTCGGGGTCGCGCCTCCCAGCAGCTGTTCCGCGAAGTCGAGGCGCTCCTCCACCGACCCCAGGTGGTAGGCGATCTCGGTTACGTCGCGGCGGATTCCCTCGAGTTCGGCACGGGTCGGGGCGCCGGTTGCGCTCACTCCCGGAATGCGGCGCATGAAGAACTGGGCGAGGAGGATGCCGGCCGCGCCGATCATGCCGCCGGTGACGAAGACGGATACCAGCACGATCAGGATTTCCGCTTCCATGCCTTCCCGCCCCGTTCGAGGAAACCGGCGCCGGCGCCGCGGCTCGAAGCGCCCGCGCGCGACTCGTTTATCGCATGAACCCGCGGGATGGTTCCCCGACCGGTCTTCCCCGGGCCCATCGAGGTGAGCCTCAACGCCCTTGCCCCGCTTTCGGCGACGGATTCACTTGTGCACCACTGTCCCGGGCAACCGCCGTGTCGTCCCTCCATCCGAACAGAGCCCTACCATGAACGCCATCGTCAGGTTTCTCTCCCGTCCGATTTCGCCCGCGCCGCGCGCGTTTTCGCCCCTCCTCATGCTCATCGCGCTCGCGCCGCGCCCCGCGGAGGCGGCTCCCATTCCGGCCCCGCAGGAGTCCGATGCCCAGGCCGGTCCGGCGAACTACGAGCTCGCCGCCCGCTTCGCGCCCTACCGAATCAGCGAGATGGTGCATTCGACATCGGTCGATCCGCAGTGGATCGAGGGCACCGACAGGTTCTGGTACGAGTGGGAGAACGCCGACGGGACGTTCTTCTACATCGTCGATCCCGGCGCCGGATCGCGCACCCTGCTCTTCGACAACGACCGCATCGCCGCCGAACTGACGCGCATCACCCGCGATCCGTGGGACGGGCAGCATCTGCCCATCCGTAACATCCGCTTCATCAGCGACAACATCCTCCACTTCGAGGTGGAATCCTCGCAGGACGAGGAGGTGGAGGATGAGGACGAGGAAGTGGAGGAGGATCAGGACGAGGAGGAGGACGACTCGGGCAGTTCGACCCGCAAGCGCGTGCACCACTTCGAGTACACGGTGTCGACCCGGACGCTGCGTGAGCTCGAGGACTACGAGGCGCCCGACAATCATCCGGACTGGGCCAGCGTGTCCCCTGACGGCCAGACCGTGGTCTTCGCCCGCGACCACAACCTGTTCATGATGAGCGGCGACGACTACGAGCAGATTCTCGAGGCCCGCCGGGCCAAGTCCGGGGACGAAGCCGACGACGCCGAGGACGATGTCGAGGTCACCGAGACCCAACTCACCACCGACGGCGAGCAGTACTACACCTACGAGGCCAACTACACCGGCCGCGGCGAGACCAACGTCTCCCTCGAGGAGGAGAAGGATGACCGCAAGGCGGCGTCGATCTCGTGGGCCAAGGACTCGGAGCGCTTTGCGCTGATCCGGCGCGACAACCGCGAGGTCGGCGAGCTCTGGGTCGTGCACGTGGTGGGGAATGGCAACGACCGCCCGGAGCTCGAGACCTACTCCTATGAGATGGCCGGGGAGGAGTCGGTGACCCAGGAGGAGATCATCGTCTATGACCTCGCCTCCAAGAGCCAGGTGACGGTCTCGCACGAGCCCTGGAAGGACGAGGATCTGCGCATCACGACGCAGCGTCAGTTCGACTACCCGGACTCCGAGGAACCTGACCGCTCGCTGTGGATCTCCGACGACTCGGAGGAGCTCTACTTCGTGCGCCTGAGCCGGGACCGGCACCGGGCCGCGGTCATGGTTGCGGACGCCGGCACGGGCAACGCGCGCATGCTCTTCGTGGACAGCCTGAACACATACATCGAGACGCGCCCGGTCGAGATGCTCGCGGGCGGCGACATCCTGTGGTGGTCGGAGCGGGACGGCTGGGCCCACCTCTACCTGTACGGGCCCGACGGGGAACTGAGGCAGCGGCTCACCGAGGGGCCCTGGCACGTGGACGGCATCGTCGGCGTGGACGAGGCGCGCGGCTTCGTCTTCTTCACCGGGCAGGGCCGGGAGGAGGGCGAGGATCCCTACTACGCGCACCTCTATCGGGTGAGCTTGAACGGGACCGGGCTCACGCTGCTGAACCCCGGGAACTTCGACTTCCAGTCCGAGATGGGTGAGTCGAACCGCTACTTCGTCAGCAACTACTCGCGCGTGAACACGGCTCCCACATCCGCGCTGTTCGACGCCTCGGGCCAGCGCATCATGGACCTGGGCGAAGCCGACTTCGGGGCCCTGGATGCGGCCGGATACCACTTCCCCGAGCCCTACCAGGTGGAAGCCGCGGACGGCGTAACCGACATCTACGGGGTGATGTACAAGCCCTACGACTTCGATCCTTCGAAGACGTATCCCATTGTGGCGTACGTCTATCCGGGACCGCAGACCGAGTCGGTGTCGAAGTCGTGGTCGGCCAACCCGTACGAGCAGGCGCTCGCGCAGTTCGGCATGATCGTCGTGACCATGGGGAACCGGGGCGGCCACCCCGATCGCTCAAAGTGGTACCACAACTATGGATATGGCGACCTGCGCGACTATGGACTGGCTGACAAGAAAGCAGTCATCGAACAGTTGGCCGACCGCCACGACTTTATAGACATAGACAAAGTGGGAATATACGGCCATTCCGGCGGCGGCTTCATGTCCACCGCGGCCATGCTCGTCTATCCCGACTTCTTCAAGGTGGCGGTGTCGTCGGCGGGCAACCACAACAACGACGTGTACAACCGGTCCTGGTCGGAGACCCACCACGGCGTGAAGGAGGTCGTGGACGACGAGGGCAATGTGAGCTTCGAATACGACATCGAGCGCAACTCCGACCTCGCCGCCAACCTCAAGGGCCACCTCCTGCTCACCACCGGCGACAACGACAACAACGTGCACCACGCCGGCACCTTCCGCATGGCGGAGGCCCTCATCCGCGCCAACAAGCGCTTCGACTTCTTCATCTTCCCGGGCCAGCGCCACGGCTTCGGCGACATGAGCGACTACTGGTTCTGGCTGCGCGCCGAGTACTTCGTGAAGCACCTGCTGGGCGACACCCGCTGGGACGTGGACATCATCCCGTTGCAGATGAACGCGCCGCAGACACGCTGAGCGGGGGATCCGAGCACGACCGGACGCACCTGCGATGCCGACCGAGCGCCGCCGCGGAGCAACCGCGTTGGAGGGTTACGGAGCATGAGATCAGCTTCCCTTCGCCGACAGCTGCTGGCGGCCGCGTGTCTCGCCCTCTGCGCGACTTCCGGCTGCCGGCCCGACCCGGACCCCGCCGGACTGTCGGAGGCTCACGCCGCCGCGGTCCGCGACAGCGTGTCGAATGCGCTCGATGCGTTTCGCGAACTCGGCTCGAGCCCGGACCCGACGGTGGTCGCCGGCTTCTACTCCGAGTCCCCCGCGTTTCGGTTCTATGAGAGCGGGGCGCTGCGCTACGAGTCGGCGGCCGACGTGCGCGCCGCGCTCGAGGGTCTCGGCCCGGGAATGCGGGTCACCACGGAGTACTCGAGCACCGACATCGAGGCGCTGGCGCCGGGTGTCGCGCTCGTCCGGTCTCTGTTCGAGAGCACGCTCGAGGGCGAAGACGGGTTCGCGTTCACGTACGGCGGGGCGATGACGACGGTCTGGGTCCACGAGGCCGACGGGTGGCGCATCCTGAGCGGCCACACCTCCGCGCCCGTCCCGCGGGCAGGCGCGGAGGACGGGGCTCCGTGACAGGGCGGAGGCTGACTCGCCGCACCTTCCTCAAAGGCGCACTCGCCGCGACCGGACTCGCGCCCGGCGCGTCCTCACTGGCGAAACTGCGTGGTGTTCCTTCGCACCGCGGCGCCACCGCCGCTGATTCTTCGCGGCGCGACGAGAGAGTCCTCATCATCGGCGCAGGCATGGCCGGCCTGGCGGCTGCCGCCGAACTCCGTGAGTTCGGATTCGCAGACGTTGCGATTCTGGAAGCGCGTGACCGAATCGGCGGGCGCCTCTGGACGGACGCCATTGGCGGCAACATTTCCGTCGATCTCGGGGCATCCTGGATCCACGGCGTAGACGGAAACCCCATCACCGCCATCGCCAGGGAAAACGGCATCGGGACGCACCCCACCGACTACGACAACGACGTGGTGCGCTTCCACAATGCCGAGAGGCCGTCACCATCCACCGGGCGGGCGCTGCGCCGGTTCTGGCGGCTGGCGGAGGGCCAGCCCGGCACCAACCTCCAGTCCGTCTACGAACAGCTGCTCGAGATCGAGCCGCTGACGGCCCCTGACCGGCGCTACCTGGACTATCTGTTGAACACCATCGTCGAGCACGAGCACGCCGCCGACCTGCGGAACCTCTCGCTGGAGAGCATCCAGGGCGGAGATGAGTATGGCGGCCACGACGCGGTGTTTCCGGGCGGATACGGACAGGTCGCCGACATTCTGGCGGATGGCCTGGACATCCGGTTCCGGGAAGCCGTGACGGAGATCGACTACGCGGGGACGGACATCATCCTGACGACGGCCGCCGGTGCGACCTTCGAGGCCACCCGAGTCGTGGTGACGGTTCCGCTCGGAGTGCTGAAGCAGGACCTCATATCGTTCCTGCCCGCGTTGCCGCTACGGAAGCGCGACGCGATCGATGGCCTGGAAATGGGCGTGCTCAACAAGACGTGCCTGCTGTTTGAAGACGTGTTCTGGGACAGCGACGTGGAACTCATCGGTTACGTCGGTGCCCGGAGAGGGCAGTGGGCCGAGACCCTCAACCTGTATCCTTACACGGGGCATCCGATTCTGATGATGTTCAACGCCGGGGCCTACGGCGCTCGGATCGAGGGGCTTTCAGACCAGGAAGTCATCGCGCAGGCGGTTGCGGCGCTCGCGAGCATGTATGGCGTCATCCCGCCGCCCGTGGATGCCCTCATCACACGTTGGCGCTCGGATCCGTGGGCCCAGGGGTCCTACTCGTACGTCGCGGCCGGATCCTCGTATCAGCGATACGCCGCACTGGGCGAGCCCATCGGCGGCAAGCTGTTCTTTGCCGGTGAGGCGACACACGTGGAATTCCCATCGACCGTGCACGGCGCGTTTCTCTCGGGCATTCGCGCAGCCCGCCAGCTCGCTGCGCTCCCCGCGCGCGGTGGCGAGGGAGACGTCTAACCGGACGAGAACGGCGTCCAGCCCGAGGCTATGGCGGGCTCGCGTATGATGCGGAGGTCGGGTGGGGTGATGATCTCGCAGGTCGGGCCGGGAGCGCGGGCGAGGCGGCGGTCGAGGGTGAGCAGCGGGCAGGAAAGGGCCTCGGCGAGCGCTACGTACCACGCGTCGTAGATGGTGATGTTGTGGCGCAATTCCCATATGCGGTCTGCCAACGGGGCGAACGGGTAGAACTCGATCTCGAGCGTGAGCAGGTCGCGGCGCGCGAGAGCCGCTTCAAAACTCGGAAGATGCCCGGTCAACTCCATGCGGCGAAGCGCGTTGCTTGCCTCGGCCGGAACCATCTGGGGAGCCGCCATCGAACCCTTCCCGCACGCCTCCGCGATCGCGGCCTCGGACCAGGTTCCATCCGGTCCCAGGTGCGCGACGGCCGCCGCGAGCACCGACCCATCGACGACGACCGTCACTTCCGATCGGCGTCCCGCGCGCGCAGAATCTCCTCGGTGGTCACGCTGTTCTTCATCGCGCGCTTGTGGGCGCGGACGTCCCTGAGCCACTCCTCGATCGAAGGCTTGGCCGCCAGCCGCACCAGTTCGCCACGCAGGTACTCCTGCATGGACTGGCCTTTCGCGGCAGCGCGCGCGGCGATCTTGTCGCGCACGTCCTCGGGCACGCCTCGGATGGTGATCTGAACGCTCATGACAGCATTTTAGTGTCACAGACATCAATCTGCAAGCACCGGCCGATGGCCGTCAGCGTCGCCAGGCTCCCGGACCCGGAATCCCGCGACTGAAGAGCACCTCGGTGCCGGGATCCCGATCCACCGCCTCGTCCGCGTCGGCCTGCGTCTCGATGCTCGGCGGAAGGTCGCGCAGGATGGCCCGAATGCGACGGGTGCCGGGGTCGCGCAGGATCGCCATCGGACGGCGGCTGTCCTCGTCCAGCGTGGCCGATCCGCCCGGTCCGGTGAGCGTGACGCTGGCCAGGCGGCCCTCCCAACCCGGTTGCACCGGAAGCATGAAAAGGAAGCTCGAGCTGCCGTCGCCATCGGCGATGACCGGCATCTCGAAGTCGAGAGAGAAGAGCACGCTTCCATCGCCGGCCCGACCGGCAACCCGGTAGTCACCGGTCGCGTTCGGGAGTGAGGGCGGAGCGGCGATCACGAAGACGGGCTCCAGGAAGGGCACGCGGTCGGCGTTGACGCCGCCCCAGAGGAGGAGGGACTGGATGGGGATCGTATCCCGCGCCGTGGTGCCGCCCACTGCGAGGCTCGGCTGGGAGCGGGCGTTCCCGGGGTCGTGCAGGCGTGGGTGGGTGTCTTCCGCGTTCAGAGCCCCGAGCGCCGCGCCAGCGGCCAGGAGGAACAGCGCCGGGATGGCGATGCGGATGCGGGTGCGGTGCGGGGTCCTCATGACTGCTTCCTACCCGCCCGATCCAGATCCGGTGCCCGGGATCACGCGGTCCTTCCTGCGCCTACGGGCCGCCGCATCGCGCCCGTGACCGCGGCCCCGCCTACCTCGCGAAGCTCCTCCGCGGCACCCGGCACTGCGGCCACGCCCCGCGCCTGCCGTTGTTCGGGTTCACCGGAAGCACCCGCTGGGTCACATCCATGCGCTCCGGGTCCTCCGACGCCATGTAGGTCAGCATGGCGGCCAGGGTCGCGTTGTTGCGCAGATCGTCAAAGACGATCTTGTCGAAGGTGTCGCGGTTGGTGTGCCAGGTGTACTGGCGATAGTCGGGATAGTTGGACTGGAGCCGGAACCCGGGCGCGGGCTTGCAGATGAAGGACATGTGGTCCGAGCCCCCGGTCTCCGGCACCCCCGGGACATCCAGCTCGATATGGCCGGTGATCTCCGGGGGGATGCGCTCGAACCAGCGGGCGAAGTGCTCGCCGGCGCCCAGGAAGCCCTGCATGCGGATGAAGTCGATGCGCCAGGTGCCATTGTCCTGATTGAACGAGGCCTGAAGCCCGTCCACCACCTCGGGGTTGTCGACCGAGAATGCGTTGGAGCCGATCAGCCCCTGCTCCTCGCCGCCCCAGTGCCCCACCATGATGGTGCGCCGCGGGTTGGGATAGGTCTCCTTCAGGATGCGCATGGCCTCGTGCATCATGATGGTGCCGGTGCCGTTGTCGGTTGCTCCCGACGCGCCGTCCCATGAGTCCAGGTGCGCGCTCAGCAGCACGTACTCGTCGGGCAGCTCGGTGCCGGGGATGGTGGCCACCACGTTGAACGCGGGCACGTCGCCCAGGAATTCGGCCTCCGCGTCCAGGCGGATGCGCGGGCCCTGGTCCCGCGACGCGAGCCTGTGGAGCAGGGAGTAGTCCTCGCACGCCAGATGAAGCGAGGGGATCTCGCGAGTGGCGGAGGCGAAGATCTTGTCCACGCCCCAGCCCCGGGACCAGTTGCCGGTGATCAGCCCGAGGGCGCCGGCGCTCTCCAGCCTCTGAGGGCCTGCGTTGGGGATGAACGTGAGTTGATAGCTGGCCTGCCATTCCGCCATCGCCGCTTCCCGGGCTTCGGTCATGCGCTGGAAGGACTCCGGGGTGGCGTGGTCAAGCCACGACTGGTCCTCGCGGCAGGTGGGTTCGGCGAAGGAGACGGCGACGAACTTGCCCTCGGCAGACGGCAGCCAGGCGTTCAGCTCGGCAGCGTCGGCGAAGTCGGGCAGCGCGACCACCTCGCCCTCCACGGGCCCGTCGGTGCCGGGGCTCCAGGCGAGCAGCGTGCCCTCGAGCGTCCGTCTGCGGGGCTCCACCATGTCGATGTGGGTAAAGCCGCGCTCCCATCCGATCCAGGTGCCGTACTCCTGTCGCTCCGCCTCGATGCCCCAGCGCTCGTAGTTGGAGATCAGCCAGTCCGCGGACCGCGAGTAGGCCGGAGAGCCCATCAGCCGGGGGCCGATGGAGTCGAGCAGCGCCTGCGCGAGGTCGAAGGCCTGGCTTTGCGGGCCCATGCCCTCTTCCCACATCGCCTGGATGACGGGGTCGTCGGTCGGGAAGGTCTGGGCGGGCAGCGGCGCCGCGAGGGAGAGGACCGCTGCGGCGAGAATGGTGCGCTTGATGGTCATGGGATGGTTCCTTCGCTTGCGTGCATGCCGGTTCCAAGCCGTCAGGATGGGCCAACGGGTAGGGGAGCGCCAGCGGGGCGCGGCGATGGCGACTGGACTGCGGACCACTGATGCCAGCCGAGCGACCGGTGCGATGGGTCCGTTGGTCCGGGTGCCGTGATGCGCGTCAAGCACGTTGCCGGATGGTTGGCGTGGTGTCATGCTGACATTCCACGGTTCCGCTTCTCGCCCATCTCTCCGGAGGCGAATCATGACGCGCGCTCGCCTGCCGCTCCCGGCTCTCGCCCTGCTTGCTTCCCCAGCCCTCGCCGCGCTTGCCGCCGTGCCCGCCCACGCGCAGCGCTTTTCCATCGAGGACGTGCTCAGCCCCGGTTATCCGGTGCAGCTGGTGTCGGCCCGGGCGGCCGACCGCATCGCCTGGATCGAGTACGAGGAGGGGAAGCGCAACGTGTACACGGCAGAGGCGCCCGGCTTCGCCCCGGTGCGGCTGACGCGCTTCGAGGACGATGACGGGCGCGACCTGTCCAACCTGCGCATCTCGGACGACGGCTCCACGCTGGTCTTCCTGCGCGGGCACACCCCCAACAGGCAGGGGTGGATCGCCAACCCGGCGAGCGATCCCCGGGGCGCCGAACGGGCCGCTTGGGCCGTGAGCACCGGGGGCGGCGAGCCCTGGCGGGTGGCGGAGGCCTGGAACGTGGCGCTCTCTCCCGACGGCGAGTGGATCGCATGGGAGAGCGATGGCGACATCTACCGGGCGCCGGTCAACCCCGGGGTCGCGGCCGGCGACCCGGAGCGGCCGCTCTTCAGCGTGTTCGGCAGCCAGGGCGATCCGGTGTGGTCGCCGGACTCGCGTCGCCTGGCCTTCGTGAGCGACCGCGAGGATCACAGCTTCGTCGGCGTGTACGACACCGAGCGTCCCGGAATCACATACCTGGGCCCTGCCGTCGACCGCGACACCAGCCCCACCTGGTCGTCGGACGGGGCGAGGGTCGCCTTCATCCGCAGGCCCGGGCTGCCCTTCGGCGCGCGGGCGGAGCGGGGCGGCGCCCCCGAGGAGGGCGGAACCGAGGACGCGTGGCCCGCCGGAATGACCGAAGCCTGGTTCGCCGGCGGCTACGACTTCTCCATCTGGGTCGGCGACGCACGCACGGGCGAGGCGGTGGAAGTGTGGCACAGCCCGCCGGGCGACAGCATCTACCGCGAGGTGCGCGAGGTCATCTGGGCCGGCGACCACATCATCTTCCAGGCCGAGCCCGACGGGTGGCGCCGGTACTACGCGGTCGCGGCGGACGGGAGCACACGCGACCCGGTCGAGCTGACGCCGGGCGACGGCATCGCCGAGTACATCTCGCTCTCGCCGGACGGGCAGTGTCGAGCGGATTCACATCTGATTGAGGTGATTGACGT
>JAPPJO010000087.1 GCA_028820325.1 Gammaproteobacteria bacterium | reverse complement strand
GTAGCGCACCTGAATGGGGTTCAGGGGGTCGCCGGTTCGAATCCGGCCGTCCCGATTTTTCGGGTCAAGAGTGTCACGGACACGACGTTACCTCGTCCGGCAAGGAGCGCCTCATGCGGCTGCACCTGAGTGTTCTCCCGGCTTTTCTCGCCTTGTACCTCGGATCGCCCGCCCTCTCCCTTGTGGGCAGTCCCCCTCCGGCCCAGGCCAGCGCGGGCGCGGTTTCGGCCGGCTTCAGCCATGTGTGCACCCTGGGAGGCGGCGGGGCGGCAAGCTGCTGGGGCACCAACGCCTACGGGCAACTGGGCGACGGGGGCACCGTCGACCGCGCCGAGCCGGCCCCGGTGTCCGGCGGCTTGAGCTTTCAGTCGATCTCGGTCGGGCACGGGCACGCCTGCGGCGTGACGGCCGACGGTGCCGTCCACTGCTGGGGCAGAAACGGGTACGGCGAGCTGGGTGACGGCTCCACCACCAACCGCGCCGAACCGGTGCGCGCGGCCGGAGATGTGACCTTCGAAGCGGTGGCGGCCGGCACCAACCACACCTGCGCGCTCACCGGCGACGGCGAGGCGTACTGCTGGGGGCTGAACAGCTCGGCGCAACTGGGCGTGACGGCGGGCACCCCGAGCCTCGAACCGGTCCGGGTTCCGGTGGACACCGAGTTCGAGTCGATTACCGCCGGCGTCGACCACACCTGCGCGCTGGCCGGAAACGGACGGGCCACCTGCTGGGGCTCGAACGACATGGGCGAACTGGGCGACAGCACCCGCGCCCTGGGCTCGGCGCAGCCGGGCGAGGTGGACGGTCCGAGATACGACGTGCTCTCCGCGGGGAGCAACCGCACCTGCGGGGTCACCGGTGGCGGCGACGCGTATTGCTGGGGCAACAACAACTACGGGGTGTTGGGGGACGGCACCGAGGAGCGCCGGGGCGGCCCCACTGAGGTGGCCGGCGGGCACGACTTCTCCACCATCTCCGCCGGCGGTGTGCACACCTGCGCGCTCAACGACGATGGCGAGGCGTACTGCTGGGGCCTGAACACCTTCGGCCAACTGGGCGACGGCTCGACCGACAACGCGCTGGAGCCGGTCGCGGTCGCGGGGGGGCACACCTTCGAGTCGATCTCGTCGGGCAATTACGGCACCTGCGCGCTGACCGCCGCGGGCGAGGTCTACTGCTGGGGCCGGGTGGCCGGAATGGCCGGCTACGAGGAGGGCGAGGGGTCGATGACCGAGCCCACGCTCGTGGGCGGCGGGTCGTCTTCCGGTGAGACGGGCGCCGCGGGGACCGCAGACGCTGCTCCGGACGCGGCGGACAATGGCCGCGACTGGGCTGCGCTGGCCGCATCCTTCGGCGGCCTCTCCGCGCAGACCCCCGTGCGGACGGTCCAGCCCGGAGCCCCCGGTGAGGCCACGCGCGTGCTCGAGCCGGGCGAACTCGACGGCACCGAGCTTCCTCTGCACACGGAAGCCGATCTTCGCTTCATGCGCGGGATGATCCCGCATCACGCCCAGGCGCTGGACATGGTGGAGCTGCTCCGCGACCGCACGTCCAACCCGCGGCTGCATCGTCTGGCTCTGCGTATCGAGATCTCGCAGAAGGGCGAGATCGCGATGATGGAGCGCTGGCTGCGCGAGCGGGGCGAGGACGCCCCTGCGGGCATGGCGCACCACGGACACGACGGCATGATGGAGCTCATGCCGGGGATGCTCACGCCGGAGCAGATGGCGCAATTGGCAGAGGCGCGCGCCGCCGAATTCGACCGCCTCTTCCTCGAGTTCATGATCAGCCACCACGAGGGCGCGCTGGTCATGGTCGAGGCATTGTTCGCGAGCCCGGGCGCGGGACAGGGGTCCGCCATCTACCACTTCGCGTCGGATGTGGAGGCGGACCAGGAGATGGAGATCCGGCGCATGCGCGCGCTGCTGGAGAGCGGCGGCTGAGGTGATTCACGCCCGCGCCACCCGACTCGGGCCCGGCGCGGAACCAGAAGGGAGAAGGGGATGATGAAGACGCGGCTTCAGATCGATCGAGGAGCTATGGAGATGCGTGCGCTGTGGATGGGCATCGTGCTTGCGGCGCTGGGGCTGCCGGCGCATGCAGCGGCCCAGGCCGTTCCGCCGGGACAGCCGCGGCCCGAGGAGCTCGCCGAGGTGCGCACCGACTCGCTGGCCGAGCCCCCCCTTCCCGCCTTCGACTGGGACATCCTGGATCCACGCGTGAACCTGGCGGCCGGCTGGCTGGACGCCGAGAGCGCCATCTGGAACCTGGAGCTGGTGGCGACCACGCCGCGTCCGGAAGGCTTCTTCAACCCGGAGACGCCACGCCAGGGCGCCGGTTTCTCCAACACGGACCTCGCCTTCCAGGGGAATTACCTCTTCCAGGGCAACTACAACGGCTTCCAGGTCTACGACATCTCCGACCCCGGCAACATCGAGCTGCACGTGGCGGTCGTGTGTCCCGGCGGCCAGGGCGACGTGTCCATCTACGGCGACCTCCTGTTCATGTCCGCGCAGGAGACCCGCGGCCGCCTCGACTGCGGCACGGAGGGCATCCAGGACAGCGTCAGCGTCGAGCGCTTCCGCGGGGTGCGCATCTTCGACCTGTCGAACCTGGAGGCGCCCCGCCAGGTGGCGGCGGTGCAGACCTGCCGTGGATCCCACACGCACACCGTGGTCACCGATCCCAACGACGACGAGAACGTCTACGTCTACGTCTCAGGCACCTCGGGAGTGCGTCCGGCCGACGAGCTGCCCGGGTGCTCGGGGTTGCCCCCGGAGGAGGACCCCAACACCGCGTACTTCCGCATCGAGGTGATCCAGGTGCCGCTCGCCAACCCGGCCGCTGCCGAAATCGTCAGCATGCCGCGCATCTTCGCCGATCCCGAGACCGGCGAGTACGGCGGCCTCTGGCAGGGGGGCGACCACGGCGAGGGCACCCAGGAGTCCCGCCTCACCAACCAGTGCCACGACATCACCGTCTACCCGGAGATCGGGCTTGGCGCCGGCGCGTGCGCGGGGAACGGCATCCTGCTCGACATCTCCGACCCCGTGAACCCGGTGCGCCTGGACGAGGTGGTGGACCCCAACTTCGCCTACTGGCACTCGGCCACCTTCAACAACGACGGCACCAAGATCCTCTTCACCGACGAGTGGGGCGGCGGAGGTCAGCCCCGCTGCCGCTCCACCGATCCGCCCGACTGGGGCGCGAACGCCATCTTCGAAATCGTCGGTGGGCAGATGGAGCTCGCCGGCTACTACAAGCTGCCGGTGCCGCAGAGCGAGCTGGAGAACTGCGTTGCCCACAACGGCGCCGTCATCCCGGTGCCCGGACGCGACATCATGGTGCAGGCCTGGTACCAGGGCGGCCTGTCGATGCTCGACTTCACCGACGCATCCGACCCCGTCGAGATAGCCTTCTTCGACCGCGGCCCGCTGAGCGAGGAAGAGATGTACACCGGCGGCTACTGGTCCACCTACTGGAACAACAGCTTCATCTACGGCGCCGAGATCACCCGCGGCCTCGACGTCTTCCGCCTGTCGCCCAGCGAGCATCTTTCCCAAAACGAGATCGACGCCGCCAACATGGTGCAGGTGGAGGAGTTCAATGCCCAGCTGCAGCCGATGTTCACGTGGCCCGCCCACCCCGCCGTGGCGGGATCGTACCTCGACCAGCT
>JAPPJO010000142.1 GCA_028820325.1 Gammaproteobacteria bacterium | reverse complement strand
TCGGCGCCCCATTCGGACATCTCGAAGGCCTCCGCCGCGGTGGCGCACACCCCGTCGAAGACGGACAGCACCCCGCGCGAGCGCGCGACCGCCGCCAGACCGGCCGGATCGACGAGCACGCCGGTCGAGGTATCGACGTGGGTGGCGAACAGCGCCTTCGCCGCGCAGGCGTCCAGGGCGGCCGCCACCTCCTCCGGCTCCGGCCGCTCGCCCGGCGGGCCGACCACCGTATGGACCTTGACCCCGCGATGCTCCAGTACCAGCCGCATGCGGTCGGCGAAGTAGCCGGTGTCCACGAGCAGGGCTTCGTCGCCCGGGTCGAGCAGGTTCACCGCCGCCATGTCCATCGCCAGCGTCCCGCTTCCCGCGACCATGAACGGCTGCGCGCCCTCCCCGGCCCGCCACACTTCGCGCATTCGGCTCAGCGACTCGCCGAACGCCTTCACCACAAAGGGTTGGCCGTGGCCGGGAGGCGGCCTCGAAAAGGCGCGCAGCACCTCCGGGGAGACCTCGATGGGTCCGGGGATCATCAGCAGGGGACGTTCGCTCATGGCACCTGGTAAACGGTTGAAGTCTTGAGAGCGCCGCATCTGGAATCGCTCTCGCCCGGGTGCCGAAGCTAACAAATCCGGCGGAGCCCCGGAAAGCCGGCCGGCATCCCCGATCTTTCTGTTCTTCCCCGTGCTTCCCATTATGCCCGGCGGACGCTCCCCATCATCCAGCGGAGAAACCCCATGGCCCAGAACCCCGGCGGCACCCCGGCGGACTCCTCCGAATTCGACCAGCTCGAGCTTCCGGACCGCTCGGTTCGCGGACTTCTCCGGCATTTCGGACCGGGGATCATCCTGATGATGACCGGGATCGGCACGAGTCACCTGGTTACCGCGCCCACCGCGGGAGGCCGGTTTGCCTACGCGCTGCTCTGGTGCCTGCCCGTGGCCTACATCTTCAAGTACTACGGCTTCGAGATGGCCTTCCGCTTCACCAACGCCACCGGCAAGAGCCTGATCGAGGCGTACGCCACGGCGCGCGGAAAGTGGCCGCTCTGGTACGTGCTGGTGACGACGCTGATCCAGTGCGCGATCGGACAGGCGGGCAGGCTGATCGCGGCGGCCGCGGTCGTCTACTACGTGGCGTCGGAAGTGATGGGCTGGCCCGTCACCCTCACCGGGGCCGCGGTGGGGCTGGGGGTGGTGTCGGTGGGCATTCTGCTCATGGGGCGCTACAAGGCCGTGGAGAACTCGGCCAAGATCCTGGCGGCCATCATGGTGGTGTCCACCCTGGCGGTGTACTTCTACCAGCCCGCGCCCTTCTCCGAGATGGGCACCTTCTTCCTGGTCGAGATCCCCGACGGCTCCTGGCTGGTCATCGCTGCCTTCCTGGGCCTCCTGCCCACCGGCATGGACGTCTCGCTGCAGGCCTCGGAGTGGGGGAAGGCCAAGAAGGCGGGAATGAGCAAGATCCGCGACCGCATGGAGGAGCTGGGCATCGCGCGCTCGTTCAACCCCTTCTCGCCGCGCCTGCGCGACCTGACCGTTCACACCGACCGCCTCCCCGCGCACGCACAGGAGTACTGCCGGCGCTGGTTCCAGATCGGCCTCTGGGACTTCCGCCTCGGGCACGTGGTGTCGTTCGTGATGGCCGCCGTGTTCATGCTGCTTGCGGCAGTGTGGCTCTACCCAAGCGCGGTGGAGGGCCAGGCAGTGATGGGCGAGATCGCGGGCATCTTCACCAACTCGGTGGGCCCGGGCATGATGGGCCTGTTCATGTTCGGCGCCTTCGCGGCCACCTTCTCGACCGCATTCAACTACTTCGACGGCTGGCCGCGCATCGTCGGGGCCTGCGCCCGCAACCTCTTCCGCGGCACCGCGCAAACGGCGGGCATCGACAGGAAGCAGAAGGGCTGGTACTCGGAGTACAACCTCTACCGCGCCACCATGATCTACTCGCTGATCGGCTCGGTGGCCGTGATCGCGGGGATGCCCCGGCCGGTGTTCCTGGTGCTGGTGGCGTCGGCGCTGGCGTTCTTCATCGCCCCGGTGATCTTCTTCCTCAACTTCTACTACTGCCTGGTGGTGATCCCGAAGGAGGACCGCGCCTTCTACCCCTCGACCTTCGCCCGCTGGTTCGGCTGGTTCAGCCTGATCGTGTTCACCGCGATGAGCGTGCTGCTGATCTTCGCGCGAGTGTTCGAGATCCCACTGTTCGGGGCGTGATATGACGAAGAATGCCCGCTTTCGCCCGACGCTGCTCAAGGTCCTTCTGGTCCAGGTGGTCGCCCTGATTCTGCTCTGGCTCCTGCAGGCCACCTACCACAGCTAGCGACCCGCCCATGCATCCCATCAACTGGCTGATCGTTGTCGCGTACGTCACCTACGTACTGGTCGACGGCGTCCGGCGGGCGCGCGGCACCACGGAGGTCGAGAGCTACTTCCTGGCGAACCGCTCGCTGCCCTGGTGGGCGGTCGGGCTATCGGTCATGGCGACGCAGTTGTCGGCGGTGACCATGATCGGCACCACGGGACAGGGCGCCACCGACGGGCTGCGCTTCGTGCAGTTCTACTTCGGGCTGCCGCTCGCGATGGTTCTTCTGGGCGTCACGCTGGTGCCGTTCCTGCGCGGAGCCGGGGTCTTCACCGCGTACGAATACCTGGAGCGCCGTTTCGGGCCGCGTACGCGCGCGCTTACCGCCTTCCTCTTCCTGCTGTCGCGCGGGATGTCGTGCGGGGTGATCATCGCGGCGCCGGCGGTCGTCTTCTCGGCGGTGTTCGGATGGCCGCTCCTCTGGTGCGTCGCGCTGATCGGCGTTCCGACGGTCGCGTACACGATGCTGGGTGGCATTCAGGCGGTCACCTGGGCCGATGTCAAGCAGATGGTCCTGATCGTGGTCGCGCTGCTGGCCGTGGTGGTGGTGCTGGTCGTGCGGATGCCGGTCTCGCCGGGCGAGGCGCTGCACATCGCGGGCGCGACGGGCCGCCTGAGGGTGTTCGACTTCTCGTTCACCGTCACCGAGACGTACACCTTCTGGTCGGGGCTGATCGGCGGCACCTTCCTGATGCTGTCCTACTTCGGCACGGACCAGTCCCAGGTGCAGCGCTACCTGGCCGCGAAATCGGTCGGCGCCGCGCGCACCTCGCTCCTGATGAGCGCGTACTGGAAGATCCCGCTGCAGGCGCTCGTGCTCCTGGTGGGCGTGATGGTGTTCGTCTACTACCAGTTCCAGCCGCCGCCGCTGCTGTTCAACCCGGCCCACGAGAACGCGGTGGTGGAGATGCGGGGGACGGAGTACGCCGCGCTCCAGGGCCGCTACGGTGAAGCGCTGGTGCTGAGGGAAGACGCGGCACGCCGCGCGGCGGGGCTGGCCGCTGCCGCAGGCGCGGATGCCACCGGCCAGACCGCCCTCGACGAATTCCGCGGCCGCGAAGCGACCGTCCAGGAGATCCGCGGCGAGGCGCTCGCCATGGCCGAGGAGGTCACCGGCGAGGCATCCCGCGACGTCAACTACATCATCCCCCGCTTCGTCCTCGGCGAGCTGCCGATCGGCTTGGCGGGCCTCTTCATCGCGGCGATCATTGCGGCCGCCATGTCGAGCATCTCGTCGGAGCTGAACTCCCTTTCCACCACCAGCATCATCGACTTCTACCGGCGCTGGTTCCGCCCGGAGGCGAGCGACGCCCACTACCTGGCGGTCTCGAAGGCCGCGACCGCGTTCTGGGGGGTGTTCGCCTGCTTCGT
>JAPPJO010000003.1 GCA_028820325.1 Gammaproteobacteria bacterium | reverse complement strand
TGGGCGTACACGTGCTCCTTTTCGGCGTCCGAGCGCCAGCCGGGCCACAGCTCGGCCATCGTCTGAAGCCTGTCGATCCAGCGCAGCGCGTAGTCGGCGGCGCTGCGGCTGCGCACCGGGGCGCCGCCCACCATGACCCACACGGGGTTGGTGAGCGCGAGGGGGTAGGAGGTGTCGAGCGGAAAGCGGTCCTCGGGGTCGCCCTGGACGCGGACGTGAATCCAGCTGCTCCGCTCCACCTGCAGCGTGCGCTCCACCTCCAGCGAACGCCGGTCCCCCCCGAAGGGAATCTCCTCCACGACCTCGCCGTTCATCACGACGGTCGCCGTGCGCATGGGCACGATCCCCCAGGCCCGGATTGTCACCGTGACCTCGCCC
Organism: Gammaproteobacteria bacterium; assembly: GCA_028820325.1. Lineage (GTDB taxonomy): Bacteria > Gemmatimonadota > Gemmatimonadetes > Longimicrobiales > Gaopeijiaceae > BD2-11. Next base: position 3,376 of record JAPPJO010000003.1, on the reverse strand, counting down.
CCGCCGGCGGGCAGCGCCAGCTCCTCTCCGGGGACGCGGCCGTCGACCCTGACGTCGAGCAGGGGACCGCTGGAGACGAAGGCGTTGCCGCCGCGTATCCCGTCGAACCACCCCTCCATCGACAACCTGCCGTCCGGCGTGCGCACGTAGGTCCGCATCGACCCGACCAGCGGGGTTGCCTGCAGATTGGAGATGGAGTCCTCGCCGCCGACCACCGCGGCGCGCAAGTCGTTGCTCCACACGGCGTAGAGAGGCGGGTAGCCGTCCTGCGGCGTGGACCACTCCACCGCGTCGGCGGCCTCCAGAGCCGCGTCGACGATGAACCCCTTGGCGCCTCCCAGCGTCCCCTCCAGCGGATCGCCGTTGAAGAAGGAGTGCACGTAGCCGGTGATGGCGCCCTGCGCCTTCGCCTTCCTGAACATGTCGGTGTTGGAGGGATAGAGGCTCTCGATGGCCGTCTGTTCGTAGCCGGTCACGAAGGGGGAGATGAGGTGGTCGGTCATGCCGAACATGAAGACGTGTCCGTAGAAGGGCGGGCGGTATTCCTGGCCCACCACCAGCACCATGTCGTCGCGCGAGAGGGGATGGGCGCCGCCCCCGGGCACGAAGAACTGGTGGTCCAGAATGCGGTTGTCCTTGTTGGCCACCTGCTCGGCCACCACGTCCTGGTCCTCGGCCTCCGACATCATCATCAGGTTCTCGAGGGTGTTGTGGAGGTTGCCGCCGTAGTTCATGTGCACGTGGGTGGAGCCCGAGTACCAGCCCTCGTCGCTCAGGTCCGAGATTTCCTCCAGGAGCACGCTCACGCGGTGGTTCTCGCCCGCCGCGATGTTCAGGTCGAACTCCTGAGGCTCGTGCTCGAATCCTCGCGTCACCAGCATGCGCGCGGGTCCGGGCGGCAGCTCCACCTGGAACACGCCGGAGTGGTGGAAGATGCGGTCTCCGGCGCGGCTGACCCGCGAATACTCCCCCGCGGGGGTGTAGTGCTTGCCGTCGGAGGCGGTGAGATGGACGCGGGCGCCCACGGGTTCCCCGTCGTCGCCCAGGGTCGTGACCGTGAGGGTGCCCATGGGCTCGCTCCAGCGGCGCTCCCGGATGGTCACTGTCCGGAGCGCCCCGCCGTAGGTCTCGAGCAGGGTGAGCTGGGGCAGCCCGCCCTCGTTGCTGATGAAGGCGATCCACTCGCCGTCCGGCGACCAGCGCGGGTGGAATGCGTCGTGCTCGAAGAAGGTGAGCTTGTAGGGCTCGCCGCCCGTCGTGGGCTGGACGTAGAGGTTGTTGAACTGGTCGGCCGCGCCCGCGGTGGACGAGTAGACGAAGCGGCGGCCGTCGAGCGATACGTCCGGCTGGGTGCGGTAGAGGCTCTGCTCCTGCAGCACCGCGACCCGCTCGTCGATGCCGTTCTCGCGCGCCGGAACTCGGTAGACGTTGCCGCTCCCCAGCGGGACGTCCCGGTTGGAGACGATGAGGAGCTCGTCGCCCGAGGGCAGCCACGCGGGCGAGATGTGCATGTCCCAGGCCCCGAAGTAGAGGCGGTCCCGTCCGAAGCTGTTGTCGTAGCTGACCGCGATCTCGTCGCCTGCCCAGGACCCGTCCGCGATCTCGCGGATGTAGATGTCGAAATAGCCGTTGGACTGGGTGGAGACGTAGGCGAGGCGGCTGCCGTCGGGCGAGAAGCGCGGGTCGACGTAGATCTGGTCGTCGTCGGTAAGCCGGCGCGTCTCGCCGGTGTGCGTGTCGAGGATCTCCAGCTGGATGGGGCCGCCTCCCGCGTCGGCGGTGTAGACCAGCCAGCGCCCGTCCGGCGACCAGTTGGGGGAGGAGAGATAGTCCCCGGAACGGACCAGCTCGGTTGCGATCCCCGTCTCCGGGTCCACGCTCCAGATCGAGCCGCTCATGCCCACCGCGATCCGCCCGCCGTCCGGCGACCACGCCGGATACCATGGGGTGGAGCTGGGGGCGGGGGGAAAGTAGAAGTTGTGCATGTAGTTGCCCCCGTGCGCGGCCGCGGCGTACTGGCGCTGGGCGCTGGCGGCCGAGGGCCCGGCCACGGTCGCCAGCACGCCGAGGACGGCGAGGGCGACGAACGCGACGGAAGCGGTCGGGCGGGGGGCGGTGCGGCGATGCGGGAGGGGGACCACGGACATCGGGTTGCTCCTTGGGTTGTCGGTGGGTTTGCCGGGCGACCGCGGATGGTTCGGCCGGGCGCGGCGTCCATGCCTCCGCCAGTGTAGGCCGCGGGCGCGCTGCGGGCTACCGGTCCGGCGTCGGGGGCGGTTGCGCCGGAGCCCCGCGCGTCGGACGGTGTACGGCGCAACGGAGAAGCGGGCCCTGTCCTCACCAACGAGGTGACCGCCGGTGGCGAAATCAAGCGCGATGTGCCGAACGAGCCTGTTCCTGGCGGCGTCGCTGGCGGCATGCGCGGCCTGGCCGGTCCCGGCGGCGGCCGCGGATCAAGAGCCGGCTCCGGGGGATCAAGGGCTCCCCGAACCGGAACCGGGCTCCGAACTGAGCGTCTCGCTCATTACCGTCGGCGCCGGACCCGTGGTTTATGAGATGTTCGGCCACAATGCCATTCGCATCCGGGATCCGGAGCGCGGCCTGGATGTGTCGTACAACTGGGGCATGTTCGACCTGAACCAGGAGGGCTTCTTCTGGCGTTTCCTGCTGGGCGACTGGCAGTACTGGATGGCCGGCCTGTCCTCCGAGGGAATGATCGCGCACTACGTGGCCTCGGATCGCGGCGTGGTGGAGCAGGAGCTGGACCTGACCCCCGATCAGCGCCTCACGCTTCTCGGCATGGCCGAGCTCAACGCGCGGCCGGAAAACGCGTACTATCGATACCAGTACTTTCTCGACAACTGCTCGACGCGCGTGCGTGACGCCCTGGACATGGTTCTGGGCGGGCGCATGCGAGAGCGGTTCGGCGAGGTGCCGGGCGAGACCTTCCGCTTCCACACCCGGCGGCTCACGGCAGACAATGCGCTGGTCTACGTGTCGCTCGACTTCTTCATGGGCGGACGCGGCGATCGTCCCATCACCGCGTGGGACGAGATGTTCATTCCCATGATGTTGCGCGACTTCCTGGGCGACACGGACCTGGTGACATCCGAAGCCGTACTGGACGAGCCGACCCGCGTGCCCCTCGCCGAGCCGCCCTCGCGCTTCCTCTCGTTCTACCTGACCGGCATTGTGCTCGCGTGGCTGGCCGGAGGAGCATTCGTCTCCTTCCCGCGACTGAGGACCGCCGGACCGACCCTGATGGCGCTCCTCAAAGTGGAGTTCGTGCTGGTCGCTGGAATCTGGTCTCTCGCCGCGGGTCTGTCCGGGCTGGTGATGATCGTGTCGCACTTCACCGCCCACGAGTTCATGCACT
>JAPPJO010000163.1 GCA_028820325.1 Gammaproteobacteria bacterium | reverse complement strand
GACAGCACCGGACATTACTGGACGTTACGGCACTCTTGAATGATGTAGTCGGCGCTCCTACGGCGCCGGAGAATGGGGCCGGAACCGGGTGAGGGTCTTCCCGGACCCGAAGACCGGCCTCTACCAGATGGAGTGGCGCGAGAACGGGCGAAGGCTCACCCGGTCGCTGAGACACCGCGACTGGATGAGGGCGAAGAGAGAGGCGGACGAGTTCGCCGCGGACTTCGTCGGCCCGGACCTGAACGGCAAGGCGGACGCCGAACCCGAGCCGCTCACGCTGGGAACGCTGTTTGACATTTACGGTGAAGAGGTGACGCCCGCGAAGGCGGAGCGGGTCCAGCGTCGGGACAGGGTCGCGACGGGGATGTTCCTCGACTTCCTCGGGCGGGACCGAAGGCCCGAGACCCTGTCCCAGCGAGACTGGGACCGATTCATCCGGGAGCGCCGAACGGGCCGCGTCGGACCGAGCGGCAAGCCGGTGGGCAACCGAACCGTCGAATGGGACTTGACGTTCCTGATGGCGGTGCTGAACTGGGCGGCGAGGTCGAAGGACGAGCAGGGCCGCCCGCTCCTCGACAGGAACCCGCTGAAGGGTCTCAAGAAGCCCAAGGAGAAGAACCCCACCCGGGTCGTTCTCACGGAAGAGGAGTACCAGGCGCTTCTCGGCGTCTCGCGGCAGGTCGGCTGGCGATTCCACGTCGCCCTCGTGCTCGCGCACGAGACCGGGCACCGGATCGGCGCGATTCGCAAGCTGCGGTGGTCTGATATCGACCTCGAAGGCGGGATGGTGAGGTGGCGAGCGCAGCACGAGAAGACGGGCTACGAACACGCCACGCCGCTGACCGACGATGCAATTGCGGTGTTGGAAGATGCGTGGAGGATGAGCGGCGGAAGCGGAAACGGTCTGGTGCTGCCCGCGCCGGGTCACTCCTCGCTGTGCCCCGGTCGCGACCTCGCGCTGAGATGGTGGCATAGAGCCGTGACCCTCGCGAGGCTCGAACCGAAGCGTGGCCGGGGCTGGCACTCGCTGCGGCGCAAGTTTGCCAGCGACCTGATGGACCAGCCGCTCAAGGTGCTCTGCGAACTCGGCGGATGGAAGAACCCGCAGACGGTCCTGATCTGCTACCAGCACGCGAACGCGGGACAACTCAGGAAGGCTCTGGACGCCCGCAGAAGGGTTCGCACCTGAGATCCCAATTGGCGGGAATCAATTAGCGGGAATCGGACCGGCGAGACCCCCAAGTCCCACGCGCACAACAGGATGCGTTTTCAACAGCGCATGTGGAAGAAGCTGTCGCGCGATGAGGAGTTGACCGCCGAGCAGGCCCGGCACCGCAGTCGTGCGTTCTCGGTGTTTGTGGATGGCGACGGGATGTACGTGGTGAAGGGACGGCTCGAGCCGGAGGTCGGTGCGGTGCTGATGCGGGCGATCGAGGCGGCGTCGGATGCGCTGTTCCGGGGCGAGGGTGATGCTCGAGACGGCGCGGGAAGTGGAAGGAGTGCCAGACGCGAGGCCAGCGACGCGCGCCCGGAGCCGAAGCAACGTCGAGCGGATGCCGTGGGGCTGCTGGCGGAGCGGGCGCTGGCGGCGGGGTTCGGGGATAGCGAGCCCGGCGACGATCCGCCGACTCAATCCCGCGAGGAACAGCGCGCTCAATTGGACATCGAGACGCCTGCCTCACCCCGCGTCGAGTCCGGCACCCGCGCCGAGCGCTACCAGGTCATGGTCCATTGCGATGCGGCAACGCTTGCGGCCGAAGGCGAGACGGGACGCTCGGGTGCAGGTTCACGGAGGCGCATCATGTTAAGCATTGGGCCGACGGGGGCGAGACGAGTCTCCGGAATACGCTGCTGCTCTGTCGGCGTCACCATCGCGCCGTTCACGAGGGCCGGATCAAGGTATCCGTAAACGGTGACGGGACGGTACTGTTCTTCACGCCGAAGGGAAGAATGCTGGTGGACGCGCCGAAGCGGGTTGAGCGCGCCGATCCGCTGAAGCGGCGCGGGTGTGCGGATACGCGGAAGCAGCGCGGCGCCCCGTCGACGCGTGAACATACCATGCTGTCAAACGGGGCTGCCCTCTATCGCGACTCCGACATCCCCTGGGAGATCGAAGCCGCAGCGCGGGAAGCCGTGGAGGGGTGATCCGCGGCCGTCGTAGCCCGCGCCTCTTCCTCGTCCCCCGGCGCCTCTTCCCATTCGTACTCGCGGTCGTGCACCTAGCGCTCGAACCACTCGAGGTGCACGTTGGCCTTGAAGAGCTGGTGCCGGAGTTCGGTCCAGCCGTGCCCCGCGCGCGGCGCTACGTATAGATGTGTCGGAACGCCGTTGTGCTTCAGCCCGCGGTACATCTCCACCGACTGCGGCATGGGCACGCGGGCGTCCTCTTCGCCCACGAGGAAGATCGTCGGCGTGCTCACCCGCCACACCTCGCGCAGCGGCGAGTCCTGCCAGTACTGGTCGACGGGCGCGTCCTCCTCCCAGGGGGTGCCGCCGAACCACGGGGTCCGGTATACGCGGATGTCGCTCTGGGCGTACATCGACACCCAGTTGGCGGCGCCCGCTCCGGAGGCGGCGGCTTTGAAGCGGTCGGTGTGGGTGATGATCTTGTTGGTCATGTGCCCGCCCGCGCTCCATCCCATCTTGGCCATGCGCGCGCCGTCCACGAGGCCTAGATCGATCAGGTGGTCCACCCCGGTCATCACGTCCAGGTGGGCCTGGTCGAAATAGTTGCCTACCATGTTGCGCAGGAAGTCGTCGCCGGACCCGGTGCTGCCCCGGTAGTTGGGCTTGAAGACGAAGTAGCCCATCCCGTTCAGGACCTGGACAAAGTTGCCCGCGGTCGAAAACTGGAACTTGTCGGACGCGGCGGGGCCGCCGTGGGTCTGCACCACCAGCGGATAGCGGGTGCCCTCCTCATAGTCCAGCGGATAGAAGAGCAGTCCCTCGACCTCGACGCCGTCCTCACCCTGCCAGCGGATGGCCTCCTGGCGCGGCTGCACGAAGTCCGCGGTGAGGTAGTCGAAGACGCGGGTCACGCGCTCGGGCGAGCCGTCGCCGGACATCACCCAAAGGTCGCCCCGGTTGTCCGCCCGGTTGAGCCCGAAGACGTGCGTGTCGAGCGCGGGCGCGTACTGCCAGTTGATGACCTGATGATCGCCCTGGGTCAACTGCGTCAGGCGCTCGCCTTCGATGTCCACGCGCATCAGCTCTTCGCGCACGCCCGTGTTGGCGCGGAAGAAGATGGCCTCGCCATCGCCCGACCAGGCGATGGCGTCCACCCCATGCGGCATGTCCGGGAGCAGCACGCGCGCCTCCCCGTCTCCGGATGCCGGGACGAGGAAGAGATTGTCGTTGTAATAGAAATCGAAGTCCTCGTTCGAGTCCGCGTGGAAGGCCACCCACTGGTTGTCCGGCGAGAGGCGCGCATTGTATTCCGGCACCGAGTTGCGGGTCAGCTGGCGGGCGTCGCTGCCATCGGAGCGCATCACCCAGACCTCGCGCCGGTCCACGCCCTCGAAGAGCGGCGATTCTCCGCGATGGAAGGCGATGTGGGTGCCGTCGCGCGAGAGCGAGTACCCGGTAACCGAATAGTCGCCTTCCGTGACCCGGCTCACCTCGCCGTCGTCCACGCTCGCGCGCCAGATGTGGAGTTGCTGATAGTTTTCGTCGAAGGCGAAGACGTCGTCCCCGGCGGCCCGCGCGGCCTGCTCCTCGTCCGACAGCTCGTCCGAGGCGACGAAGTAGATGCCGCTCCCGTCGGGGGCCCAGGTGATGCTCGAGACCGCCGTGGGGTGGTCGGTGAGGGCGTTCGCCTCTCCCCCCATGGCGTTCAGCAGGTAGATCCGGGTGTGCTCATCCTCGCCGCGCCGGGCCAGGAAGGCGATGCGGCTTCCGTCGGGCGACCAGCGCGGGCTCGTCTCCCCGTTCTCGCCGTTGGTGACCTGGATCAGGTTGCCGCCGTCCGCGTCCACCCTCCAGATGTGGGCGACGCTCCCGTTCTCCTCCCAGTCGGCGTCACGGCGCACGAAAAGCAGCCGGGTTCCGTCAGGGGAGATGCGCGGGTCGCCGAGCGTCGGCACTTCGATGAGGTCGACGATGGTCATCGGGCGCGGCACGGCGTCCGCATCCTGCGCCGAGAGGCCTGCCACCGGCCCCGTCAGGGCCAGAACCAGGGCCAGCGCCGCAAACGCGGGCCAGCGAGGAACGCGGCCCGGTGCCGGCCTTGTCCGGGAGTTGTCGTGCTCGTGCATTGGTCCTCCTGCGTCGCTCATACTCGTCTTCAAGACACTCATCCCCTCAACGGCTACAGTGCGCGGGATCCGAAGGGTTATGACCGGAATCCGGCTCGAGCCGTCCACTGCTTCCCTACTCGAAGTTCCCGGGCACCGCCTCGTGCATCTCCGCGGCCACGTCCTCGGCACTCCGGAAGCGCGCAAGATCCAGATCGAAATCCGGAGCGGTCCGGCGCCGGATCTTGCCGACCAGCTCGCGGACTTCCCGCGGCGCCATCCCCATTCCGCGCAGTTCCTCGAAGCTGAGCGATCCGCCACCTTGCCTTACCTCCAGCCCGCCATCCTCTCCCGGCGCGAGCAGCGTCGCCAGCGCCTCCAGCTCCATTCGGCTCAGCTTGTCGCCGCACACCTGGTAGTCGATCCAGGCCTCGAAGCTCATCGGGGCCACGCGCTTGAGCATCCCCGCCATCACCCGCCCGAACTCCTGGATCTCCCACTGGGCGTGATCGTCCACGCGAAGCGTGAGGAAGTGCAGCAGGTTGTGCAGGTCGATCTTCCAGTACCACTGCGTGTATGTCGACAGCGGCAAGTCGATTCGGGCCAGCTCGCGCGCGATATCCTGCTCGACCATCCACCCGTACGCCTGGGAAGCGGACTTGCGCACATCCTCCCATTGCCGGATCGCATCCCGATAGAGGCCCTTCGGAGCGGCATCCTCCTCCCTCCCCTGATTGTTGGAGGTGCTCTGGAGCGAGAAGTTCTCTCTATCGGGGCTGTAGAAGAGGAGCGGCATCAGGCTGTAGCGACCCGAATACTCGTTAATTGAGGCCGTCCGGTGCCGCACCCACTGGCGGGCCACGAACATCGGCATGGCGCAGTGGAACTTGAGCTCGACCATCTCGCTGGGCGTGGTGTGCAGATGCCGGCGCAGGTAGCGGATGAGCCCGCGGGTGGCGCTGCGCCTGCGGGTGCCGTAGCCGTAGCTGACCCGCGCGGCGTGCTCGATGCTCTCGTCGCTGCCCATGTAGTCGACCAGCGAGACGAAGCCGTGGTCGAGCACGGGATAGTAGAGTCCGAGGATCTCCTCGGCCTCGGGAGTGGTGGGACGCCTTGTTTCCATGCGCGTTCCGGCTAGGCTTTCTGAGGATGGACGATGACGGACAACTCCTCTGGAGGTTAAACCCGATGCCGTTCACTGCGATAGATCCCGCGACCGGCCAGCGCATCAGGGACTACCCGGAGATGTCGTCCGGCGACTACGCCCGCGCCGTTGCCGGCTGCCAGAACGCCTTCCTGGCCTGGCGCGACACCCCCATGGAGGAGCGGTCACGGCTGGTGGATAGCCTGGCGGCAATCCTGAGAGAGCGGCGCGAAGAGTTCGCCGAACTCATGACCCGCGAAATGGGGAAGCCCGTGCGCGAGGCGAGCGCGGAGATCGAAAAGTGCGCCATGGTGTGCGAGTTCTACGCCGAACAGGCCCCCGGCTACCTGGCTCCGCAACCGGTCGAAACTGAAGCCCGCCAGAGCTTCGTCACCTTCCAGCCGATCGGCATCGTCTTCGCCATCATGCCGTGGAACTACCCCTTCTGGCAGGTCTTCCGCTTCGCCGCGCCCAACCTGATGGCGGGGAACGGGACGCTCCTCAAGCACGCGCCCAACGTGCCGGGGTGCGGGCTGGCGATCGAGGGCATCTTCCGCGAGGCCGGCTTCCCCGACGACCTCTTCCGCGCGCTGCTCATCGACCACGAGCGCGCCGCCGAACTCATCGCCGACCCACGCGTGCGCGCGGTGACGCTAACGGGGAGCACGGTCGCCGGGAAGACGGTGGCCGCGACCGCTGCCGCCCACGTCAAGAAGTCCGTGCTGGAGCTGGGCGGCAACGACCCCTGCATCGTGCTCGAGGACGCCGATCTGGAGCTCGCCACGCGCCTGTGCGTGACCAGCCGCCTGATCAACGCCGGGCAGAGCTGCATCGCCGCCAAGCGCTGCATCGTGGTCGAGCCCGTGCTCGCCGAGCTGCGCGAGCGGGTCGTGGAGGCGATGGGCGCGGCGGCCTTCGGCGATCCCTTCGACGAGGCCAACCGCATCGGCCCGCTCGCGCGAGAGGATCTGCGCGACCGCCTGCACGACCAGGTGCGGGGAAGCGTCGAGGCGGGCGCGTCCCTGCTGGTGGGCGGTGAGGTGCCCGACCGGCCGGGCTGGTTCTATCCGCCCACGGTGCTGGCCGACGTGGGCCCGGGCATGCCCGCCTACGAGGAGGAGCTGTTCGGCCCGGTCGTATCCATCGTGCCGGTGGCGGACGAGCGCGAGGCCATCGCGGTGGCCAACGACACCCGCTACGGGCTGGGCGCCTCGGTCTTCACCCGCGACCTGGAGCGCGGGCGGCGCATCGCGGCCGAGGAGATCGACGCCGGCAACTGCTTCGTGAACGCCTTCGTGCGCTCCGACCCCCAGCTCCCCTTCGGCGGGGTCAAGGAAAGCGGCTACGGACGCGAACTCTCCCTCTTCGGCATCCACGAGTTCGTGAACGTGAAGTCGGTGTGGGTGGGTTGAGATAGCCCCTCAAAGACTCGCATATCCGGGACCGGCTCCGTATCTTGGCAAGTTGTGAAAGCGTGCCGGGCACTCCCGGCCAGCGACACCACGAAGGAGGTGATGACCGTGACCGAAGTCGAGATCATCCGCGACCGCGGTCCCCGCAACTACTCACGCCGCAAGTTCATCAAGGGCGTGATCGCGGCGGGCGCGACCGTCTCCGCGTCCAGCTACCTGTTCCGGGGTCCGGGCGTGTTGACCGCCGGCCAGGCCCGGGGCGGGGTGGAACGCCTCATGACGCTCACCGTCAACGGCCAGCAGCGGCGCGTCGACGTGCTCCCCTACGAGACGCTGGCGATGACGCTGCGTTACAAGCTCGGGCTGACCGGGACCAAGCTGGGGTGCGACCGCGCCGAGTGCGGGGCCTGCACCGTCCACATCGACGGAGTCACGCATTACTCCTGCTCGATGCTCACCCACCAGGTGCGCGGCCGTGAGATTCGCACCATCGAGGGGCTCGAGAGCCCCGACGGCGAGCTCCATCCCGTGCAGCAGGCGGTCATGGACGAGGGCGGGTTCCAGTGCGCCTTCTGCGCCCCCGGCTTCATCATGAGCATGGCGGCATTCGTCGAAGACAACCCGGGCGCCAGCCGCGCTCAATGTGCGCAGGCGCTCTCCGGCAACCTCTGCCGTTGCGGCGACTACAACAAGATCCTCGATTCGGCGGAGCGAGCCGTCGAGTTGATGGGCCAACGCGCCTGACGAACGGCCTTTTACGGAGGAGGATGAAATGGCCGAGAAGGCTATTGGACGAGACATCGCGCCCCCGGATCTGCGAGCCAAGATCACCGGCAGGGCCAGGTACGCCGAGGACTTCCGCGCGGAGGGCATGCTCTTCGCCAAGCTGCTGCTCTCCCCCATGCCCCACTGCCGCGTGCGCCGCATCGACGCGAGTGCGGCGCTGGCGATGGAGGGGGTGGTCGACATCCTGACCGCCGACGATCCGATGATGCCCGAGATCACCGGGGTCGGGGCCGAGGCCGCCCTGACCAACGAGCCGCTCTACGAGGGCGAGCCCGTGCTGGCGGTGGCTGCGGTTGACGAAACCACGGCGGCGGACGCCATCGAGGCGATCCGGGTCGACTTCGAGCCCCTGCCCTTCGTGGTGGACCCGCTCGACAGCCTGCGCCCGGGCGGCCCCAACGCGCGCCTGGACGGCAACATCCAGTGGCGCGAGGGCCAGACCCGCGAGATCCGCGAGTTCAAGTGGACCGACGACGACTACGACGCCGCGGGCCCCGACCGGCTGCCGATGGGCGAGCCGCAGGTGGAATGGAACGTCGGTGAAGTCGAGGACGGCTTCGCGGACGCGGATCTGGTGCTCGAGGAGACGCTGCTGCACCAGTCGCTGTCCCATCATCCGATGGAGCCGCGCAGCGTCATGGCGTACTGGCAGAACGGCAAGCTCTATCTGCACACCTCCACCCAGAGCACGGCGCGCACCCACGCAGGGCTGGCGAACCGCCTGGGTATGGAGCAGTCCGATGTCGTGCTCGTGACGGAGTACTGCGGGGGCGGATTCGGCAGCAAGATCTCCGGGGCGCCCATCAACGACGTGGCCGCGATCATGTCGCGCAAGACCGGGCGTCCGGTGATGCTGCGGATCAACCGCTACGAGGAGACGTACATCGGCCGGGCGCGCCCCGGGTTCCAGTCCTTCGCGAAGATGGGCTTCAGGAACGACGGGCGGGTCACCGCCATCGACCTCTACATCGTTCAGGACGCCGGTTCCTACGGCAGCTCCGGCGACTTCAACACCGCCGGGACGGTGGCGTCGCTCTGCTACCAGCCCGAGCACATGCGCTTCCGCGCGGTATCGGTGTACACCAACACCCCGCCCCGCTCGGCGCAGCGGGCTCCGGGCGGCGCCCAGATCGTGGCCATGCTCGAGCCCATCATCGACAAGGCAGCACGCGAACTCGGCATCGACCGGCTCGACATCCGACGGGTGAACGCCCCCGGACACGACGGCTGGCTCGGTCCCGCCCAGGGTTCGCTCTCGAGTTGCTTCGCGCGCGAGGCGCTGGATCTGGGAGCGGAGGTGTTCGGCTGGGAGGAAAGGACGCAGCTCAGCGCCACCCGCCGCGGCACCAAGTCCATCGGGGTCGGCATCGGCATCAGCCCCTTCGTGGGCGGGAGCCGAGGGATGGATGGCCTGCTGGTGATCCGTCCGGACGGAAGGCTCTACATCCACCAGGGCATCGGCAACCTGGGCACACACTCCATCGCCGACACCGCACGCGCCGCGTGCGACGTGCTGGGGATGGACTGGAACGACTGCGAGGTGGTGTGGGGCGACACCTCGCGCAACTTGCCGTGGAGTTCCAGCCAGTCGGGCAGTCAGACCACGCACGCTCATACCCGCTCCAACCACGCCGCGGCGCTGGACGCCAAGGCGAAGCTGCAGGAGATCGCGGCCGGGGCGCTGGGCGGGTCTCCCGATTCCTACGACTGCGCGGACGGGCGCGTCTTCCAGACCGCCAATCCCGGCCGCGGCATGACCTTCGCCGAGGCCGCCCGGCGCGCGATCGACATGGGCGGCAGGTACAGCGGACACGAACTGCCCGACGACCTCAACCCCATGACGGTGGCGTCCGCGACCAACCTCGCCGGCGAGGGCCTGATGGGCGTGGCCCGCGACAACTACGGCGGCGACGGCAGCATCTGGTCGTGGGTGATGGGCTTCGCCCAGGTGGAGGTCGACGTCGAGACCGGCCAGATCGACCTGACCGAGTACACCGGCGTCACCGACTGCGGCACCGTGCTGCACCCGCGCAGCCTGGCAGCGCAGATCCACGGGGGCGCCGTGCAGGGCTTCGGCCAGGCGCGCAGCCAGAAGTGGGTCTTCGACCCGCAGTGGGGCGTGGCCTTCGCCAAGCGCCTCTACACGGCCCGCCCGCCCGGCATTCTCGACGTTCCGCTGAGGATGAGGTGGGCCGCCGTCGACGAACCCGACCCGCAGACGCCGGTTGGCGCGAAGGGGATCGGGGAACCACCCATCGGGGCCGGGGCGGCAGCGATTGCTTCGGCGGTCGCGGACGCTCTCGGCGGCCAGTGCCTGTGCCGGACGCCGCTCACCACCGACGTGGTGCTCGCGGCGCTCACGGGCACCGAGCAGCCGTATCGTCCTCTCGAAACCCACGTGTAATCGGAGGCTCCGACCATGGCCGTCATTCGCGACATGATCCCGCCGTGCGAGCTCTTCCAGCCGGCGAGCATCGGCGACGCACTCAACCTGCTCGACCAGTACGGGGAAAACTCCTGGGTACTGGCGGGCGGACTCGACAGCTTCGACTGGTTCAAGGACCGCATCAAGCGCCCCGAAGCCATCGTGGACCTCGGGGGCATTGAAGAACTGAGCGGCATCCGCGCCGATGGTGACGGGCTCGTCATCGGGCCGATGACCTCCCTCACCGAGGTGGCAACCCATCCCGACATCGTCGGACGCTTCGGGTTGCTCGCCCAGGCCGCCGAGCACGTGGCCACGCCCCAGATCCGCAACCAGGGCACCCTCGGCGGCAACCTCGCCCAGGACACCCGCTGCTGGTACTACCGCGGCGGATGGCCCTGCTACCGCGCGGGCGGAAACATCTGTTACGCCTCCGCCCCCAAGGCCATGAACGCCGAGCACTGCGTCTTCGGCGCCAGCCGCTGCGTGGCGATCAATCCCTCGGACACCGCGCCCGCCACGATCGCGCTGGACGCGCAGATGGTGGTAACCAATTCGTCCGGCGAGACCGTGTACGACGCCGAGGATTTCTTCATCGGCCCCGGCATCGACATCGAGCGCATGACCGTCATGGAGCCCGGCGACCTGCTCACCGCGATCCGCATTCCGGGTACCTGGGCCGGCGCTGACTTCTACTTCGAGAAGATCCGCGACCGCCAGTCGTGGGACTTCTCGCTGGTCACCGTCGCATCGGCGATGCGCACCTCGGGCGGCACGATCCAGGACGCGCGCATCTCGGTCAACGGGGTCGCGCCCTACCCCATGCGGCTCGACGAGGCCGAGCGCGCGGTCATCGGCCAGGCGCCGACCGACGACATCGGCGTCGCAGCCGGTGACATCGCCATTCGCCGTGCCCAGCCGCTGCGCCACAACGCGTACAAGCTCCCGCTCATGAAGAATCTGGTGCGGCGAGCCGTGCGCGCGGAGGTGTAGAGGTGGAGCTCTGGCGCAGGGCCGCCAATCCATGGAATCAGGAGGTCCTGATCGGGATCTCCTTCGACCTGATGTGGGCCGCGCTGATCGCGGGCATCGTCTTCGTGACCGGGCACGCCCTGTGGGTGCGCAGCCTGGCCACCGCCAACGGTCACGGCGATGACGCGCCGGCCCCCCCGGGCCTGCCCGCGCGCATCCTGCGCCACACCTTTTCCGCGCGGGCGTTCCACTGGCTGATGGCCATCTCCATGTTCGCCCTGCTGGTCACCGCCTTCTTCCCGTGGGCGGGGATCCAGTTTCCGTGGGTGACCATTCACTGGCTGGCCGGCGTGCTGCTGATCCTGACGGTCGTCTACCACATCATCCACTCCACCTTCTGGCAGGACTTCTGGTCCATGTGGGTGGGCAGGGACGATGTGGAGACCGCCAAGCGCGAGGTGAAGCGCTTCTTCGGCAAGGAGCAGCCGGAGGGCCCGAAGGCGGCCAAGTATCCGCTCGACCACAAGATGTACCACCACGCCATCGTGGTCGTTACCTTCGCCGCCGTGGCCACGGGCGTGCTCATGATGTTCCGGGTCGACACCTGGTTCTGGGCGCGCAACCCCTACATCCTCTCGGATGCGATGTGGGGCGTGGTCTACGTGGTGCACGGGCTGAGCGGCGTGGCGCTGATCTCGCTGGTGATCGCGCACATCTACTTCGCGATTCGGCCCGACAAGTGGTGGATCACGATGTCGATGTTCAACGGCTTCGTGAACCGGAAGGACTACCTCGAGCACCACGACCCCGAGCGCTGGGCAGGAGACGGCCCGCAGGGGCAGCTGCCGGAACAGACTTGACCCGGAGCGAGTTGCGCGCCCGCATCGAGGCGATCGAGGAAAGCTACGAGTTCTTCCTGGCCTACGCGGCCCAGGGAGCTGCGGGTACAGGCCCTGGTGCTTCCAGCGGTCAGGTGCGGCAGTTCCTCGCCAGGACCGAAGAAGCCCTCGATGGACTGGGCGAAGGGGTTGCGGCCCTGGCGGAAGCGGCGGGGCTGACGCCGGCTGCGGCGTATCGCGGGATGGCCGAGGTGCTGGGCCGGGATGCGGAAAGCACCCTGGCGGCCGTGCAACTGGTCTCCGCCCAGAAGTGGGTCAGCTCCCAGCTCATCGACAACCTGAACGCCTCCATCCACTTCCGGGCCTTGCTCACCGACCTCTTTCTGATCGACGAGATCCTCGATATCCAGGATGCCGCCCGGGGGACCAACCCGTGAGAACTCGACATACCTATGCCCTTGCGGGCCTGATCGCGCTGGCGTGCGGCGGCGGTGCCGCCCCGATGCCCCAGATGGCCACCGACCCGCCCGCGCCCGAGCGGGCCGACCCTGTAATGGAGGCCGACACCCCCGCGCCGCCGGCCCCTCCCGCTGTCGCTGTTGCCCCGCCCCAGGTCGCCGGCCTCGACACCGTGCGCGCCGGCCGCTTCGACAACGGGCGCATGTGGACCTTCGAGAACCCTCCCGCCGACTACCTGCGCGACGCGTACGGCATCGACGCTGACTCGGTCTGGTTCCGCCGGGCCCGATTGGGGGCGCTGCGCATCCCCGGCTGCTCGGCGTCCTTCGTGTCGGGCGACGGGCTGGTGCTCACCAACCACCATTGCGCGCGCGAGCACATATCCGCGGTGTCCCGGGAGGGAGAGAGCCTGCTGGACGACGGGTTCTACGCGGAGAGCATGGAGGAAGAACGGGCGATCGAGGAATTCGAGGCCGACCGGCTCATCGCGATCCGCGACGTGACGGCGGAGATGGACGCCGCTCTCGAGGGCATCAACGAACCCCAGGCCCGCTCGCAGGCGCGCGCATCGGCCGAGGAGGAGATCGCGGCACGCATCTCGGAGGAATACGGGGGCGAGGACGCCGGCTTCGAGGTGGAGATGGTCTCGCTCTACAACGGCGGACGCACCTCGGCCTACGTCTTCCGGCGCTACACCGACGTGCGCATGGTGATGGCGCCCGAGTTGTCCGTCGGCTACTTCGGCGGGGACCCTGACAATTTCACCTACCCGCGCTACGCCCTCGATTTCACCTTCCTGCGCGTCTACGAGGACGGCGATCCGCTCGACACCAGCGACAACTTCTTCCGCTGGAGCGAGACCGGGGTGGAGAGCGGCGATGCCGTGTTCATGGTCGGCAATCCCGGCTCGACCAGCCGCATCCAGACCGTGGCCGAGCTCGAATTCCGGCGCGATGTCTCCGACAAGGGGCTGCTCGCCTTCGTCAACAACCGCATCGACGCGCTCGAGGCCTTCTACGACATGGACCCGGAGGCCGGCGAGGCGATGGATCTGCGCAACACCATCTTCTCGCTGATCAACACGCAGGAGGCCTATGGGGGGATCCTGCGCGGGCTGCACGACCCGGTGATCCTGGCGAAGCGCCGCGACCAGGAACGGGCGTTCCAGGAAGCGCTCGAGGCCGATCCCGAGCTCGCGGAGGAATACGGCGGGCTGATCGCACAGATCGCGGAGCTGCAGGAGCGGAAGGCCCTGGTGGCCGGCGGTTTCGGGTCGTTCCTGGCCTTCGCCAGCCCGGACTACGAGAGTGCGGTGCTGTCACGCGCGCTCTTCGCCTTCCAGTACGCCAACGGGTCGCGCGCCGGAGCGCCCGCCGAGGCGCTCGAGGGGGTGATGACCTCGCTGAGCGAAGTGCCGGGGCAGCCGGCGGCGCTGCAGGAGCTGCTGCTGGCCGCCCGCCTGCGCGACATCTCGGCGAGTTACGGCCCCGATTCCCCGCTCGCCACCAGCGTCCTCGGCGGGCGGAGCCCGGAGGATGTCGCCGCCTCCATCGTGGCCGAGAGCGTGCTCGCGGACTCGGCGGGCGCGGTCGACGCCGTCCGCAGCGGCACAGCGGGCATGGGCGACCCGGCGATGCTGCTCCTGGGCGCCCTCATCTCGGGCATCGGCCCCTTCCAGCAGGCGCTCGGGCCCATCTCCGCCGAAGAGGAGCAGATCGCGGCGGCGCTGGGGCGGGCGCGTTTCGAGGTCTACGGGACCGATGTCCCTCCCGACGCCACCTTCTCGCTCCGCATCGCCGACGGCGTGGTGTCGGAGTACGAGTACAACGGCACCTTCGCCCCGGTGGTGACCACCTTCTACGGCCTCTACGACCGCCACTACTCCCATATGGCGGGAGGGACCGGGGACGGCGAGTGGGATCTGCCCGGGCGCTGGCTCGATCCGCCCGGCGACCCCGACCTGTCCACGCCGATCAACTTCGTGTCCACCAACGACATCATCGGCGGGAACTCGGGCTCGCCCCTCGTCAACGCGGAGCTGGAGCTGGTGGGGCTGGCCTTCGACAGCAACACCGAGGGGCTCTCCGGCGAGTACATATTCCTGACCGACCGCGCGCGCGCCGTGTCGGTGGACGTGCGCGGCATCCTCGAGGCACTCGAGGAGGTCTACCTGGCAGACCGCATCGTGGAGGAGCTGCGCAGCGGGGGGTGACCGACTACCAGATCACCCGCACGCCGTAGTCGGCCATCAGGCGGTCGCGGGTCACGAGCGCCAGGTCTTCCGAGATCGCTTGCGCGACCAGCATCCGGTCGAACGGATCCCGATGCCACCAGGGCAGCGTGGCCACAATGCCGCAATGGGCGGGCTTGATGGTAAGCCAGCGACCGTGCATGTGTGCCAGCCCGGACTCGATGATCTCGCGCCAGTCGGGGTCCAGATCGAGGCGGTCCAGACTGACCTTGATCGCGATTTCCCAGAGGCTGACGGTGCTCACGAAGATTCGCTGGCCGGGAGCCTTCAGGACCTCCCGCGCTTTCCGACCCAGTTTCTCCGGCGAATCAATCGCCCAGAGCAGCGCGTGCGTGTCGACGAGCAACCGCACTCACCGGTACTCCGCGAAGTCGGTCAGCGGCTCATCGAAATCGTCGCCAATGCGCCGGACCAACCCCCTGCCTGTGCCCAGCGTGGGCCTGTCCCCCACACCGGGGAGGACGACCAGCCGCACCAACGGCTTGCGCCGCTTCGCGATGATGACCTCTTCACCCTCCAGCGCCAGCTTGATGAGCCTGGAAAGTTGGGTCTTGGCCTCGTGGATGTTGAATTGCATGGCGACCCCTCCGTAACTTGGTCATGTAACCTAGTCATGTTGGGCGAAGGGCGCCAGTTTGACTACCGGTGCCGAGCAAGATCCACGGGGCTACAGCCCCGTCCGCAGATAGCCCCGGACAGCCGACACCGCGCGCTCCACGTCCGTGTGCGAGTTGTAGAAGTGGGGCGAGAGGCGCACGCCGGTGCGGTCGCTCCCGCCGCGCGACGCAGCCACGACGCCGTCGTTCTCCAGCGCGCCCACTACATCGCCCGGTGAGAGTTCGCCCGGGCGGAAGGTGACCACGGCCGCGCGCCGCGAGGGCTCCTGCGAGGTCCACATGTGCACGCCGTCGAGAGCGGAAAGCTCCTCGACCAGCGCGGTCGCGAGCTCGCGGCTGCGGGCCTCCACCTCGGCCATCGTGATCTCCTGCAGGAACTCGATCTGGGCACCGAAGGCGCGGATGGCGGGCTCGTCGCGCTGGCCCAGGCCCTCGTGCGTGCGCGCGAGACCCCGTGACCCGGTGTAGGCGCTGTACATGGTGGGCCAGAAGCGGTCGTGGACGCGGGCGTTCACGTACAGCACCCCGGTCTCCTTGGGGCCGCAGGGCCACTTGTGCGCGCTTCCGGTATAGAAGTCGGGCTGCACTTCGGAGAGGTCGATGTCGAAGAGGCCGAAGGACTGGGCGCCGTCGACGACCGAGAACACGCCGTGCTCGCGCGCCAGTGCGCACAGTTCGCGCGCCGGGAAGAGGTCCCCCGCGGTGTTGGTCAGGTGAGTGAACGAGATCACCCGGGTACTCGGCGTGATCGCTTCACGGAACGCCTGCACGTAATAGTCGGCCCCGGGATGCGGGCTCGCCGGCTCGATTTCACGCACGGTGTAGCCGAAGCGCTGTCCCTTGGCCTTCCAGGCGAGGTTGTTGCTGGGGTGGTTGTCGCGCATGATCACGACCTCGTCGCCCAGCCCCAGTTGCAGGCCGGTCGAGACCCAGTTGTTCGCCTCGCTGGTGTTGCGCGTGATGAGGATCTCCTCGGGGGTGACGCCCAGGAATTCGGCCAGACGGTCGCGGGTGGGTTCCTTCACCCGGGCCATCTCGCGGCGGAAGCTCGGCACCGGCTCGCGGTCCATGCGCTCAGTGTAGTCGTGCACCGCCTGCAGCGTGCTCGCCGGCGACGGGCACAGGTTGGCCGCGTTCATCACCGACAGCTCGGGCGGCATCAGGAAGCGGGCGCGCACCTCGTCCCAGTCCACTGCACGGCCGGCGCCGGCGCGGCGGGCGAGCGGCGAGGACGGGGTCCGCCGCGCGAGACCTTCGAGCGCGGGATGGCCGAGGAGGGCGGCAGATCCGCCAGCGGCGAAGAGACGGGCGAAATCGCGGCGATTCATGGATGAAGCAGGCATGCGGCCCTCGCGGTTCCGGGGTTCAGCGGCATCTGAACTGAATAGTACGCCCGGCCCGGCGCGCGCGCGATTCGTCCGCCTGGTCGGTACGCAAACGAACGGGCCGGGGCCTCGAGGCCCCGGCCCGTCGGCGCGCTGTCCCCGCTGATGTCCCCTACGGAATCAGCTTGTTGGCGAAGTCTCCCGCGCGGAAGATGGAGATGTCGTCCAGCGAAACGTAGTCGCGGAGCGCAGAGTTGACCTCCTGCAGCGTCAGCGCTTCGATGGCCGCTTCCCGGGCGGCGGTGAACTCCATCGTCCGGTTGGTGAACAGGTTGTTGCTGAGCTGGCCGGCGAGGGTGCGGTCGTTCGAGCGTCCGTTCTGCTGCGCGTCCAGGAACCCGCGTTTCGCCGCATCCAGTTCCTCCTGGGTGAACCCTTCCTCCAGAGCCTTGCGCAACTCGTCGCGGAACGCGTCCACCACCCTGTCGCCGTTTTCAGGGGCGAAGATGGCGTAGGTAAGGAACAGCCCGCCATCGTCGACCGGGGGCACCGCCAACTGCGAACCCACGCCGTAGGAGAGCCCCTCCTCCTGGCGGATGCGGGTCGGCAGACGCGAATTCAGGAACCCGCCCCCCAGCATGAAGTCGGCCATGCGCAGCGCCGGATAGCGGGGATCGTCGTCGCGCATGCGGAACGTGGTGACGGCCACCATCCACGCGTTCGCCTTGTCGGGGGTCTCGATGTCCATGCTGACGGTTTCGACCTCCAGGTACGGATCCGCGACGCGCTCGTAGGGCTCGGGCGCCTCCCAGCCGCCGAACACCTCCTCCAGCACCCCAAGCGTCTCATCGGGATCGAAGTCTCCGACTACGGCAATGGTGCCGCCCTCGGCTCCGTAGAATTCGGACCAGAACGCCCTGGCCTCATCGACCGTCGCGGCGTTCAGGCGCTCGATGTCCTCCTCGAAGGTGGTCGAGTAGCGCGGATGTTCCTCGGGAAACCGGTTCAGGTGCCGGTTGAAGGCCTGGAAGACCAGCGCCTGGGGCTCCGACTGCTGCTGCTCGATCGCCGCCAGCCGCTCCTCGCGCAGCAGGTCGAACTCGTCGGGATCGAAGGCGGGCTGGCGAAGCACCTCGCCGGCCAGACGGAGGACGGCGGCAAGGTTCTCGCGGACCGTGGTGAACGTTCCGCTGGCGGACAGCGCAGACCCGCCAACGCCGCCCTGCGCTCTCAGGCGATCCAGCTCGTCGCTGATCTCCTGGCGCGAGCGCTGGGTCGTGCCGCGCATCAACATGGATCCCGCCAGCGATCCGGCCGTGGCCCGTCCCATGAGCGCGGCTTCGGTGCCGTGGCGGAAGGAGAACTGCACGTTCACGGCGTCGCCGCGGTTCTCCTTGGGCATTAGCGCGACCTCCACGCCGTTGGACAGCGTCGTGGTCACCGTGCGTTCGTCGATGTTGGCAGGCGTCGGGTCGAACGCCTCGCCCTCGGCCACGGCCTCGCGTCCGGTGTAGTTGGCGACCAGCGCAGCCACGTCGGGCGGCTCCGGGATCTCGGCCCGGGCCGGCGTCCCCTCCGTCGGGTAGAAGTAGCCGATGGTACGGTTGGAGGGTTTCAGGTAGGCCTGCGCCACCTGGTGAACGGCGGTGGGCGTGACCTGCTCCAGCCGGTCGCGGTGCAGGAAGAAGAGGCGCCAGTCGCCCATCGAGGCCCATTCGCTCAGCTGCAGCGCGATCCCCTGCGGGTTGTTGAAGGCCAGCTCAATGCTCGACAGGTAGTCGGTCCGGGCCCGTTCCACCTCCTCGTCGGTGGGCGGCGCCTCGACCATCTCGTCGAGGGTGGTGAGCATTGCGGCCGCGGCGTCCTCCAGCGAGTCCTCCTGGCGCACCTGGGCGGCGGCCATCAGCACGCCCGGCTCGTTGAGCTGGTAGCCGAAGGCGAACGCGTTCGCCGCGAGCCCGGGCTCCACCAGGTTCTGGTAGAGGCGCCCGGCAGGCCGGGTCGCGAGGACGTGGGTGAGCACGTCCACCGCAGCGTACTGCTCGTGGGATCCGGGCGGAACGTGGTAGGCGGCCATGACCAGTTGCACGTCGCCCACGCGCCGCAGGGTCACCGTGCGCTCGCCGTCCTGGGCGGGCTCCGCCGTGTAGGTGTGGAACAGTTCGTTCGCCCCGGTGCGATCCGGACGCGGGATGGCGCCGAATTCCTCGGCCACCAGTTGAATGGCGTACTCCGGTTCGAAGCGTCCTGCGATCACCACCAGCGCGTTGTCGGGCTGATAGTACTTGCGGTAGAAGGCCTGCAGGCGCTCGATCGGCACGTTCTCCAGGTCGGCGCGTGCGCCGATGGTGGAGTTGCCGTAGTTGTGCCAGTCGTAGGCCGCCGACATGACGCGCTTCTGCAGCACCGCCATGGGCTGGTTCTCGCCCGACTCCCACTCGTTGCGCACCACGGTCATCTCGGACTCGAGATCCTCCTGCGCGATGAACGAGTTGACCATTCGGTCCGCCTCCAGGTCGATCGCCCAGGCCAGGTTATCCTCCGAAGCCGGGAAGGTCTCGAAGTAGTTGGTGCGGTCGAACCAGGTGGTGCCGTTGGGGAACGCGCCACGCTCGGTCAGCTCGTCGGGGATGTTGGGATGGTCGGGCGTCCCCTTGAAGACGAGGTGCTCGAGCAGGTGCGCCATCCCGGTCTCGCCGTACCCCTCGTGCCGCGACCCGACCATGTAGGTCACGTTGACCGTGATCTGCTGCTTGCTCTGGTCGGGGAACAGGAGAAACCGCAGGCCGTTGGCCAGGCGGTACTCGGTGATGCCCTCGACGGACGCCACCTCCGTGACGCCCTCCGGCAGCTGCTGCGCCGCCGCGGCCTGGGCCGTCGCGGCCAGGAATGCGGCGACGGCGGCGGTCCAATGGGGAACATGCCTCACGTTCAGCTTCATCAGTCTCTTCTCCAGAAAAATGCGCCGGGGTGATTTCTCGGACTTGGAAACAGACTTGATACTACGCAGGAGACGGGATGTTCGTTTTCCCGGCGGCGCGCAGGGTGTCGGGCGGCGGACCCTGGCGATCAGCGCTCCAGCAACCCTTGCGCGCGGGTTTCGCGCACCAGCCGGACGAACTCGCGCCGGTAGCCTTCCTCGTCGTCGCCGAGGGCTCGCCGCGCCAGCTCGAGAACGTCGCCGAGTGCATAGTCGCCCGCATACGCCGATTCACGCAGCAGCATGCCGAAGCCAGCCACCGACGCGGCGAAGCGCATGTCGCCGGAGCCGTCGCCGCCCCTGTCGAGGAACGCCTGCTGCACGAGAACGCTCCTCGAATCGTCGGGCCGCTTGTAGCGAAGCTGGACGAATCCGAGTTCGCCAGATGCCGCCCGCCCGGTGATGTCCGCGCGGCCGCGATAGCGCAGCGGGGGCGTATCCGCCACATCAGGGCCGTCGATGCCGGACGGTACGATCTCGTAGAGTGCGGTGACGGTATGACCCGCCCCGAGTTCCCCGGCATCCTTGCGATCATCCGCAAAATCCTCCGCGCGCAACGCACGGTTCTCGTAGCCGATGAGCCGGTACGCCTGCACCTCGCGGGGATTGAACTCGACCTGCACCTTCACGTCCTTCGCGATGGTGAAGAGGGTGCCGGCGAACTCGCTCACCAGGACCTTGGCCGCCTCGCGCTCGCCGTCGATGTAGGCGTAGCTGCCGTTCCCGTGGTTGGCCAGCTGCTCCATCTTCGAGTCCTGCAGGTTTCCGGTGCCGAAGCCCAGCACGGAGAGGAAGACGCCTGATTCGCGCTCCTTTTCGATGAGGCGAATCATCTCCGCGTCGCTGGACGGTCCCACGTTGAAGTCGCCGTCGCTGGCGAGGATCACCCGGTTGTTCCCTTCCCCGTTGAAGTTCTCGCGCGCCACCTCGTAGGCGAGCCGCAGTCCGGCGCCACCGGCAGTGGAGCCGCCCGCCTCCAGCCTGTCGATCGCGAACAGAATCTCGCTCCTGTTCTCCCCGGAGGTGGGAGGCAGGGCGAGCCCGGCCTGGCCGGCGTACACCACGATCGCGACCCGGTCGCCGGGCCTCATCTGCGCGACCAGCAGGCGCAGGGACGACTTGAGCAGGGGGAGCTTCGCGGGCGGCTGCATCGACCCGGACACGTCGATCAGGAAGACGAGGTTGCTCGCAGGCAGATCTTCACTGGCGATGTCCCGGCCCTGGATTCCAATGCGCAGCAGCCTGTGCGCCGGCTGCCACGGCGCCGTGCCGACTTCGGTGGTGAGCGAGAAGGGGTGGGCGCCCCTGGGCGACGGGTAGTCGTAGGTGAAGTAGTTGACCAGTTCTTCGATGCGGATGGCGTCGATGGGGGGACGCATTCCCCTCTCGATGAAGCGCCGCATGTTGGCGTACGACGCCCGGTCGACATCGATCGCGAAGGTGGACAGGGGATTGTCTTCAACGCCCAGGAAGTCCGCTTCCTCGATGTGGGTGTAGGATTCGGTGTTGAAGGGCGGCCGGGGAGGCCGGACGGGACCCGCGTCCGCCGCGACGGGTGCGAATCCCGCGCCGGAGACCCGTCTCGCGGCGTCGACGCCAACCGCTTCCCGTACCGCCGGCTGGCCCGAGGGCGGCGGTGGAGCAGGTTGTCCGGACGGTGCGATCCGCATTTCATGCACGAACGTCATGTCGGCGCCCGGAGTCATCGCCAGATCGACGCGGGTGGCCGGGCCCGAGATGCGAACGGTGCGCTCCAGGCTCTGATACCCCGGCATCTCGGCGCGCACCTCCACCTCGCGTCCGTCCCAGCCATCGCCCGGAAGGATGAAGCTGTACTCGCCCCCGTCGCCGGAGAGGACGGAGGTCGTCTGGCCCGAGATGAACACGCGGGCGCCGGTCAGGGACTCGCCGGTGCCGGCATCGGTGATCCGGCCCGACACGGTCGCGCGCGCGAAACTCAGGGGGGCGAGTTCGGTCTCTGCCGGCGCGAAGAACCAAAGGCTTGGGGCGAGAACCCAGGCGAGAGCTGGAACGGGCATGGCATCTCCGAGTCCGGAACGGCTGGCTGCGGGTTCGTTTCCTACTCTGGACGGGCCGATAGTGGTCCCCCGCCGGGCATCCCGCCGCGGCGGCGTTACCTTGGAGCACGCCAGGCCGCTACCTCTTCCCCGACCGCCACCCATGCAACCCACTTCAGAGCAGTTGGCCCGCCTTGCCGAGGCCGATCCTCGCCTGGGGGCCGCGATGGCCCGGATGCCCGAGTTTCCGGACTTCTCCAGGACCGCCCGCCGCTTCTCCGGCTTTCACTACCTGTGCCGGTCGATCATCTACCAGCAGCTCGCGGGAGCCGCCGCGAAGACCATCTACGGACGCGTGCACGCCCTCACGCCCGGACCCAACTTTCCCACTCCCGGGGAGTTGCTGGCCCTGCCGGAAGAGGAGCTCAGGGGCGCGGGGCTGTCGCGCAACAAGATGCTCGCGCTCACCGATCTGGCGCGCCGGGTGGAGTCCCGGTCGCTCCGCCTGCGCGGCGTCTGGCGGCTTTCGGACGACGACATCGTCGAGCGGCTGACCGAGGTGCGCGGCATCGGCGTCTGGACCGCGCAGATGTTCCTCCTCTTCAAGCTGGGACGGCTGGACGTGATGCCGGCGACCGACCTCGGGGTGCGGGAGGGCCTGCGCCGGCTGGACGAGCTCGACGAACGGCCCGCACCGAAGGCCGTTCTGGAGCGCTCGGAGGTGTGGAAACCGCTCCGGTCGGTGGCGAGCTGGGTGCTCTGGCGCCTGACCGACACGCCGGCGCCCTGACCGAGTGATGGGCGCGAGCCTGTTGCCGTGCCGCCGGGTCTTGCCGGAATATGTGTCGTACATCCCCATCATTCCCTGAGGACGGAACCCCATGCCCGTCTACCTTCAGTACTACTTCTGGCTGATCGCCGTCTCGCTGTTCTGCTTCCTGCTCGAGCGGCTCTGGCCCTGGCGCAAGGAGCAGCGCGCGCTGCGGCGGGGCATCTGGCAGGATCTGTTCTGGCTCGTGTTCAACGGGCACTACCTCGGGGTGCTGCTGGCGATGGTGACGGGCCGGCTCGTGCAGGCCTTCAACGGAATGCTGTTCGAGATGGGCCTGCCGGTGCCCGAGTCGCTGGCGCTGGTGACGTCGCAGCCGCTCTGGCTCCAGTTCGTGGTGTTCTTCGTGGTGAAGGATTTCGTGGAGTGGAATATCCACCGGCTGCTGCACCTGACGCCGTGGCTGTGGGAGTTCCACAAGCTGCATCACAGCATCGAGGAGCTGGACTGGATCGGGAACTTCCGCTTCCACTGGGGCGAGGTGGTGGTCTACAAGACGCTCTCGTACCTGCCGCTGGTGGTGCTGGGCGTGGATGGGACCGTGATCCTGCTGATGGCCATCGTGAGCACGCTGATGCAGGACCTCAACCACTCCAACCTGCGCATCGACTGGGGGCCGCTCCGGTACCTGTTCAACTCGGCGAAGATGCACGTGTGGCATCACGACGTGGTGCAGCACGGAAGGGGCGGTCAGAACTTCGGCATCGTGCTGAGCGTTTGGGACTGGATCTTCCGCACCGCCTACTGGCCGGCCGACCAGGAGCAGCCCGAGCGGCTCGGCTTCGAGGGAATGGAGGAGACGTATCCGCGCTCGCTGGCGGCGCGGCTGGTGTATCCGTTCGTGAAGTGGCGTCGCTGATGCCCGACGGACGGTAGCGCCCGCCGATGACCACAGCCGGGAAGGAAGGACAGTTCTCGTTCGATCTGGAAGGGGAACTGGCGCGGGCGCCGATCCGCGACGAGGCCGATCTCTCCCCCGGCGGCCGCCCCGGCCTCGACGGCGCCGCCACCCTGGTGCGCTCGCTCGCCCGCATCTCCGCCCGACACCCCCTTGACCGCAAGGTGATCGTGTGTCGGACCGGCGGTGAGGGCCGCGAACTCCTGCGCCAGCTCGCCCTCCGCGCCGGCTCGTGGGTGGGGTTCGAGGCCACCACCACCCGCATGCTCGCGATCACCGTGGCCGGGCCCGCACTGGCCGCGCGCGCGATCCGGCTCACGGACGCCTTCGACGAGGAGGGGCTGCTCGACGAAGCCATCGACGAAGTGCTGCTCGGGGGCGAGGAGGACGCACATGCCCGGCTGGCCCGGGGGGCGGGGATGCGGCGGGCGCTCGCTCGCGCGGTCACGACCCTGAGGCTGGCCGGAGTGCGGGCTCGGAAGCTCGCCGGCGCGCCGCTGGCCGATCCCGCCAAGGCGCGCATCCTGTCCCGCGTCCTGGCCGCGTACGAGGGGCGGTTGCGGCAGCGCAACCTCACGGATACGGCAGGCGTCTACCGGGCGGCGGCATGGGTGCTGCGGTCGGGCGAGGAGGCCGACCGGACTGGCGCTGAAGCCGACCGGGCGGGCGCGCTCGCGGGCGAGCGTGTCTACCTGGTGCCCGGAATCGAACGCCGCGGGCTGGCCGGCCGCTTCCTGTCCAGGCTCCAGCGGCGGGGCGCGGAGGTGCTGGAGGCGGATCCGGTGCAGGGGCTGGCGGTCCCCGGTTCCATGGTGTGGCGCGCGGCCCGGGAGGGAGCCGGTCACCTGTCTCACCTGCACGACGTGGAGGGAGCCCCGGCCACCATCGAAGGGGACGCGCCCCCCGACTCGCCAGACCCGGGCGCCACCCTGGACATCTTCGTGGCCAACAGCGTCGAGGCCGAGCTGCGCGAGGTGATGCGGCGGGCGCGCGAGCGGGGCCTGGGGTGGGACGAGCTCGAGATCGTGGCCACGGATCCGGGCGTGTACGGCTCCGCGCTGCACGCGCTCGCGGAGCGGACGGGCGTGCCGGTGACCTTCGCCGCGGGACTGCCGGTGGAGCGGACCCGGCCGGGCCGGGTCGCGGCGGCGTACTTCCGCTGGATCGAGGGCGGCTTCGATGCCGGGGTGGTGCGCACCCTGCTCTACGCGAGCGACCTCACCGCGCCCCGGCCCAACGAATGGATCCGCGGAGCCACGCTCGCCCGCCGGCTGCGTTCGCTGCGCATCGGCTGGGGACGCGACCGCTACCTCCCGGCCATCGAGCGGGCCCTGGCGGACGTCGACGACTACCGCGCCGGAAAGTACGAATCGGACGAGCAGCTGGAACGCCGCAAGCAGCGCACCCGCCGCGAGCTCCGGGGATTGCGCGGCCTGCTGGCTCCCGCGCTCGCCGCCACGCCCCCGGTCTCCATGGACTCCGGGGCGGGAGGCGCCCCGGTGTCGCCGTCGCAGGTGGCCCGCGGACTCCGCCGTTTCCTGGCCCGCACATCCCCGGGGACCTCCGTTGACGACACCGCGCTCGAGCGCATGACCCACACCCTCGAGCGCATCGAGACGGCCCTCGTCCGCCAGACCGACTACCGCGCCGCCGCCGCCATCGTGCGCCGCCACATCGCGTTCCCCGTGCCCGCCCCGCGCGCGGAGGGGAGCGCGCCGTGGAGTTCGGCGGGTGGGGCGCTCTACCTGACCGACATCGGCAACGGTGGCCGGACGGGCCGGCGCGCCACCTTCGTGGTCGGCCTCGACGCCCACCGCCTGGGCGGCTCGGCCACCCAGGACCCCTACCTGCTCGACCGCGACCGCATGCAACTGGCCGCCTCCGACCTGCCGCTCTCCACCGACCGCGTCCGCGAGCGGCGCTTCCGGCTGGCGGCGCTTCTCGCCCGCCTGCGTGGTTCCGTCTGCCTGAGCTACGCCGCCTGGGATCCGGCGGAGGCGCGCGCGGTGTCGCCGTCCGCGGAACTCCTGCAGGCCCTCCGGCTCATGCGGGACGATCCCGCGGCCACGTTCGAGGACCTGGAAGCGCACGTGCGCGAGCGCGCCGGTCTCGTCCCCCGGCGCCCGGTGCGCCTCGACGCCACCGATGTCTGGCTGGGATCGCTCGAAAGGAATGGCCGCCTTCTGGACGGCGAGGCGATGGTTCGGGAGGCTTTCCCTCTCCTCGGGGCCGGATTGCGGGCGCGCGACGCGCTGGCCGGCGACGTGGTCACCGCCTTCCACGGCCAGACCACCCCGCGCCCGGAACTCGACCCGCGCAGGAATCCCGAACTCGCGGTATCCGCCAGCGCGCTGGCCGCGCTGGGAGCCTGCGCGAAGCGCTACTTCTACGGCTACGTGGCGCGCGTCTGGCCTCCGGACGATCCCGCCTACGACCCCGAGGGCTGGCTCGACGCCCTGGGGCGCGGGAGCATCCTGCACCGCGTGTATGAGCGGGCGCTGACCGAGGCCCGCAACGAGGACATCGGCTACCACGAACCGGCGTTCGAGAGCCTGGTCGCGGCGATCCTGGACCAGGAGGTTGGCCTCGCGGTACGCGAGGTGCCGGCTCCAAGCGATGCCGTGCGCGCGCGCGAACTGGAGGCACTGGCGGGCGACGCGGAATCGTTCATCGACATGATCCGGCAGAGTCCGCCCGCCTGGATCGCCACCGAGCGCGCCTTCGGGCTCAGGGGCGAGGACCCGCTTCCCTTCCCGACGCCCTCCGGCGACGTGCTGGTGCGCGGCGCCATCGACCGCATCGACAGGCTGGCGCGCGGGCTGCGGGTGGTGGACTACAAGACCGGCGGCACCTTCAGCTTCGCCAGCAAGAGGGGCATCTGGGACGGCGGGAGGCGGCTGCAGCATGTCATCTACTCGGCGGTCGCGAGCCGGTTGCACGACGCACGGACCCTGGCCATGGAATACCACTTCCCCACGCGCAAGGGCGAGAACCAGACCCGCGCCTACTCCGCCGACGACCTGATCGCCGGGCCCGAACTCGTCGCCCGCCTCCTCGACCTGGTCGCAGGCGGCCATTTCCTCCCCACCGACGACGCCGGCGACTGCCGGTTCTGCAACTACCAGGCGATCTGCCGTGTGCGCGAAACCGACTTCGGCGCTAACTCCCCGCTGGCGGAGTGGGTGAAGGAGCGCATCGGCGACGCCCCCGAACTCGCCGGACTGCGCGCGATCCGCAACTGGGACCACGAGGGGGCCGGGTTCCTGCACGCGCTCGAAGCCCGGGCCAAGCCCGGAAACGCGTCATCGTGAACGCGCCGGAAGCCTCCCGCGCGGACCTGGACCAGCGACCTGCGCCGGTCGACGAAGACCAGCGCCAGCGCGTTCGCGCCGAACTCCGCACCAGCTTCCTGGTCGAAGCCGGCGCCGGCTCCGGCAAGACCACGCTCCTCGTCGACCGGATGGTGGCGCTGGTCGAGAGCGGTGAAGCGGAAGTGGCCCGGATCGCGGCCGTCACCTTCACGCGCAAGGCGGCAGCGGAGCTGCGGGAACGATTCCAGGTGGCGCTTGAGCGTCGCTACCGCGAGGCCCGCCCCGATCCGGCCGAAGGCGAGCGGGCGGCCCGGCTCCGCGACGCAATCGACGGCATCGACCGCGCGTTTCTGGGCACCATCCACGCCTTCTGCGCGCGTCTGCTGCGCGAGCGCCCCATCGAAGCCGGCCTCGACCCGGAGTTCCAGGAAGCGCAGGAGGCCGAGACCCAGCTCCTGCAGGAACGCTTCTGGACGAGCTTCGTCGAGCGCATCATCTCCGACTCGGATCCCCTGGTAGAAGAGCTGGCGGGCGTGGGGCTACGGGTGGACCAGTTGCGCAAGGCCTTCGACCAGATGGTCGAGAACCTCGATGTCGAGTATCCGGCCGCTCCCGTCGCCGCGCCGGGACCCGAGGAGGCGCGCGGGGTGCGCCGCGTGCTGGAGGAGCTGCTCGACCGGGCCCTCGCCCTGATTCCGGATGATGAGCCTGAACGCGGATGGGATGCGACCCAGCAGATGGTGCGCTCTCTCCGCTACACGCGCCGTTTCCGCGGATGGGACGACCTCGCGGCGCTCTTCGATGCCGCCGAGAAGATGTCCTCGGGAAAGGGCTTCACGCTCAACCGCTGGCCACAGCCGACCCCGGAAGGCTCGGCCGAGGTCAAGCGGCTGAGGGACGAACTCGCTGTCCTGGGAAGCGAAGACGGCCCGATCCGCAAGCATCTCGACCGCTGGCTGGCGCATCGCTATTCGATGGCGATCAGGCTGGTGCGGCGGGCGGCCCTCGAGTTCGCAGAGGAGCGTCTGCGCATCGGGCTGCTCAGCTTCCACGACCTCCTGATGCTGACGGCGCAGCTGCTTCGCGAGCATCCCGAGGTGCGCCGGGATCTGGGGGAACGCTACCGGTACGTCCTCATCGACGAGTTCCAGGACACCGATCCCATACAGGCGGAGCTGCTTTTCCTGCTCGCATCCGAGCCCGAGCCGCAGGCGGGGGATGCCGGACGCCGGCCGGCGGACTGGCACACCGTGGTTCCGCGCCCCGGCGCGCTCTTCGTCGTCGGGGATCCGAAGCAGAGCATCTATCGCTTCAGGCGCGCCGACATCGCCGTCTACAACCAGGTGCGCACGCGCTTCAGGGAGTTCGGCGCGGTCCTCCGGCTCATCACCAACTTCCGCTCGCGCCAGACCGTTGCCGACCTGGTCAACGACATCTTCGACGATCCCGCCCGCTTCCCCCGGGAGGAAACCGACCGCCAGGCGTGCTTCGCGCCCATGGTGCCCTACCCGAGAGCGCCCAACGGGCCGGAGGGGGTGTTCCACTACCACGTGCCCAAGGCACGGCGCAATGCGGACGCGGCACGGCTCGAAGCGGCGATGCTTGCGAGCTGGATCCGGGCGCGGCTCGACAGCGGCGAACGCACGGCGGGCGACTTCCTGGTGCTGACCCGGAAGAAGGCCCACCTGGACGCGTACGCCCGCGCGCTCGAGGAACGCAACGTGACCATCGAGGTCTCAGGGGCGCAAGCGGGACCGGAGGAGGAGTTGCGCGAGCTCGTCCTCCTGCTCGAGACCCTCATCGACCCGGGAAACCCCGTGAACGTCGTGGCGGTGCTCACCGGGCTCTTCTTCGGCCTCGACCACGAGCAGCTCGCGCAACATGCCCTGGCCGGAGGCAGATTCGACTTCACCTCCAGGTCCCGGGATCGGGATGGGGATGTTTCTCCCCGGGACGAGGACATTTCTCCTCGAGACGCGTCCGCGACGGAGGTGGTGGAGGCGATCGCGACGCTGCACGAATGGTGGAAGGAGAGCCGCCGGGAGCCCGCCGACATCGTCATCGGTCGCCTGGTGGACCGGCTGGGGCTGATGCCCTTCGTCGCGAGCAGCACCCTCGGCACGCTGCGGGCCGGGATCATGGCCTACGCGCTGGATTCGGTGCGGGCGGAGGCCCTGCGGGGCAACGCGTCGCTCGCCGGGGCCGTCGAGGCGCTGCAGGCGGCGCTGGAGTGGGAGGACGCGGAAGCGCCCTTCGATCCTGGCCACGGCGATGCCGTGCGGGTCATGAACCTGCACAAGGCCAAGGGCCTCCAGGCCACCGTCGTCGTGCTCGCCAACCCCGCGCAGACGGTCTCCCACACGCGCCGTCTGCATGCCCACACCCGCCGCGGCGCGAGAGGCGGGGCGGAAGCGTTCGCGGCCGTCACCGCGCCCGCGGGCCCCTTCAGTTCATGGACGCTCGCGCAGCCGCTCGAATGGGCCGCGCTCGCGCAGGAGGAGGTGCGGTTCCTGGAGGCCGAGGAACAGCGCATCCTTTACGTGGCGTGCACACGCGCGCGCGAAGAACTGGTCGTCGCGCGCAAGCACGGGAAGTCCTGCTGGGGCATCTTCGACGGATGGCTGGACCGGCACGCCAAGGTGCTGCAACTGGCGGCGGACGTGCCGCAGTCGCGGGAGCGCATGGCCCGAAGCGCCGAGGACCTGCTGGCCGAGACGGAGGCGGCCGAGACCGGAATGGCCGAGGGGGCCCGGCCGTCTTACGAGTTCGCGTCGATCACCGAGCTGGCGAAGGGCGGCGAAGGGGAAGTGGGCGAAGCCGCGGTGCCGGACACAGCCGAGGCTCGTGGCGAGGACGCCGCCGCGCAGCCGGGGCGGACGGATGGCCCGGGCACTCCGGACGACCCGGCAACTCCGCCCGCCCCGGATCGCACGACCCTCCGCGGCTACGCGTGGGGCAGCGCCGTGCACGGCACCCTGGCGGCCGCAGCCCAGGGAGTCGAAGGCGAGGCGCTCGAGTTCGTGGCACGGGCGCTTCTGGTGGAGCACGAGCGTCCGCTGGACGAACGCGGCGCGCCCGCCGAGTTGGATGAACTCATGTCGCTGGTGGGGCGCGTGCGCGCATCCGAACTCTGGCGCCGTGCCGAGCGCACCGACATGCGCCAGCCCGAAGTGCCCTTCGCGGTGGAGCGACCGGCGGAGAACGGCGGCATCCCCCGACTCGTGGAAGGCGTGATCGACCTGGCCTTCCGCGAGGCCGACGGCTGGGTGATCGTGGACTACAAGACCGACGTGGGCGACGATCCCGACTTCCCCCGCCGCCGCCGCGCCTATCGCCGCCAGGTGGACCTGTACGCGGAGTGCTGGGAGAGGGTCACAGGCGAACCGGTCAAGGAGAAGGCACTCCTGTTCACGACCATGGAGGAGGAGGAACGGTGGTAGCTCCCATTCGCATCCGCTTCATCGGCTGCGGCGACGCCTTCGGCAGCGGCGGACGGCTGCAGACCTGCCTCTGCGTCGAGTCCGACACCGATCGCTTTCTGGTCGACTGCGGCGCTTCGGCGCTGGTGGGGCTCAGAAAGTTCGGCGTGGATCCGAACGCCATCGACACCGTGCTCGTCACCCACATGCACGGCGACCACTACGCCGGCATCCCCTGGCTGGCGCTCCAGCGGGCGGCCGCCGGGGTGAAGCGACCCCTTGGAGTCCTCGGCCCCGAGGGCACCGCCGGACGCCTGCCACGGCTGGCCAGCCACCTCTTCCCGAGCGCGTCGCCTCGCCCGGACCGCTTCAACCTCGTAGTTCGCGAATACGCATCCTTCCGTCCCACGACCCTGCCACTCGCCTGGCCCAGCGGGCTGACCGTGACCGGCTATCCCATGACCCACGTCCCCGCGACCAACCCGCACGCACTCCGCATCGAGGTGGAGGGCAAAGTCATCGTCTTCTCGGGCGACACGGCGTGGGATGACAACCTCATCGATGCTGCCGCCGGGGCCGATATCTTCATTTGCGAGGCCTGGAGCCTGCGGCCGCGCGCCCCTGTCCACCTGGACATCGAGACGCTGCGGGCCCAGCGCTCGGACATCGACTGCGAACGCATCATCCTCACGCACATGGGCGACGACGTGCTCGCCGCGCTGCCCATCGAGGGCTTCGAGGCTGCGGAAGACGGGATGGTGGTCGAGGTTTGAGGGGGGCGGCGCCGTTAGACCGAATCGGCGCAAATCCACTACGGAATCGGCGCAAAACACCATTTGAATCACCTCGGGAGCACTCTATGTTTGATGTTGAAGCGCCTCACCACGCCGCAACGAGGCTCGCCTGCCCATCCCGATCAAGTGAGCACCGACGATGAGTCTTGATTCCATTCTCGGGGTTGCCACGATCATCCTCGCCATCATCACGGCCGCCGTCGCGCTGGCTGCCGCTCTCGTACCGGGCCTGCGCGCGATGCGGCAGGAAATGGGCAAACTCGGCGAGCGCATGACTCGGCTGGAAGAGGGAATGGCCCGACTCGAAGGCTGGTTCGGGGGATTCCTGCAGGGGAAACGGGAAGCGGACGTCTAGCCGTCTTGCGCTCTCCCCAACGACGTGCGCGAGCATCTCGATCTCGAACCGGGCCAGAAGCTTCAGGCCATCGGCTACAAGGGGCGGATCGAACTGATCCCCGTCGAGCCCATCGAAGCGTCGCGCGGGTTTCTGCGCGGGATCGACACGTCCGTGCCGCGCGAATCGGACCGGCTGTGGAGTTCAGGAAGCGGGGCGGAAC
Source organism: Gammaproteobacteria bacterium (assembly GCA_028820325.1). Lineage (GTDB taxonomy): Bacteria > Gemmatimonadota > Gemmatimonadetes > Longimicrobiales > Gaopeijiaceae > BD2-11. The sequence goes on along the minus strand of JAPPJO010000163.1, from coordinate 477 downwards.
CGGCTCCGCGGATTGACTAGAACGGCTGGAACCCCGGCGAGCCGAAGCGCTCCATCGACAGGTGCTCGGCGATGGGCCATGCGTAGGCCGCGGCGACGAGGATGGCGGCGACGATGAACCACAGGCCGAAGCGGTCGAGGATGGGGGCCTTGCCGTTTTCGCCCTGGAGCGGTTCGGCGAACTCGATGGGCTCGGGGTCGATTCTTCTTCCCGCCAAGCCCGTGCCGAGCATCACGGCTACGTAGCAGGCGGCGCTGATGAACAGCAGGATGCCGCCCACCGCCGAGATGCCCGTGCCCGCAACCCACTGCTGCGCGATCTCGCTGCCTCCGTAGCTGGCGTCGTAGACGCGCCGCGGCATGCCGGCGAGCCCCGTCAGATGGTTGGCGATGGAGAAGAGCAGCATCCCGCCGAACCACAGATAGGGCTGGATGCGCGCCAGCAGCGACAGCTCGAGCTCGCGGCCCGTCAGCCGGG
>JAPPJO010000077.1 GCA_028820325.1 Gammaproteobacteria bacterium | reverse complement strand
ATGTAAACCATTGGCATAGAGTGCTTTACAAGAGAATATATGGTTCCGGCGGGATCGGACCCGCCAGCGCGTTGGCGCGCAGGTTCAGCGACGTCAGGCCCGAGAGGCTCCCCAGTTCCGGCGGGACCGGGCCCCGCAGGCCGTGCCGCAGCCACTCGCCGGTTTCCCCCTCCCGGCGGCCGCCGAGGTCCAGGCGGGCGACCCGGCCGAAGGCGTCTGTCTCCACCCCACGCCACTCCTCCAGCGGCCCGTCGCCCAGCCAGTTTTCGTCGTCGGCCCAGTTCGGCCCGTCCGTCGCCGCGTGGAGCGCGGTCAGCACCGCCCGGTCCCCATGCTCCACCGCGACCGTCACCGTCGCCGTGCCCGCCACCGCGCCGACCGTCGCCGCGACCGTGGTCGTCCCGTTGCCGGCCGCCGCCACCAGCCCCGACGCGCCGACCGTTGCGACCTTGGGGCGCACGCTCGTCCAGATCACCACCGCCCCGGACATCGTCCGCCCGTTGCCGTCGAGCACGCGCGCGTTCAGTTGCGCGGTCGCGTCCGGCGCTGTGAGCGACGCGGCCTCGGGCGTGACCGTCACGCTGGCCACGCGAAGCGTCTCGGACGGAAGGCGCGTGGCGTCGTCGCCGCACCCCGACGCCCACGACGCGGCCGCGCAGATCGCCAACAACGGGATGCGAGTCCGCGTGTGGTCGTTCGAAGCGCCATCGCTCTCTCGTTCCGTGCCTGCGGGATGAGTCGGCCCCGGCTCCGCGGCGGGGCCCGGGCGTCGTTCGACGAACCGCGGTCCTCCCCGACCGGGATTGGGTTGTTGTCGCCATTGCTGGTGTCTGCCTGCCCGCCTCGACGACCGCGGGACGACTCGCCGCGATTTCTTCCGCCGTTCGCCGTTGCCGTCCACGCAGCATCGAGTGGGTAGGCGCCGTTTGGGTGTCACGTTCCGCGTTGACACCGACCGTCGTGTTGACTTCGACGACCATGGCGTACGGGAGGAACACCGGCCCATTTCCTCCCGGTCATCACGGAGCGAACCCCCGCCCGGCGAACCGGACGGGGGGTTGCCGCCACCATCGGTCGGGCCGATGGGTTGGAGGGTTGGTTCGCCATCAATCAATGGGTGCCGCGGTGTGCTTCACCCAATCGCCACCCGTCCACTTTGGTGTCGACGCGAAGCTCGGCCACGGCCTTCAGCATGGCCAGGGTGATCGTGTATGCGGCAACACCGTCATCGTCCTCCCATGCGCCGGTGACCTTCAGGGTCCTCGCTGGAACCGTCAACGCTGGCCGGGAGGTTGATGTCGAACGCCGCCGAGCTCCACCGGCCGAAGCCCGCCGTCCCTCGGCAACGCTCCCTGCCATGGTGGGCTGGCCGTGTGGAATCATTGGCATTGCCCGGGAACACGAGTCATTCCCACTTCCTTCTCGGTGGCGTCCACCGGGACGTTGACAGGGCGATTCGGTGCTCCAGCGCCGGGCCGCCCGGGCCGAACCACTTAGGGGAAGGGCCACGGGGCGGAATCGGAGCGTTGCATGGCTGGACTCCACGGTGCTCTCGGTAAATGCGCCCCCGCCAGAGTCCTTTCCCTCGGGCTCGTGGATCCAGATTCGTGGATCTCGGCCCGCGCCTCGCGGCAACGGGAGACTCTGACGGGGGTGGTTCCCCCGGCCTGATCGGAAGCGTGATCCGATCAGGCCGGGGGGTTGGGGTTAGGAGCTTGCGGGGGTTGCCGTGGCGGACGCCACAGTACCCTCACCGGCGGCACTCACTGCCCGAACCTCCACGGTGTACTCCGTGGCGTTCACCAGAGAGGGTGTGCCAGTAGCCGTCGTGACCGTCGTGATGGCCTGGGGCGAGGTCGCCGACTTCCAGCCTTGGGTCGCCGCGTCTGCTGCAGGAGCCCCGTCCGAGGTCACGTAGGTGCGGTACTGGTAGCCGGTAATAGTTGATGTTCCGGGACTCTCCGGGATGATCCAGTGCGCAGTGATTGATGCGTCACCCGCATCCAGCGTGAGATTCCTCACCGCACCGGGCACCTCGTCGTCATCCGTGATGGTCAGGTCGGGGGCAGCGACCGGGTCCCGACCGGCGGCTTCTGACTCAGCCAGCATCATGTCCACCACGATCGTCTTATCGCCATCGGCCACATCGTCTACTGCCGTAAACTCGATCGTTGCGCTGGGGGCGGTGGTGGGGCCCGCCGGTATTTCGACTTCACTCTGGAACATCACCGCGTCGGCGTTACCCTCTTCGCCGTCGCCGTCCACCGAGACCGAGACTCTCACCGTGAAGCCGCTTGTTGTCGTACCGGATGCCGTGATGGTCAGGGTAGACTCGCCGCCATCTTCGTCAATCGTGCCGGCGCTCCATGTACCCGTAACCGTCGGCCACGGCGTTCCGCTGACGCTTACCGCTTCGCTAAACACATCGCTTCCGTCGGTCGGGTCCGTTGCCTTGGCGCGCACCCAGTACGTGTACTCCGTTCCGTCCGTCCCGACAGTCGCTGCGTGCACTTCGTGCATGTAACCTGTTGTGACGTCCGTCCAAGTTTCCGTGTCGTCGGCGCGGATCTGGTAGCCGAGGGCCTGCAGGCCGGCCTCTATGGTCGCCGAAGGGCTCCAGCCAACCGTCAGCTGTCCCGATCCGGACGACGTCGCATACAGACTTCGCGGGACGCTCAGCCGTACCGTGCCCCGCGTCACCGTCACCGTGTAGGTCTTGGTGGCGGATCTGTCCTCGGAGGTCAGCTTAATCTCGATTACGTTGGAGCCGACAACCAAATCGACCACATACACGCCGTTGGCGCCCGTCAAGGAGAGGCGTCCGTCGGCGGTGATCCTGGTGACTTCGATAGTGGCCCCAGTAGGCGTCCCCAGCCCCATCATGATGCTGGCGACATCGTTGCCGACGTTAGCCGTGTACGTCCCCACAGTGCTGCTGAACGCCGGGGTCAGCGTTCCTTGACTCAGCGTCAAGCTGCCCAGCGAGGCGTCACTTGAGGGTTTGTACGGCTTGCTCGTCCTATCGATGCTTGACGTCGCGGCATGCTTCATCCACTCGCCGCCGTCGACTCTGGTGTCGACGCGGAGGGCGCGCACGTTCCTCAGCTGCTCCACGCTGAGCTGGTAGGTATCACCCGAGTCGTCGTCAGGCCATCTGCCACCGCCGCTGCTGAGGTTGTATCCCCCCATCTTCCACTGGCCGAAATCGGTTTTTCCTGGGGTAGTGTTTCTCGTTATGCCAGGCTGAGCATGGGGGCTGCCATCGAAGACGACCCATTCCCATGTTCCCGTTGTGGCAGGGACTTGGACTTCCAGGGCGATCCGGTGCTCCAACGCCGGGCTACCCGGTCCGGACCAGGAAGCCGTGATGGTATGGGCATTGGGGGCGCTTGAGCCTGAGGTTTCGGTGACGTTGATAGCCGCCTTGAGGCCCGTGACACCCGACGGCACGGCGGCGAGGTCCACCTTGGCGCTGGTGGCGGTGGCGGAGGTTCCGTCCGCCCCATTCACGGAGATTCCGACCTTGACCCCGATCTTGCCATAGTCCTTGGCGCGAGTAGCGGGGATGGTGTACGTGGTCGTCCGTTTGTGCGTTACGCTCACGCCGTCGGTCGCCGTCGTTGTGGCGGCCGGTGTGGAGGCTTCGCCGCTGGCATCAGCGCTGGTTGTCAGGGTGGGCGCCGCACCAGCACCACCTGCGGCGGAGTACGCTCCGGAAGCACTTCTGGTGTCGTGCTCCCACTTCACCTCGACGACATTCGTCGGCTCGCCGTTGACGAGGGAGCCAACATAGGGGTCCGTCACCTTCTTCCGCGTCACGCTGTTGATCCTCGGCTGGACGCTGTGCCCGCTGAAGGTGCCGAACTGCAACACCTGTCCGGGGATGACGGCGATCGCACCGCCGGGTCTGGTTGCCGGCGCATCGAACCAGACGTAGTTCATCGCGTCCAGCAGATTCTGGTAGTTCGTAGTGGAGTAGTCCGCCTGCTTGAGTGCCCGAGGCTCGGCCTCGAGGTAGACCGTGCCGCTAAGCGTCGGCACGAAGACGCTGAACGTCCCGGTCTCCGTGGTCGTCACGGCATACAGGGAATCCTCCTTCTCCATGGCCGGGTCGTCGTACGCCGTGACCGTAACGTCGCTCATGGACACGTTGCCGCCCGGAGCAGTCACCCTGCCGGTAATCTCGGTGGCCGCGTAGCCTGTGAAATTGGCGGTCGGGTTTGTGCTAGCCAGAGCCGCTACGGGCGTCGATGGCGGGATGAAGTGATAACCGGACTTGCTCGCACTCACCGTCACGAGCGGGTCGTTGTTCGGCTGGATTGGGACAAGCGCCGTGTAGGTGCCGTCGTCTCCCGTCAGGAGCTGCCCCTTCCTGGAACCGCTCGGCAAGCCGTTGAGCGGATTCTTGCCGTCCACCTTGATCCGCACGCCCTTGATTGGTGCGTTGGTCCCGGATTCCGTGACCGTGCCGGTGATCGCGACGGTGTTGTTCGCGCCGCTGAGAGCGAAGTCCCATCGACTGACCGAGTTGGCCGCGAACCCGGGGACTTCCGTGTCCGGGTTGTTCGTGGAATCCGCCTTGGTCTCCGGGTATCCCGCCCTCGCGGTGTTCACGAAGAGCTGCCTCCGCACGTGGGAGATGCCGGACACGATGTAGCGGCCCAGGTGGTCGGTGGTGGCCGTCATGCCGTTCACGGTTACGGTCACGCCCTCCAGCCCGGCGTTGTCGATGTTGCGGACGAAGCCGTAAAGGGTGGCGGTCGTGGGCCTGACGTCGATGTGGACGTCCGTGCCGTGGCCTCCCGCCCCAAGCGGGCTGAGTGGGCCGCTGTCGCCGCTGGCGCTGGCGCGCGCGTCACCCACCATGCCCGCCCATCCATCCGGAAGACCGAGCGCGTAGGCGCCGGCCGCCATGGTGCCGAAGTTGTGGTCCGTGCGCTCGTCGATTTCTGTCGTCGGGTCGTTGCTCGACGCGGTGGTGAACTCCCGTCCGACACCCGCGAGGTTCTTGCCGTCGACCGGGTCGAGGCTGACGGTGATCCCCGATTGACGCACGTCGCTGGGGTGGTTCTCACGGAACCCGACGCCCGACTTCCTGACACCGTTCTTCGACACGTTCGCGGTCACACCGTGCGTGGTGACCACTGCGAACGAGCCGCACTTGCCGAAGTCCTGGCCCGTGGGCTCGACCTCCGTCAGCGGACAGAGCGTCACCGTGTGCCCCGAGCCGCCCATCGCGCCGAACGCACCGCCCATCACGCCGTTCTCTTCCATGTTGCGATAGGTGTCGATCCGGTCGAGATCCAGCAGCATGTAGCCGTCCCGGGCGTCCGCCCGAACGACGATGTCCATGTTCGCCGGCAGGTGCGAGAAGGTGTACGCGCCCCTGCTGCCGCCCGAGTTCGCCCTGGCGTCCCAATCATCGCTGGAGATCGGACTGGTGAACCTGCCGCCGCTCCCGGTCGCGTGCCGGACCTCGAGATCGACCAGCCCTGCCGCCCTGGCGTCGCCGCCCAGGACGTTGCCCGTGTAGCCGCGGACCTGGTCGCGCTCGTGGTGCACGTAGACCTTCAGCGTCTGCGTCGTGTAGGTCACCACGATCGGGTCGGCGTCCATGTTGCCCGCCAGCGAGAGGCCGGTGTGCACGTACCCGCCGCCGGACGACTCGTACATTTCGCCGCCGTCCAAGGCGTCGTCCTGGTCGTCGGCGACCGCGAACGAGAAGCTTGCCGGGACCGCATCAACGGTGGTCGTGAACGTCACGGTGCCGTCGTCGCCCAACTCGTCCGGGCCATCGCCCATCAAGGCCCAGCCGGCGAGCGGTTCGCCGCCGCCGTAGTCGCCACGATCGACCGTCGCGCCGCTGATGCTCACGTCGACGTTCAGGTTGACGATGTCGTTGGAGTTCGCGCCCGAGGTCGCAAACATCTGCGGATCCCACGAGACGGCCGTCATGCCGTCGGCCACGTCGTAGCCTTCGGCGGAGACGCCCGCGTTGACCATGTTCCCGCTGGTCATGGCGCGCGCGACCTTGATCAACACGGAGCCGTCGTCGCCGGTCATGCCGCTGCCGACCATGGCGCTGTTCGCCCCGTAGAGCGTGACGGAGGCGCCGGGAAGCGCGTCACCCATCTCGTCGCCGCTCCTCAGCGACACCGAGAAGTTGACCGTCGTGTGCGTGATGTCGAACGGAACGGCCTGCGACTTGCGCTCGCCAACTCCGAGGGCGAAGGCGTAGCCCGTCCCCGGTCCGCCGTACGCAACGTCGTTGGCCGCGAGCGCGGCTGCAGCCGTGGCGTCGATCGGCACGACCAACTGGTAGGAGCCGGCGCGCAGACCCGGGAATGAGAAGGAGCCATCCGGGCCGGTCGCGCTCAGCCGCTGGTCATTGACACCCGGGCCCACCAGCGCCACCGGAATATTGGCTGCCGGCAACGGGTGCTCGCCCGCGTCCATCATGTCGTTCTTGTCCAGCTCGTCCAGGAACGCCTGACCGGAAACGCTCGCGGTGCGCGCGTGCTGGCCCTCGAAGTTCACAATCTGTGAATCGTCGTCGCCGACCGTCCTGTCCTGGCTCATCGAGTCGAACACATAGGCGGGGTCGTCGACCGCGATCGTGACCGTGTAGTCGCCCGCCGCTAGGCCCGAGAAGGAGTACTGGCCGCCCGCGTCGGTCGTCTTGGTGCCATCGGCCGCGCCCGACAGCGTGACCGCGATGCCGTCGAGGCCCATGCCCTCGACGCTCACCCGGCCGCTGATGCCGGAGGTGCGGAGCAGGACGCCCGTGAACGACACCGTTCCCGTCTCGTCGAGATCCACGCTCACGTCCTGCGACGTGGCGGCGAACTCGTAGTCGCGGGTGTCGAAGTCCGAAATCGAGACCGTGTAGTCGCCGGGGCGCAGGTCCTCGAACCTGTACATGCCGTCGGCGTCGGTCATCATGGTGAAGTTCTCGTCCGAGGGACCGCCGATCAGCGTCACTGTAACGCCGGCAAGGCCCTCGCCCTCGATGACCACCTGACCCTCGACTGCAGAGGTACGGATATAATGGCCGACACCGACTATTGGTAAATCACGATATCACAACGTTATACGACTATACTCCTGGGGCGATTATCACTATGGTTATGCGCACACCCGCGGTCACCGCAGGTAGTCTGCCCATGCCTCCATTACCTTTCGGCGCCGCTCGAAGAGGTCGGATCGGAGGTATGCGCCTTCGACACCCTTGACCGCATGCGCAAGCGCGGATTCGGCGACCTCGCGGGGTACGCCGTGCTCGGCGCACCAGTCGCGGAACGAGGAACGGAAGCCGTGCGGAACGGCTCCGATTTCAAGGCGTCGGCAGAGCAGAGAGAGCGTGTTAGCGGTCAGCACGCGGCGGGCCGGGGAGGGGAATACCAGGTCGGATCCGTTGCAGCGGCGGCGCGCCTGGGTGAGCACTTCGAGAGCACGTGAAGACAGCGGCACCCGATGCTTGCGTCCCATCTTCATGCGGTTGCCCGGCACGGTCCAGGTAGCGGCCCCGGCGTCGATGTCCGCCCACCTCGCATTCCGAACCTCGCCTGATCTGGACGCGGTCAGAACGAGAAACTCGAATGCCAGTTTCGTCAGGGGTTGTGACGTACTCGCACGCACTCTGGCCAGCGCCCGGGCAACCTGCGCGTGGGGCAGTGCAGGATGGTGGACGACCGGCACCCCGTTCTTCGGAAGTGCCGCCGCGATGGTGTCTCCGGCCGGATTCCCCTCCCGGTACTCCTTCGCGACGGCCCACCTCATCACCGCCGAAATCCGGTTGCGCACCCGCGTCGCCGTCACCCGCTTCTCGTTCCAGATCGGCAGCAGGACGGCCATCACGTCCGTCGTCGTGATCTTGTTCACGGGCTTGTGCCCGATCTTCGGGTAGGCGTAGTCGCGCAGGCTGGTCCTCCACTGCTCCTCGGTGTCACCACCCGGCTTCCAGTTTGCCCTGTGGATCGCGATCACCTTCTCGGCGGCGCGCGCGAAGGTCGGTATGCCGTCGCTCCTGGGGTCCATCCCCCGCGCCAGCGCCTGCCGATTCCCCAGCGCCTTGGCTCTCGCCTCCTTCAACGTCACCACCGGGTACGCCCCCAGACCCATGTTCACGGCCCTGCCGTTGATGTAGAGACGCTGCGCCCACGTCCTGCTGATCCGTCCCGTCGATGTGGGCTTGACCAGCAGCGACAGCCCGTAGCCTCCGCGTCCGTCCCCGTACCGGCCCGGTCGCCGGACGGTCTTTACGAAACCTGCGTTGAGCTTCCTGGGTCGTTCCATCTTGGTATCCTGTCCGTTATCACGTTTTGGGGTTTGCACCATTCGGGCACAAACGCCCCGTGTCAATCGGCGCCAGGATGTCAGGCATGCCGTCGCCATCGAGCCGTCGCCCTCGGCGAGGGGTCGACAAGCGGATCTCCCGGCTTCGGTCGTCCTTGCAGGTTGGTGAGACGAATCGCTAACATCTCGCTCCCGTGATCGATTAACTCGCGTTTTGCTCGCAATTATCAGCGTTTCGTGACATGAGTGGACACATTCTCCTTCGGTGGGGCGCGAGAGGACGGGAACGGCTGAGCGCGGGCTTCGCCATCCCGGGGATGGCCGTCGCGGGGATCGCCATGCTGGTCCTGTCTTGCGGCGATGGTGCCCTCGAGCCCCCTCCGCCACCGCCGGCTCCCGTGGCCACCACGGTGACGATCAACCCGGCCTCCGCCACGCTGACCGCTCTGGAGGAGACGGCCCGATTCACCGCCGAGGTACGCGACCAGAACGGGCAGGTGATGGCGGGCACCGCGGTCGCGTGGGCGAGCAGCGACGCTTCGGTTGCGGCGGTAGACGCCTCCGGGCTGGTGACGGCCGTGGCCAACGGCACGGCCACGATGACCGCGGCATCGGGGAGCGCCCGGGGCACCGCCCGAATCACCGTCGACGCCCCACCCAACGTTCCGCCTTATCACGGGACCGTCTTCCTGGACCCGGATATCATTGTTCCATCGGATCCGACGGATTTCGTGGGTCTCGAGGCGGCTGGCCGCGGCGAACGGCTTGTCTATGACCGACGGCCCGCGGCGTGGATCACGATCCAGGCCTACCTGTTCGACGCCACGTTCGCCAATGGCCTCTCCGCCGAGTTTCAAGTCAATCCGGAGTTCGGCACAAGGGCGGAGGCCGAAGCCGCAGCCCGCGAATACGCCTCCGCGATCGGCCAGATGCCGGCCGCACTGCGGGACGACGTGGACGCCGTCTGGATACATCGGGGCGATGAGGCGTTCGGAGGAGGAAACCGCTCCCTGCTCGTGCATACGGATCGCGGTGAACAATACCGGCAGCAGGGATTCCTCCCGGAGGTGTTCATACACGAAGGTGTCCATACGTCGCTCGATTCGACGCATGCGGCCGCGCCCGGCTGGCTGGCGGCGCAAGCAGCGGACCCCACGTCCATCTCGACCTATGCGCGGGACTACCCGGGCCGCGAGGATCTGGCCGAGAGCTTCAGCGCCTGGTTGGCCGTCAGGCACCGCGGCGACCGCATCACCGCGGGCATGGCCGACACAATTGCGGCGGCGATCCCCCACCGGCTGGTCTACTTCGACAGCCTGGACCTCAACCTCTGCCCCGTTGTCACCGGAGGCGCGTGCGGGGCGCGGGCGCGGTGGACGCTGTCAGGCACCGTCAGTCACGGATGGGCCGACCCCGAGTCGGGGCCCTCGGTGGCGAACCCCGGCGGCCGAATCGTCGGTGCCGTCGTTGAAGCCGTCGACGGGCCCGATGCCGGACGACAGGCGACCACCGACGATCACGGTCGCTACGTGCTGGAATCCCTGGAGGAGGCGCAGTTCACCGTTCGCGCGGCGGCGGAGGGGTTTGCGTCGGTCGACCGAACCCTGGACATGGTTTCGGACACGGCTTTGGCGTTCGCCATCTCGCGTGAGCTATCGCCCCGGAGGCCCCCGGCCCCGTTCCCCGACACGGATCCCGAATGGCTCCAGACACTGTCCTCCGACTATCCGCACGTGCATCACGTCGCCAACGTGCGCGTATTCTCCGACATAAGCCCTACCTTCAGCGAGGAGCATGCGGAGCATCTGGGCCGGGTGTGGGACTTCTTCGACGCCCTCTACGCCGAGAACCGCGGCCGCTACATTGATGCCTACTACACAGCGGATTCGACCGTCTTCAAGAAGGTTGTGCCGCACTGTCCGACGATCTTCATCCCCGGCGCCAGAAACGTCACGGCCTGCTATCTGGACTACCCGCGCTGGTTCATCATGCCGTACCAGATCCCGGACCTGGGCACTCAGCTACATGAGGTGGGCCACGACTTCGTCTACGCGACATGGCCACAGGCGTGGGACACCTCCAAATGGTTTGTCGAAGGGACGGCCATGTACTTCGAGGGCGGTGTGTTCACCGACGGCGGTTCGCTCCGGGTCCCGGCGCCATACTCCTGGTGCAACGTTCTCTTCCAGCGGTTTGACCGGGAAGACCGTCTCATGTCCCTCGGACAGCTCCTTCGTCTCAGTGGCGATGCCTTCCTTGCGGACAACTGGCGCACCTACTCGCAGTCGTGCATGCTGTTCGACTACCTGGAGCGCCATGAGCCGGGCGTTCTGTACGCGCTCATCCAGCGCATCAACGCTGGCCAGATTGCCTCCAACGACCAGTTGATCGCCGCACTCCTCGAACTGACCGGGAACACGGTCAATGAGCTTGAGGAAGCCTACGAATCCTATGCGCGAATCGCCGGCGGAAGGTGAGAACTACTGCGTTACTGCCAGCCCCATTCTGTGGCGGTTTCGGGCGTTGCAGGCCAGATTGGGGAACGCACCGGAGGCATGAAACGTGATCGATTCCGATACAGCCAGAGCAGCCACCACATCCGCATGGATGAAGGACTGGGGACAGTTCGTCATGCTGCTGCTGGCGCTGGGAGGCTTCTACGGGTTCATCCGATCCGACCTCCGGGAGGGCCTCGCCCAGGTTCGTGGGGAGGTCGGTCAGCTTCGTGGGGAAGTCGCTCAGCTTCGTGAGGGCCTCGCTGAGGTTCGTGAGGGCCTCGCACAGGTTCGTGAGGATGTCGCTCACTTGGAGGGATACGTCCGTGGTCGGCTCGGTGACGAGCCAGGCTAGGGGCATGGACGTTTTCCGCCGATCGCTGCGGCATGGGAGGCTGATGGCGGGGCGTGGCTTCGGCGGTCGTCGGGCAGCGTTCGCGTGTGCGGTGCTGGCCGCGGTTTTCGTGCATCCCGGCGCGCGTGCCGCCGCCCAGGAGGCCTCCCCGGAGCCGATGGAGTACCGCCTCTACGTGGCCAACGAGTCGTCCGACATCGTGAGCCGGGTGGTGTTCCGGCCCGGCGCCGGCGCGGAGGTGGAGAAGGAGATCCCGGTCGGGATCATGCCGGCCGACAACGACGGGGCGCACGGGCTCACAGTCTCGCCGGACGGGGCCTTCTGGTACCTCACCATCGCCCACGGCACGCCCTACGGGTACGTGTGGAAGTTCGCGACCGGGGCCGACACCCTGGTCGCGCGGGCGGAGCTGGGGCTCTTCCCGGCCACCATGGGCGTCACCCCCAACGGCCAGTTCCTGGTGGTGGCCAACTTCAACCTGCATGGCGACATGGTGCCCTCGGACCTGTCGGTGGTCTACACCCCCACCATGACCCAGCTCTCGCGCGTCACCACCTGTCTCATGCCCCACGGCAGCCGGGTGAGCGCCTCGGGCGGGCTCCAGTATTCGGCGTGCATGCACTCCGACCAGTTGGTCGAGTTCGACCTGACCACCCTGGAGGTGAGCCGGCGCTTCTCGCTGGCGCCGGGCCGCGAGGGTCCGCTGGATGCCCGCGACCAGGGGATGGGCCGCCACGTAATGGTCATGAGCGGTGCGGAGGCCGCCGGCCCGGCGGGCGCTGCGGGTCCCGGGGCTGCGGGAACGGAGCCGGGACAGGCGTCGTCCATGCGCGACGACACCAGCATGGGGCGCATGGCGGGGATGGCCGACGCCGTGTGTTCGCCCACTTGGGCCGAGCCGGGCGCGGGCGCGCTCGCGGACCGGGTGGTCTACGTGGCCTGCAACCGCAACGACGAGATCCTTGAGATCGATGCCGGGGACTGGACCGTGCGCCGGCGGTTCTCCACGGGGACGGCCCCGTACAATCTGGACGTAACCCCGGACGGTTCGCTGCTGGTGGCCACCCTGAAGGGCGAGCAGGCCGTCGCCGTGATCTCGCTGGAATCGGGGGAGGAGCTTGCCCGGATTGCGACCACCCGGCCCATCACCCATGGCGTGGTGACGAGCCCGGACGGACGCTACGCCTTCGTCTCCAACGAGGCGATCGGCGCCACGCCGGGAACGCTCGACGTCTTCGATCTGTCGGCGCTCGAGCGGGTGGCGAGCGCCGAACTGCGCTACCAGCCCGGCGGGATCGACTTCTGGCGGGCCACGGCGGTCCCCTGAAGCGAAGGAGCTGGCCGGATGAAGCGTCTGATACCGATGGGCATCGCAGCGGCCATCCTCATCTTCCTCGGATACGTGATGTATTCGTCCATGGCCCCGGCCGACGTCACCTGCGAGGTCTGCCTGGTCTTCGACGGCGAGGAGGTGTGCCGCATGGGCGCCGGCCCCGATGCCGGGGCCGCGGCCAGGGTCGCGCAGGAAAGCGTCTGCGGGGGCAACGAAATGGGCATGATCCTCGCCGAGCGGTGCCGGGCGCGCCCGCCGGCGCGGATGACATGCTCGCCGTAACGGGGCTCGCGAGCGCACCGCGGGGGCGGGCGCCTTTCCGACACGGGTGAGGCGGCTTCGCGCCCTTCCCGTTCTCGCGCTCCTGGCCTGGGCGTCGGCGGCCTCGGGCCAGCAGGACGATCCCGGCGGACGCTGGGAGTTCTTCCTCGAACAGCGCCGTTCCCCCGGCTTCCCCGGGTGGGGCGCCCGTCTCCAGGTGGCCCGTGAGAGCGTCCTCCGGCGGGCCGTGCTTCGTCTCCCGCCGGGCGCGGCCGCCGCGCGCCTGGGGGCTTCGGACGGCTGGGAGCCGCTCGGCCCCGAGATCATCGAGTCCTACGCCATCTCCACGGGACGCGTATCGGCGGTAGTCCTCCATCCCGCGAACATGGACGTGATCCTCGCGGGCGGGGCGCAGGGCGGGGTGTGGCGCACGGAGAACGCCGGCGCCGCCTGGCGGCCCCTCACCGACCGGGAGTGCTCGCTGGCGATGGGCGCCCTCGCGCTCGACCCGGTCGACCCGGACATCGTCTACGCGGGCACCGGGGAGCAGCACTTCTCCGCCGACAGCTACTACGGCTGCGGGATTCTGCGCTCCGCGGACGGGGGCGAGAGCTGGACCCGGCTGGGCGAGGGCGTGTTCACCGGCCCCATGGGCGGGACTACCATCTCGCGCGTGTTGGTCGACTCGGCGACCGCCGGCACGCTGGACGCCACCACGGTCTACGCTGCCACCGAGGGCGGGCTGTTCGTCTCGACCGATTCGGGGGCGCGCTGGACGCAGGCGCTCGACGGCGTGGTCACCGACGTGCTGGTGCATGCCGGCGCCCGCGAGACGATGTTCGCGGCGGTGGCCGAAGGGGAGGAGAAGCGGGGCCACGCCACCCTCCACTGGTCCGACGACGGCGGGTGGAGCTGGCGCGAGGTCGATCCCGGGCTCGGCATGCTCTACTGGCGGGCGCAGTTGGCGCAGTCGCGCTCGAATCCGGACGTCGTCTACCTGTCGGCCGGGGAGAGCGAGGCCGCGATGATCGCGCGCAGCGAAGACGGCGGCGAGTCCTGGAGCCGGATGCCGGCCGTGGGCCTGCGCTGCGGGCAGTGCTGGTACAACCAGTCGCTGGAGGTGCATCCCACCGACCCCGACGTGGTGTACTTCGGGGGCGTGATGCTGTACCGATCGGACAGCGGCGGCGCGACCTTCTCGACCCTCGGCCGCACGGACATCCACGTCGATCAGCACGTCCTCACCGTCGATGCGCGCGCGCCCGACATGCTGCTGGTGGGCAACGACGGCGGCGTCTACCGGAGCCCGGACCGGGGCGACACCTGGGAGAGCCTCAACACCAACCTCTCCCTGACCCAGTTCTACGCCGGGGTCTCCATTCATCCGCGCGCGGAGGCGGTCTCGGTACTCGGGGGCACGCAGGACAACGGGACCATCGAGGGCGACGGCGACCTCTCCTGGCCGCAGGTGATGGGCGGCGACGGCGGCTTCACCGCGCTCGACCCGCGCTTCGACCGCAGGTGGGCCGAGACCCAGTGGCGGGGCGGGACCGGAGGGCCGAGGCGCTCCGACAACGGCGGCTCCTTCCGCTACCGCGGCCGCGGCATCGATCTCGGCGACGATGCGCTCTTCATCCCTCCGCTGGTCATGGATCCCTTCGACCCGGACCTCCTCTACTTCGGGACCGAGCTGCTGTACCGGACGGTCGACGGCGGCGGACTATGGGAACCGATCGCGGAAGCCCCCGCGGGGAACATCTCGGCCATCGCGCCCAGCCGCTCCGATGCGCGCGTGCTGTATTTCGGGACGTCCGAATCGGACATCGTGGTGACCCGGGACGGGGGCGCGACGTGGCGCCCGGTCTCGGCGTCGCTGCCCATGCGCTACGTGAGCGACATCGCGGTGCACCCGCACGACCCCGCGACCGCCTACGCGGTGTTCTCGGGCTTCGGCACGGGCCACGTCTTCGTCACCCGCGACTACGGCGCGTCCTGGGCCGATATCACCGGCGACCTGCCCGATCATCCCGTCAACGCGGTGCTGCTCGATCCCGCGGAGCTGTCCCGGATCTACATCGGGACGGACCTGGGCGTGTTTTCTTCGATGGGCGGCGGGGGCTGGGTCCGCCTGGGCGAGGAATTGCCGATGGTCGCGGTGTTCGACCTGGCGGTGGAGCCGGCCGCGGGCGTCATGGTGGCCGCGACCCACGGCCGGGGCGCGTTCGCCCTGCCGGTGGCCGCGCCGCTGGTGGCGGAGACCCGGGGCGAGCGGCGCATCGTGGTCGCCCGGGGCGGCGACCCGGTGGAAGGCGGCGCGCCGGTGCGCATCTACGGCACCGGGTGGCCGGCGGCCCGCTGGGAAGCGCGCGCCGCGGACGGCGGGTGGCTCGAGCTGACGCGGGCGCAGGGCGGCGCGCTCGACTCGGTCGGATGGCGCATCGACCCCGGCGACCTCCCACCCGGGGAGTACGTCGATACGGTGACGGTGGTGGTGGCCGGGGCGGGGGCGGCGGCGGCAGTGGAGTTCCGGGGCGATGGCGCAGGTGGCGCAGGGGCTCGAGCCGGTGGGGCTGCGGGGGCGGCCGTGCTGCCGGTTCGGCTGGTCGTGCGGGCGGTGAACACGCTCGCGTTCTCTTCGGCGGGGCGCTACACCGAGGTTCCGGTGGGCGCGACCGGGGAGGTGGCCGATTCCGCCGAGGTGGCGGTCGCCGGGCCCGCGCCCGCGCAGGTGGCGTGGCGCGCGACCCATGGGGCGTCCGCGTGGCTTGAGCTGATCGACTCGGCCGGCACGGGCCCGGGTCGCGTCCGGTGGACACGGCGGGTGGAGGGCCTCGCGGCCGGCCTGTACCTGGACACCATCCGGGTCGCGGGAGACGGTCCGTACGTGACTCCCGCCACCCTCGTGGACTCGCTCCGGGTGGCGGCCGCGACCACCGTGACGGTCGCGGGGCGGGGCGGGGCGGCGGCCACGCTGGCGGGGGTCGCCCAGCCCCTGGTGGACACTCTGGTCGTGGAGGTGGGGGGGTACGGGTCGCGCACCGCCACCTGGACGGCCGTGCACGGAGGGTCGCCGTGGCTCGAGCTGGTCGTGGCGCGCGGGGTGGCGGGGGGCGGGGTGGTGGTGCGCCGCACCCCCGGCGACCTCGGCCCGGGCACATACGTCGACACGATCCGCATCCGGGTGGAAGGTGGCACCACCGCCCGGTCGGTCGTGGTGGTCGACAGCCTGCTGGTCGGGGAGGACCTCACGGTCGAGGCGGCCATAACGGCCGTGTTCGGCGAACACGACCTGGACGAGGTGCAGGCCCGAGCGCTCGACCGCCTCGGAAACCGTGACCGAACCTACGACCTGGGTGATGCGCTCTCCTGGGTCGCCCGCTGCGGCCGCGGCGGGGCGGGGTGTGGGGTGGGGGGGACGGCCGCCGCCCCGCCCACGACGCTGCCGCCGAGCCACCGTTTTCCGCTCTCGCACATGCATCGCCGGTCGACGGACGCGAGACGAAACAGGTATCGATCAGCAAATCGCTTACAACAACTGTATCGATCACCAAAACGTTTACAACAACTATATCGATCACCAAAACACTTACGTTTTCGGTATCGAACCCAATACCGTCTTACGCTCCTGCTCGCCGCCGCCATCGCCCTGGGGTGTGGCGGGGACGACGTGGTGGAGCCGCCCGTCGCGACCAGCGCCGTGGTGGTCCCCGCCGCGGTGAACCTGGTCGCGCTGCAGGAACGGGCCGGCTTCCAGACGACCATCCACGACCAGAACGGACAGGTCATGCCGGGCGCCCCAGTCACCTGGTCGACCAGCGACCCGTCGGTCGTCACGGTGGACGCTGCCGGCACGGCCGTCTCGGTCGGCAACGGGCGCGCCCAGATCGCCGCCGCAAGCGGGAACGCCATGGCATCCGCCTCCGTCGTCGTCGCGCAGCGCGGCGCGGTGGTCGAGGTCGACTGGGGTGGCCCCCGCCTCCTCCTCGGCGAGTCGGTGCAAGCGACCCTCCCGGTGGCGAACGACCCGAACGGACATCGCGTCGCCCCGGCCCGCATCGCCTGGACCACCAGCGACCCCGCGGTCGCGACCATCGACCCCGACGGATGGGTGCGCACCGTCGGGCCGGGACAGGTCCGCATCGAGGTCGACGTCGGCGGCTTCGTCGCCGCGCAGGACTACTCCGTGGAACTCGACCCCGGTTTTCTCGAAGTCGCACTGACCCTGCCACCGAACGCTCGCGACATCGGCGCCCATCTCAGCATCGAAGCGCCCATCGACATCCCCGGCATCGAAGGCCCGGCCATCGACTCCGTACGCGCCGCGGACTATGAACTGTACCGCTCCCGCGCCACCGCTCCGACCCAGGTCATCATCGCCGGGCCCCTCTCCTCGGGTCCGGTTCTCGAGTTCTGGGTGCCCCACCGTCCCCTCGTCGCCCAGTACCGCGTACAACTGTTGCAAATAGCGGGAGAAGACTATGCCCTCAAGGACCTTGCGGGCTATTCCGCCCTCATCTCGCCCTGAGACCCGCCCCGATCATCCCATGCTCCCATGGCGCCGCCCGCGCCCCGGTGTCACCTTGGACTGCGAGGTGCCGCACACAAGGCATTGGATCGAGTTGGCTCTCTCGATCGGCGATCAAGGCTCTAGCACCTGCGTGACTCCATCCGTCACTTGAACCTTGAACGGGAGGACGCATGAAGCTGAGCCAGGAACTGATCGCCATTCTCGCCGTCGGCGCTGCCCTGATGGGCTTGCAGTTCATCCTGTTCGTCAGCCTGCGCGGTGACATGGCGAGCATGGAGACCCGCCTGCGCGGGGAGATGAACGACTTGCGCGACGAGATGCGCGGCGAGATGAACGTCCTCCGCGAGGACGTCCGCCACGACATCGACGCCCTCAGGATCGACATCCAGGACATCCGCGAGGACGTCCGCCAGTTGCGCGACAAGCTGCTGGTGCCCGCGGGGGGCGTATGAAGCGCATGAAGCTGAGCCAGGAGCTGATCGCCATCCTCGCCGTCGGCGTGACGCTGACGGGCTTGCAGGTGACCCAGTTCGTCAGCCTGCGCGGCGAGATGGGTGAATTGCGCGGCGAGATGGGGACGATGGAGGCGGGCCTGCGCGGAGACATGGTGAGGATGGAGGCGGGCCTGCGCGGAGACATGGCGAGGATGGAGGCGGGCCTGCGCGGAGACATGGCGAGGATGGAAACGCGCCTGCGCGGAGACATGGCGAGGATGGAAACGCGCCTGCGCGGCGAAATCAACATCCTGCGCGAGGACGTCCGCCACGACATCGACGCCCTCAGGATCGACATCCAGGAGATCCGCGGGGACGTCCGCCAACTGCGCGACGCGCTGCTGGTGCCCGCGACGGGCGGGTGATGGCGCCTCCTGCGCCCCGCTGCCCGGCGAGCGTTCCCGCTAGCGGATGACGGTGCCCCCCGTCCGATCATCGGGCACGAAGCGGTCCCGATACGGCATCTCCACCGCCGGCAGCGTCTCGGCGTTCATCACCGCGTCCTCGGGCACGAGGTCGTTCAGGTAGAGGATGTACGCGATCACGGCGTAGGTCTCGTCCGCGGTCATGGTGCCGGGGGTGAGCTGGGGCATCGCCTTTACGGTGTAGTCGTAGAGAGTGGTGGCGTAGGGCCAGTAGCCGCCGACGGTGCGGCCGGCGGGCCACTCCTCCCACGGCTCCTGCGTCACCAGCACATCGTTGGGCCCCTCGGTGCCGGTGGGGCCGTGGCAGGCGATGCACTGCATGAGGTAGATCTGTTCGCCCTCGGCGACTGTGCCGCTTCCGGGCGGCAGCCCCTCCCCGTCGGGCTTCACGTCGATGTCCCACATGGCGACGCGCTCGGCCGACGCCGGGCTGCCGAAGCCGAAACGCTCCGGGGGCTCGGCGCCGTCAGCGGAAGCCCCGGCCGACGAAGACCCGGCGGGCGCGCAGCCGACGGCCAGAACCATGGTCGCCAGCGCGAGCCGCCTCATACCAGGTCTCCCAGGCCGAAGGTGACGGTGCCGTTGGACCCGACCTTCCAAACCCTCTGGTGATTGTGGTGGTACGACGTGCGCTCGCCGCGCGCCTCCCAGAGCTGCTGCACCGTGGGCTGCACGTAGCCGGTCTCGTCGACCGCGCGGCTAATCAGCAGGCTCTCGCTGCCGTCCCAGTTCCAGAGATGGCGGAATCGGACCGTCGACTTGGGCAGGATGGGCTCCTGAAGCTCGGCCTCGGTCCAGCTTTCGCCGCCGTCGGTGCTGATGTCGACGCGTGTGATGCGCCCGCGTCCCGTCCACGCGAGCCCCTGGATCTCCCACCATCCCGGCTCGGGCAGCGTGTAGGGATACGCGGGGAAGGTGATGGTGGACTTGGCGTCCATGAAGAAGCTGAACTGGCGGGAAAGTCCGCCCTTGAGCGGGTCGGTGTAGCGGGAGGTCTCGTCCCGGGTCATGGTCGGGCGGTCGGTTACCTCGATGCGCCGCAGCCACTTGACGCTGGCGTTGCCCTCCCATCCGGGCAGGAGCAGACGCAGCGGGTAGCCCTGCTCGGGTCGGATGGCCTCGCCGTTCTGCCCGTAGGCGAGAAGGGCGTCGTCCATGATCTTCTCCATGGGCACGCTGCGCGACATGACCGCGGCGTCGGCGCCCTCGGCCAGGATCCAGGTCGCGGCCGGGTCGGCGCCCACCTCGTTCAGGATGGTCTTGACCGGAACGCCCACCCACTCGCTGGTGCTGAGCAGCCCGTCGAGGGCCTGGGGGGTGATCTCGACCGGCATGCGCTCGCGATTGTAGGCCCCGCCGCCGTTTCCGGAGCACTCGAGGAAATAGGTGCGCGCCACCGACGGATAGCGCTTCAGGTCGGCCATCGAGAAGACCATCGGGCGCTCGACCATCCCGTGCACCAGCAGCTCGTGACGGCCCGCGCGGATGTCGGGGATGCCGGCGTGATGGCGCTCGAAGTGCAGGTCCGCCGGCGTGATGGTGCCCTGCAGCTCCTGCAGCGGGCTGCGCGACGAACTGGAGAGCGTCTGCGAGCGGGTGAGACGCCGAGGCCGCTCCTCGGGCGCGCGCACGCCCACCTCGGAAGTGAAGCGGCCCGGGACCTTGGTGGGGTCGTCGGGCGGTGTCGGGGCCTCCTGCGCCACCAGCTTGACGGCGTCGGCCTTCGTCTTGATCAGGCCCGCGGCCACGGCCCCGGAAGTGGCGGCGATCCAGGTGCGGCGAGAGATGGGGGAGCGGCTGTTCGATGCCATCTCAGGTTCCCTCCGAAGGGTGGTTTGCGATGCGACAGAACCTCGTAAGCCAGCCTACGGCGGGACGGACGGGCAGGCAAGGAACCGGGGGGGTAGCTCCGCGGGGGTAGGCGACGGTGGCGCCCGCTCGCCGCTCCCACCTTGCGCCCCGCCCGCCACGTGCGAGCTTGCCAGGTGTCGCCCTGATTCATCGCGCACCCGGAGCCGGTTCCATGTTTCGTACCCCTGCCGTCACCGCCGATCCCACGACGCGGAACGCCGCGCGCGTTAGCCCGCGCGCGCTTTCTTCCCGTTTTCGCATCCTGATGTCCTGCGCCCTGCTGGGAGCTGCGGTCGCCGCCGTCCCGCCGCAGCATGCCGCCGCCCAGGGCACCCGCTTCCTGCGCCAGCCGGACGTGAGCGCGACGCACATCGTCTTTGTGCACGCCAACGACCTGTGGCTGACGGGCCGCGACGGGGGCGATGCGATGCGGCTCACCAGCTCCGAGGGCGCGGAGACCGACCCGGCCTTCAGCGCCGACGGGCAGTGGATCGCCTTTTCGGGACAGTACGGGGGCAACACTGACGTCTACCTGATGCCCGCCACGGGCGGCCAGCCGCGGAGGCTCACCTGGCATCCCGCGGAGGACTTGGTGCAGGGGTGGACACCGGATGGCGAGATCCTCTTCCAGTCGGGCCGGGACGCGGTTCCCACAAAGCTTTGGAAGTTCTACACGGTGCCGCCGGCGGGCGGGCTGCCGGCGCCGCTCGCGCTTCCGCAGGCCTACCTGGGCGGAATGTCGGCGGACGGGGAGTACATCGCCTACCAGGAGATCGGTTACTGGGACCCGGAATGGCGCAACTACCGGGGCGGGCAGGCGCAGCCGATCGGCATCGTCTCGACCGCCGACTGGGAGCGCGCCACGCCCTCGTGGGAAGGCGAGCGGCACATGGATCCGGTGTGGATGGACGGCGTGGTGTACTACATGTCCGAGCGGGACTGGGCCAGCAACGTGTGGTCGTACGATCCGCGCACGGGGACGGAGCGCCAACTGACACGGCACGCCGACTTCGACGTGAAGTCGCTCGGGGCCGGCGAAGGCGTGGTGGTCTACGAACAGGCGGGGTATCTGCACGAGCTGGATCCCGCGTCCGGGCGCACGCGCGCGCTCGAAATTCACGTGGCCGGCGACATGAACTGGTCACGGGCGCGCTGGGAGTCGGTTCCATCCGCCCAGATGCGCGACGCCCGCCTTTCCCCGACCGGCAAGCGGGCGCTTTTCGAGTGGCGGGGCGAGATCTTCAGCGTGCCCGTGGAGGAGGGCTCGTGGCGCAACCTCACCCGCACCCCCGGAGTGGCCGACCGCCATCCGGTGTGGTCTCCCGACGGGTCGCGCATCGCCTGGTTCAACGACGCGGCCGACGAGTACGCGCTCGTGGTCGCCGAGCAGGACGGGGCGAACCCGCGCCGCATCCGGATCGCCGAGCCCTCCTTCTACTTCCGGCCCGAGTGGTCGCCCGACGGGAGCAAGCTGGCCTTCACCGACACCCACTACCGCGTGCTGGTGCTGGATGTGGAGTCGGGCGAGGTGGACCACGTCGACACCGACCGCTTCGCCCACCCGCAGCGCACCATGAACCCGGTGTGGTCGCCCGATTCGCGGTGGATCGCCTACGCGCGCCGGCTCGACAACCAGTTGCGCGCGATCTTCGTGCACGACTCCGAGTCGGGCGAGACGCACCAGCTCACCGACGGCATGTCCGACGCCATCACCCCGGTGTGGGATGAGTCCGGGAAGTACCTCTACTTCCTGGCCTCCACCGACTACGGCCTGAACACCGGCTGGCTCGACATGACCTCCTACGACCGGCCGGTCACGCGCGCTCTCTACCTGGCGCTCCTGGACGAGGACGAGCCCTCGCCCTTCCTGCCCCGGAGCGACGAGGAGGCGGAGGATGACGAGGAGGGCGAAGAGGGCGGTTCGGGGGCCGGCGGCCAGGGGTCGGGTGACGGCGGAAGTGGCTCCGGGGGCGGTGCGTCCCGTTCCGGCCAGGACGCGCCCGCGGCCGTCTCGATCGACTTCGACGGCATCGCCCGCCGCATCATCGACGCGCCCGGACTGCCCCTGGAGGACTACGCGGGACTCGCGCCCGGGCCCGAGGGCACCGTGTTCGTAATGCAAGGCGGAGGCTTCGGAGGCGGGGAGCTGCTCAAGTACTCTGTCGAGGACCGCGAGGCCGAGGACTTCGTCGAGCAGGCGACTGCGGTCACGGTCTCCCACGACCGCGAGCACCTCCTCTTCCGGTCCGGCCCTGGTTGGCGGGTGGTGGGGACTGCCCGCGCTCCCGGCGGAAACGACGGCCGCCTCGACTTCGACGGAATGCGGGTGCGCGTCGAGCCCACCGCCGAGTACGCGCAGATGCTTCGCGACGGCTGGCGCTTCATGCGCGATTTCCTCTACGTCGACAACCAGCACGGGGCGCCGTGGGATGATGTTTGGGACTGGTATTCGGCGTGGCTCCCGGACGTACGCCACCGTTCGGACTTCAACCAGTTGTTGGACATGCTCTCGGGCGAGATCGCCGTGGGGCACTCGTATGTGCGCGGGGGCGACTATCCCGATCTCGACAACCCCCGCACCGGCCTCTTGGGCGCGGACCTGGAGGAGGACGGCGGCTTCTACCGCATCACCCGCATATACGACGGCGGTGACTGGACCCCCGGAACCGCCGGGCCGCTCTCCATCCCTGGCATGGACGTGTCGGAGGGCGACTACCTGCTTGCGGTGGACGGGGCGGAGCTGCGCGCGCCCACCAACCCCTACGCGCTGCTTGAGGGCACCGCCGGACGCACCATCACCCTGACGGTTGGACCCTCGCCTGCCATGGATGAGACCCGCGACATCATCGTGGAGCCCATCGGCAACGAGGGCATCCTGCGCCGCTGGACCTGGGTGGAGGCGAACCAGGCCCGAGTCGACGAGATGAGCGGCGGCCGGCTGGCGTACGTATGGCTCCCCAACACCGGACAGGGCGGATACCAGTATTTCAATCGCATGTACTACGCCCAGCAGGATCGCGAAGGGGCGGTCATCGACGAGCGCAACAACGGCGGCGGCTCGGCGGCCGACTACATCGTGGACATGCTGGACCGCGAGCTGACCGGTTACTTCAACTCGCGCGCGGGCGACCGCAAGCCGTGGACGCAGCCGATGGCCGGGCTGTTCGGCCCCAAGGTCATGGTGATCAACGAGCGCGCCGGCTCCGGCGGCGACCTGTTGCCCTACCTGTTCCGTTTCAAGGACGTCGGCCCCCTGGTTGGCACCAAGACGTGGGGCGGCCTTGTGGGAACCTGGGACACCCCGCCCCTCATCGACGGAGGCGGTTTCGTGGCCCCCCGGGGCGGCTTCTTCGACGTGAACGGCGAGTGGGCCGTGGAGGCGGAAGGCGTGGCGCCCGACATCGAGGTGCGCAACGACCCCGCGCCCGTGATCGCCGGCGGCGACCCGCAGCTTGAGGCCGCCGTGCATGAAGCCCTCCGCCTGCTCGAGACCGGAAAGGTCACCTTCGCGGACGAGCCCCCGCCCCCGGTGCGCTATCGGCGACCGGGGGGCGGCCAGTGAGCCGGCGAGGAGGCTCAGGATCCCAGCCCTCCGCGATCAGCCGCGCCGAGCGGGATGAGGCAGAGTCGACGCGCCGCCGCCAGGTCCGCTCGTGGGTGCTGTTCGATTTCGCCAACTCCATCTACCCGGCGGTCATGACCACGGCCGTCTTCCCGATCTTTTATGTCGGCACTGTGGTGGGGGGTGAAGGCGGTGAGGGAGAGCTGTGGTGGGGTTCGGCGGTCTCGCTTTCCGCGCTGGTCGTAGCCTTCTCGGCCCCGCTCCTCGGGGGGATCGCAGACCGCTGCGGGCTTCGCAAGCGCTTCCTCGCCGTCTATGTGGCGGTCTGTCTCGTCAGCGTGTCCCTGCTTGCCACAGTCGGTCCGGGGATGGTGCTCGCGGGCTTCATTCTGTTCGTGATCGCCAACATCGGTTTCGAAGGGGGGCTCGTCTTCTACAACGCCTACCTTCCGGACATCACCCCGCCCGAGGAGCGCGGTTCCGTGTCCGGCTACGGCTTCGGCTGGGGATACCTGGGGTCCGCGCTGGGGCTGATTCTGGCCCTGATCTTTATTCAGGTCCTCTTCCCGGGCCGCATCGAAGCCGTCTGGTTCCTGGTTGCGGGCTTCTTCCTTCTTTTCTCCATCCCCGCCTTCCGGAATCTGCCGTTAGACCAGGGCGGCGACATGCGAGTACGCGAGGCGGCGGTCTGGGGAACGCGACGCTTCCTGGTGACCGTGCGCGAGGTCTGGGCCCTGCGCGACATTCGTCGCTTTCTCACCTCGTATTTCTTCTACATTGACGGGATCCTGACGGTCATCGTCATGGCCGGGGTCATTGCCACCGCAACCTTCGGGTTCGACCAGACCGACACCATCATCCTCTTCCTCGTCGTACAGTTCTCCGCGATGGCGGGAGCGCTGACGCTCGCGAAGCCCACCGACCGGCTTGGCCCGAAGAAGGTCCTCACCGGAGTCCTGGTCATGTGGGTGATAGCCGGGATCGCCGCTTATTTCGTTCAATCGACCGCGGTCTTCTATGGGCTGGCCATCGTGGCCGGACTCGGCCTGGGTTCGGTGCAGTCGGCGAGCCGCGCCTATCTTTCCCTCATGATTCCGAGGGGCAGGGAGGCGGAGATATTCGGCTTCTACGCCTTCTGCGGGCGGACCTCGTCGGTGCTGGGACC
Organism: Gammaproteobacteria bacterium; assembly: GCA_028820325.1. GTDB lineage: Bacteria > Gemmatimonadota > Gemmatimonadetes > Longimicrobiales > Gaopeijiaceae > BD2-11. The sequence goes on along the minus strand of JAPPJO010000077.1, from coordinate 7,023 downwards.
CGTGCTCTTCGGCTGGGCCACCTTCCTCGCGGCAGGCAACCAGCGCCCCGGCTTCCTCGTGCTTACCGCCCTGATGCTGACCGGGCTTCTACTGCTGCAGCGGGTGCCGGATTCCCGGGTGGCGGGCCAAAGCTGAGCCCGCCGATGTCGTACCAGTCGATGCCGCGGTCCGGATAGCCGTCCGCGTCACCCGGACCGACCGGCCGGTCCACGAGCACGGCCAGCGTCGACCCGAGCACATCGAAGCCGACGGCGCGATGCCGCACGCGCACGGAACCCGCGAACTCGGTGCCGACGAAGACGTCGAAGTGCGAGAACTCCTCACGGTCGCGGTTGGTCAGCACCCAGAGACGGTCCTGGTCGTCGACCCAGTGGTGTTCGGAGTAGCGCTTGGGCGTGCTGCGATACTCCTCCAGTCGGCACGGTCCCCGGACGACCAGGCTCGACGGCGGTCCGCAGTTCTCCAGGTAGCGTTCGATATCGCTCTCCGAGGGATATTCGATCGTGTACAAGGAGGACCGCATCACAGTGCCAAAGTCGTCGTCCCGGTCGGCCAGATAGAACATCTGCCCATCGCACAGGCGGAAATACATGCCGCCGGACGACAGTCTGACCGCGCCTTCCAGCCCCTCCGGATAGGCGAAGCCCTCCGCGACCTCCGGCATCCGGCATCCGGTCCCTGCGGCCATGTCATTGGGGAATATCCTCTCCCAGACGATGTCTCCGGTCTGCACATCGACGTCCAGGTGCCGGTTCTCCCATGTTTCCCCTGTCCAGTTGAAGTCTTCGCTCGGCAGCACGGAGTCGAACGGCCCGGATGGCTGGAGACGGCTCGGCAGGCGAACATCGAATATCCAGTCCCCCGACGGTTCGAACACCAACATGTGACGCCTCACGATCGCTACCACGCCGATCGTCCCGTCGGGTCCTCGCACAATGCTCGATGGTTCGCTCGGGAATTCCCCCGGGCCCTGGCCGCGCCGGCCGAAAACCGCGGTTCGTCCGCCGTCCCGCGCAATGCAATGAACACGATTGTCGTAGCTCTCGATCACGCACACGGTGCCCTCGGTCGGCAGCGCGATATCTCCACCGAGCGACAAGGGGGCTCGGGCGGACGCGACCGGGGTCAGTTCGGCGACCTGGGCCTGTGCCCCGGACGTCCAGCCGAGGGCCGGGAACACGAACAGAGCGATCACCAGTTGGATGTTGAATGTCTTCATTTAATGCTCCCTCCTGGCCAGATCATCTCTTGGCCCGACCTTCCGGGGTCAGAACCCGATGGACTACATCTCCTGGCGTTCGCACGTCCGGTCGACGCGGTATCGGTGAATATACGGCACGTCATACTCATCGTACGTGGTGCCCCATATCTCGTCGCGGCTCGCGAGGACGATCGCGAGACGAGGGCTCCAGGGTTTGAAGGAGCCGCGACCGTGCCCGATCTCGACCGTGCCATCGAGCCTGCCATCCGCATCGCGTATCTCCCAGACATCGACGCGGTCCTCACGTAGCTCCCGAAGCAGCCAGATTGTCCCGTCCGTCCCGGCCACCACCTGCCTGACCGGGGGATGATGCTCCGGAACCCGGAACGCACTGCGAACGGCGCGGCGCCTCCGTTCAAGCGTTGCTTCACTGAGCACAAGCCACCCGGGCCCGGTCGGGTTGTAGTCCCCGGCTTCCCATCCGGCCAGTTCGTCCGCGAGGCGGCGTTCCATCGCAGACGTTACCTCACGCGGTTCGTACTCGACCGCTCGATGCAGAAGCGTGTCCCCGTGGATCGAGATGACGAGAATGTCGAAGGTCGGCGGACTATCGTCTTCTCGAACGTTGCCGATCTTTAAGACTGCCGAGCCGTCGGGCGTGAGCGCTGTGAGGTATTCGCCGAGTCCGGGCGACGGGAGGTCCCTGAGCGGGTGAATCTGAAACCTCCGCCGGCCACGGCCATCCTCGAACTCGACTGCGTTGTCCGGCCAATGGATGGTGGCGATCGTGTCGAGGACCTCTCCGGACCGCGACAGCCTGCGGAGCGCGAGCCCGGGGTCGGCTCCCCGGGCCAGCCAGGGTCCCCAGCCGGCAGTCCAGATGCGGCTGCCGATCAGAGTACCGTCCGCAAGCACACGACGCGGGGTCAGGAACGCTCCTTCCTCCGGCACGGTCAGGTTGAACCGGATGACCTCCTCGGGTACGACCTCGTCCGTGGTAAAGAGTTGGAGCCGGTAGGCGTCGGCTATCCAGAGAGTGTCGCCGAGCCAGCCCACATTTGTGGCCGCAAGCTCGAAATCACCGGGCCCCTGGCCCGCGCGACCGATCCGGCGAAGGACCTGGCCATCGAGAGAGAAGACCGTAATTGCGGGAACCAGGGCCTGAGCGACATATAGCGCGCTGTCGGGCCCGATCGCAAGATCCAGAACGCCGGTGACAAGGTCCTCGCTTTCCACGGATCCGATGCGCAGGACTTCTTCCAACTGCCATGGCGTGGGGCAGGCGGTCTGCGCGTGGAGTGCCCCCGGCGTGCAGAGGAACAGGGCAGTCGCAAGAATCGATGGACGCACGCTGTCTCCGGTCGAGGTCGATGCCGGCTGGCGCCCAATCAGGCTCGACAGCCGCGAACAACGAAGCTAGCGAGCCTCTGCCCTACCCCGCGAGCTTGTATCTTGCGGCCATCAGGCGCACAATCTCCCGCGCATCCCGCGAAACCCGGAACCAGCCGAGGCCTCCCAAGCCCATGCGCAACTGCTCGCTCCCCCGCGCCGCCCCTGGTGCGTCCGCGCTCATGACAGCCCCGGTCACGTTTCTCGCCACGCTCGTCCTCGCCACCCCGCTCGTCCTCGCCGCCGCCTCGCTCCCGCTCGCGGTCGCCCTCTACCCCGCTGCCGCCTCCGCCCAGGCCGAGGCCACCACGGGAGTCGTGCGCGGCACGGTCCGCGATCCCGGCGGCGCCCCTGTCGCGGGGGCCGTGGTCGTCATCGAACACCGGGAGACCGGGTTTCGCACCACGGTGGAAACGACCGGCGAGGGCACGTTCGCCCGCACCCTGCTCCCGCTCGGCACCTACGACGTGATCGCGACCGCGCCCGACGGGTTCGGGACCGACCGCCGGGAGGGGCTGGTCCTTCGGGTCGGCGAGACGCTCCTGCTCTCGCTGGGGTTCGCGCCGGTGGAGCTCGAGGGCATCACCGTGACCCGCGAGCGCGACATCCTCCTCGACACCGAAGACGTCACCAGCTCGCAACGCTTCTCGGAGGAGGTCGTGGACGGCCTGCCCTCGAACGGCCGCAACTACCTCGACTTCACCCTGCTTACGCCGGGCGTGTCCATCTCCCAGGGGCCCGACGGCGACGAGCTCAACGTCAGCGGCCAGCGCGGCATCTTCAACAACTTCATCGTAGACGGGGCCGACTTCAACAACGCCTTCTTCGGCGAGCAGAGGGGCGGCCAGCGTCCCGCCTTCACCTTCAACCAGGATGCCATCGAGGAGATGGTGGTGGTGAACCAGGGCGCCACCGCCGAGTTCGGGCGCTCGGCGGGCGGATTCGTGAACGTCGTCACCCGCTCGGGCACCAACGACTTCACCGGGACGGCCCACTACTACGGCCAGTGGGACGCGATCTCGGCCGCGTATCCGGAGGCCCGCGGGGGCGGCAAGCCGGAGTTCGGCCGGGGGCAGTTCGGGTTCACTTTGGGCGGACCCATCGTGCGCGACCGGGCGTTCTTTTTCGTCGCCTACGATCAGCAGGACGCCACGGAGACCAAGCAGCAGCGGCGCGTGGTCGCCAGCGAGGCCAATCTGCGCAAGCTGGACAGCTTCCTGAAGTCGCGCTGGCCCGGGCTCTTCGATGAAGAATTCGGCCCTATCGAGCGCACCGACGACGCCCGCGCGCTCATCGCCAAGCTGGATATCAGCGCGAGCGAGCGCCATCAGGCATCCTTCAAGTACAACTACACCTGGTCGGAACAGGTGAACGGCACTTTCGATGTAGATTCGTGGGGGCTCTCGTCGAACGGCATCGAGGGCGACTACTCGCATGCGGTCAACGCGAGCCTGCGGTCGCTGCTGGGCAACACGGTATCCAACGAGTTTCGCTTCCAGTGGGCCGGCGAGGATCGGCCGCGATGGTACGGGGGACCGCTCATCCCCGGGGCGCGGCTGCCCGGGCCGCCCCAGTTCGCGCGGCTGGGCGGGCGTCCCTTCCCCGACATCGGCATGGACTTCGCCGATGGCTTCCGCATCGGCCTGCCCTTCTTCCTGCCCATCGATCCGGGATACGACGCGCGGCTGCAGCTGGTCGACAACGTCTCCTGGCTGTCGGGCGCCCACCTGTTCAAGGGCGGCGTCGAATACAACCGCACCACGGTGGAACAGCAGTTCATCGGCTTCGCCAACAGCCGCTACATCTTCGATTCCGTAGACGGCTTCATCGGCTTCGCGACCCACGGCAGCAGCTACGTGACCTGCTCGGACGGCTCGGCGAGCATGAGCGGCGCGTGCCCGGGCGGGAGCTCGGTCACGGGCCCGGTGCTCCTGTACCTCCAGTCGGCGACCGTTCCCGGCGTACCCGCCGACCAGCTCGGCCTCCAGTCCATGATCACCCACGAGCTGGCCTTCTTCCTCCAGGACACCTGGAAGCCCACCGACCGCCTGACGCTCAATCTGGGCGTGCGCTGGGAAGGGGCTTGGCATCCGGACGTCTTCATCCGGCCCGGGGAGGCCTTCTTCGCGCCGTACCTGAGCGACCCCGGGTTCCCGTCGGACGGCACCATTCCGGACGACCTCGACAACGTCCAGCCCCGTTTCGGGCTCGCGTGGGACGTGGACGGCGGGCGAACCGTGGTGCGGCTCAACGCCGGGGCGTACAACGCGCGCATCCCCGGGCTGGTCTTCGCCCAGTACCGCACCACCAACGGCGCCTTCCAGCAGATCCTCTTCCGGAGCAGCGCCGACGCGGCGGTGCTGGGGCCCGTGCCCGCCATCGACGAGCAGATCGACGGGTCCGCGGCCACGCCCTTCCTGCCCGACATCCAGGTCGCCGACCGGAACCTGGAATTGCCGCGCACCTGGTCGTTCGGGGCGGAGGCCACCCGCGCGCTGAGCTCCGTCGTGACCGCGAGCGTCTCGTGGCAGCACGCGCGCGCCGACGGCCTCTTCCGCTTCGTGGATCGAAACGCCGCGGCGCTGGGCTCGCCCTTCGGGATCGGCACGCATCCCTCTGGCGGCGGCATCAACGCCCTGACGGTAGGCGAATCGAGCGCCCGCTCTCGCTACCACGGGCTGACGCTGGGGCTGCGCGGCCAGGACGGCGCCAGCGGCTTCGCCTACGACGTCAACTACACCCTGGGCTTCGACCGCTCCGACGACGACAACGAGCGCGACCCCTTCACCTACCGCTACGCGGACCCGCGCCATCTGGACGCCGAGTACGGCTGGTCCGACCGCGACCGGCGCCATCAGCTCAACGGCTACTTCGTTTTCTCGCTTCCGGGCGGCGTCCGCGCGTCGCACATGTTCCGCCTGCTGAGCGCGTCCCCGGTGTCCGCGAAGTGCGCCAGCCCGAGCGAGCGCGCCGCCGAGCCCGCCGACCGCATCTGCCCCGACGGCTCCGTCCTCCAGCGCAACACCCTGCGCCGCGACAACGAGTTCTTCACCTGGGACTTCCGCGTCTCCCGCGAATTCGCCCTGAGCAACGGAATGGTGCTCGAGCCCGTGTTCGAGGTCTTCAACGCCACCAACCAGGACAACTTCCTCGATGCAGCCCAGGGCTCCCTCCTCTTCAACTTCGACGGCTCCATCAGGAGCGGCCTGGGGGATACGAGGATAGCGCAGGTGGGGATGCGGATGAGGTTCTGATCAGTGCGAGGTTGGATCAGTGCTCCGAGGACTCCTCCATGGCCTCCCGCGCCGCGGCCTCGATCTCCCATGGGATAGCTGAGTCGCGATAGAGGGCAGCCCCGTTCGACAGGATGGGATCCTTGCCTTTCGCCGGGGCTTGGGGATGAGCCGTTGGGACCGGCACGCTCGCGAGCGAAGTCTCGGCCGGGGCGCCGGGATGAACCGCTGGGACCGGCGGCAAGCCCGGTCTCTCGCCATCCCGAGCCGCTTTGGGTCTGCTCGGCGCGTCCACCAGCATCCTCCCCTTGGGCGTGAAGAACAGCACCGTCCCGTCACCGTTCACGGAGACCTTGACCCGCCCCTCGTGAACGGCTCGATGATGCCGCCGGCAGAGCAGCAGCGTGTTCCGGAGGCTCGTCTCGCCCCCGTCGGCCCAGTGCTTCACGTGATGGGCCTCGGTGAACTGGCAAGCACACCCGGGGAATCGGCATCCCCGGTCGCGCTCGTCCAGCGCCCGCCGAATGTGCGGCGGAATGGTGCGCGTGCGACGCCCCACGCTCAGCATCGACCCGTCCTTCGCGTGGACCATCGCGACCACCGCGGCATCGCACGCCATGCGCCGCGACGTCTCCGCGGAAACGCGAATCCCGTCCAGGTCCGAGCGCCCCGGCTCGCCTTCGGCCGCGAGCGTCGCGGCGTCGCAATGAACCATGACCTGGTAGCGCTCGACCCGAGTGCCGGACCCGACGCGGGCTGACGTGTTCGCCGCATTCTCCGCTTTGGGTCCCGGCGTTCCCACGGGCGCTCCCCGCAGGGCTGCATTGGACTCGGTGGTCTGAGCACCATCGAGTTCATCGAGGTCGCGACCCATCGTATTCCCATCGCCATCCGATTCACGGCGCTCGCCACCTCCGAACCCGGCGGCCAGCGCTCGTTCCGCCAGCAGCCCCACCGCATCCGCTCGGCGCTGCCTGGGCTCCGGGCGCGCATCGGCGGCCTCGCCACTGGCACCCCTTCCACTTCGCGCCCCTTCTCGGGCATCGCCCTCGCGCCGGAACAGCGGACTGGAGGTAGCCAGAACCCCGGCAGGAAGTCGTGTAAAGTCTTACGGGGCTGCACGATCTGCGTTTCCTGCCGTTGGACTGGACCCTGCTGGACCGTGCCGCGAAAGCGGGAAAACCGGATACGAATGGCGG
>JAPPJO010000061.1 GCA_028820325.1 Gammaproteobacteria bacterium | reverse complement strand
GGTGATTGTACACTTGCCGCACGGGCGAGGGGTCGCTAGGATGGGGCATGAAGGCGCTATTCTGGTGCGTTGTTCTCGTGCTCGGAGGGACCGTAATGGTTCTCCGTGAGTTGGCAACGCTGTCCACGTTTCCCGAAGACATCAAGGGCCTCGTAGACTCATCACTCATGGCCTGGATCGGCCTTGTGGCGATCGCTGTTGGAGGCGGCGGGCTGCTCGCTCCGGTGATACGGCGGCGGGTGCCGTTTTTGCGCTCACCGGAACCGAAGCCAATCGGCTCGGCGATCCTCGTCGACCAGCGACAGGCGATGTACTTGATTCAGAACTCCGAAGCATTTCCGCGCTCTGCGAGGATGGTCGCCGACGAGGAAGCTCGGGAACACGAAGCCTTTCGGATGATGCTGCTCTTTGAGCAGGAGTGCCCGAAAGCCAAGGTCAAGTCGTTCTACAGCGAAGTCGCTCTTGAGGCGTGGCTGGCGAGAATGGCGAGCCGGAAAGGCGGCGATCAATGACCGCTAGGGCGGGGGAATGTATCCGTTCCAAGCGGTCACGCTATCCCACAGTTCCCGCGTGTCGTCGAGCCGCTCCCGCCAGACGAGGTATCGGCGCACATGTTCCTCACGGCGCTGGTGGGCAGTGCCCCGGTAGCGCGACGACATTCGGCGGGTTCGCCGAAGCGCATTCGGATTTGGATCGGCCGCGTAGGGACCGTGCCGGACCTCGATCAACTCGAAGGCAACCGCATCGACCTCACGGCGCGAAGGACGGCCCGTCGCCTCCAGCAGATAGGCGAGCAGCACGGCAACTCCCAAGGCAGATGCCAGCATCCACCAAGCGGCCCGAGTCACCTTCATCAGCAGTCGGTGGTGGTCATCCACACGGTGTCGCTGAACATCGCGTCGAGCGGGAAGGACACGCCTCCGCTCCGGTACAGGCGGTAGCCGTACCACGACGTGCCGCACCCGATGACGTGCGGCGTGGACCCGCCGCTGTCGCGCCACGGGGCGGAGACGAACTCGACCTTCGTGGTGTCCCAGAAGTGCTGAAAGCGGGTCAGCCCGAAGCAACTGCTCACCGTGAGGGTAAGTCGGCCGCCGACCGCGTTGGTGTCGCCGGTGCTGCAACCGGAGAGGTTGGCGGTCACCGCGTCGACCGCGGCCTGGCCGATGACGATGAACCCGGCGCGCTCGAACTCGGCGCAGTCGGGGAAGCCCACTCCGGGCTCCCGGTCGCACCGCACGATCCACGGCTCGTTCTCCTTCTGGGTGTAGGTGACGTGGACGCCGGGGATCCCCTCGTAGGGGGACGGCCGCGACAGGCCGCGCTCGTTGTAGAGCCAGTCGCCGCGTCGCACTGCGAACGAATCGGGCGACATGGCGATCGCCGGCACTGCGGCGTATTCGATCGCGGGGTACGGCTCGGTGGTGATCTCGGGCTCGCAGGCTACGAGGACGAGCACCGCGAGGACGGGGAGGAATGGCCTACAAGGCATGGGAAAAGCCTCCGCTTTTCGAGGGAGACTTCAGCAGCCGACCAGCAGGCCACTCGTAGGCTCGGTGCTTGGCACCGTGACGCGGATGTAGGGCCACACATACGGGTGGAAGCGACGATCACGGCTGAGGTTGTGGTTCAGAACGGTGTCGGCCGCTTGGACGCCGCGGCAGTTGAAGAGCGGACTAAACGAGAGGAAGGGAGAGGCTGCGGTCACGATGTAGTCGCCGGCCGGCACCTCGGAGAACGCGTCGAGCACGACGGTGCCGACCTCGCCCAGGTGCCATTGGTTCCAACCGGCGATCATGTCGGTTCGGACATAGCCATCGGGCAGCAGGGCGGCGGCGGGCCGGAGCATGACGCGCAGGGTCGCGTATTCGTGGTGCGCGCTGCACCCGGTACAATCGACCGCAAGCTGCACGTCGTAGAGCGGGATCTCGGGTTCGGTGGACTCGCACGCGACCAAGGCGGCGGCAAGCAGGGCGAGGACGAGGGCGTACGCGTGGCGGAACTTCATCGGGATTCCCTCCTGTCGGCATGTGGTGCCCGACCGGGTGCCGGGCCGTTCGTAGCCGACACGCAGGGAAAACCGCGTTTCGTCCTGCCTTTTCGCCAGACCATCAGGGAGCTACCCGTCCGGCCGGTATGTTTGGCTGTTATATGGGGCAGGCGACCCGACATAAGGGTGGCCCTGCCTGTCAGCTACGATGGACCGGAAGATGCGGGCCGGAACCGGAATCCGCAAGAAGGATCGTTGACACGCGGCGGACAGCCGCTTATCGTTTTCGTTCATAGAGGTGGAGGGACCCGGAATCGAACCGGGACGCGAAGGTCTCAAGTCGCCGCGCCTGGCACCAGCCAGTCCCCCCGTTTCGCTGCTTCGCGATCTATGAACCGGGTGGCGCCCCTTGATGCCGGGGGCGTCACCCTTCGTTTTCAGGGTCCACTACGAAGCGAGGATCCGCCCCCCGCCGTCAACCACCACTGGCGGGCAAAACGGAAGGGAAGGCACACCTATGACGGCGATCGGGCTGGCCCTCGACATCGTGGGCGTGATCCTGCTGTTCTTCTACGGTCCTCCGCCCGGGATACTGAGCACAACGCCGGGCACGATGGTTCTCTACGGCGCTGCGGACGAGGAGAAGCAGCAACGGGAAATCAATCGCCACCTGTGGTTGAGCAGGATCGCGTTGGGCGTGATCGTTACCGGGTTCGGCCTACAGTTCTGGGACGCTGCCTTCATCAGGTAGTGCGCGGCACCCTACGAGACCAGTTCCCGGTACGACATCGGGTCGGTGCGCATGATGCGCCGGAGCGTGTCGGGGAAGATGTTCGGGTTCTCCCGGTTGTTGAACCGCCACTCGAGTTCCTCCAGGTAGCGGTCCATGTGCTTCACGCTCATCTTGTGGAAGCTGCCCACGATGGACCGCTTGAAGAGGCTCCAGACGCCTTCCACGCTGTTCGTGTGGACATCCCCGACCACCCACTCCTCGGCGCTGTGGTTCACGCTCTCGTGACGCCGGGTGTCGGTCTCCAGCCCGACGTGCGACCGCAACTCGTCGGTGTAGATCGCGTCCGCCTCGTCGCTGATGTTCCGGCGAACGAAGTCGTGGATCGTGCCCTTCTTGATGTTCGGGATGCGCTCGATGCGCACACGGCCGCCGCGTTCGATGGCCCCAGCCACCCACGTCTTGTTCTCCCGCCAGTCCTTCCCCTTGGCCTTCCCGCCGATCAGCGTCTGATCCATTTCGACGATGCCGACGAGGGTAGGGCCGGTGAAGGGGTCGTTGCCCATCGCCTCGCGGATCCGGTGGCAGAGATACCACGCGGTCTTGTAGGTGGTCCCGAGCATCCGGTGGAGCTGGTGGGCGCTCATCCCCTTCTTGGACTGGCACATCAGGTAGATGGCGAGGAACCAGGTCTGGAGCGGCAGATGGGAGCGGTGCATGATCGTCCCGGCCGTCACGGTGAATCGGTACTTGCAACTGGTGCACCGGAACTGGTTCCGGCTGGCGATCTCGGTCACGTCCATGTCGCCGCACCGCAAGCACGCAACACCGGACGGCCACCGGATGGCTTCCAGCGCATCGCGGCACTTCTCGTCGGAGTTGAAACGATTCATCAGAGCAACGAGGTTCACGTCTTTCATGGCTAGTCACCCCCGAAGGAAAAAGAGGAAGCGGACGGTGCCCCGAAACATCGGGGAGAAGACGGGCCGCGAGATCATGGAGACCGTGCTCGGCAAGCGCGTGATGAAGGAAGTGGACCGTGTGATGGCCGAACACGACGTAACTACAGATAACCCAACCACATATGAAAGTTAGCGGACGGAAAGCCGTGCGGCAAGTGTACAATCACC
>JAPPJO010000022.1 GCA_028820325.1 Gammaproteobacteria bacterium | reverse complement strand
CGTCACGGCCCCGGCGGCGGTGCTCCCCGCCACCGACACCTCGAAGTGGCCGGTTGAGCCCTCGGCCACCGTGCCGCCCTCGGGCGCGGAGAGCGTCACCCGGAGCGTATCGGACGCCGCTGATGGATCGAAGAACGCATGCACCCCGGCCGGAGATGCAGCGGCCAGAAAAAGGCCGCAGGCGGCCGCCGTGAAGAGTCTTCGAGCCGTCCTACGGACTGGGTGCGGAGTCTCCGTACCCGACTTGGGACGAGGCTGCTGGATATCGGAAAAGGTTGAACGTAGCGAATTGAGGGTGGTCATTGCGCAAGGGTGCCCTTGGACATGAGGCGGAAGAGGGGTTGTGGCCCGACACGGCCCGGAATTGGAAGCTCGAAAGGCTACAAGGAAATCCAGAACATGCAAGGGGTGCGGAGGAAGTCGGGTGCCACGCGTAAGAACTGACGGCAGCCCAACACGTCCGAAATGGTGGGTTGCCCGGTCAGGGCCGGATGACCCTCACCACCCTGCCGTCCGTGTCCACCACGACCACGGGACCTTGAATCACGTCGTCGGCGAACAACTCCGCAACCGAGCCTTCCGCGTCCGCACCGCCGCCCCGAGCATCGCCCTGCGCCGCCCCCCGCAGGGTGTACGGATCCGCCTTGCTAACGTCTACTTCGTATCCAAGATCCGCCAACGTCTGGATCGTGATCGCCGTCAGCAACGCCCCGCCGCCCGGTGTCATGATGTCGCCGGGGATCACACGTAGCCGCCAGTGGATGCCCACGAGGGGTATCTTGTCCTCCAGCGGCACCTTGCCGCCCGGATACGCCAAGCCGCCTGCGGCGTCGAACGCCGCCGTCGCCAGCGGCCCGGCGAAGTGTGGATCCGTGCCCACGCCCCGGTACATCGCCTTCCAGGCATCCGGGTCCGGATCGGTGGTCCAATCTCCGAATCCCAGCACGTGACCGATCTCGTGGAGTGCGCTCCGATACAGCCGATCAACGTCCGAATCTGGACGGCGAACGTACCAAAGTGAGAATGCGTTCATGCCTAGAAAAGCTTGCCCGGATTCTTCGCGCTTACCGCAGATAGTGGCGGTTGCCGATGCATTACCCTGTAGTGCGACGAATCTCATTCGGATTAGCAAGTCGTCGATGACGCCCACCACGCGCGGCGGGGAGGGTTCATTGGCGCATGAGCCGACCAACGAATCCCGCACCGGCACGTCCGGCAGGTCGCCTGTCACCACCTCCATCCACCGGTCCGCAGCCCGCCGTACCACCGCTTCCTCCTCGACCGTGAACCCCGGATCGAAGTACAGTTCGATGTTGAACGCCTCGGGATCCGGTGCCGGAACCACCCACGCCCGGAAACGATGGGTCGCACCCAGACCTTCGGGGTCGGTTGCCTGTACCTGCACCACGGTCGTATCCACCGACTGCGGATCCAGCCACAGCACCCCGTCTTCGATCCGCGCGGCCACCACTCCGGGCTCGGTCATCGCAACGGCGAAGGCCAGCGAGTCACCGTCAGGATCGTCGAAGTATTGGGCGAGCTTCAGGTCGGCAGAGGGACCCCCGGCCTGAAGCCGGTGAGCTGGAATCGGCGAACGCGCCACCGGGCTCCGGTTGTCTGTCTCCGCGAAAAGCACCAACTCTTCGCCCCGAACCACTTCCAGACCTCCGTAGCCATCCGCCCGCACGTCCGGTAGCGGTGGGAACCCGAGATGCACCGCACCGCCGTCCGCGTTTGCCGACACCTCGAAGGTGGTACTGACTGTGTCGCCGAGTAGCAGCGAGACGGTGTCGCGCGAGATTGATCCGCGTTGCACCGACACTGGAACCGTGAACGCGAAGGGAGCGCCCGGGGATACCCGCAGCGCCACCCGCGCCGGACCAGGCGCCAGCGGGTCGCCATCGGTTCGCACGAACTCAGGCCGGATGGGGAAGGGCGCCCCCGGGTTGGCTTGGAGTGTGACCCATTCGAGTCCGGTCAAGCCCGCGAACAACCCCGGCGGCAGCTGCGCAAGCTCGTTGTGCTGAAGGCTCAGTTGCGCGAGCTTTTGCGTCCCGGCGAAAACGCCCAACGGCAGCTCGGCCAGATCGTTGCTGCTCAGGTCGAGCCTCGCCAGTTCCTGCAAACCGTCGAAGATGCCCGGCGGAAGAATCTCCAACCGGTTCCGCTCCAAACGTAGTTGTCGGAGGGCTGGCGTGTTCGCAAACAGCCTGGGGGGCAATTCGGCGAGCCGATTGCCGTCCACATTGATCCGCTCAAGCTGGACCGTCTCCGAGAACAAACTCGGCGGCAGTTCTGTCAGCAGGTTATCCCCGACGGCCAGATGTTGGACGCGCGACAGCGAGTTGAAGATACCCTCCGGCAGCGAGGCCAGTTGGTTCCCACGCATGGTCAACAACCGCAGATTCGGAAGCCTGCCGAAGAGGTCCGGCGGCAGTTCCGTCAGTTCGTTGTAGTCGAATCGGAGACGCTCCAGTTCGACCATATTCGCAAACGTCCCCGGTGCCAGCTCGGTGATTTGATTGTGCCAAAAGTTCAGCTCTTGCAAGGCCGGGAGCTCAGAAAGCACCTCTTGCGTCAACTGCGTCAACTCGTTCGACGCCAGGACCAGCCGCCGCAAGCGGGAAAGTCCGCTGAAGATTCCTGGTGGCAGGTCCATCAACAGATTGTCGGCGAGATTCAATTCTTCCAGCCCGGCCAGCCCGGCAAAGTCTCCATCCCGAAGCCGTCTGATGCCCTTGCCTACGAGTACGAGGCGACGTATGCCTCCGAGCGTCGCCTCCGTCACCTCCGAGCAACTCCTGACACGGAAGGCTTGGCGTGTGATCTCCGCGCTCACCGCCGGGGTCCGGTTGCACACTCCTTCAGCCGACACGGCCGTGGCGTCGAACCCCACCGCTAGCCCGCCCGCCGATGCCGCAAGCCGCTGGACGCCAAGCTGCTGCCCGAGGGTCCACACAGCCGACGCAAGCCCGAGGCTGTCCGTCTCCGCCGCGCCCGGATTCGCCCGCCCGCTCCCCGCCTCCGGTTCGAACGTCACCGCCGCGCCCCAGATCGGCCGGCCGGTCTCGTCGGAGACGTGTACCGTGACGGAATCCGGCAGCGCGTGCCGGGCCACCGCCCACTGATCGTCTCCGGAGACTATCTCGACGGATGCCACCGCTTCGTCGGGGTCCCGCGCCGTCGCGATGACCTCGGCGCTGGCGTCGCCTCCGGTGGAGACCGCGAGCGTCTGAGGTCCGGGGACCGTCCCAAGGGTCCAAGCCGTCGAAACCACTCCCGCACTGTCGCTCACCGCCGTCTGGGGGTCGGCGCGGCCGCCCGCGTCCGGCTGGAACCGGATCGTCGCAGCGGAAATCGACCGACCGACGTCGTCGAGAGCCCGCACGGCGATGGGTTCGGCCAAGGCACGTCCGTTCCACGCCCACTGGTCCCGTCCCGAAAGCACTTCGAACGACGCCACCGCGTCATCCGGGTCCAAGGCCGTGGCCGCGATGATCACGCTCGCCGCGCCCTCCACCGAGACCGCCAGCGTCTGCGTTCCCGACTCCGGCCCGAGCGTCCATCTGGCCGCCGCCAGCCCCTCTTCGTCGCTGGACACTTCTCCGGGCTCGATGCTGCCATGGCCCGCGCCCGGCTCGAACCGCACCGCCACCCCGGACACCGGCACGCCTCCCGCGTCGAGGACGCGCACGCCGACAGGCTCGGTCAGCGACAGCCCAAGGCCCGCCCGCTGCCCCTCGCCGAACGGCTCCAACACGGCCGCAGCCTGACGCACGCGGACCAGCGCATGGTCCGACGACTGGGGAGTCCAGGCCTGAACGCGCGCCTCGCCGTTGCCGCGCGCGGTCACCGTG
>JAPPJO010000104.1 GCA_028820325.1 Gammaproteobacteria bacterium | reverse complement strand
CGGTTCTCCAGAACGCTTGCGTCACGGGGGCGTCCATAGATGTTAACGCTTCACGAAAACCTCTGGCCGGGGGAATGCCCCCGGACCCCCGAACAACATGTCCGCCCGCCACAAGGAGGCCGCCGGGCATGGTCCGTCCCCGGAAGCCCGAGGCCGAACGCAGGAGCCGCACGATCGGCGTGCGCGCGGGACCAGACCGGCGGACTGGCCTCCCCAACTCGCTCCGGCTCCGCGCCCGGTGGTCCTCCCGGCCTCCGGGGCGGGCGGAGTCCGTCCCCCCGACCGGGACGTTTGGATGGGATCCGTTCCGCCCTTCTCCCGCCTGTGTGGCGATGTCCGGGGTGGACTCGCGCGGCCGGTGGAACGCAGGAATCGGGCTCGCCGACAGTCCGGCGGGGGCTGTTTCGCCGGGTGGACGCATGGCGGGCGGCCAGTGCGGACGTGACGCCGGAGTCGTCCTGCAAGTTATCATGTGAAGCGGCAGGACTTGGCCAGACTTCGCGCGAGGAGAAGAGAATGACCAAAGCCGACCTCGTTCAGCAGGTCGCCGATGCGCTCGGACGGCAGGTCACCAAGAAGGCATGCGGGCTGGTGGTCGACGCCTTCCTCGACGCCGTGAAGGTAGCGCTCGCCCGCGGCGATGGCATCGAGCTCCGGGGCTTCGGCACCTTCAAGGTGCGGCACCGCGAGGCCCGCAAGGCTCGCAACCCCAGGACCGGAGAGGCGGTCGAGGTCGCGGCCTGCGATGTGCCGGTCTTCCAACCGTCGAAGCTCCTCCGCAGCCGGGTGAACCGAGCTTCCGGCGTGTCCGGGGCGTAAGAGCTCCTGGAGGCCGTTCACGAGCCATAGCCTCGCCGCCGGGGCCGCGACGCGGCACGCGGTTCCCACCGCCACCAGGCGCAAAGGTTGGCGCGGGGCGACCGCCGCCGCCGTGTGGCCGACAGCGTCCAGATCCGACAGCGTGAGGCCTACAGAGCGCGCCTTGGCGTACCACTCCGCACACTTCGTTCGCTGGAGAGCGGGTCTTCACCCACACGGCGCGTCCGGCACTCATGACGCGCCGTTGGCGTAGGGGGGGTCACAGGGGGCACAGCCCGCCGCCAGCCTCCGCAGGGGACGCACGGAGTGTGGCCCCACGGAGTACTCTGCTTGGCCACCTTAGCGTGGATTCAAGCCAGCCCCGCGGACGCCCGCGAAAACGCTCCATCGTGCCGAGGATCGGTCGGCTAGTATTCCTGGGCGGCGGCCTCGGTCCGGAGGACTTCGTTGAACGTCTGGACGGTCTTGGCCAGGAGATCGAGCACCTCCGGGCTTAGGCTCATGCCGTCATCGGCGTCGCTCTCGAGCCTTTTCATGATCTCGATATTGTCGAAAAAACGCTCGGGGTCCCCCTCGGAACACACGATCGCGCTGACGCACAGGGCGATGAGGCGGGCCGTCTTGAGGATTATGACCCTTTCGGCCGGGGTGAGGGCGATGGACTGGTCGCTCATGTTCGTGGACTCCCTTCGGTGGGCCGCGAGGGGGGGGCGAGCTCTTGGGCGGCAACAAGATGGCCGGGCCCGCTTCCCCGCACAAGGGATCCGCGGTGCTCGCAGGTTGGACGCAAACACGGGCAAATGCCTGCTCTTGAATAGTCAATAGCGAGGCCGCCGCCGTGGCCATCACGCCGGTCACGGTCGAGCCGATCCGGCTCATGGCTCGCGTGCTCTGGCGATGCGTCGGCCTTCTAGGGGGCGCGCAGGCGCGCGACCCGCTCCTGCGGTGAACGCGCGCCCGCTGGGCAGCTGCCATCGCTGCCCGGCGAGTGAGGAGCCGGTCGCAATGGCGTCGCATGCGGGATTGTCATCCACGGTGCCGTTGGTCGGCCGACCGCTCCATCATCCCGTCGATTCGCTGTCTCTTCGCTCCATTGCACTTCGTGGGTCTGGACGGCCCGAGGCAACTCCAAATATAATCGCGTAACACGGGAAGGGCCCACGGAAGCCCACGACGAGGAGGCGACGAGCCGGGATGTCGAGACCACGGTTGGTGGCTGTGGCTGCAGCGGCGTTGGTGGCTGCGGCGGTGGCTGTGCTGGTATTGGTCCCCGAGTCGGGGCCGCGACCATTTGAGCCGGGAGAGTGGCGGGTCGGAGCATCCACGGACGTGGTGGGCCGCGCCACCTTGACTGCGGCGACCGCTGCGGAGCGGGTGGATGGGTACGGTACCCCACCGCTGCTGGGGATACGCTGTCGCGACGGCGAGACTGTCCTCGTCCAGATGGAGACCCGCGACACGCCGGAGGACGTATGGTCCGGCGGCGCCTACGGACTGGAGACGGCCCAAGTGCGCTTCGACGACGGACCCGTGGAAGACGCGGCGTTCAGCATTCGCACCGACGACGAAGACGACTCCCAGCTTGCCTCAGTGTACGGAGACGAGGCTATCTGGCTAGTCCGCGAGATGACGCGCAGCGACCGCGTGGGGGTGCTGCTGGGCGGCAGGGGGGCGGTTTTCAGCCTGCGGGGTGGCCAGCAGTATGCGCGCCGAATTCTCGAGGTATGCGGGGTGACGGTAGAGGGTGGCTAGATAACGGGGGAGGCCCCTCCCGTGGGTGTTCCTCGCGTTAGCGGTCGGCCTTAAGGTAGTCCGCCCAGGTGGCGTCGCCGCCCGAATAAAGGTGGGTGCGCCGGTACGCGGCTTCGATGTTGTTCTTCACCACATGCGCCAGCGCCGTGTCAACCACCTCCCCGGGATGGTCGGGTCTCATCCGCCGCCCAGTCCCGGAAACTCGACGAGAACCCGTGCGCCAGCGCCGCGACCCGTGCGTCCTGCGTGAGCGGCTCGGGCTCGGCTTGCGCCTCGCCCTCCATCTTCGAGCCGATGAAACCAGCGGCGACCTTCGTCCGCCTAGCGCTTGGGCCGAGCCCAATCGCGGTGCTTCAGCGACCGGGTGAGCCTGCGCCCGTTCTCTCGCCACTCGATCTGGTACATGCCGGTCTTCGGATCAGGGAACACCCTGACCTGGTTCCGGCCCCATTCACCGGCACCGTAAGAGCGCCGAACTTCGTCTCGTTCGTGCCATCATTCGATTCCTCTCGATTGATGGACTACACGACCTGCGCGAACGAGACTTCGCGGAAGCCATCTCCGCCAACCGGTCGCCGCCCGCGCAGTCCGGGACGCGTGCTTTACAGGTCCCGGAACGCGCGCCAATATCGTGGCGGAATCCCGAACTGCATCGAAATACGGGGAGGTTCCCCATGCAACGGCGCACGATCTCCGACGCGGTCCGCGGTGAGATCATTACACGTGCTTGGGAGGGCGAGACGTTCGCGCGCATCGCTCGCGATCTCGGCGTGCCGCCGTACCAGGTTGGAAGGATCGCGATGCGCGAGGGCGGCTTCCCCACCAGAGCCGAGCTGATCCGATTGCAGGGCGATGCGATCTGCGCGGCCTACCAGGAGAGCGGCAGCATGGCGGAGGTTGCGAAGCGGTTCGCGCTTTCGGAACAGGCCGTCTCGAACACGCTGCACGCGCGCGGAACTCGGAGGCGAAAGCCGAGGCGAAGGTAGCGGGTCCCAAGCCTGGCGAGAACCGTGCTTGCAGCATGGCTCGTTGCCGATCCGGAAGTGTACATCGACATCAGGGTCGTTATGCACGGGAAACGCGCTCGGACGCGTGACACGACGACGATGCCGCAAGTGGCTGGTGGCCTTGGGGGTTATGAGGAAGCATGGCGATGAACAGCTACGTGCTGACGGTGACACTGGCGGCCCTTCTCCCCACCGGGGTTTCCGGCCAAGACGACGTGGCGGACAGGGTACGTCGTACAGTGGAGATCCTGGAGCTGGTCGAACTCGCGAAGACGGATCGGGAAGCGGCCATGTTGGTTTTCT
>JAPPJO010000165.1 GCA_028820325.1 Gammaproteobacteria bacterium | reverse complement strand
CAAGTGACAGGCTTGACCGAGTACTACGGGACATCTGGCGCCGCGAGACCGCGCGGACACGGCTGGTGACAAGGCCGCCGGCGCGCGGGCCGGAGCGCGACGCTGGGCCGAGCCGCTGAGGGGTTTTCGGTGGCCGGATCGGCTGTGGCACCTCGCGTCTTTCGGCAGACCCATCCCTCGGTGATCCGCGACCCAACCAAGCTGCGGTTCCCACCGCTCGGCTTGGTGTCGCGATCCTCGCCCGTTCATCCCAGCCAGCAGGAGGGTGGCGGCCTATCGCAAGAGGACATCGCACTGCCCGTCGTACACGCGGCCTTCCACCCTTACCCCTCGGGAAACGGGGATCGTCGATTCTGGACGATCCCAGAGCCCGCAGATTCCGTGAAACTCGCTCTGGAGCGCCCATCGGAGCTCCCAAGGCCGCCCCCGCTTCCGGTTGGGGAGTCCACAAGCCGGGAGAGCCCGTTACCCTAGACTAGGTCCACGCGCTCTCGGAGGGGTGTCGAGGGCTTGAAGACCGGCACTCTGCGGGACGGGACCTCGAAGGGTTCACCGGTCTTGGGGTTGCGGCCCGTGCGGGCCAGACCGAGTAGCCGGATCGAGCTGCTTAGGGCGGATTCGCTCTTGGAAAACCGGGCACACCACCTTGCTCCCAACATCCCGGCCCAAAGGAGTTGACACTCGGATGAGCTTCATTACCTTCCGTGCTTCGTTCCTGATCCATCTTCCACGAATCTTCCAACCACGAGATGCACCGCGAAGCTACGGAGGACCCGCCCTCCCCGCGGCGAAAGCACACTCGCAACCCGACCCCTATGACCCGAGCGACAAGCGGATTCTGTTGCCCTGCAAGAGGTTACCGTAGGGTCCGCCCGCGCCAGCGACGCCTTCTCAGCCGCAGGCACGGTCCAACCTATCGCGGCGGCGACCGTTTCGGCATCTGCCTTTTTCTATTCGCAGTCGGCATGTTCGCGGCATGCGACGGCGGTCCAGAGTCACCGGCTGACTGGGTTGTGGAAGGAGGAGAGACGCTTGCCCAAGCATCGGCGGGATCTGGACCCGTAGTCGCGTTCGTGTTGGATCCGTCGCAGTGTTTCTCATGCACCTCGCTCCTGTCGCAGTGGCTCGATTGGCGGGCCACGAACCCAGACCAATTCATGCTGGTTCTTTCCAGACCTCCCCAGCGATGGGAGCGGCTCCGTCTGGCACCGCTCCCGGTGTCGGCGACCCTTTCGACACCTGTGGAGTCTCGGCTGCTGCCGGTAGAACTGGTCTTCTCCGACGGATCGCTGGTCTATCAGTCGCCTCGGTTATTCGGCCTACAGGAGAGCCCACTTCTCTCGGAAACACGCGAGATGCCTCTCGAACAAACGATCAAGCTCATGGCGTCCGACCGGGCGCATTCAGTATCCCGCAGCCAAACACCAACCCCACAATCAACCACGGAGGTACGAGATGGAACCCAAAACCAGAATCGGTAGGTTACTCGCCCAGACAGGGTTGGGCATAATGCTCCTTGCCCTGCTCACGTTCACGGGGACGGAACCAGCACAGGGATCTGGCTATTGGACGTACTTCGATGCCGTCTCTCAGTGCCAGGACATATGCGGCAACCCGATCAACGATCCCTCGTGTTGGTGCTACGTGATGGATCCGATCATCGTCAACCCCCCGGAGTAGCGGCTCGTGATACGGTGGGCCTGGTTGTCTCGCGGCAGCTACGCGGCGTCCGCAATGCTGGTCGGCGTCGGATGCGGGAGCGAACCGGATCCCAGTATGGACCGCGCAACAGCCGGGCCTGCCGTCACGGTTGTCGATAGCGTTCTCCTCGACGAGAACGATCGGTTCTATCTTGGCAACCCCTTCAGTTTGGTAGTGGACACTGCTGACAGTTCGTTCTTGATCTCGGACTTCTTCGAAAACCGGATCCTCAGATACGAACGGGACGGCAAGCTCCGGCAGTTCTACGGTCGTCCGGGGAGCGGCCCCGGCGAGTTCCGCTCCATCTCGACCGCTTTCGTCCTGGGCGATTCAGTTGTGGTTGGTGCTGGAAACCGCCGCAATCTCCTACAACTCTTCTCCAAGCATGACGGCACCTCCCTCGGCGCGCATTCCTTCAGCGGCCGGGTGGGGATGGGCGGTGTATCGGTGGTGGATCAAGGAGTAGTGTTTCCGACCCGAGACCCTACGAACGGGACGATCGCGGCTGTCTGGCGCTACCCCGAAGCGGCGATCGACTATGTCGTTCCCCTTCCAGCGCCCTATCAGCGATCGTTGGAGGGTCGCGGCAGGTTCGCGGCTTTTCAGTCGTTTGGCAGTGTCGTGGCGTGGTCCGATACGTTGCTGTCTGGCATGAGCGGTCTGAACGAGATCTACCTCTCCACACTGGATGGCGTGTTTCTGGACACCCTCTTTCTTCCCAACACGACGCGCCGGGGCGTTCCGCCCAACGTCCAAGAGGTATTCGATGACTTGGAGTCCTTTAGCTCGATGACGGAGATGTTTGAGGCGGCTTCTTCGATGTATGGCCTCTACCGCATGTCGGATGGCAGCACGGTCGTGCTGCATCACGACTCCACGCTGGACGGAGAGTTGCCTGCCGGGAACATCACATCGGAAGTGTACCTGAGCATCATCGCCCCCGATCGCACGACTGCGTGCGTCGATGCCCCGGTGCCCTACTCGAACGAAATGCGTCCGGTTCACACCGTGGCGCGAGATACCCTCTTCCTTCTCGACCGACGCCTCAATGAAGCTGAGGACGACCTCCTGACTTGGATTCGAGCCTACCGGATCGATACGAGCGGCTGTACTTGGCTCGACTTAGGCTGAAACCACGGTGTCTCCACCGCCTTCCGGCCCCGGCGGACGTGGAGGCGCTTCGCAGTTCGTCGGTCGCCATCGACGCAACCCGCCGCAGGTTCAAGCTAACGGCTTAACCGAGCGGGTGTATTGCGTGCGATGGTCCGCGAAACTCCCATAAGGTGCAAGGGATTCTCGATCAGGCTTGCGTATTTGAAGTGATACATCATCCGAGTAGCGAATGATGTAAATCATTATCGTATAGTATGTTACGATCATTCTCGATCAACATAATCCGGTTCCGTCCGAACTGGGCAGCCTCGCCAACCTCGCGAAGCTCAATCTCTGCTGCAACGACCTCAGCGGACCGATCCCACCTGAACTCGGCAGCCTCGCCAACCTGGAGCAGATGTATCTCTTCCAGAACGACCTGACTGGTCCGATTCCGCCGGAGTTGGGCCGACTTACCGGTCTGAACGAGCTTCGGCTGAACCAAAACGGCCTGACCGGCCCGATCCCGCCGGAGCTCGGTGGTCTCGCCGACCTTGCCGAGCTCACTCTCGCGGTGAACCAGCTCAAGGGCCCGATTCCACCAGAACTCGGTGGCCTGCCCAATCTGGAGGTGCTTTCGCTGACCGCGAACGACCTGACCGGCTCGATCCCGCCGGAACTCGGTGACCTCGCCAACCTGGAGGAGCTTGGCCTGAACGTGAACGGCCTGATCGGCCCGATTCCGCCGGAACTGGGCGATCTCATGGCACTCGAAGGACTATACCTGGGCGACAACGAACTGTCGGGTCCGATTCCGTCCGCACTGGGTGGCCTCACCAACCTGACGACGCTCGATCTGTGGGGAAACCAACTCAGCGGCCCGATCCCGCCCGAACTCGGCAGCCTCGCGGCCCTGGAACGGCTGTTTCTCGACGACAATGACCTCGAAGGTGCCATTCCACCCGAACTCGGCAGCTTGTCGACCCTGGAACTCCTGTTTCTGCAAGACAACGGCCTCGAGGGTCCCATCCCGTCCGAGTTCGGCAACCTCGCGGCCCTGGAGTTCCTGTCACTGGAGGGCAACGATCTGTCCGGCCCGGTGCCATCCGCGATCGGCGGAATGGCGAGCCTCCGGGAGATGGGCCTCACAGGCAACTCCGGCATGGCGGGCCCCCTTCCCGCCGGCATGACCGCGCTGTCCCGGCTCGACGCGCTGCTGGCTGGAGGCACCGATCTGTGCGCAACCACGGATGCGGGCTTCCAATCGTGGCTCGGACAGGTTTACAAGCGCAGGATCGCTCCGTGCAGCGCGGGGGATCCACCGATGGCCTACCTGACGCAGGCCGTGCAGTCGCGGGAGTTCCCGGTCCCCCTGGTGGCGGGTGAGAAGGCGTTGCTCCGCGTGTTTCCGACGGCCAGCCGCAGCGGTGGCGTGGGTCTTCCAGACGTTCGCGCCCGATTCTACCAGAACGGCCGCGAGACGCATGTGGCCGAAATGCGCGGCGCATCCGCGCCCATCCCGACCGAGATCGACGAGAGCAGCCTGGACAAGTCGGTCAACGCCGAGATACCCGGACGCGTGATTCAGCCGGGGCTTGAGATGGTGATCGAGGTTGACCCGGGAGGGGCGCTGGACTCGTCGCTGGGGGTAGCGAGGCGGATCCCCGAGACGGGCCGTCTGGCCGTGGATGTAGGGGCGATGCCGGTCTTCGATCTGACACTGGTCCCGTTCATCTGGACCGAAACGGGCGACGAGTCGATCGTGAGTCTCGTCAGGGAGATCGCCGCCAGTCCCGACACACACGAGTTGCTCGCGGACACCCGCACGCTCCTGCCGGTCCACGATATCGAGGTAACGGCCCACGAACCGGTCTTGAGTTCGAGCAACGACGGTCGGGACCTGTTTAGAAAGACCAGGGCCATCCGCGCCATGGAAGGGGGCAGCGGCCACTACATGGGGATGATGGCGCGGCCGAGGACCGGGCCCTCCGGAATCGCGAGACTGCCCGGACGGTCGAGCTTCGCGGGCGCCGGCTCGTTCGTCATCGCCCACGAGCTTGGTCACAACCTGAATCTCCAACACGCGCCGTGCGGAGGGGCGGGAGGACCGGATCCTTCGTTCCCGTACTCCGACGGGTCTATCGGTGCGTGGGGCTACGACTTCCGCGATGGCGGCCAGCTTGTGCCGCCCTCCGCGACGGACCTGATGGCCTATTGCGGTGACAAGTGGATCAGCGACTACTCGTTCACCAACGCGCTGCGGTTCCGCCTGAGCGATGCGGACAGCGTGGGATTGCCGTCGCCGCCGATGGACGCCCCACCGACGAAGGTACTGCTGCTGTGGGGTGGCGTTAACGCCGACACCGTGCCCTTCCTCGAACCGGCGTTCGTGGTCGGCGCCCCACCTGTCTTGCCCGAGGCCCGTGGAGAGTACCGTCTTTCAGGACGGTCCGCGGATGGCCGCGAGCTGTTCGCCGTCAGCTTCGAGATGCCGGTCGTCGCCGACGCCGAGGGCGAGGAGAGCAGCTTCGTGTTCGCCCTGCCGGTCCAGGCAGGCTGGGACGCCCTGGCGAGCATCGCGCTCTCCGGGCCCCGAGGCTCGGTCACGATCGACCAGAGCACGGATCGCCCGATGGCCATCCTTCGCGATCCCCGAACCGGGCAGGTGCGCGGATTCCTGAGCGACCCGCCGGCCGCAAACCAGGTCGCGAGCGACGCGGCCGCGGGAGCCGCCGGACCGGGTCTGGACGTGCTGTTCAGCCGGGGGATCCCCGATGTGGGTGCTTGGCGGCGGTAGCCTTTGAGCCCGGCTCCATCAGCAACTAACTTTTTAGTTGACAGATCCGCTCTCGCTCTCCATCGTACCAGCCTGGTGTTCTTCGGCCACATGACGAGGAGAGACGATGAGCGACAACGGATCTGTGCAGGTGCAGGAAGGCGCGCCGCTGGAGACGGCGAACGACCGCTTCAAGAAGTCGTTCGACACATGGTTCTGGGGATCGGTTCTGGTCGCGACCGTGGTCCACTTCGTGATGTTCATGTTCTGGCCGAGCATGACCGCGGCGGACGTCTCGTTCGATTCCGAGGAGCTGGTGGCGATCGAACTCCCGCCCGAGATCGAGATTCCCCCGCCGCCCCAGGCGATCAGCCGGCCCGCGACCCCCGTGATCGCCGCGGCCGACATCAGCGAGGACATCACCATCGCGCCGACCACCTTCGAGGACAATCCGGT
This sequence comes from Gammaproteobacteria bacterium, assembly GCA_028820325.1. GTDB lineage: Bacteria > Gemmatimonadota > Gemmatimonadetes > Longimicrobiales > Gaopeijiaceae > BD2-11. Next base: position 26,409 of record JAPPJO010000165.1, on the reverse strand, counting down.
CGAAGAGCTGCCACCTCCTCCCGACGAGGAGGCGGTCGACATCTCGGCGGCGCCGTCGTTTACCCCCTACACGGTCCGCCCCGACCTCATGAACCAGCCTGAAGTGGAGCGTGCGCTGGAGCGGGAGTATCCCCCGATCCTGCGTGACAACGGCATCGGCGGGAGGGTGACGGTGCACTTCTTCATCGACGAGGAAGGGATCGTTCAGAACACCCTCGTCGCGGAGACCTCGGGACACTCCTCGCTCGACGAGGCGGCGCTGCGCGTGGCCAACGTGTTCAGGTTCACTCCGGCACTCAACCTGGACAAGGTGGTTCCGGTGTGGATCTCGCTTCCCATCACGTTCCAGACGCGGTAGTCGCCTGTTACGGGCTCGTCGATCCAGCCACCTCTGTTGAAGGAGCGTCCAGAATGCCGAGAACGCGGTTGAGCCAACTCGTAGTGGGGAGCGTCTTCGCTATCGCCACCCCGGCCCTCGTGGCGCAGGAAGTGATCGAGCTGCCCGCCGAAGACCGGATCCTCGAGGCGCAGTTCGATGAGGTCTACCGGGTGGGGTCCATCGCCGGTAACGCGTGGGAGCAGTTCAGCCGGGTCAGCGCCGTCGGCTTCGGCCAGTCCGGCAACCTGCATGTGATGGACGACCAGGGCGGCCGGGTCGTGGTTGTGAGCGAAGTCGGTGAGTTGGTCCACGAGTTCGGACGGATCGGCGATGGGCCCGGGGAGTTTGCCGGGAATACCAACACGGCCGTCGGATTCACGGTGCTCCGTGACGGGCGCACGGTGGTGTTCGATCCTGGTCACACCGCATTTGACGTGTTCGGACCAGACGGCGAGTTCGACCGCTCGGTACGCATGCCCGGCAACCTGTTCTACGGGATGCGAACCCTGTTGCCCGCCAGGGACGGCCAGAACATCATCACGACAAGCTTCTCGGCAATGAGCATGGGCGGCCCCGCCGACGGCCCCGAGCCATCGTTCCGCCCCGTCTACCGATTCGTCCTGACCGGCGATGAGGCCGTGCAGGACACGGTGATCCGGGCGTGGCGGCCACCGGGAGATCCGGACGGCTTCGGGCCGGAGTTGGTGGCCGGGGCGCTGCCGGGCGGCGGGCTGGTCTTCACCGACTCTTCCGCCTATGCGATCAAGGTGGCGACGGGAAACGGGGAACTGACCCGGGTACTCACCCGGCCCTTTCGCCCTGAACCTGTAACCGCCCGCATCAGGGATCGGGAGATCGAGCGCCAGTTGGAGGAGAACGAGGAACGCGCCGCCAGATCGAATTTGCCGTTCGCCGCCGCCTTGGCCGAAATGAGACGCGAGCGGATCCGGAACATGGAGGTCTACCCCGAGGTGCCGGTGGTCCGCGACCTGCAAACCAGTTGGGAGGGGACGATCTGGGTGCTCCGGCGCGGGGAGGAACCGGCCAGCGATGGCCCGATCGATGTGCTGACCCCGGACGGCCGCTACATCGGGACCTTCGCGGCCGGCACGACCGCGATGCCCGACGCGTTCGGGCCGGACGGGCTGGCCGCGTTCATCGAGCGTGACGAATTCGACGTGGCGAGCGTCGTAGTGCGGCGACTGCCGGTCGGTGTGAGGTGAGGCTTCGTATACTTGAGGCGCGTTTCGGCGGCCGGCAAGGCGGAATAGTGCGCCTCCGGGCGCAACGAGGTTTGGGCACAAGGCTTGCTGGTGAAACGATCCGTAGCCATATCGTGTCCAACCAGGCGACGGCACGATCTCACAAGGGCATTTCCCGAGACAACGGAGCCCATGAAGCCGGTAGGCCGTGCAGTTGCCGTTTCTTGCCTTCTGGCACTGCTCCCGACCTTCGGTTGTGGGGATGCTCCGGAGCCTGGTCGACGACTTGATCCCGGCGGGGATGCCCAGTCGATAAGCGTGGTCGATTCCGGAGGGGTGAGCATTGCCACAATCCCCAACCTGCATGCCCTCGACCTTCCCGAACTCGGCCTGACGCTGCTTCACTCCACGCTCGAAGGTCTTGACCTGGTCGAGGTGGTGGGCGCGGTTCTGCTGCCTGATTCGTCGTTGGTTATCGCCGACAAGGCTTCGCCCAACCTCACCTTCCTGCATCCGGACGGGAGCCTGCGGGCGCGCGTGGGCCGGGAGGGAGAGGGTCCTGGCGAGTACACCGAGATCTCGCGGATCGGGCTCACCCGCGACGGATCGCTGTTCGCTTACGACCGAGCCTTGCGGCGGTTTACGTTCCTCGATCGGGAGGGCGGCGTCATTGGGGTCCAGCGAAGCGGATGCACGGCCGCGACGGGAGAAGTCGTTCCTCTGGCCGATGTGAATGGGCAAGGCTTCATCGGCGTCCTCGAAACCAGGCCCGATCTCCCGCCGGGCGTGCAACGCGGTCCGCTGTTCCTGGTGGCCTGTGCCGGCATCGAGGAATCACTCGATACCCTGGGCGAGTGGGCGGGCAAGGAGCGCCACGTCGCACCGAATCAGTGGACCGCCGTCGGGTTCGGTCGCTCAGCGCTGTACGATGGACGTGGAGGCCGTACCGTCGTCGGTGCGAACGACTCGTTGGACCTGACGCTGTACGAGGGATCGGCCGTGCGCACCAGGGTCCGCGGTGGCTCTTCCCTGCGGCGAGTAACCCCGGCGGAACGCGAGGAATGGACCAGTCTGTACCTGGAGATGTTCCCCGAGATCGTTCGGGCTGACCGGCGGAGGCGCCTGGAGCAATCGGAAATACGGGACGCGTATCCGGCGTTCGGGTCCATCAAGGTGGATGCCGACGGCGGGATGTGGATCGGAGACTATGCGAAGCTATCGGATGATCGGCGGCTTTGGACGGTTCTCGGCGAGGACGGAACGCCGGTCGCCTCGATCCATCTTCCGGTCTTCCGTCCGGATTGGCTGCAGATCCGTGAAGGCTCCATCACCGGCAGGGCGCTGGTCGAGTGGGAAGTCACCATCCCGAGCCCGGTCCACGAGTTGCTGGACATCGCCGATGATCGCATCGTGGTGCTGCGCAAGGATGAGCTGGGCCGCGAGTTTGTCGAGGTATACGAAGTCGAGATGCCCGGGGAGGGACAATAGTGAAGCGAGGTGCCCGGACCATCGCGCCGTCGGTGTGATGCGGTTACGCAATTATCTCCTCCGGCTCGCCATCATCGTCCTCGCCGCGCCGGCGGCGGCGCAGCAGCCCGATCTTCCCGGGGCCCTGCTTCAGGGCGTTGTCTACGATGTGCAAACCGGGGATGCCATCGCCAGCGCGACCGTGTCTTTCAGCTCGCTGCAGCAGTTCATCTCTTCGGATTCCGCAGGCGTCTTCTCGGTCCGCGGTCTTCGGCCGGGCGGCCACATCGTCACCGTGACCCGGATCGGCTACGAACGGCGGGACTTGCCGATCAACCTGACGGGCGACGGCAACAACTTCATCGAGATCGCGCTGACCCCCAGCCCGATCCTGCTGGACAGCCTCACGGTCGTCGCGCCCGACCGTGTCGCGGTCCGCGGCGTCGTCTACGACATGGTGAGCGGCACCGCCATCCCCGGCGCCGCCGTCTTCGTTGAATCGGAGAACCACGGAACCCTGGCGGACTCGCTGGGCTCCTTCGTCGCCGCCGATGTGCCGCCGGGACCCCAGTTGATCACGGTCAAGCAGATCGGCTACCACGACAAGGTGATCGCCTTCACCGCGACCGGCCGCCCCGACGACCTGGTGGAGATACCTCTGGTGCCCAAACCGTTCATGCTGGACGGGATCACGGCGGTCGCGAGCAACATCGAGACCATGGAAGACCGCATGCGGTCGCGGCGAGGCGACGCCTCGGTCGGCCGCGGGCTCATCCGCGCCTACGACCGAGAGGCACTGCTCGCTTCCGGTGCCGCCACTGGTCTCGATTTCGTCGACGACCACACCATCGTTCGGATGAGGCCCTGCCCCGCGGGTGAGTTCACGTTCTTCTCCATCGGGAGAGGCGGGTTCGTGCGGGCGCCATGGGTCTACATCGATGAAATCTGGCAACCGGAAGGGCTCGCCGCGTTGCAAAGGTATTCAACATCTGAACTGTACTCGGTTGAAGTCTATTTCTCCGGCTCGGAGATTCGCGGCTACACCTACCAGTTCATGGAGCGTACCGCGCGCAAGCCGCAGGCTCTGATTCCGGTGCTCCTCTGGCGCTGGGGCCGCCGACCTCCGCACTGATCCGCGCCGCAGGCTCGATCTGCAAGCTGCCCGAGTCCTCCTCGCGGCCCGGGGACCCCCCGCCTTTCCATCGCGGAACCTTCGCGAGCCGTGTCGACTACTACGATCGTCAACTAGTGCGGTAGTCGTACCGACGGACGCGCGTGGCGCCGCGGGATCGCTACCCAACTCGGAAGGAGAGCGATGATGAAGATGACACTGATGTTCCTGATGGCGCTCGGCATGGCCGGGGCCGGGGTTTCCGCGCCCGCGAACGGCGGGAAAGCTCTGGCACCCGGCTTGCAAGAGCAACAGCCGACGCAAGAGAGCGCGGACGCCGACAATCTTTACGATCTCGTGAAACAGGCCCGTGCCGACCTCCGCGAGATGCGGGTGGCATCGGGTCTCTCCGCCTACACATCGGGTCCGCAGGCAGGCAGGCGCGAGAGCCGGCAAGGTGGTGAGGGGACCTACCTCCCGAAGATGACGAAACAGGACAAGCTCTTCGGCAACGGCGCCCGTCTGGTTCTGGAGTTCGACCCGGCGACACAGGTCTTCGTCGGCTCGGTAACGAACAGCACGGCACGGCTTCTCCCGCAAGTGCGCGTTGAGGTCCATCTGGACAACGGCACGGAGCTCGGTCCGACCAGGCGTATCGATGTCGGTCCGGGCGAGACCGTCCCCGTGGAACTGGGAGCCTTCGGGAACGAGTTCAGCGCGTGGGTCAGTCACCCCGAAGCCGGCGTCGAAGATGGCCACGGCGCAGGCGGGGAAGAGGGTGGCGAAGGCGCCGGCGAGCACGGCGGGCGCGAGGGGCGCGGCGAGCACGGAGGTGGCGAGACCGCCCGCCCGAGCGGCGCGGCCTATCGGCCCGTATACAACCAGCTCCAGATCCTGCGTGGGGAAATGCATGCGTTTCGGAGCGACCTCGCAGGGAGCGAGTGATGAAGCGGAAGCGGCAACTGGGGGACCTGCAACTCGCCATCATGCGTGTGCTCTGGGAGCGAGGCGAAGCCCCCGCCATCGAGGTGCACCAGGCGCTATTTGAAGAGCGGCGCCTCGCCGTCACGACCATCAAGACGATGCTGCGCAAGCTGGAGGAGTACGGGTGCGTGGAGCATCGAACGAAGGGACGGCAGTTCATCTACCGGCCCGCGATCGCCGAGGCGGATGTCCGCAGGAGCATGGTGGGCGATCTCGTGACGCGGTTGTTCTCCGGTGACAGCACGGCACTGGTCAACCATCTGGTCCGGTCCGGCGAGATCGACCCGGACGACCTGGACGATCTGAGAGCGATGGTGTCCAGCAAGCGGAAGGGGGAATCGAAATGACGGCGTGGCTGCTTACGTTCCTCATCCACAGCACGCTTTGGTGCGGCGCCGCCTGGCTGGGCCTGCGTCTCTTCCCCCGGACGCGTGCGCGGCTGAGGGAAACGATCTGGTACACGGCGCTCGCCGCCAGCCTGATCACTCCGACGGTCCACTCCCTGACCTCGTGGGATTCCGCGGTCTGGCGGCTCTCCATGCCCACCGCCATCGCCGGGGAGGAGCGTCACTCCGAGGGCGAATCAGGCCACCGGGACGGCGTGGCGTCCGTCTTCTCGCCGTCGGGCGAAGAAGCACACAGCGCCGAGATTGCGCTCCCGGCGGGCTGGGCCGACTCCGCGGGCACCCTTTGGGTTGTGTTCGCCGGGGGACTGCTCGCCTACTACCTGCTTCGATTGGGGAAACTGCGGCACCGCCTGGGCGACCGTGAGCCGGTGATGGACCCGCGGGCCTCGCGCGCGCTGGCCGCACTCAGCCTCAGGGCGGCACTGGCGCCCGCGCCCCGTCTAACGGAAAGCGACAACCTGGGCTCGGCCATCGCGCTGGGCGCAGGGACCGGCCGCGAGATCTGCGTGCCCGTGCGCGCGCTCCATGAACTGGACGAAGAAGAGCTCCGTGCACTTCTGGGCCACGAGGTCGCGCACCATCTGCGCCGCGACCCGATCCGGTTGGGCATCCTGAACGTCCTCCAGGCGGTTTTCTTCTTCCAGCCGCTTTTCCGGCTTGCCGTGCGCGAAGTGCGATTCGCCGCCGAAGAGCTGTGCGACGACTGGGCGGCCAGTCAGGTCGACGACCGCTTCGCGATGGCGAGTTGCCTGGCCGAGGTGGCCGGATGGGTGGTCGGGAGGGACCGGCGCACCCCGGTTCCGTGCATCGGCAGGCGTCGCTCACAGCTGGAGCGGCGCGTTCGGAGGCTCATGGCCGGACACAGTTCGCCCCGGGCGTCGTCGTCCCCCTGGCGGCGAATGAGCGCGGTGGGCCTTCTGATCCTCGCCCCGTCGTTCGCGCCGGCGCTGGCACCCGCACCGGAAGCGCCCCATGAGGACCAGCAGGCCGTCGAAGGCGCGCGATCGGAGGAACACGAGCAGCCGCGGGAGCACAGGTCTGCCGAAAGCCTCGAACACGACAAGGACAACAACCAACACGACATAAACGAAGGAGAGACTCATGACTAGACATACAGCCTTCCGTACCGCGACCCTCGCCCTCCTGGCCATGGTGGCCGCCTGCAGAAGCAGTTCCACCGAACCGGGCGAGTCGGGCGTCCGTTGGAACGCCGATCAGACGGCGACGGATACCCGCCGCGGCGTGGACCTGGTCATCAGCTACGATGCATCAGGCCGGCGGTTCAACGGCACCGTAACCAACACGACCGGCGCGACGGTCACCGACGTGCGCGTCGAGATCCATCTGTCCAACGGAACCGAACTCGGCCCGACGCCCAGGGTTGACCTCGCGGCGGGGGCGAAGCAGTCTGTCACGCTGGACGCGGCCGGTCAGAATTTCAACTGGTACAGCGTGCATGTCGAACTCGGTTCATCGTCGGGGTAGGGAGTTCCACCATGAGACAGCCGCTCGCACTCGTTCTTTGCGCATTCCTGCTGGCGGTCGCCGCCGACGACACCCGGGCGCAGGGGAGAACCACCGACTTCATCCTGGGAGCCGGAGCGACCATGGGCCTCGCGACCGATGAGGAAGCCACGGAGAGCCGCATCGGACGGAATCTCGCGGGCGGATTCTCCCTGCGGGTGATCGACATGATCGGCCTGCGGGTGGAAGCCGGCTACATCGAGAAGGGCGCCGGGTCGGAATTCAGCGAGGGCGGCGCGGCTGGTCAGTTGAATATCGAGATCGACTATCTCGTGCTGCGTGGTCTGCTCGAGATCGGCGGCGACTTCCATATCCTCGCCGGCGGGAGCGTGGGGCGCGACAGGCGATGCAACGTGGCCATCGACGTTTCGGTCGAAGGGATCGACATGTCGAGGGAGCAGAGCTGCGACGACATGCGCGTCGACAGGAACACCGACATCGGGATCACCGCCGGGACGGGCTACAACGTCGGCCTCTTCGGCGTCACGGTGCTGGCCACCGAGGGGCTGACCGAAATCTTCGCCGGCGACAACGCACCGACCGGCCGCAACCGCACCATCTCGCTCGTCGGGTCCTTTCGCATCCCGCTCGCCCGATAGCCTTTTTCAGGCGCCGGGAGGTGGGGACGGCCTGACGAGTCCGAGCGGCAGGGGCTATAGAGGATAGAGTTCGTACTTGGCAATGCGCCACGGAGGTATGCGCGGACTAAGCAACACATAGAGGTATCTGCCCCCGCCCAGCACCTTCGAGCCCTCCGGCAATCGCGCGTTCTCAAAGAGTTTCTGCCCCGTATGGCGATCGTAGGCCTCCACGGACACGTCTAGTTGCTCGAACGGAATCCAGGGCTTGGCCGGGTCCAGCTTGCCGACCGTGAACACCAGGCGGTTGCCGTCCACAACATCCATGCTCGTGACGAGGTCAAAGCTCTCAATCAACCGTTTGATCCGATCGCCAGCTTGAGCCCCCGTTCCTTGTGCGGCGGTGAAGGCGAGCGCGCCCGGCTCAAGCTCCGGCACCCTGCGGAATCCTGCCGGCGGCGTCCCGATGGTTCCGACCGAATCGCCGGCGCCGTTCAGGATGGTCGCGGGGTACAGGAGGCCCGCCATCGCGTACACGGAGTCCCCGCCGACCGCAGCGTGCGCCCGTCCCAGACCATTCCAATACGGCATGCTGGCAGCCAGCGTGTTCCAGCTGCTCCAGGTTACGGTGCCGTCGATCAGGCGATGATAGAGACCGTCCATGTCGGCTGCGTACATATCCCGTCCAACCCCGCCGAACACGATGTCGGGCCCAATAGGGAGAACCGTTCCCGGCACATAGTTCTCGACCAGCAACATGCTGTGAGGTGTCAGATCCGGAGCAAGGAACGTGAGCGCCCCACTCTGTGCGCCCGTCACGACGATGCGGCCGTCCGCAAGCTCCGCTACGCTCCGAATCCTTCGGAATTCCCACGGTCCGTCGCCGAAGCGCCCGAACGCGGCTTCCAGCGAACCGTCCTCGCGGTAGGTCCGAACCCGCGGCAGAAACCGGTCTCCGATCACGAAACCGCCGTCCCGCCTCTCGACAAACTCGCCCAGGTCCGCGATGGAATCGGACGGATCCTCTCCCAACTCAATGACGTCCACCAACTCGAAGACGTCTTCGAGGGCCGGCGAGGGCACCTCGGCCTGCTGCCTCTCACAGGAGACGGCGGGAAGCAGAAGGAGGAAAGCCGCAGCCGCCAGTCGACGGGACGGGAGATTGTCCATCAGTCGGCCTCCCTCTCTCGGATGCCTGGCCTTTGACGGCGGATTGGTGGCCTCTCGCCTCCTCATCTCTCCGTCAACAGCCGCAGCTTCGCGATCCGCCAGGGCGGGAAATGCTCATCCAGCAGGAGGTACAGAAACCGGCCTCCGCCCAGCACCCTGGATCCCTCCGGAAGCGGCACATCTTCATAGAGCTTTACGCCGCTGTGCCGGTCGTAGACCTCTAGCGACGTGTGCACGATCTCAAAGGGAGGCATTGCCCGCTCGGGGTTGTGCCTGGCTTGAGTGAGGATCAAGTGCCGGCCGACCGCGTCCATGCGGTGAATGATGTCGAAGCTTGCGAGAAGCCCGGGCAGCGTGGTGCCGTAGCTTCCGAGATCGGCCAACATGCCCGATTCCAATACCTCAATCGGTCGGAACGAAGCGGAGCGGGTTCCGAACGTGCCCACGGTCTCGCCCGCCCCGTCGAGAACCGTAATCGGATACCTGACCCCGGACATGACAAAGATCGAGTCACCGCTCACCGCGATCGGGAAATTCGAGAATGAGCCCCAATAGGGTCTCTCGAAGGGGGAGAAGGGGAGTTCGTAGCTGCTCCACACCAACTCCGGCGGGATCACGCGGTGAAGGAGCGGTGGATGGCCGAAGCGGCGTTCCTCAGGGTCTCCCGTATTCATCCGCACAAGCAAGTCGGATCCGAGGGCAAGGACATCCATGGCAGCCGTCGGCAACGCGACCATGGTATCGGGAGCGAGGGCACGGGTCAGATAGGTGAGATGGAACGAACGGGAACCCGCGACCACGATCCTCCCTGAAGGTGCTTCCGCCACCGCCCTGATCCGCTGAAACTCGAAGGGAGCGTCTCCGAACCGGCCGAAGGCTGCCTCCAGCCGCCCTTCCTCGTCGTAGGTCCGCACCCGCGGCAGATGCAGGTCGCCGATGACGTAGCCGCCGGCCCGCCGTTCGACGAAGTCTCCGATTTCGGCAATCGAGTCGGCGGGGTCTTCGCCGAGCTGGATCACGGCCTCGACGGCAAACACCTCTTCGAGGCTCGCGACGATGGCGGCCGAAGGGGGACCGTCCGCCTCCCCGCACGCGCATAGAAGCAGGACCGCCTGGATTGCCACTGACGCGGGCATTGCGCGCGAACAACCCTGGCCACTGACCCTCTTCGACACGTGCGATAACCCTCCTTCCATCTCGACAAGGTCGATCCTAAGGAAAGCAACCGGAATGCGCGAATCCGCGTTGCCAGGGAGCGTTTCCGGTTCGCACGGGCATCAACGCCTGGTGGACTGGCGGGGGCGTGGGCTCCGGGTGTAGCGTCAGGATCCGCGTCCTGAGTCGCTCCGGTCCACCGTGCCTGACTCAAACGATGGAGGACAACGATGTCGGCCCATCCCTGTTCGCTTCGAGTCCTCGTCGCTTCGGTGGCGCTCATCGTCGCAACGATTCCGGCCTGCGTCCCGGAAGCATCGCCGGAACCCACCATCGCCGTTGACAGTGCAGGCGTGCGAATCGTCACCAGCGATCCTTCGGGCTCCGATGCGACCTGTTCCATCAGCGAAGAACCCGTCCTGGTCATCGGCGCGGACGAGGAGGTCGAAAACCAGTGGTTTTCCTCGATCCGAGGCATGGGGCGGCTGTCCGACGGATCGATCGCGGCGATCGACCGGTCGTCGGCTGAAGTCCGCATCTATGACGAGACCGGCAGGCACCTGCGGTCGATGGGCCGGTACGGCGAAGGGCCCGGCGAGTTCTCGAATCCCTTTATCCTCTGGATCACCGCTGACGACACGCTGTGGGTGGGCGACTATTACCCGTGGCGCTACAACCTCTTCACGGCCGACGGTGATTTCGTGCGGCGGGTCAACCTCACGTCGGGCTTTGTGAACAACCCCGACGGCGGGGGAGTGCTCGACAACGGATACTCGGTGAATCCGAGATCAAAGAGGGCGAATCGTGCCGATTTCACGGATCCGGACACGCTGATCGTGGAGGTCAACGACCCCGGCGGACAGCTGGTCGGCAGCATCGACCGGATGCCCGGGCGAATTCGAGGATTCGTCAGCGAGGCTCCGAATCTGGGGCTGTTCCCCCTCTTCCAGTCGTTTCCACAGGTTGATGCAAGGGGCTCCACCGTCGTGCTGGCGCACGGAAGAGACACCGAGATTCGCGTTCTGGACGACGAATTCGACTTGCGGACGATCATCCGCTGGTACGAACCGGATCGCGAGGTAACGGCCGCGGACGTGAGCGCCTGGCGCGAGGACTACATCGAGAGCCGCACCCAACCGGGCTCTCGCGAATGGGATGTGTTTGACGAGGCGACGATCAGCGGGGAGCGTCCCGCGGCCGACCTCTTTCCGGCCATCTCCACCGTGATGATCGGGCGCGACGGCCGCATCTGGGTGCGCCAGTACGACCGGCCCCGGGAAGACCGCGGATGGCTGGCCTTCGGCTCCGACGGCCGGTTCCTCTGCCACATGGCTCAACTGCCCGGCGAGGTGCGGGAATTCGGCGCCGACTACGTCCTGTTGCTCAGCGAAACCGAACTCGGGATACAGACCGTGCAGATGTACCGCCTGGATCACCCGGAGTTGGGGGAGTCACCTCTGTAGACCGTGGTCGTGCCTGATTTGTGGCATTAGTTGACACAGATCGATGTGCGAGCGCACTTTCGCCAACTTGCCGATGCCGCTCTCAGCGAAGTCGCGGAGGACCGCCATGTAGATGGACCCACAGCCATGCAGCGGCTGAGGGAGCGCATCGAGCGAGTCGGGACAAGCCAGCCGGCATCCGCTGAAGGAGATCCAGTGACCCGCTACGACGCATACGACCCCTTCGCGCGCGTCTACGATCAGCACTGGGGTTTCTTCGCGGCCAAGGCGTACCCGATCCTCGAACACCTTGTTCTGGGGAATCTTCGGCCTGGATGCGCCGTCCTGGATCTCTGCTGCGGCACCGGACAGCTTGCCGCCGAGCTTTCGCAGCGAGGCTACCGCACAATGGGTCTGGATGGCTCGGAAGCGATGATCGAGATCGCGAGGACGAACGCCCCGGACGCGGATTTCGTCGTCCAGGATGCCCGCAACATCGTCCTGCCCGTCAGGTTCTCGGCGGTTTTCTCGACCTTCGACAGCCTGAACCACGTCATGGAGTTGGACCAACTGGAACAGGTGTTTCGCAGTGTATTCGCCGTCCTGGAAGAGGGCGGCTACTTCGTGTTCGACCTCAACATGGCAGAGGGCTTCCGGTCCAGGTGGCGCGGCTCGTTCGAATTCGTCGAGGACGATCACGTCTGCGCGGTTCGATCTTCACATGACGCGAACGAGAAGACCGGACGGCTGGATGTCACTCTGTTCGAGTTGAAGGATGCCGGCTGGGTGCGGACCGATTTCCCTCTGATTCAGCGCTGGTACGAAGAGGGTGAAATCAGGGACCTCCTGCGAAAGGTCGGATTCGGAGAACTGCAGTCCCTGGATGAGAGCGAACCCATCCTGGAGGGCTCGATGCACGAAGGCAGGATGTTCTTCGTCGCCAGAAAGGGCGCCGCCCACTAGCCCCTCGACGAGCGGCGCCGCTCAGCCCCCACCCCTGCCAAGCACCACCGCAATCAGCGCGCCGGCCGTCCCGTTGTTCACGACCCCGATCAGGGTGTGCCCGCCGACTGTCGCGAGCGTCTGCACGTCGTCCATGGTGGCGTAGCCCATCAGCGCCATGCCCAGGCCCAGCAGAGCCCCGAACACGGCCCCGGCCTGGAAACCTTCCCAGCCGCTGACGACACCCCTCCAACTCAGGACGAGGGTCAGGACCGCGGCGTAGAGGAGTTGGCCCAGGCCCAGCGCCCACCAGATGGGGATCGCCCTCGAAACCTCGTTGGCGAAGAAATCCTCCAGAAGTCCGTAAAGGACGCCGCCTACCACGAAGAGCGTGACGGCCCCCGCGACCGTTGCCAGCAGAAAGCCTCTGGTCACGCTGTCGGGCTCATGGTCACGCGATGATGTCGTGAATCACCTCGCCCGCCACATCCGTCAGCCGGAAATCACGCCCGCTGTAGTTGTAGGTCAGCTTCTCGTGGTCGATGCCCATCAGGTAGAGGATGGTCGCGTGCAGGTCGTGGATGTGGACCGGGTTCTCGACGGCCTTGAAGCCGAAGTCGTCGGTGGCGCCGTAGGTCATGCCGCCCTTGATGCCGCCGCCGGCCAGCCAGATGCTGAAGCCGAACGGGTTGTGGTCACGGCCGTTGACCACGCGTCCGCCGGCGCCTCCGCCCCCCGTCTCAAGCACGGGCGTGCGTCCGAACTCGGTGCCGCACACCACCAGGGTGTCGTCGAAGAGGCCCCGTGACTTGAGGTCCTTGATCACCGCGGCGAAGGGCTGGTCGGAGTCACGGGCGTTCTTGCGGTGCTGGAAGATGTCGGTGTGGGCATCCCAGGGATCGCCCTTCGCGTAATAGACCTGCACGATGCGCACGCCACGCTCGATCAGCCGCACCGCCATCAGGCATCCGCGTGCGGTGCTTCCGGGGCCGTACAGCTTCTGGGTCGCCTCGCTCTCGCCGCGGATGTCGAACACGTCCGGGGCCTCGGTCTGCATGCGGTAGGCGGTCTCCATCACCTGGATCGCGCCCTCGATCTGCGGATCCTCCTCCTCCAGGCGCTGCATGTGCAGCCGGTTCAGCTTCTCGATCAGGTCCACCTCGCGGCGCTGGCCGTCGCCGTTCCTCTCCTCGCCGCGGATGTTGGGGATCAGGCGCTCCGGGTCGAAGTCGTCCTCGATCCTCGGCACCTTGTCGGAGATGTAGGTGCCCTGGTGGATGGGCGGGAGGAAGGCGTTGCTCCAGAGCGGCGGGCCGACGACGGTGGGCTGGTCCGGGCAGAGCACCACGAACCCGGGAAGGTTGCGGTTCTCGGTTCCGAGCCCGTACGTGAGCCACGATCCCAGCGAGGGCCGGCCCGGCTGGATGTGCCCCGTGTTCATCATGAGCAGCGAGGGCTCGTGGTTCGGGATCTCGGTGTGCATCGAGCGGATCACGCAGATGTCGTCCGCGCACTCGCCCACGTGCGGGAAGAGCTCGCTGACCTCGATCCCCGACTGCCCGTAGCGCTTGAAGCTGAAGGGCGACTTCATGAGCGCGCCGGTGCGCCGCTCGGTCTTGATCTCGCCGGTCGGCAGGGGCTGCCCGTGATACTTCTCGAGCATCGGCTTGGGATCGAAGGTGTCGACCTGCGACACGCCCCCGTTCATGAACAGGAAGATGACGTTCTTCGCGCGCGGCTCGAAATCGGGCCTGGGCAGCGGCGTGCCCATCGACGACACGAGCCCGTTCGAGGCCTCGAGCATCGACGTCCCCACGAGGCTCGCGAACGCCATCATGCCGAAGCCCGCGCCCATGGTCTTCAGGGCTTCGCGCCGCGTGCGCGGCTCCCCGTGGATCATGCCGCAGCCGTGGTGATCGTGATGATGGTCAGACATCAGTCCACAAACCTGAATTCCGCGACGCTGAACAGCGCTCGCGCGTACTGGATCCACGCCTGCATGGAGGCGCGATGCTCGGGGGTGTCGGGTGCGGCGTCGGGCGAGGCGTCCTCGCCCGCATCGCCCTCGTCCCGGGCATCTTCATCCTCATTCGCCCCTGCACCCTCCCTGGCCTCGTCAACCTCCGCAGCTCCCGCATCCGCCTCCGATGCATCTGCTTCGGCTTCGTCACCGGACTCATCTTCGAGCTTCGCCAGCTCTTCCGCCAGGAACGCGGTCCGGCGCTCTTCGAGGAACTCGATGCCCGCGGCGATCTCGGGCTCGGTGACATCCCGCGAATAGAGCAGCGGATATGCGGCTTCGATCATCTCACGATCGCGGAAGATGACGGAGGCATCGTCGGTATCGTCGCCCTCTGCCGCGCCGTTGGCGTGGTCGCCGTTGGCGCCGTTCCCGTTGCTGCCATTGCCCGAACGCCCGTTCCCTTCCTCCCCATCCTCCGCAACCAGCTCGGCGTCAGCCGTCTCCTCCAGCAGTCTCTTCACGAACAGGTCCGCCTGCCTCCGCACGAACGGGCTGTTCATGAAGTAGAGGCTCTGGCCGGGGACGTTGGTGGTGTAGCGGCGCTCCGCGGACAGGCTCGGGTTGGGGAAGTCGAAGGTCTGCAGGAACTCGTCGACCTGGAAGCGGCTCACCTCGCCGTAGATGGTGCGGCGATTGTTCTGCTCGTCGCGCAGGCTCTTCGAAGGCCCGCCGACGGTCGCGTCCAGATCGCCGGACACGGAGAGGATCGCGTCGCGTATGCTCTCGGCGTCGAGGCGGCGGCGGTCCGCCCGCCAGTAGTAGCGGTTCGCCCCGTCGATCTGCTCGTTGCCCGCGTTGCGGCCGCTCGCCAACTGATACGTCGCCGACAGCATAATGTCGCGGTGCAATTGCTTGATCGACATGCCGCTTTCGACGAAGCGCGACGCCAGGTACTCCAGCAGCTCGGGGTTCGTGGGCCGCTCTCCCATCACCCCGAAATTGCTGGGCGTGTCGACGATGCCCGTGCCCATGTGCCAGCGCCATACGCGGTTCACGATCACGCGGGCGGTGATCGGGTGCGCGGCGATGGCTTCAGCGAGCTGCAGCCGGCCGCTTCCCTCGGCGTACGGCTCGGCGCCCTCCTCGTCCAGCACGGTCAGGAAGCCGCGCGGCACCGCTTCGCCGAGGTTCGTGGGGCTGCCGCGGATGTGGAGCGCGATGTCGGTCAGGTCCTCGGGCTCCCTGTCGGCCACGCCCATGGCGAAGGGCAGATCGGGGAGCTCCTCCTCCAGCTCCTCGATGCGCTCGCGCATGGCCGAGATGTGATCCATCGCCACGCGCCCGAGCTGCCGCTCGAGCCCCCATCCGCGGAACCGGAACAGCCCCGGCGCGGGGAAGAAGGTGTCCAACTGGTTGTCGAGGTCGCTGCGGAAGATGTCGGAGTAAAGGTTGAAGCGCTCGCGCTCCATGGTCTCGAGCTCGAGCTGGTGCTGGTCGAAGAAGCTCTCGAAGCCGTTGGGCATCGGCGTCGACTTCACTTCCTCGAGCGGCATGCCTTTGGCGATGATGCGCTGGTTGCGCTCCTCGAGCTTCTCCTGCTCGGCGACCACTTCGAGCACCAGGCGCTGGAAGGCGTCCGCGAGTCCCTGGGCTTCGTCCTCCTCGGCGTCGCCGCGCGCGATCATCTCCTGCCAGTCGACGAGATACGGATAGTGCCTCGGTTCCTTGCCCAGGAAGCGGATCCAGCGCTGCAGCGTCTCGAGGTCGACCTTGGCCTGCGACGCGGCCCGCTCGGCCGGAAGCTGCGGCCTGCCGGTCACCTGCCACGCGGCCATCATGTAGCGCGAGACCTGGAGCGAGAGAACGCGCGTCAACTGTTCGCCCTCGGTGCTCAGGTACTCGTTGAGACTCGTCCGGAGGCCGTCTATGAACTCCTTTTCCTTCTCGTAGGCCTCGGCTTCGTCTTTTTCCGCAATCGGATATTCGTGATAGTCGGAGTTGCTGAAGATGCCCGCGAGGGCATAGTAGTCGTGCGTGCCGATGGGGTCGTACTTGTGGTCGTGGCAGCGGGCGCAGCCGACCGTGAGCCCCAGGAACCCGCGCGTGGTCACGTCGACCCGGTCATGGCGCTCGTCCGCGCGCGCCACCGGCGGATCGGCGATGTCGTAGTACCAGGGGCCGCCCCCCAGGAAGCCCAGCGCCGGGATGGCGCGCTCGCGCTCGGCCTCCTCCAGCAGGTCGCCGGCGATCTGCGCCTTGACGAAGAGGTCGTAGGGCATGTCGCGGTTGAAGGCTTCGACCACCCAGTCGCGCTGGATGTAGGCGTTGGGGTAGCGCTCGCGTCCCGAACCGCCCGGTGCGAGCCCGCGGGTGTCGTCCTCGCCGAAGCGGGCCACGTCCAGCCAGTGCCGGCCCCAGCGCTCGCCGTAGTGGGGAGAGGCCAGCAGCCGGTCGACGACCTTCTCGAACGCGTCGGGCGAAGTGTCGCTGACGAAGGCCTCGACATCCTCGGGGGTCGGAGGCAGGCCGGTCAGGCCGAAGGTGGCGCGCCGGATGAGCTGGCGGCGGCCTGCAGCACCCAGCGGTTCGAGCCCCTGCTCCTCGATCTTCGCGAGCACGAAGCGGTCGATGTCGGTGTGGGCCCAGCCGGCGCGTTCGGGCTCCGGGATGGCGGGATCGGCCAGCGGCCGGAACGACCAGAAGTCGCGTTCGGCGGCGGTGACTCCGCGCCTGGGGATCGCCAGCGGCGCCGTGATCTCGGCCCACTCCGCCCCGGCCTGGATCCAGTCGATGAAGCCCTGGATCTCCGTGTCGGGCAGCTGGTCCGCGTTGCGCGGCATCTGCAGGTCCTCGTCAACATGCCGGAGCGCGGCGATGATGAGGCTCTGCTCGGGGTTGCCGGGGATGATCGCGGGGCCGCGACTGCCTCCCTGAAGCATCCGCTCCCTGGAATCGAGCCGCAGGCCGCTCCGTTCATCGTCGGTGTGACAGGAGAAACAGCTGCGTTCGAGGACGGGGCGGACCCGGTCGACGAAGAGGCGCGCGCCGGGCGAGAGGCCCTCATCGGCGAGGGCCAGCACTGCCCCCTCCGTGCCTTCCGCCCCCTCCGCCACTGCGGGCCAGGGCGCATCCATGCGAATCCACTCGATGAGCCCCTCGATCTGCTGCGGCGTGAGCGGATCCTCGTCGCGAGGCATCTCCTGCCCCTCGATCTCGTGACGCACCGTCTGGATGAGCAGGCTCCCGTCGGGATCCCCCGGGATGATCGCGGGACCGGAATCACCCCCGCGCATCATCGCCTCGCGCGAGTTGAGGCGCAGATTCCCGCGGCGCAACCGCCCGTGGCAGTCCATGCAGCTTTCGGCCAGCACCGGCCGCACACGGTTCTCGAAGAACTCTTCGGGGGATTGCGCGGAGGCGGGAACGGCGAACAGCAGCGCGGCCAGCCCGGCGAACAGCAGCGCGCCGAAGAAACCGGAAATGCCGAGGCTGACGTTTGGCCTCATCGCGCGGACTCCGTCGACTCCTGATGCGTACCTGACGAAACGGGATACCAGTCTGTCATAATGCGACGGAGATGCAACGGACGCAACGCGCACGCGCGTGTCACAGGCGCAGGGAGCGCACGGCGGGCCCCTCCGGGCGAGTGATGAGGAAGGACACCAGCTTCTCAAGCGATCGCGCGGGAACGCGCGGTCACGGCTGCGAGCCACTCGGCTCTGACGACGGGTGCAGTTCATACTCCACGACCCGCTCGACTTCGAGTTCATCCATGTGTACCGCGAGCAGATAATCGGCACCGAACTCGTAGACCGTCAGCGACGTGTCCATTGTGAGGTGGCACTGGAACTCGCCGCCGGACCCGAATGCCATCCAGCGGACGTCGTCGCCGGGCCTGCGGTATCGTCTGACCCACAGCCGGCCATCGCGGCCAAGCATGAGCCCTTCCGTGGCGGGAAACAGGTCGGCCGTTGGACGCCTGTCGCTCACCAGGGACTCGTCGGCGGCGCTCCAGTTCTCGCTGCCGCGTCCGCCACGCCTTTCCACCAGGGCATCTCGATACCCCCGTATGTGGGCGGCGGTCACCTCCCGGTCCGGATCCGACCAGCGAACGATGCGGCGCAGCGTGAAATCCCCATCCAGGATCTGCACTTCGGGCTCTCGCGCTGTGGAGATGGCGATCGTCGCACCCGCGGCGACGATGGACGGAGTCGGGTCGAAGAGCGTGGACATGATTACGCCGGCTCCCTCCCACGTGCCCCGTCGGACGCCATCCAGCCTTAAGAGTTCGCGCATCAGCGTGCCATCCACGTCATGCGCCTCGACAGACCAGGGCTCGGGCTGCCGGAAATCGTTTGTCGGACCCAAAAAGGGACGTTGCACGTTCACCGAGACGCCGTTGGCGAGGACTCCGCCGCCCCGCGAAGCGTTCAGGTAGGGAGGATCGAGGTCTACGGTCCGGATGAAGGCCCCGCGAGCGGAGTAGATGTGGTAGCGCCACGGGCGGTAGTCGCCAACCCACAGCGTGTCCCCCGGGAGAACCCATATGAAGCGGCCGATGCGAAACTCGCCGGGGCCGTCCCCGTGGCCTCCCATGGAGCGCAGGTGCGTCCCCGCGCGGGTGAAGATTCGGATCTCTCCAGAGCTGTTGTTCAGGACGGCCAGACTCCCGTCGGAGAGCCGGTTTGCTCCCCGGACGAAAAAGAGCATGAAAGCCTCGTCGCCCTCGACGGTGCCCAGGGACAGGGTCGGCCGGTCGGCCAGCCCGCACCGTCGATCCGAGCCCAACGCATCACTGGTGACGATCTCGATCCCGGCGCTGTCAACGACGAGGGCCGCGGAAGACCTCGGCGGCGCGTCCCCGGCACACGCGGCGTGCGCGAGCACGGCGAAGCAGACGACCAATGCCCGCGGAGCAAACCGGAGTTGCAGCATGTGTCTCATGGACGCCTCTCTTTGCCGCCCTCCCCATGTACACCACCCGCACGCCGCTCCTCCAGCCAGCGCTTCTCCAGCCGGCGGAAGGTTGCGGTGAGCTCCGACCGCATCCGGGCGAAGCGTCTGCGGAGATCGGGTCGGCCCTGCAGCCTGAGGAACAGGGACGTGTCTTCAGCGACCTCGCGAGCCAGTTCCACCCAGAACATGGCGACGAAGCCGCATATCGGAACCAGCAGCGCGGCGGCCAGGGCGACCGGCGTCCCCCCTGCCAGGTAGCCCATGAAGACCCACAGAACCCAGGCTGTGGACACCGCCGCCAGGAGCGTCAGCAACTTGATCGTCGCCGTGACCTCGAATTCTGGTCGCATGCGCCGCACGACGAAACCGGAAAACCGGGTCACCGGCGTCCAGAGCAGGAGTCCCGCCACCGCGAGGGGGAGGCCCAGCACCAGCAGGGTCCCCCGCACGAGGACGTATTGCACCACCGGGAGGAGGCTGTAGCGGGGCGGCACGTCTCCCTCCCCCGCGCGGAGTTCGGCGTTGAGCGCGGCGTACCGCTCCACTTTGTCGGTCAGCCGGCGATGCTCGCCCGGATCCGCCCTTCTGACCCAGTCGAGCCCCTTCGCGAAGCGCTGCAGGCGGGGGAAACGGGTTCCCAAGCGTTCGCGCCTGCGCCACGGCACCCGGCGCGACTGGCGCACGTAGAGCTGCTCTGACACCTCCACGAGCGTCCGGTCGCGGTGGTGGTCGAAGTTGAGCGTCTGGCGCCGGATCCCCTTCGCGATGCGCGCGGTGAGCCTCTGCGCCGCGGCGACGGGGTCTGCCCGGTACTCCTCCTTCAGGTCGGTACACTCGACCGCCTCCGCGAAGCGCACGGTCACCGCCGTCCGCGCCAGCTCCTTGCGCGAGTAGGTGATTCCCACGGGGACGATCGACACGCCGAGCCGCCAATCGGCGCTCTCCTCCGCCTGCAGCGCGATGCGCGCGGCGCCCGTGCGAAACTCGGCCAGCCGGGTCTGTGAGTGGCTTTTTCCCTCCGGAAAGATCTGGAGCGCGCCCCCGCCCCGGAGCACGTCGATCGCCGCGCTGAACATCTCCTCGTTGCGGTGCATCTCGTCTGGATCGTCCTGCCTGCGGTAGACGGGAATTGCTCCGAGAGCCCGCAGGGCCGGTCCCAGCAGTCGACGATCGAATAGCGGAGCCCGGCCCAGGGGGCGCGTGATGCGCTCGCTGCAGCGGAAGATCAGCAGCGGGTCGACGAGGCTGTTGGGGTGGTTGGCCGCCACGATCACGGGGCCGTCGGGCAGGGGCGGCCCGTGCCGGTCGACGCGGTAGAAGACCGCCGCCGCCGAACCGGTCAGGCCGGCAATCAGCCTCGGTATTCGATCCAAGGTGCTCCCCCCGGTGGTCCCGGAATCGCAGAGGTACCGCGCTTCGCCGCCAGCCCGCTCTTCGCGGCACCCGATCCCCTGGCTTCCCCAGCCGCACTTTGCCACGGAAGATCATATTGGCAGGCGCGGGCGTTCATGACCACCGAACGCTCCTGGCGAGGACGTGACCGGGCGTTTCGCCGCGCTGGCGGGGCAAGAGGGCAGGTTATACTCTGCCGGGCCTTTCCGCATCCCAGCGCGACCCTCCAACCTGTGAGACATCATGACTGAAACGCCGAACGGACGGTTCTGCTGGGGCGAACTGCTCACGACGGACCCGGAGGCCGCCGCGGACTTCTATGCCGCCGTCATCGGCTGGGGGACGAGGGAGTGGGAGGGGAGCGAGACGCCCTACTCGGTGTGGATGAACGGTGAGATGCCGGTCGGGGGCTTCATGCGGCTTCCACCGGAGGTTGCCGCAACCGGAGCGCCGCCGCACTGGCTTGCATACGTCTCGACCCCGGATGCCGAAGCGTGCGCCGTGAAGGCCGAAAACCTGGGAGGCAAACTGCTGAACCTGTTCGACATTCCCGAGGTGGGGCGCATGGCCATCATCGCCGACCCCCAGGGAGCCGTGATCACTGCGTACCAGCCGTCGGACGCGACGCCTGGGCACGACGGCCCGGCTTCCATCGGCGAGTTTTCCTGGCACGAACTCGCCACCACGGACTGGGAGGCGGCGTGGGCGTTCTACTCGGAGCTGTTCGGCTGGCGCGAGGCCAGCCGCGAGGACATGGGCGAGGCGGGCACCTATCTGGAGTTTCACCGCGGCGCGCATCCGCTGGGAGGCATCTTCAACCGTCCTCCGGAGATGCCGGTGTCGGCCTGGCTTCCCTACATTCGCGTGCCGGACGCGCAGGTCACGGCCGAGAGGGTGGTCAAGCGGGGTGGAACGATCCTGAACGGGCCGATGGAGGTGCCTGGCGGAGACCTCATCGCCCATTGCAAGGACCCGCAGGGAGCCATCTTCGCGTTTCACGCTACGAAGGCGGAATAGGAGGCGGCGGAGAGCGCTTCCGCGCCTTCCCCTTCAGAAGGACACGGTCGCGGTCATGGACACCGTTCGCGGCGCGCCCAGCCAGGCCGCGTTCTCGGTGATGGCCGACAGATAGGCCGCGCCGCCCAGGTTGGTCGCAACGATCGAGAACTCGGTCGAGCGGAGCAGCTCACTCAGGGCCTCGCCCCTCAGGGTGACGTAGGCGTCCGCCGTCCAGTAGGCGTCGGCGTACCAGTCCGCGGTCAGGCTGACCCGGCGGGACGACGTGTACTTTGCGGAAAGCCCGCCGCCGAGCGGCCCGTTGCGGTCGAGTGAGATGACCCAGAGCCGGGCCGGCACGCCTGTCACGTCGGCTCCGGCCACGATGCCCTGGCTTTCGTCGACGAGCGGATCACCGGACCCGATGTACTCCGAGTTGTTGAACGTGAAGGCCGTGTAGAACGACGTTTGCCCCGACAACGGCACCGTGGCGGCCACCTCGAGGCCGCTTGTTTCGATGCCGCCCGCGTTGAAGTAGGCCCCGCCTCCCGGAATGAGGTAGTTGGGACCGGCGGGGGTTTGCGGTCCGAGGTAGAAGATCCGGTTCGTGAAATCGATGGAGTACCACGCAGCGCTCAACGCAACCCGTTCTCCCGCATACTGAATCCCGACATCGATGTTCGATGCGGTCTCGGGCTCGAGGAGCTCCAGGCTCCGGCCCGGGACTTCCAGCAGCGTGCTGCCGATCGCCCTGAAGTTCTCGGAATAGCCTGCGAACAGGTCGAGGCCTTCGACCGGCGTCTCGTAAGTGACGCCGCCCTGGAAGAGCAGCTGCGAATCGGAACCGATGTCGAGCGATGGATCGGCATGGAACTGGTCTTCGCGCGACACGCCGATCAGGAACTGCTTGACGCCGCCGCTCAGGGCGAACCGGCCCACGTAGAGCGTCTCCTCCAGGTACCACTTGAAGATGTTCTGCGGGAAATCCCACTCGTACTGGTGCCAGTAGGCCTGATAGTCCCACTTGAAGCTGAGCGTGGGATCGAGCATGCGGTGCCAGTCCCGGCCCAGGTGGCGCCGCGAGCCCTCATACCAGATGCCGGCCCGGAGCGCGCTGCCGGCGCTGCCCAGGGTGGCGGACCACTCCTCGTCGAGGGTCAGGCCGTAGCGGTCCTTGCCGTAGTGGCTGTGGCGGTACGACTGCACCGCCGTGGCGCCCGGATGGCATGCCGGGTCGACCTCCGGCCCGCCCGAACCGTAGTAGTTGAAGATGTAGGACGACGTGCACCCGGGGGTCGGTCCGACCGCGACGCCGTTGGCGTCCACGAAGCGGATGATGCCGAGCTGCGTGCCGCCTCTGACGGGTGGATTCCCTGCGAGCTCCGACTCCGGTCCGCCGTGGTCATCGATGACGTCGACGATGTAGGGGGGCAGCCAGTCGCCGCGGCCCCCGGTGCGATGGTAGTAGACGCCCGCGCTCAGCGAACCGAGTTCGCTCTGCGCCCAGTCGGCTCTGACGTAGGCGAAGGTGTTCTGGCGGCGGGTCTGCCACCCGGGCCGGTAGAACTGGTTCAGGTAGGGCACGCCGGGCCAGTCGCCGACCAGCCGGTCCCAGCGCGGATCGGCCCTGAAGTCGGCGTCGCTGTAGAGCCGCTGGTAGACGTCCTCGTGGATGTCGTCGTAGGAGAGATAGCCGGTCAGGTCGAGGCGGCCGTGCGACGAAACCAGCTTGGCGGCGATGTGCTCCCGCTCGTTCCTCGCGGAGCCCTCCATCCAGTCGGTCGCCTCCTGGCGTACCCCGGCGATCCAGGCGCGCGTCTCCCCGCCGAACAGCGGTCCGGTGTCGACCCGCATGGAGAACCGCTCGCCGCCGTTTTCGCCGATCGTGGCGGACGCGGTGTAGGCACGCTCCGCCGCCGGATCGTCCGTGAGGTAGTTGAACGTGCCGCCCAGCGCCTCGACGGACCGCGAGGCGATGTCGGCCGTGCCCTGTGAAACCTCGACGCTCGCGAGGTTCATCGGGTCGACGAAGCGGTTGGCCTTGGCGCCGCTCCAGTAGTCGGAGGTGCCGTTCGGAAAGCCGTCGATGGTGGTGCCGATCTGGACATCGTTGATCGTTACCTGGAAGCCGCGCACGGCCACGTTGCTCGACCAGTCGTCGAAGCCGTACGCGTCCCCCTCCTGGACCGAGACACCGGGAAGGTTGTCCACCACCGCCGTCACGTTGGTGATCTTCGACTGCTGCCGGATCATCGACTCGGGGACGAAGTTGCGGGCGAAGATCCGGGGCTCCTCGGCGACGACGCTGAGCGTGTCGAGCACATAGGCGATCTGCAGAGTCAGCTGGACGGCTTCCGTGGCGCCCGCCGCGAGCGTGACCTGAAGCTCGGCCCTCTGGAAACCGGGGAGCATCGCCGTGACGACGTAGTCGCCGGCGGCCAGATCCGCGAACCGGAAGGAGCCGTCCGCGCCCGTGACGCTCTCCTGGCTCACGGCAGCGCCGGTTACCGTCACGAGCGCACCGGACATCGGAAAGCCGTTCGTGCCGATGGTCGTGCCTTCGATGGCACCCGTGGTCTGGGCGGTTGCCGGCGCCGGAGCTGACAACGAGAGCAAGAAGGCGGCGATTGCCAGAGACAAGCAGCGACTTGAGAGGGGGTCCAGGGGCGTCACCCGCTCATTCCTCCTTCCCGGTTCCCGGTCAGGACCAGGTCCAACAGCGAGGTCAGCGCCGTTGCTCCAACTCGGGTGAAGCCTTACGGGACTGCGGCCATGTGATCGGATCTGTCGCTCAAAATACCGAATTTGTCACCGTCGCGCGCCTCCACTTGGAGGACGGCCTCTTCCGCCACTCTCGGGCTCAGGACGCTCCCTGGCCGGGATGGAAGATCTGCGTGCGCGTCCGTCCTCCGGACACAGCCCTCGCGTCAATGACCGATGGCCTCGCGTCCAGCGGAATGCGGGCCCGCCAGAGGTATTCGCCGTACCAGCGCATGGCGACCGTCCCTTCGCCATCTGCGGATTCCCACGTGACTTCGACGGATTCCCACTCCGCCGCGAGCAGCGGGCTCTTGCGCTCGTGGATGCGGATCATGACCAGGGCGCTGTCGGCGTCCGGCACGGTCAGCGGCTGACCCACGACGGGAATCGCGTTGTAGGCGTCGAGCCCCCGCCCCAGGAAGATGCGCTCCTGTATGGCCGTGGGGTGCTCGCCCTGGGACTGCACCACGTCGATGCGGCCGTCGCCGTCCAGGTCGGCGATGGCCATGCCGAGCGTGCCGGGTGTTTCCGCGCCGGTGAACACGTCGGTCGCCACGCGCAGCCGGCCGGTTCCATCGTTGATCAGCAGGCGGTCGGGCCCGCTCAGCGAGCCGATCAGGAAGTCGACGTCGTAGTCGGAATCGAAGTCCAGGAAGGCGACCACGTTGTCGTCCTCCCCGATGTTCTCCGAGGTGGGCCACCAGGCGTCCGTGGCGTCCACGAATCGGCCTTCGCGGTCGTTGCGGAAGACGTGTTCGCGGCGGCGCGAGCCGCGTTCTCCGACGATTTCCCCGTCGTTGATGGTCACGAGGTCGAGGAAACCGTCGCCGTTGAGGTCCATCGCCTCGAATTCATAGTTGTTGGTGTACTGCGGCAGCCCGCGCGGATCTTCCTCGAAGGTGCCGGCGCCGTCGTTGCGGAAGAGCAGGCTGCCCGCGCAGCGCTTGCACGACACCAGCACGTCCAGGTCGAAGTCGTTGTCGACGTCCACCAGCTCGAGGTCCCACGAGAAGCGGACCAGGGTCACGGGCATGCGGCCGTCGGTGGCGTCGGTGAAGCGGCCCGTGCCGTCGTTCAGCCAGAGGCGCGTGCGGCCGCCCTCGTTGGTCATGTTGTTGCCGGGGCCCCAGTCCGCCAGCACCAGGTCGAGGTCGCCGTCCAGGTCGACGTCCCCGGGCTCGGCATCGCCCAGACTGAGCGGGAGCTGTGGGAGGTGGGTCGCGGTCCGCTCCTCGAAGGCGCCACCCGTCCCCATGTACAGACGGCTCCGGGTCTGGTAGGTCGCCCCGACGAAGATGTCGGTATCCCCGTCGCCGTCGAAGTCGCGCGCTTTGATCACCCGCGCGAGGTCCGGCGTGGCGCCGAACACCCGGCCCGTCACCTCCTCGAAGGGCTGGCCCGGGCCGCGATTGGCGAACGCGCGGTTCAGTTCGGGCTCACCCGGCTCGGAATAGTTGCCCCCGTTCGCGAACAGCAGATCGATCCGCCCGTCCCCGTCGATGTCGGCCAGCTCGACCTTGTTGGTCCACTCGCCGGTGGCGGGCAGGAGTTCGTCGGTGGCGTCGTGCCAGAGGGCGGTGGGGAGGGATGCGCCTTCGGCCGCGGGCGACGGGGAGCCGGTCGCGGAAGTCTCGCGCTGATTGCCCGGCTCCGCGCAGGCGAGAACGATGCTCGCAACGAGCGCGAGGGCTGCCCTCATCTCAATCCATCGACGCCGCCAGCTCGCGCATGGCCTGTGCGAGCCAGCGCTGACGGGGCGCGTCGCCCAGGCGCTCGCCCGCGGTCACCTCGTCGGCGTTGGCGTCCAGGGTGGCCGCGGTCTCCCGCAGTTGAGCAGCCACGTCGGGGCTCGGGGACGACGCGGCGGCCGCAAGCACGTCCCGCGATCGCTGCAGCAGCGAGGGCTGGATGTCGCCGGCGCGCTCAAGCTGGTCGAGGTACGATCCCGCCACGGCGGGGTGGGCGGGCCACGTGAACATCG
>JAPPJO010000013.1 GCA_028820325.1 Gammaproteobacteria bacterium | reverse complement strand
ATTTCAGGGTTGAACCGCTGGAAGATGCCCTCCTCTGCCAGACGGCCGTAGTAGGAACCATCACGGTCGAGCAAGGACAGCCACACCTGATCCGCCCACACCGCAAGAGTCGCGATGGCCGCCGAGTCGGGGTCGCCCGCGGGGGAAGTCGCGGATCGCTCTGCGTCCGATTGGGCGTGGAGCGACGGCACGGCCAGGAGGGAAACTCCGGCCAGTACGGCGGCCAGACCCAACGCCCCCCAACCACCCAATCCCGGAGGAGGGCCCGCGTCCCTGGCTTCGCCGCGGCGCATGCTCGTCGGAGTCCACATCGGGACCTACCCCGCACGCTTGAGCAGCCTCCCCGGCCGCGCGTCGGTCATCTCCCCCTCGTCGATGACCAGCGTACCGTTCACGAACAGGAAGTCGACCCCCTCCGCATAGCGCATCGCGTTCGAGCCGAATTCGGCCATGTCGCGGAGCTCGGCCGGGTCGAAGACCACCAGGTCGGCGGCCATGCCGGGCGCCACGATGCCGCGGTCGTACAGGCCCAGCCTGCGGGCGGCCAGCGAAGTCATGCGGCGTATGGCCTCCTCCAGGGTGATGACCCCGTCCTCGCGCACGTACTTGGCGATGACGCGCGGGAAGGCCCCGAAGGCGCGCGGGTGCGAGCTGGCGGTGGATGCCGGATTCACCGGCGAGGCGTCCGTGTCGATCATCACGAACGGGGCTCGGAACGCCGCCCACTTCTGCTCCTCGTTCATGCTGAGCGGGTTTACGCTTACGCCCCCGGCCTGCACCAGGTCGAAGAAGGCGTTCCAGGGATCCGTTCCCAGCACCTCCGCGGCCTCGGCCACAGACCGGTTGATGACGTCGGGATCCACTTCGTCCGACGCGGCCACGATGAGGACGTTGTTCCAGTCCATCCCCACGTGCTGATACCAGTTCTCCCACTCGGAATCGGTCTCGACCTCGTTCCTCAGTTGCGCACGCAGCTCGGGGTCGGAGAGCGTCTCCAGGAAGGCCTGGGTGCCGCGGGCGTAGTGCCGCGGATGCAGGAATGACCCCAGCCCGATCCCGTTTCTCACATAGGGATAGATGTCGGCCGTGACGTCCATGCCCGCGGTGCGCACGGAGTCGATGAGGGCAAGCGCCTCATCCATCAGCGGCCAGTTGCGCTGGCCCGCCGCCTTCAGGTGGTAGATGTGCACGGGCACGCCCGCGCCTTCGCCGATGGTGATGGCTTCGCGGATGGCTTCGAGCACCGCGTGGCTTTCGTTGCGCATGTGCGTGAAGTAGACGCCGCCGTATTCGCCCGCGACCGAAGTCAGGGCGATGAGCTCCTCGGTGCTCGCATAGATGGCGGGCGGATAGATGAGAGAAGTGGACACCCCGACGGCCCCGTCCTCCATCCCCTCGCGCACCAGCTCCCGCATTTCCTCGAGCTGCTCGGGCGTCGGCGCGACATCCTCCACGCCCAGGACCACCCGCCGCACCTGGGTGAGGCCGACGTCGTGCACCACGTTGATGGGGATGCCGTAGCTCTCCATGATCGTGAAGTACTCGGAGTACCTGCGCCAGCGCAGCGTGTCGCCGTCGATGACGGGCGGACTCTGCTGGGTTTCGGCGCTCTGGGGCGCGGGCGAGCCCCCCTCGCCGGAGAGGTAGGTGGTGATGCCCTGGCGGAGCTTGCTCTCGGCGCTCGGAGGATCGGTGATGAGCACCAGGCTGCCCTGGCCCATCATGTCGACGAAACCGGGGGTGACGACGCGATCGCCCGCGTCGATGGTCCGTGCGGCGGCGCGGCCCGAGAGCCGGCCCACGGCGGCGATGCGGTCCCCGCGCACCCCCACGTCCGCCCGGAACCAGGGGTTGCCGGCGCCGTCCACTACGCGCGCGTTGGTGATGAGGACATCGAAGGGAGCGTCGGCGGAGGAGGACCCGTCCCCGGCTTGCAAGCAGGCGCCCGCCGCGATGCTCAGAACCGCGACAAGGGAGGCCCGGCAACGGGATGAAAAGCGTTGGCGGCGTTCTTCCATCGGATGCCTCCGGCTCGATTGCGTGACCCGGACATCGTAGAGAACGGGCGCGGAGCCAGCCAGACCGGCACGTTGTAGTAGATATCGCTGCGCCGTGCGCTACTTCTGCAGGAGTCGCCAGCGTGGCCGACCCCCAAGTCGACACTATTCAACACCAGATGTCAGTACCCAACCCTAACCCGGATTCGGCGCATAACGACGTCCTGACGTCGCTTATGGACGAGATCCGCGGGGGATCCGAGCCCGCCCTGGGCCGGTTGATGGACCTGTGCTGGCCCGAGCTCGTGCGCTACGCGGCGAGCCAAGTGGGCGATGCCGACCTGGCGCGCGACATGGCCCAGGAGGCGTTCATCCAGGTCTGGGAACGGCGGCGCGGATGGCGTCCGCGGGGCTCCGCGCGGGTCTACCTGTACCGCATCGTACGTCATCTGGTCATCGACGAGAAACGCAGGCGGGCGGTGCGGCGGCGCTGGCAGGACCGGCAGGGGCGCGACGATGCGATGCGGGGCGGACAGGCCGCGACACCAGCCGACGTGCTCGACGCCAGGCTCCTGGCCGACAGGTTCCGGGCCGCGGTGGCGTCACTGCCCGGCCGCCGGCGCGAAGTGTTCGAGCTCGTCTTCCAGCGGGGCCTTTCCCACGCGGAAGCGGCCGCCGTGATGAACGTTTCGGCGCAGACGGTGGCGAACCAGATGTCGACCGCGCTCAGGACGGTTCGCCGGGCGGTGGCGGCCGATGGCTGAGGCGAGCTCGTGTCTCGTTCGGATAGTAGCTGGCGGCGCGCCGTGCGCTTGTCCGGTGTAGGACAACGGTTCCCGGTGGGAACCCCGGGAGGATCGAGAGAGATGGACGAACTGCTGCTACAGTATCTGCGCGGCCGGACAACCGCCGACGAAAACCGGTCGGTCGAGGCGTGGCTCCGCGAGACCCCGGACGCCGAGGCGGAAGTGAACGACCTCCGCTTACTGGTGGAAGCCGCGCGCGCAGACGACCTGGAGGTGGAGCCCGGCGCCCCGCCCTCGACCGACATGGTGGTCCGCGAGGCAGAAGCCCGGAGAGCCGCCGCCATCCGGCGCGCAGACGACCGGGCGCGCAGACGACCCGCGCGCTCCCGTTTCGGCCTGTTCGCGGGCTGGGCCACCGCGGGCGTCTTCGCGGCGGCGGCCCTGGTCATCTGGGACGCGCGGGAACCGGCCGCGAGCGGCACCGGCGGGGGCAGTCTGGCGTCCCAGGAGTTCATCACGGCGCCCGGCGAGACCGCGATGGTCCGCCTGGGTGACGGCAGCGTGATCCGCCTGGGTCCGGGCAGCCGGATGCGTAACGTGGACGGATCCGCCCGGGCCGTCGTCCTCGAGGGCGAGGCGTTCTTCTCCATCGCCAGCAACCCGGCACAGCCGTTCCGGGTCACCACCGCGGCGGGCACCGCGCGCGTCCTCGGAACACGCTTTCATCTGACCGCCCAGCTCGACGAGCTGCGGCTGGTCGTCGTCGAAGGAACCGTCGCGCTCGGAACCGCGACCGAGGAAGTCCAGGTCGGCGCCGGGCAGGCGGCGAGCATCATCGAAGGCCGCCCCGGCCCCGTTACCGCCGCGCCCCCGATCGAGGAGGCGGCCGCGTGGCTGGAGGGCTTCATCATCTTCCAGGACACGCCGTTGGCCCTCGCCATTCGGGAGGTCGAGCAACGATACGGCGCGGAAGTTGCGGTCGAGGATGCCGTCCTGCTGGAGCGGACGCTGACCATGTGGTTCACTTCCAGGTCTCTGGACGAGGTCATGACCGTCATCTGCAACGTCATCGATGCCCAATGCAGCATCGGTGACGAGGGAGTTCGGATGCGGCTGCGCAACACGGACGAGGGTCGATGATTCCGGAACGGAAGCGCACGATCCGCCGGATCATCTCCCCATCGATCGCGGGCGCGCCCATGCTGATCGCCGCCGTCATCCTCAGCCCCGCAACTGCCACCGCCCAGGACACCGAGCTGACCGCACTCAGGGGCGAGATCGGAGTCGATCCCGAGCCCGGAACCCTGCTCGCCGCCGCCGCCCGCCTCTCCATCGACCGGATGCCTCTGTCCGAAGCCCTGGTCCAGCTCGCGCAGAGTTCCCGGATCCAGATCGCCTTCAGCCCCAGCCTCCTCCCGCCGGACCGCGTCGTCGACTGCGCCTGCGCAACACGGAACGTTGCGCGCACCCTGGACCGGCTGCTCGACGGCACGGAGCTGGGGTACGTGGAACTGGGCGCCCAGGTCATCATCGTGCCCCGGGCGGCACGGGCAGCGTTGCCCCTGGATGCGACCCTCAGCGGCCGGGTGCGCTCCGAGGTCGAGGTCCCGGTAGCCAGCGCGACCGCCCGCCTCAGGCTGGCGGCGGACTCCACCGTCGAGAGCGTGACCGGCACCGACGCGCTCGGTTTTTTCGCCTTCCGCGACCTCATGGCCGGCCGCTACCGCCTGACCATCGGGCGCATCGGCTACGCCCTCCACGATGAGGTGATCGAGCTGGCGCCGGACACGGACCTCGAGCTTGAGATCTCGCTCGCGGAGGAGGCGATCGAGCTGGATCCCGTGGTCGTCGAGGCCCGCCGCAGCCGCCAGCGGGCGCGCTTCGAGGAATCGGCGGGTATCACGGTTCAGGAACTGAGCGGGGAGGAGCTCAGGAACCTGCCGGGGCTGGCAGAGCCGGATCCGGTGCGGGCCGTGAGCATCCTCCCCGGCGTGACCCGGGTGTCCGATTTCACCGCCGTCCTGAACGTGCGGGGTGGTTCGGGCGATCAGAACCTCTTCCTGATGGACCGCGTGCCGTTGTTTCATCCCTACCATCTGATGGGGATATTCTCGGTCTTCAATCCGGACATGGTCGAGCGCGCCGAGCTCCGGTCCGGAGGCTTTCCCGCGGAGTTCGGAGGACGGACATCGTCGGTGCTGCTCGTGGAGTCCGACGTGGGGGACGGCACCCTGGGCGTCGACGCCGGCCTCGGCCTGATCTCGTCGCGCGTGGCGGTGCGGGGCGGTCTCGCGCCCGGGATCCGGGACGGCCTGGGGCTCGCCGCCGCGCGCTGGAAGGTCTCGGCGCGCCGCAGCTACTGGGACCTGGTGACCAGGCTGACCGACTCCGCATTCCCATACACCCTTGCGGACCTCCAAGCCGTCTTCGAGGGCTGGACCAAGGGGGGCGACCGGGTGCGCATCAACGCGTATTCCGGCCGGGACCGGATCGATCTTCGGGAACTCGAGTTCCTGTTCACGAGCATCGAATCCGTCGTGGACGATGTTGGGGACAATCAGGACCCGGGCTGGAACGTCCGATGGCCCTGGGGCAACGATGCCGTCGGCGCATCCTGGACCCATCTCATGCCCGGCGGAGGGACGCTCGAGGTCCACGGCGCATACTCCCGCTTCGGAGCCCGCTTCAACTTCACCGAATACGAAGACACGCGGATCGATACGGAGATCGGCCAGTCTTCGGTCGGGGCCGATCTTGAACTCCGTCCTACGTCGCGCATGCGATGGAAGTCGGGAGTAGCGGCCGCCCATCGGGAAAGCCGCAACGTGTCCGAGGGCGTTCCCCCCAACTTCCAGAACAGCGAGAGCAGCGGCTGGGAGTCGAGCGCGTACACGCAGTTGGCCTGGACCCCGAGCCGCCCGTGGCTGCTCGAGGCCGGGCTCCGATGGGACGGCTGGAGACCGCGGGCGGGCCCGGCCGAAGCCGTGCCGTCGCCGCGCGTCGCCGTCAAGCGTTTCCTGGGCGGCGGCCGCTGGGCGGTGCGCGTGGCCGGAGGACGCCAGACGCAGTTCCTGCACTCGCTGCGCGACGAGCGGCTGCCGATCGGCATGGACGCGTGGGTGCTGTCGGGCGAACACGTGCCGGCCGTGATCTCCGACCAGGTCCAGGCGGGCGTGGAGGGCTTCTTCGGCAGCGACCGCGAGTGGTTCGCGTCCGCCGAGGGCTACGTCCGCACCTTCGACGGCGTGGTCGCTCAGAACTGGGCCGACGATCCGACGGATCCGGCGGACGATCTGCTGACGGGCGACGGCCGCTCCATCGGGATCGACGCCCTGCTGCGCAAGGACGCGGGAAGGACGCGAGGGTGGGTGTCCGTATCGTTTCTGAAAGCCACGCGGTCGTTCGTGGACACGGATTCGGGCCTGCTGCCCCCGCCGATCATCGAATTCCCGCCGATCTTCGACCGGCGCCTCGAGATCGACGTGGCCATCCAGCGCGATCTGCCCTGGGGCGTGGAGGCCGGCCTGCGCTGGAACCTGGGCACGGGCACGCCCTACACGGCCCAACTGGCGAGATTCCGCAAGTACGAGCAGCGGCTGACCGACCTGCGCTATGACTATGCGAGCGTCAGGACCGCGCTGCTCGGACCCAGAAACGGGGCCCGACTTCCCGCCTACCACCGGCTGGACGTCAGTTTGCGCAAGACGCTGCACCCAGGCTGGGGCACCCTGTCGCCCTACGTGAGCGTGATCAACCTCTACAACCGCAACAACGTGTTGTGGCGTCAGCGCCACTACAACCGGGGGAACCTGACGGCCCTGGATAACCACATGCTCCCGATCCTGCCCACCCTCGGCGTGGAGGTGTCGTTCTGATGGGCGCCGGGGCGCGGGATCACGATGCGGGCCGGGCGGCACTCCCGCGGTCGCGGATGCGGACCGGGCGGTCCCGGATGGGCCCTGCCGGGATACGTCTCCTGCTGACGCTGCTGGGGATGATGGTCGGTGCTGCTGGCTGCGACGTGACCGACGTCCCGACGGGTTCGGGACAGAAGACGCTGGTCGTCCTGGCCACGGTCGTGCTCACCATCGACCCTGCCGAGCCCTCTCGGATCGACACCCGGGCGGTCGTGGTGGTCAGCGAGGCGTATCAGCAACTGCTGACGGAAGTGCCGGGCGCTGCCGTGCGCATAACCGGCGCGTCCGGGCGCTCCCTGTCGCTTGCGGCGGAAGAGGATCCGTTGGGGGCGTGCACGGTGCTGCCCGAGGATCTGTATGGGGAGGACGGGCCCCTGGGCACAGTCGGTTCCTGCCATACCGCCGCTGCGCCGTCCGCGGTATTCGCGCCCGGCGAAGTGCTCACCCTCGCCGTGACGACGCCGGACGGCGCCGTGTTGAAGGGGACCAGCCGCATGCCCGACGCGTTCGTACCGCAGGGTCTCTCGGTCGAGGACGGACGCTGCCGGGTGGAGCCCGGCTCCGGCTATCGCTTCGCGTGGGCCCCCGTCGACGGCGCCTGGGCCCATGTCGGCGAGGCGGAGATCACCGGCCTGAGCCCGAGCCTCTGGTCGTCGTCGGATCCACTGTACCTGCCGGTCACCGTGCTCGGCCGGGGACGCGACGTGACCGACATGGTCTTCCCCGGGGACTTCCTGCTCGAGTTGCTGTCCGACGTCGACAACGTGGAGCTGCATCGCACGCTGGACGCGGGGCTTCCCGGCGGCGCACGCGCCGAGGTCACCATCGCGGCCCTGGACCGCAACTGGGCCAACTGGATCCGGGAGGGCCGGCTGAACATCAACGGCGAGACCGTGGTTCCCTCGGTTTTCGGCGACGGCACCGGGATGTTCGGAACTTCGGTGCGCTGGAAGGTCGAGGTGGAGTCGCGCGCGGCGGAAGGGGCGGGGGACGTGCCCCTGTGCGGGTCGGGAGTGGCGGGCTGATGCGCGGCGGGGGCAGGGTGATGCGCGGCGGGGGCAGTCGCCTGATGCATGGCGGGGGCGCGCTGATGCGATGCGGGGTCCAGTTCGCGCCGATGCTGCTCGCCGCCTGGCTCGCGGGAGCCTCTCCCCCGGGGCTCGTTGCGCAGGACACTCACGACGTGGCGCGCCTCACGGGCGAAATCGGCGTCGACCCCGAGCCCGGCAGCCTCCTCGCCACCACCGCCCGGCTCTCCATCGAGCAACTGCCGCTCGCCGAAGCCCTCGTCCGACTCGCGGAGCATTCACGGGTGCAGATCGCCTTCAGCCCCAGCCTTCTCCCGCCGGACCGCGTCGTCGACTGCGACTGCGCAACAAAGAACGTTGCGCGCACGCTCGACGAGCTGCTTGCCCGCACCGACCTGGGCTACGTGGAGCTGGGATCCCAGGTCATCATCGTGCCCCGGGCCCCGCGGGATGTGCTGCCCATGGATGCTACCCTCGGTGGCCTGAGGGGAGCGGGGGTCGCGGTCGCGGCCGCGGATGAGCCGACCGCTGCCCCGGCGCCGGAAGAGGCAGCCGCCTCGGACGCCTACCTCGACGAGACCGCCCGCCGGCTGATCGTGGGTGCGCGCGCCGCCCGCGAGGCGGCCTTGTCGGACATCGCGTCCTATACGGCCGTCGTCAGGGAGCGCAATTCCTTCGAATTTTCGATGCTGGTTCGCGACCGGCCCATCGTGCGGCGGGAGTCGGCCACCCGCGTTCGCTGGTCGAGGAACGAGCCCACGGTTCTGCGGGTGCTGGGATCCCGCATGGAAGTCGGTGGGCAGCGCTTCAAGTCCGGCCGGCCCGAAGGGCTTGCGGCACGGTTTGCCGCCGATCCGGCCCGCGATCCGTTCAGCCTGTTCATCGTTTCCGGCCTGGGTCCACGCGCCGCCGAGTCGTGGTTCGTACCCACGGTGACCCCGCTCGACGAGGGCGCGGAGCGCTTCTACCGGTTCCGCTCGGGAGACACGATTTCGGTGCACTTCGCGGGACGTTCCGTACAGGCGGTGAGCGTGACCGCGCACCCCCGCGCCCAACACCTCGGGCTGGTCTTCGCAGTGCTGTGGATCGACCCGGAGACCTCCGGGGTGGTGCGGACCGCCTACCGCCCCGCCAAGCCCATCGATTCCGAGTTGAGTTTTCGCCGCGGGAGCGGCTCCCTGCTGGACATCGAAGAGGTATATCGCGGCACCGCGCTGGGCGATGTCGAGGTGCCTTCCCCGCCCCGTCCGGGATTGTTCGGCCGGATATTGAACTACGGTCTCAACGCGGCAATGGGCCCGGGGCTGGAAATCGGCGTGGCGGTAGCGGTTGTCGACTATTCCATGTGGAACCTCCGCTACTGGCTTCCGAGGCGCGCGACTTTTGCACATTACATCACCAGCGGAGACCAATGGGATGCCGAGGACTCCGATAGGGTCACGGTGCGGGGGTTTCACGACTGGGAGTTCGACATCGAGCAAGTCTCAACGGGCGCCGCGGATCCACCGGATCCCGCGCGGGCGACCGCGGAGTTGGTCGAGTCCTGGCGCGAGGAGGGAGACACGGTCGTGGTAAAGGACGGTTCGCAACCCGACTCGGGGACCGTGGTGATCGTGGGGCGCGACTGGCGGGCGCTCGGCGCAAGCGCCCATCTGCCTCCATCAATCTGGGAGGATCGCGAAGACGGACTGTATGGGAGCATGGTCGACGAGGCCGGCGAAGTCCTGGATTCCATCGGCATCGCCCCCGGTGCCGGCGACCTGGAAGGCGCCGGGACGGATCCGGACATCCGCCAATGGTATTTTGAAGCGCCGGTATTGACCCCGAGGCTCATGCGCTACAATCCGATAGAGGGTCTGTCGGTGGGCAGCCGGCTGATCCGCGATTTCCCGTGGGGACGGGGCGCGCTGACGGTACGGACGGGAACGCGGCGGCGCGAACCCAGCATCGACCTGGCCGCGGAGTACGGCCGGACCGGTCCCCGCGTGCGATTCTCGCTCTACCATGCGCTTCGGGAATCGGGAGGAACCGTGACCTCGCAGCGTTCGCCACGTTGGGCGTACGTGGCCGATCCTTCCGACTACTACGTCGTCCGCGGAGCCGCCATCCACCTGCTCCCTCCGAGGAGCGACCGATCCTGGACCTCGCTGAGCCTGTTCTCCGAGACGAACACCACGCTGGACGGCGACGCGCGCAGGCGTCACGGAGTCGATCTGTTCTGGAGGCCCTGGTGGGGCGGCCTCACCGGACGCAGGGTGAACGGGGGCGCCGACATATCGCTGCGGGGACTGGTCGGCGACTATCCCAACGTCCGCCTGTCGGTCACGGGCATGCTGGTCCTGCCCCTGCCGGCCGACCTGTCGATGGCGCTCGAGGCCGGTGGCGCGCGCGTCGCTGGAGACCCCGCTCCGGAAGAGATCTGGAGGCTGGGGAGTTCCGGTGACTGGCTGCGCGGCTATCCCCAGACCGTGCTGAGGGGAAGACAGGTCTGGAGGAGCCGGATCGAGCTGCAGCGCAAGGTCAGCCTGGTTGCCCTCTCGGTCTTCCACGACTGGGCGAGGGTGGACGGCGGAAGCCTGCAGTCCGCGGGGCTTGGCGTGTCGGTGTTCAACGGCTTTCTGCGCGTGGATGTGGCACGGCCGCTTGCGCCCTGGTGGTACCCGCACGGAACCCGGGTCCCCGGGAGGCCGCGGGCGGGCGTTGACTGGGCACATGAGCCCGCGTGGCAATGGCATTTTCGTACGACGGCGCCGTTCTGATGAGGTTCGCACCCGGGGGATCCGTGTCGCTCAGGATGACGGTGCTGGCCGGCGTGATTCTCATCTGCGGGTATGCACTGGTGCGGTGGATGGGCTTCTTCAACGACGGTCACGGCGATGTCGCCACCCGTCCGCCTTCGGGGCCCGGTGTCGTCGACCCGCTGAACCGGGCGATTCTGATCGAGGGCGGCACATTCATAAGCGGCAGCGACGACTGGGACACGATCGTCGCGCCGGGCAGTCCGTACTCGAAACGGGACGAGTATCCGCGTCCGCGCACGGTCCGGAGCTTCTGGATGCAGGAGCACGAGGTAACGAACGAGGAGTATCGGCGATTCGACGCGGGGCACGCGTTCTCGAGCGGGGAGGAGCGCCATCCGGTCGTCAATGTCACCTGGCGGGAAGCCATGGCCTACGCCATCTCCGTTGGTGGAAGTCTGCCAACCGAAGCACAGTGGGAGTTTGCGGCGAGAGGCTCCGAGAGACGGAAGTACCCGTGGGGCAACTCGGAGCCTGCGTGCGACCGGGTGCACTACGGCTCCTGCGACCCGAGGGGCCCGATCGAGGTGATGGCCCGGCGGGAGGGCGCAACGCCGGAAGGCATCTACGACCTGGCGGGCAACGTGGCGGAGTGGGTAACGCCCATCTGGTTCGATCCGGGGCGAACGCCCGTGAATGACGACTCGCGCAGATTGCGGGGCGGCTCGTTTCTTTCCCCGCCGTTCGCCCTTCGCGCCGCGGACCGCGTCAGGTACCTGCGCTCCGGCTTCGAGTCGGAGGACATAGGGTTTCGCGTGGTGTGGCCGTTGGAGGGCGCGCGGGACTGACGCTGCCGTTGGCGATGCGCACGCAGCTCAGCTCGTACGGGTTCGACGGGCCCGGGCGCGCGGATGGGCTGATGGGAACCGCGGGTCTTGGCGATGCCGTCCCGGTGAGGCATGTTGGAGCCCATGGACCAGAGCACCGCCGTCCGCCCACCCGCCCACGCCGCCGCCTACGGGGGCCCGAGCTGGCCCGCCCGTGAAGCCTCCCTCGCCGATGAGTTGGGGTCGGTGTGGTCCCGGTGCGGCATCGACAGCGAGTACGCGACCCTGCAGGCGGTGTTGCTGCATCGCCCGGGTGCGGAGCTCTTCGAGGTCGAAGACGCCGACGAGCACCTCATGCTGGAGGCCCCGGACGCCGCGCTGTGCGGCGCGCAGCACGATGCCATGGCGGATGCCTACCGGGCGAACGGCGTGCAGGTCGTGTACGTGGATCCGGGCAGCGCGCCCCCCAACCAGATGTTCTGCGCCGACCTGTTCGTGATGACGCCCTCGGGGGCCATCGTGGGGCGTCCGGCATCGACCGTGCGGGCGGGCGAGGAGCGCTGGATCGCCCGCCGGCTGGCCGACTGCGGAGTGCCGATCCTGCGCAGCGTGGGCGGCACGGGCACCTTCGAAGGCGCCGATCTTTGCTGGCTGTCGCCGGGCGCGGCGATGATCGGGCGGGGCCTGCGCACCAACGGCGAGGGCGCGGCGCAGGTGGCGGCAACCCTGGCGGAGATCGGCGTCGAGACGCTGGTGGTGGACCTGCCGCACACCTCCATGCACCTGATGGGCGAGGTCCGCTTCGCCGACCGCGACCTGGCCTTCGGCCGTCCCGGCCGGATTCCGTGGACGGCGCTGGAGGCGCTCCGCAAGCACGGCTACCAGGTGCGCTTCTTTCCCGACGACCACGAGATGGTGCGCGGTTTCGGGCACAATTTCGTGACTTTGGGACCGCGCAGGATACTGATGCCGGAAGGATGCCCCATCCTGCAGGCGGCCTACGAGGACGCGGGAATCGAGTGCGTCACTGTGGAACTGGGAGAGATCCACAAGTGCGCCGGCGGGATCGGGTGTCTCAGCGGGGTGGTCACGCGGGCGCGGGTCGCGGGGTGACGGAGGGGTCGCCTGGGCCCGCCACCCTCAAGCGCCAGCTCGGGGTCTGGAGCGCGGGCGCGATCCTGGTCGGCGCCATCATCGGCAGCGGCATCTTCGGGGTTCCCGCCGAGATCGCCCGCGAGGCCGGTTCGGTAGGCGCGATCACGCTGCTCTGGCTGCTCGGCTCGGCCATCACCGTGTGCGCCGCGCTCAGCATGTCCGAGCTGGCGGTCATGTTCCCCCGTTCGGGCGGCACCTACGTGTACCTGCGCGAGGCGTACGGTCCCATGCCGGCGTTCGTCTTCGGATGGACGCGGCTGCTGCTCATCCAACCGGCGGTGCTGGGCGGCATCGCGCTCATCTTCGCGGCCTACGTGGACGCGCTTGTTCCGCTCACCGAAACGGGCGTGCGCGTGGTCGCCGCCCTCGCCATCGTCGTGCTGGGCGCCACCAACGCCCGCTCGGTGCTCTGGGGCGCGGCCGTCCAGAACGTGACCACCTGGGCGAAGGTGCTCGCCATCGTGGGCCTGTCGCTCGCGATCTTCCTGTTCGGCGACGGGAGCACCGGGGCGCTCGCCGGCGCGGCCGCCTTCGCGCCCGCCTCCTGGAGCGGTGCAGGGGTCGCGCTGATCGCCGTGCTGTGGGCGTACGACGGGTGGGGCGAACTGCTCTACGCGGCCGGCGAGGTCAAGGACCCCGGGCACAACCTCCCGCGCGCCCTGATCGGCGGCTCGCTGGTGGTGGCGGCCGTCTACATCCTCGTGAACGCCTCCTACCTGTGGGCCATGCCGGTCGCGGAGCTGGCGGTCTCGGAGCACGTCGCCTCGGACGCGGCCATCCGCATCTTCGGGCCGGTGGGGGCGTCCCTGGTGGCGGGACTGGTGGTGGTGTCGACCTTCGGGGCGCTCAACGCCACGCTGCTCGGCGGGCCGCGGGTGTTCTACGCGCTCGCCGAGGACGGCCTTTTCTTCCGGCCGGTCGGGCGCATCCATGCTCGGTGGGGAACCCCGGCGGCGGCCATCGCGCTGGTGACGGTGCTGGGGGTGGGGTACGTCTCGGTCAGAACCTTCGCCGAGCTGGTCCAGGTCTTCATCCTGGGACTCTGGCCGTTCTACATCCTGGTGGTCTGGGGCGTCTTCCGCCTGCGGAGGCTCAAGCCCGATCACCCCCGGCCCTACCGCACCTTCGGCTATCCCTGGGTCCCCTGGATCTTTCTTCTCGCCTCGATGGCGATGCTGATCAGCGCGTTCGTCGGCGCGCCCGGCTCGACACTCTTCAGCTTCGGCATCATCGCGGCGGGCGCGCCGGTGTACTATCTCTGGCGCCGCGGGGCATGAGCGACGCCGACACACGCCGCTCGGAACACCTGCCTGAAGGAAAGATCCCGCCCCGCGTGCTCCGGGAGGTGCTGCGCCGGCTCGGCGGTGGCGCCGGTCTCGATCCGGGGCCCGCATCCGGCGAGGATGCCGCGGTTGCCGCCGCCGGGAGCGAGCCGCGCATCGTGTTGGCGGCCGATCCCATCACCTTTCCGAGCGCCGACCCCGGCTGGCACGCCGTCATCGTGAACGCCAACGACGTGGCCGCGACCGGGGGAGAACCCCGCTGGTTCCTGTCCTCGATTCTCGTACCCCCCGGGACCGATGCGGCGCGGGTCGTACGGATTGCCGACGGCATCCGGACGGGCTGCCGCGAAGTCGGCGCGATCCCCGCCGGTGGCCACACCGAAGTCACCGCCGCCGTGCGTCACGAGGTCGTCGCCGGGGCCATGATCGGGGTGGCCACCCCGGAGCACGTGAAGCCGAGCGGCGGGGCTCGCGAAGGCGACCTGCTCGTCATCACCAAGGGCATCGCCATCGAGGCCACCGCCATCATCGCAACCGAATTCGCGGAGGATGTGAGCCGGAGACTCGGTGCCGAGTTCCAGGCTCGATCGGCCCGCTTTCTGCGGGATCCCGGGATCAGCGTCGTACCCGAAGCCCACATCGCCGCGCGCACGCCGGGCGTCCACGCGATGCACGATGTGACGGAAGGAGGCGTAGCGACGGCCATCCGAGAGATGGTCGAGGCGGCGGGGCTCGGGGCGATCGTCGAGGAGGCGAAGATCCCCCACTTCGACGAATCAGCGCGATTGATGCGTCGCTACGGCCTCGACATCCTCGGCGCCATCGGCTCCGGAGCACTCCTCGTCGCCTGCTCGGAGGCCGGCACGGACGGCCTCCTGCACCGCCTGGAGGACGCTGGCATCCCCGGACGAGTCGTCGGCCGGTTCGTCCCGCCCGCGCAGGGGATCGTGCTGGACCTCGGGTCGTCGCGGCGAGAGCTGCCGCGCTTCGAGGCCGACGAGATCACGCGTCTGCCCTGACGGCCGCTGTCAGGTGGGTCCGACTCTCTCGCGGTACGGCCGCGCCACCCTATCTTGAACCCACGCGGCCCAACCGCGGACCCCATGCCATCCCTGACCCCCGTGGGGCTCCGAGGCATGACACGGCCGCGCCCCTCCGGACGCCAAGGAGTTCTGCGATGACGACCCCTCGATCCATCACCCGCCGACTCGCCCTCCTGGCCACCCTCGCCACCGTCGCGTGCACCGGCACCAGCGACGACCCCGCCCCCGCAGCCTCCGCCGAATCCGAGGAAGAGATGATCGCCCGAGCCAGCGCGATTCACGAGCGCGTGATCACGCTCGACACACACGTTGACATCAACACATCAAACTTCACCGCCGAGCGCAACTACATAATGGACCTCCCGACGCAGGTCACCCTGCCGAAGATGGAGGCGGGCGGGCTGGACGTGGCGTGGTTCGTCGTCTTCACCGGACAGGGCCCTCTCGACGACGAGGGGTACGCGGCCGCCTACGACAACGCCATGGACAAGTTCAACTCGATCCATCGCCTGGTGGAGGAATACGCCCCGGACCGCATCGAGCTGGCGCTGACTTCGGACGACGTGCGCCGCATCGCGGCCTCCGGAGAGCTGGTGGCGATGATCGGCGTCGAAAACGCGTATTCCCTCGGTCTCGACCTGTCGCACATCGAACAGTTCCATGCACTCGGCACCCGCTACATGTCCCTCGCCCACACCGGTCCGAGCCAGTTATCGGACGCGCACTCCGGCGAGCAGGACGGCAACTTCCTGCACGGCGGCCTGAGTGAGATCGGACGCGAGGCGATCGCGGAGATGAACCGCCTCGGGATCATGATCGATATCTCGCATCCCTCCAAGCCCTCGATCATGCAGACGCTCGAGCTGACCCGCGCACCCGTGATGGCGTCCCATTCGGCGGCCCGCGCGCTCAGCGACGTGAGTCGAAACCTCGACGATGAGCAACTTCTGGCCGTGGGGGAGAACGGGGGTGTGGTGCAGACCGTCGCGCTTCGTCGCTTCACCAACCGCGATAAGGCCGAAACGCGCCAGCAGGCCATAGGGGCGCTTGCACGCGAGATGGCCGCAGAGATGGGCGTCGAGCTCATGGACGACGACGAACTCGCCGAGCGTTCGCAGGTGGAACAGGTCACGTACGCCGAAGCCATGGCCATGGCGCGGCGCCAGGCCACCGAGCGTGTCGACGAGTCCGGAACGGCACCCGACGTCGACGTCTCCGACTTCGTCGACCACATCGACTACCTGGTCGACATGATCGGCCTCGAGCACGTCGGCATCAGCTCCGACTTCGACGGGGGCGGCGGCGTGGAGGGCTGGGACGACGCCTCCGAGACCTTCAACGTCACCCTGGAACTGGTGCGGCGCGGCTACTCCGAGGAGGAAATCGGGATGCTCTGGAGCGGCAACCTGCTCCGGGTGCTCGACGAAGTGCAGGCCATCGCGGCGGAGATTCAGGCGGGAGAGGGATGATCACCACGCGGGCGCGCAGCCTGCCCGGATCTCATGACAGGCGCCAGGAGAACCCGGGACCGGTTACCGCTCGCTGATTCGCGCGGGCCCCTCGGGCCGCCGGGCCAGACTCCAGCTGGTCTGGTACACCAGCCTCACAACCTTCTCCAGCTTCTCCCAGTTGATGCGCTCCGGCACGTCGTCGCGCCGGTGATAGTCGGGATGGAGCCCGGTGTGGTAGAAGAGCGCGGGCACGCCTGCCTGCATGAAGGGCCAGTGGTCGCTCCGGCGCAGCAACTGGATGGGGTGGTTGTCGTAACGGAAGCGCATCTCGAGTCCGACGACCGCGTTCGCCTGCTCGACCTCGGACCTGAGATCCGCGCTGCGCGTCGTGCCCATGATGTTGATGGCGTTGGCGTTGGACTCGCCAGACTGGACGTCCAGTCCCCGGAAGCGATTGCCGCCGCCCACCACCACTTCCTCGTTCCGCCCGATCATGTCCATGTTGAGGACGGCCACGGTCTGCTCCAGGGGATGAAGCGGGTTCTCGACCCAGGCCCAGGCGCCCAGCAGGCCCCTCTCCTCGAAGTCCCACGCGGCGAGCAGCACCGAGCGCCGGGGACTCTCGCCCCTCTGCGCGGCCTCCTGATAGGCCTCGGCGATCTCGATCAGCCCCACCGTGCCGGATCCGTCGTCGTCGGCACCGTTGTAGACCACGGCGCCGTCGGTGCCTTCATGGTCGAAGTGCGCGCAGATGATGATCCATTCGTCGCGCAGCTCCGGGTCGGAGCCCTCGATCAGCCCCACGACGTTGCGCTCGGTGCGCGTCTCCCGGCGCACATCCGCGGAAATGTCGACTCGCACGCCCGGCAGCATCACGGGCTGGATTCCGCCCGCCGCCTCGGCCGAACGGGAGAGCTCCTCGAGGGTGCGCCCCGTGCCCGAGACCAGATTCTCCGCCAGCGCGGGGGAGATGCGCAGGGCCGGGATGCTGATGCGGTCGAGGCGGCTCGCGAGCGTGTAGCGGCCGATGCGCCGGGGGGTCGACGGCCAGTAGCCTTCGGCCTGGGCGCTGAAGTTGACCGGGCCGGGGTGGTTGTGGACGTCGGTGACCAGCAGCACGCCCAGCGCGCCCGCCGCCTCGGCCGCAGCGATCTTGCGGTACGCGGCCGCGGCTTCGGAGTTCACGAGGCCGTCGAAGGCGCTCCCGGGATCCGATTCGGCGGGTTCGTGGTCGACGATGAGGACGATCCGGCCCGCCACCCCGCGATAGTCGTCGTGCCCGAGCCCGGGCGCCGAGATGCCGAAGCCGGCGAACACCACTTCCCCTCCGGCGGTGCCGGTGCCGCTTTCGCGCAAGGGGTAGAAGTCCTGCCCGCGCTCCCGGGAGAGCGTGACCCCGCGGTCGAGCATCACCGTGAGGCGGTTGTCTTCGCCAACCTCCGTCTGCACGACGTTGAAGGAGTGGTAGTAGGAGCCCCCGTCGCCGACCGGCGTGAGCCCCAGCCGCTCGAAGCGCGACTTGATGAACGCGCTCGCGATCCGGCCCTCGGGGGACCCGGCCAGCCGGCCGCCCATCTCGTCTCCGGCGAGGAAGGACAGGTCGGCCCTCAGGTCGGACTGCCGGATCGTCTCGATGGCGGGCGCGGCTTCCTGCGCCACCAGTGCGGGAGAAGACGCCGCAAGGACCAGGCCGGCAAGCGGGCCGAAGGTCAGGATCGGGACAATGGACAGGATCGCCGCAATGGACGGGATCGGGGCGGCCGCGCGACGACCGGCGGCGGCGGATCGGAACCGGCGGAGAGTCGTGCTCGGCATCGGGCGAAGCCTCCCGTTGATGACGCCCCCTATCCCCCCAGCACGTTGAACTGCCGGGTGAACTTGACGATGACGGAACGGGCCAGCGCGCCGCTCTCGACGAAGCGCCCGCCACCGTGGTTCAGCCCCGCCGGGTAGTCGAAGCCCTGCACGTCGTTGTACACGATGAACAGGCCGGTCCCGGCCGTGTTCAGCCACCCGAAGCGCAGGTTGGCGGACCAGCTGTCCACCTGGTTCGAGTACTGCACCAGCGACTGCAGGTAGACGCGCGGGGTGAAGAAGTAGCCGAAGTTCAGCCCCAGCA
Organism: Gammaproteobacteria bacterium; assembly: GCA_028820325.1. Lineage (GTDB taxonomy): Bacteria > Gemmatimonadota > Gemmatimonadetes > Longimicrobiales > Gaopeijiaceae > BD2-11. The sequence goes on along the minus strand of JAPPJO010000013.1, from coordinate 14,391 downwards.
GCACGGTCTCGAAGTTCCCCTCGGCAAGGCTCACGTCGAAGTAGTTGACGCGCGCCGATGTGCTGAACGACGCGTTCGGCCTGAACGTGACCGAACCGTCGCCGCCCCACCGGCTGCCGCTCAGGAAGCTGCCGATGTTGACGCTCGACGACATCGACAGCCGGGCCGAAGCGTTCGTGTTGAAGACCAGATTGGTCTCCCAGCCCCGGTACGTCCCCTCGGGCACGACCACATCCGTGCCGCGAATCCGGAACGGCTCGTAGAGCCCCTCCGTGACCAGGTTCATGCCGGTGTTGATCTGCGCCCCCGAGGGCCATTCCCAGTGCGTGTCGACGTGGAGGAAGGCCGACTCCTGGAAGCCCCGGTCAACGCCGGTCTTGCGGCTGTGGTAGGTGTTGTACATGACGTGGGGCCGGACTTCGCGGAGCCACGAGGGCCGGATCTTGTACATCACGAAAGCCTGGTAGTAGCGATACCCCCGGCGCGGCAGGAACCCCACCTCCGGGTTGAACCCCTCCCCGATCTCGCGGACGTTGGCGTTGATCTCGAGGTCCCGGCTGGTCCAGCCGGTGGAGAGATCCCAGCCATACTCGCTGCCTGCGGTTCCCGGTCCGTCGGTTCTCGACGCGAAGCTCGAGAAGGTGAGCGCCTCCCCGATGCCCAGCGCGCCGTCCATCGCCCAGGTGCGGTTGAAGTTGCCTTCAGGTCCGCCCTTGTTGATGAACAGGCCGCCGATCCTGGAACGATTGGGCAGCTCCCTGGCCAGCCGCGCCACCGAATACCCCTGCGGGTCCTGGAGCCCCTCGGCTCCACCGGTCTCGATGTGCAGCAGCCCCACGTTCAGCCCCGCGGCCCGGCCGGAGAGCCGCGCGCCCCCCCTGATCGGCACCGGCTGGCCCTCGGCGATGCCGATGGCGCGGCTGAAGAAGAGGTCCGCGCCTCCTCCGCCGACGTTGAAAAACCCGGCATTCTCGAGGAAGAACGGGCGCTTCTCCGGGAAGTTGAGACGGAAGCGCGTCAGGTTGAGCTGCTGGTCGTCGACCTCGACCTGCGCGAAATCGGTGTTGTAGGTCACGTCCAGGGTGAGCCCCTGGGTGACCTGGAACTTGACGTCGCCCCCTACGTTGCCGTCCTGGCCGAAGCCGGTCTCGGTGGCGCTGGTGTAGTCTCGAGCGGTCGAGCCCAGCACGTAGGGGGTCATGGTCGCCAGGCGCTGGAACGGAGGCCGCAGTCCTTCGAGATCGCCGGCGTAGTTGAGGCGGTAGAGGTTGAATTCGCGCGGCACCGGGGTCCAGAACGACTCTTCGTTGAGGCGCCGGATGCGCCGGGCCACGTTGAAGCCCCAGGCCTCCGCGTCGTTCCCGTACCGCAGCGTGTTGAAGGGGATGCGGAACTCGGCATACCAGCCTTCCCCGTCGGTCGTGGTCGCGACGGTCCAGCTGCCGTCCCAGTTCTTGTTGAAGCCGCCGCCGGAGCCCGACTGGAAGCGCTGGCGGGAGTTGAATCCGAATCCGCCGCCCCCGAAGCGGCCGCCGCCGCGCCCTTCGTTCGCAACCTGGCCGTCGTACTCGATGCCGGTCGGGGTGGTGCCGAAGATGAAGCCGTTCTGGTCGTCGTTGTACGTGTCCAGCACGAAGACGATGGCATCGCTCTCGGTCACTTCGAAGTCGCGGATGCGCTCGCCGTAGGTGATGTTTTCGGGCTGGCTGTCGAACGCCCACACGCCGACGTAGAGAGCCTCGGCGTCGAACACGACGCGGACCTCGGTGCGCTCACTGGCGGGCTGCCCGTCCATGGGCTCGCGCTGCGTGAAGCCGGTCATGACGGAGGCCTGCTGCCAGGCGGCATCGTCCAGGCGGCCGTTGACGATGGGCGCCTCGGTAACCTCGGTGGCGGTGGCGATCACCGGCAGCGGGGCCCCCGAGCCCGCGTTGCCATCCGACTGCGCGTTCTGGGCAAGCAGCGGCCCGGCTGCCAGAAAGGCGGCAACGCCGAGTGGAACCATGATGCCCGCACGGCGCCCTGCTCGTGTGGTTCGAGTGATCATCCGTTTCCCCCGGATTCCTGCGATGCCAGTGCCCCTGCCCCTGCCTTCAGCCATCCTGCGACCCTCCGCCGCGACCGCCACGCCACGCGTCCAGCGAGTACCTGCCCGGCCCGTTGGCGAAGAGGAAGAGCCACGTGAAGCAGTAGAACATCGCCAGCTCGCCCTGGTTCATGATGGGCCAGAACCCCTGCGGCAGGTGGGCGGTAAAGTAGGCCACGGCCATCTCACCCGCGAGAATGAACGCCACCGGGCGGGTGAAGAGCCCCATCGCCAGCAGCAACCCTCCCCCGAACTCAAGGATGCCGGCGACGCCGAATCGGCTCATCAGCGACTCCACCTGGTTGCCCCCGAGCGCCCCGAACAGCTTCTGGACTCCGTGCTGCATGAACAGCAGCGCCGCTACGATCCGGAGGACGTTGAGGGTCAACTCGTTGAATCCGCCGCGATTGGTGCCGCTCATCGTCTCCTCCGCCTTACAGTTGTCATCAGCCCTCGAGTGGCGACGTCTGCGCCAGCAACGCCGCGATCAGAATGACCACATGAGCGACGGTCAGCTCCCGGATCGCGTTGCGGCGCAGAGGCCTTGCCCCGCCGACGCCCCACAGCTTCGGCGTGAGAACTCTCCAGTTCACGGCCCCCAGGATCATGACGATCACCACAAGCCCGATCTTGGTGAGCAGGATGCGCCCATATCTCGTCGAGACCATGGCATCCAGCGATGCAACATGAAGCCAGGACGCCAGCGCGCCCGTCCCGACGAGCAGGGCGCCCGAGATGAGCGCGACTTGGGAAAAGAGCGGCAGGACCTCGGCAAGCAGGGCGTTTCCCCGACCGGTTTGTCGGCGTTCCCTGAGTTCGGCGATGAGCACGAAGAACAGTCCCCCGATCCAGCTTCCCGCGGCGAGGACGTGGACGATGTCCGCGGGAATCGAGATCCAGCGCAGGCCCTCCGTGGCCGCCGCGTGTCCGTTGAACGCGGGGAACGCGCACATCAGCCCCGCGAGCGAGCTTGCCACGATCCAGGCTGCGCGCCGGAACTCCGAACCCCGGCCGTCCGATGCCGCGCAGGCGAAGGCAGCGACCGTCACCAGCGCCCCGATCGCCATCAATCGCCAGCTCAACCCCCAGTCCGTCGACAGGAGCACCGAAGTGTCTTCCTGCCAGGGCACGAGCGGATCGCGAAAGCCGCGGAGCTGCCGCCAGAAGAGGAACCCGACACCCGCCACGAGCGCCGTCGAACCCACCAGCCCCACGGTGCGGGCCGCCGCAATGACGGAGTGACGTCGCCGCCCCAGAACCCGGGGCGCAATGAGCCAGCGGCTGGACGCCGCCCCCCAGGTGGTAATGAGCCCGGCAAAGAACAGCCAGCCGACGAGAGCGTCGGCGATGGGCAGAACCTCGAGACCGGCGCCTATGGAACCTGGACGGTAAAGGGGATTTGTCCGCGCACGACGTGACCGTCCGCGGCCATGGCGCGCCAGGAGATCATGTAGCCGCCTTCTTCAAGGGTCCGCCCTACCGCCGCGCTGTACACCTTGTCGTCCTCGGAATCGGGGATCGGCGGCCCGGTCTCGACCATGGCATCTCCCGTCATCAGCCGAATCAACATGGAGTTGTCCTGGGGTGCCTGCGTGAACCACAGGCGCAACGCCTCGGGCGGCGATACCGTCGCCTCCGCGGCCGGCTCGGACTTGCTGAGCGCGAAGTGGACCGCGAGGTGATCCAGGGCACCCGTCAGAATGAGCACCAGCAGCAGCGTGCATCCTGCAAGGGACGCAGCGGCGGACCGGCTGAATCTCATCCCTACCCTCCCAGAACGTTGAACTGCCGCGTGAACTTGACGATGAACGACCGGGCCAGCGTCCCGCTCTCGACGAAGCGCCCCGCGCCGTCGTGGTTGAGCCCGGCCGGATAGTCGAAGCCCTGCACGTCGTTGTAGACGATGAACAGCCCCGTGCCCGCGGTATTGAGCCAGCCGAAGCGCAGGTTGGCTGACCAGCTGTCGACCTGGTTCGAGTACTGCACCAGCGACTGCAGGTAGATGCGCGGGGTGAAGAAGTAGCCGAAGTTCATCCCCAGCAGCACCGTCTCGAACTTCCCCTCCGGCAGGCTCACGTCATAGTAGGTGACGCGCCCGGAGGTGCTGAACGACGCATTGGGCCGGAAGGTGACGGAGCCGCTTCCGCCCCAGCGGCTGCCGGTCAGGAAGCTGCCGAAGTTGATCCGCGACGTGGCCGACAGCCGGGCGGCGGCGTTGCTGTTGAAGACCAGCTGGGATTCCCAGCCGCGGTAGGTCCCCACCGGGACGGTCACCTCGGTGCCCCGGATTGTGAAGGGCTGGTAGATGCCTTCCGTGACGAGGTTGGCGCCCGTATGGATCTGCGCCCCCGAGGGCCACTCCCAGTGGGAGTCGACATGCAGCCGGGCCGATTCCTGAAAGCCCGTCTCGACGCCGCTCTTGCGGCTGTGGTAGGTGAAGTAGGAGACGTGCGGCCGGATCTCGCGAAGCCACGTGGGACGGATCTTGTACATCACGTGGTACTGGTAGTAGCGGTATCCGCGCCGGGGCAGGAAGCCCACTTCCGGGTTGAATCCCTCGCCAATCTCGCGGACCTGACCGGTCAGCGAAAAGCTCCGCATGTTCAGGTTTCCGGAAAAGTCCCAGGCGTACTCGTTGGCGCCGGCTTCCGGGCCGTCGGTCCTCGCCACGAAGCTGCCGAAGGTGACCGCCTCTCCCACGCCCACGGCGGCGTCCACCGCCTGCGTACGGTTGAAGTCGCCCGCGGGGCCGCTCTTGTTGATGAACAAGCCCCCGACGCGCGAGCGATTGGGCAGCTCCCTGGCGAGGCGGGCGACCGAGTAGCCGTGAGCGTCCGCCCCCAGGTCGCTGACGCCGTCGGCTTCGATGTGCAGCAGCCCGACGTTCAGGCCCGCGGCCCGGCCCGACAGCCGCGCGCCGCCCTTGATGGGCACCGGTTGGCCCCGGTGGATGCCTATCGCACGGCTGAAGAACAGGTCCGCGCCCCCGCCCCCCACGTTGAAGAAGCCCGCGTTCTCGAGGAAGAAGGGCCTCTTCTCGGGGAAATTGAGGGCGAAGCGGGTGAGGTTGAGCTGCTGATCGTCGACCTCGACCTGGGCGAAGTCGGTGTTGTAGGTGAGGTCGAGGGTCAGACCCTGGGTGACCTGGAACTTGACCTCGCCGCCGACGTTGCCGTCCTGGCCGAAACCGGTCTCGCTGGCGTTGGTGTAGTCGCGGGCGCTGGACCCCAGCACATAAGGGGTGACCGTCGCAAGGCGCTGGAAGGGAGGACGCAATCCCTCGAGGTCTCCGGCGTAGTTGAGGCGATAGAGGCTGAATTCGCGAGGAACCGGGGTCCAGAAGGACTCCTCGTTCAAACGCCGGATGCGGCGGGCGACGTTGAAGCCCCAGTTCTCGACATCGTTGCCGTAGCGCAGCGTGTTGAAGGGGATGCGGAACTCCGCATACCAGCCCTGGTCGTCGGTCGTGGTGGCGACCGTCCAGCTGCCGTCCCAGTTCTTGTTGAAGCCGCCGCCGGAGCCCGACTGAAAGCGCTGCCGGGTGTTGAAGCCGCCCCCCTGGAAGCGGCCGCCGCCACGGCCCTCGTTCGCCACCTGCCCGTCGTATTCGATGCCGGTCGGGGTGGTGCCGAAGACGAAGCCGTTCTGGTCGTCGTTGTAGGTGTCCAGCACGAACACGACGTTGTCGCTCTGGCGCACCTCGTAGTCCCGGATGCGCTCGCCGTAGGTGATGTTGTCGGGCTGGCTGTCGAATGCCCACACACCCACGTAGAGGGCTTCCGCATCGAATACGACCCGGACCTCGGTTTGCTCGGTGGCGGGCTGCCCGTCCATGGGCTCGCGCTGGGTGAAGCCGGTCATGACCGGGGCCTGCTGCCACACTGCCTCGTCGAGAAAGCCGTCGATGCTCGGGCTTTCCACGACTTCAGTGGCGGTGGCGACCGTCGGAAGAGCCCCTCCTGCCGCGCCGTTCGCGGGCCCGGATTGCGAGTTCTGGGCGAACAGCGGACCGGCGGCAAGAAAGGCCAGGATACATGCGGTCGGAGCGGGACAGGATTTCATGACGTTCCCTTGCCGAATTGGTGGCTGCGCAGTCCTGTAATTTCGCAGAAACGGCGGGCCTTCGCCAGAGATGGGCGGCGGCGTCTGGGCGCGCCACCCTCTCGGAGGTGTCGTCAGCGGGAAGCCCGGCGCACTACTCGGACAACCGACGGAACCAGAATGCTCACCGCGGCGAACCGACCGGCAAGCGATGCTCCGGCCGCGGCGGTGACGCCCACCCACCCGAAGGCCTGCACCAGCAGCGGGAAGCCCACCGCGATGCACACCACCTCGGTGGCGGTGGCGAGAGTGACGGGCCGGGTGCGGCGGCCCTTGATCAGGATTCCGCGCTCGAGCGAGAGGAAGGCCGACAGGAACGGCAGGGGGATGAAGAGGATGGTGGGCAGGATGGCGAAGGCGGCCAGGTCGGGCGTGAGCCCGGAAATGGTCTCGAACCAGACGCCGGAGAAGGGGGTGAGCCCGAAGACGGCGAGACAGGCGGTGGTGGCGAGCCCCAGCGACACGGCGAACGTCCGCAGCGGTACGAGCTGCTCGTGCCGCGGGCCCAGCAGGGCGATGGTGACTTCCTGATACGCCAGGCACACCGCGCGGAAGACGAAGGTGAGCGAGCCCACCACCGGAAAGACCGCCAGCGACTCGACCGGAGCGGGCGCCCGCCCCATGAAGAAGGTGAGCAGCGGCTGGGCCGCGAAGCCCAGCAGCGAGGTGAGCGCGAGCGGGTAGTAGAAGCGGGAGATGACGCCGTAGTTGAGGGTGTCCGGACCGGCCGGCGACGTGTAGGCGAGGATCCGCGCCACCGATCCGCGCGCCATCCAGCGGCTGGCCGCGGCCTCGGTGCACACCCCGGCGGTCATGGCGCCGGCCGCCACGAGCGTGCCCGGGATGCCCAGCCGGGCAAGCACCAGCGCCGTCAGCGCGATGGCGGAGATGCGGGTCACCGTCCCCGCGGCGACCAGGCGCGGGCGCCCGTCGCGGATGAGCAGTCCCTGGTAGAAGCGCCGGTAGCCGATGGCCGCCGGCCACGGCACAAGCAGCCATAGGGCATCCTCGACGAGCAGCGCCACCTCCCCGGGGAGCGCGAGCACCTGGAGCGAGATAAGGTCGAACACCGGGGGCAGGAGCACGAACAGGAGCACCCCGGTGGTGCCCGCGTTCAGGAGGAGGGCGAAGCGCCTCAGCTTGCGGAAGCTGTGCGCGTCCTCGGCGAGGGCCGTCGAGGTGGTCATCAGCATCACCACCGGGGACTCCACCAGCATCGCGATGGCGAAGGCGACGCCGTAGGCCGCGAGGTTGATCTTGGCCTCGGGCAGGCGGGCGATGACCGCGGCGAGGAAGGGCCCTTCGACCGCCATCATCAGCCACGTGGCGGCGAGGGGCGCCCAGAAGAGCAGGATGGACCGCTGGGACAGCGGCGCGGGAGCGGTCAACGGGTCTCGAAGCGGGTGATCTCGCTTTCGTATTGCAGCGTGAGGCCGATGTCGTCGAGGCCTTCGAGCAGGCACCGGCGCCGGAAGTCGTCGATCTCGAACCCGAGGCGCCATCCGGCTGCGTCGGCGACGGTGCACGCTTCCAGGTCGACGGTGAGCGCGTAGCCGGGATGCGCGATGGCGCGGGCCAGCACCCCAGCTGCTTCCTGTTCAGGCAGCGCCAGCGGCAGGATGCCGTTCTGGTAGCAGTTGGCCTGGAAGATGTCCGCGAAGCTGGGCGCGATCACGACCCGGAAGCCGTAGTCGGCGATCGACCAGGCGGCATGTTCGCGCGAGGAGCCGCAGCCGAAGTTCCGCCCCGCCGCGAGGATGGCGGCCCCGGCGTGTCCGGGCTGGTTGAGGACGAAATCGGCGCGCGGGGAGCCGTCGGGGTGGAAGCGCCAGTCGTTGAAGAGGAACTGCCCGTAGCCCGCACGCTCGACGCGCTTCAGGAACTGCTTGGGGATGATCTGGTCGGTGTCGACGTCGGCGCGGTCCAGCGGGGCCACGATGCCCTCGACGCGGCGGAGCGGCTGGATGGCGTGGGTGGTGGTGCTCACGCCTGGCTCCTCACGTCGGTGAAGCGGCCCGCCACGGCGGCGGCCGCAGCCATCGCTGGACTCACCAGGTGGGTGCGCGCCCCCCTGCCCTGCCGGCCCTCGAAGTTGCGGTTGGAGGTGGAGGCGCAGCGTTCGCCGGGCCCCGCGATGTCGTCGTTCATCCCCAGGCACATGGAGCAGCCGGACTCGCGCCACTCGAAGCCGGCGTCGCGGAAGACGCGGTCGAGGCCCTCGGCTTCGGCGGCCGCCTTCACCGCGGTGGAGCCGGGCACCACCAGGGCCTGCACGCGCGGGCTCACCTTGCTTCCGCGCGCGACCCGCGCCGCCTCGCGCAGGTCCTCGATGCGGGAGTTGGTGCACGAGCCGATGAAGACGCGGTCGAGCTCGATGTCCTGCATGGGCGTGCCGGGCTCGAGCCCCATGTACGAGAGCGCTCGCTCGGCGGTGGCCCGGCTGTCCGGGTCGGTGAGGTCGGCCGGGTCGGGGACCCGCCCGGAGACGGGGACCACCATGCCGGGGTTGGTCCCCCACGTCACCTGCGGCTCCAGGCCGGCCAGGTCGACCTCCACCACCCGGTCGAAGCGCGCGCCCCGGTCGGTGCGCAGGGTCGACCAGCGCGCCACCGCCTGGTCGAAGGCCTCGCCCGCAGGCGCGCGCGGGCGCCCGCGCAGATACTCAAAGGTGGTCTGGTCGGGCGCGATCATGCCGGCGCGCGCACCCGCCTCGATGGACATGTTGCACACGGTCATGCGGCCCTCCATGGAGAGCGCGCGGATCGCCTCGCCGCGGTATTCCACCACGTGGCCCGCACCCCCCGCCACCCCGATGCGGCCGATGGTGTGGAGGATCAGGTCCTTGGCGGTGAGTCCCGGCCCCAGGCGCCCGCGGTAGCGCACCTCCATGCTGCGCGGGCGCTCCATGAGCAGGCACTGGGTGGCGAGCACGTGCTCGACCTGCGAGGTGCCGATCCCGAAGGCGATCGCCCCGAAGGCGCCGTGGGTGGAGGTGTGGCTATCGCCGCACACGATGGTCATGCCGGGCTGGGTCGCGCCCAGTTCGGGGCCGATCACGTGCACGATGCCCTGCCGCTCGTGGCCCATGTCGTACAGGGTGATCCCGTGCTCGGCGGCGTTCTCGCGGAGCGCCTCGATCTGGCGGGTCGCCACCGGGTCGGCGACCGGGAGGGAGCGGTGGGTGGTGGGCACGTTGTGGTCGACGGTGGCCAGGGTGCGCTCCGGGCGGCGAACCGCGCGGCCGGCCGCGTTCAGCCCCGCGAAGGCCTGCGGCGACGTGACCTCGTGCACCAGGTGCAGGTCGATGTAGATGAGGTCGGGGCGCCCCTCTTCCCGGCGCACGACGTGCTGCTCCCAGACCTTCTCGAACAGGGTGGTGGGTCGGGCGTTCATGCTCGCTCGCCGGTGCGTGTCTCGCTCATGCCCGGTTGGTGACCGCGCCCTCGGACGCGGAGGCGACCAGGCGCGCGTACTTGCGCATGACCCCGGTGGCGGAGCCGTTGGCCGACTGCGCGGACGGGCGCCAGGCGCTGGCCCGCTCGCGGATCTCGTTGTCGGTCAGGTCCACCGACAGGGTGCGCGCCGCCACGTCGAAAGTGACGGTGTCGCCGTCCCGCACGGCCGCGATGGGTCCGCCGTCCACCGCCTCGGGCGCGACGTGGCCGACCATCAGCCCGTGGGTGGCGCCCGAGAAGCGGCCGTCGGTGAGCAGCCCCACCGAGGGCCCCAGCCCCGCCCCGGTGAGCGCCGCCGTGACCGCCAGCATCTCCCGCATGCCGGGCCCGCCGCGCGGCCCCTCCCCCCGGATCACCACGACGTCCCCGGCGGATATTCCACCCGCCTGCACCGCCTCGAACGCGTCCTCCTCACAGTCGAACACCCGCGCCGGGCCGCTGTGGTGGCCGCGCTCGGGGCCGGCCACCTTCAGCACGCAGCCGTCGGGCGCCAGGTTGCCCTTCAGGATGAGCAGCCCACCGTGCGGCTTCACCGGGTCCTCCACGGACGAAACCACCTCCTGCCCGACCGCCTCGGCCGCCAGCGCCGCCTCCTCCGCCACCGTGCGCCCGGTGACCGTAGCCGCGCCGCCGTCGAGCAGCCCCGCGCCCAGCAGGCGGGCCGCCAGCAGCCGCACCCCGCCGGCCGCGTGCATGTCGGTCGCGACGAAGCGGCCCCACGGCTTCATGTCCGCGATCACCGGCGTGCGCGCGCTGATGCGGTCGAAGTCCTCCAGCTCGAGCTCCACCCCGGCCTCGCGCGCGACCGCCAGCAGGTGCAGCACCGCGTTGGTCGACCCGCCGGTGGCCACCGCCAGGGTGACCCCGTTGGTCATCGCCTCGCGCGTGAGGATGTCGCGGGCCGTCACCCCGCGCCGCACCAGGTCGACCGCCAGACGGCCGCAGTCGCGCGCGACCCCCGCCTTGGCCGGATCGGTGGCCGGCACCGAGCCGCTCCCCATCGGCGAGATGCCCATCGCCTCGAAGACGGTCGCCATGGTGTTGGCGGTGAACTGCCCGCCGCACGAGCCCGCGCCCGGGCACGCCGCGCGCTCCAGCTCGTCCAGGTCCTCCTCGCTGATGCGGCCGGCCGCGCACGCCCCGATCCCCTCGAACACGTCCTGGATGGTGACGTCGCGCCCCCGGTAGCGGCCCGGTTGGATCGACCCTCCGTAGAGCATCAGGCTGGGCAGATCCAGGCGCGCCAGCGCCATCACCGTGCCCGGGATGGTCTTGTCGCATCCGGAGATGGCCACCACGCCGTCGAACCCGTAGGCGTCCCCCACCAGCTCGATCGAATCCGCGACCAGCTCCCGGCTCACCAGCGAGGCCTTCATGCCCTCGGTCCCCATCGTGATCCCGTCCGAGATGGCGATGGTGTTGACCTCGAGCGGCATCCCCCCCGCCTCGCGGATCCCCTGCCGCACGGAGTCGGCCAGGTCGCGCAGGTGGGCGTTGCACGGCGTGGTGTCGGTCCAGGTGTTGGCGATCGCGATCAGCGGCCTGGAGAAGTCGTCGTCCTCCATGCCGACCGCGCGCAGCATGGAGCGCGCCGCCGCGCGGTCCCGCCCGGCGACCAGCGCCTGGCTGCGGAGGGGCAGTTGCCGCGGCTTCATCCCCGGACTAAAGCCAGGCCATGTGCGACCGCAGCTTTCTGCCCACCGTCTCGATGGGATGCTCGGCGCCTTCCACCCGCATGCGGTCGAACGCCTCGCGTCCGCCGCGCGCTTCCTCGATCCACTGGCGCGCAAAGGCTCCGGACTGGACATCCGCCAGGATCTCCTTCATCGCCGCCCGCGAGGCATCGCCCACGACCCGCGGACCGCTGACGTAGTCGCCGTACTCGGCGGTGTCGCTGACCTCGCGGCGCATCCCCGAGATGCCGTGCGCGTACGCCAGATCCACGATCAGCTTCAGCTCGTGCAGGCACTCGAAGTAGGCGAGGGCGGGGTCGTAGCCGGCTTCCACCAGCGTCTCGAAGCCGGCCTGCACCAGCGCGGTGAAGCCCCCGCACAGCACCGCCTGCTCCCCGAACAGGTCGGTCTCGGTTTCCGCCGCGAAGGTGGTCTCGAGGATGCCCGCGCGCGCGCATCCCAGGCCCGCCGCATACGCCCGCGCGAACTCGGTCGCGCCGCCGCTGGCATCCTGATGGACCCCGTAGAGCGCCGGCACCCCGCGCCCCGCGACGAACTCCTCGCGCACGCGGTTCCCCGGCGACTTGGGCGCGATGAGGATGACGTCGGTATGCTCCGGCGCCACGATCTCGCCGTAGTGCACGTTGAAGCCGTGGGCGAAGACGAGGGTATCCCCGGCGTTCAGGTGCCCTTCGATCTCGGCCTCGTACACGTCCCGCTGGATCGTGTCGGTAATGAGAATCGAGACGACCGTGGCCCCGGCCGCGGCGTCGGCGACGGAGGCCACCCCGAGCCCGTCGGCCCGCGCCTTGTCCGCGGACGAACTTCCCTCGTAGAGACCCACCACGACGTCGGCTCCCGAGTCCCGCAGGTTCAGGGCGTGCGCATGCCCCTGGCTGCCGTAGCCGATGACGGCCACGGACCGTCCCTGAAGGAGTTCGGTGGAAGCCCCGTTGCTTCCCATCGTCGCCTCGCTCATCTGCCGGTATCCTCGTTCTGGGCGCGCGCCCGTGCGCGCGATTGCTCTAATGGTGGAAAAAGGTCCGGTGACCCGGAGGGATCATCCGGATGCGCCGGGCTACCTGTAGGCCCGGTCCGCCGATCTGCCCTGGACCCGCGACTCGCCCTCCTCGCCCTTGATCCTGCGCAGGATCGAAAGCAGGGCTTCGTCGGTCACGTCGATGCGGCGCTCCGCGAGATCCGTGCAGTAGCGGGACGCCTCGGCCATCTCCTCGTCCGTGAGGTCGTGCCCGAGCTTCTCGTAGCGGTGGCGCAGCGCGTGCCGCCCTGAGTGCTTGCCCAGCACGAGCTGCGTCGGAGGCGCGCCCACCGTTTCCGGGGTCATGATCTCGTAGGTGGCCCGGTCGCTCAGCATGCCGTGCTGGTGGATGCCCGCGGCGTGCGCGAAGGCGTTGTCGCCCACGATCGCCTTGTTGGGCTGCGGCATGACGCCGATGGTCTCGCTCAGCAGGCGGCTTGTCGGATAGAGCTTCTCGGCGTTGACCTCGGTGAAGTGCTCGTTGATGTCGGCGCGCACCTTGAGCGCCATCACGATCTCCTCGAGCGATGCGTTGCCCGCGCGCTCGCCGATGCCGTTGATGGTGCACTCGATCTGCCGCGCCCCGGCGTCGAGCCCCGCCAGGCTGTTGGCCACCGCGAGCCCCAGGTCGTCGTGGCAGTGCACCGAGAGCACCACCTCGTCGCCCAGGCCGGGCACCCTGGCCACCAGCTCGCGCAGGGTGTCGCGGAACTCGGCCGGGAAGGTGTAGCCGACCGTGTCCGGGATGTTCACCGTGGTGGCGCCCGCCTCCACCGCCGCGGTGATCACGGCGCACAGGAAGTCGAGATCGGTGCGGGTGGCGTCCTCGGCGCTGAACTCCACGTCGTCGGTGAAGCGGCAGGCGCGCTCGACCGCCGCCGCCGCCCGCTCCAGGCACTCCTCGCGCCCGATGCCGAGCTTGCGCTCGAGATGGATGTCCGATGTCGCGATGAAGGTGTGGATGCGCGACCGGCGTGCTCCCTTCACCGCGTGCCCGGCCCGGTCGATGTCGCCCGCGGTGGCCCGCGCCAGCGCGGCGATCACCGGCTCGCGGATCTCGCGTGCGATGGTCCCGACCGCGTCGAAATCGGTGTCGGAGGCGATCGGGAACCCCGCCTCGATCACATCCACGCCCAACTCCTCGAGCTGGTGCGCCATGCGAAGCTTCTCGGACGGGGTCATGGTACAGCCCGGGGACTGTTCGCCGTCTCTCAGAGTGGTGTCGAAGACCGTGATCCTGGCCATGTGTACTCCTCGGTAATCGGTACTGCCCGGAGAAATGGTAACAGCTTATGCCCGGGACAGGGGACCTGCGATCGCTTCCCGCCGGCGTCGCGCCGCTACGCCGACTGCTCCGGTACGTGAGGGATCAGTGCCAGTGCGTGAGGATGATCGCGAAAATCAGAAGCCGGACCAGGTCGAACCCGGAGTTGATGGCGACCAGCCCCCACTTCTTCCCTTCCCACGCGACCCGCCCCATCTGAAGCGGAAGGAAGAAGCCCAGCCAGGGCCAGAACGCGCCGTTCCAGGCGTAGACCCAGGGCGCCTGATCGGGACCCACTCCCCACGCGGAGGGCCGCACCAGAGCGACGTAGTGGGCGAGCACGAACACGAGAAGGAATGAGCCCAGGGCATAGATGACCATGGCCTTGGCCATCCCTCCCTGGGCGTCTTCACCCTCCATCCCCATGTGCCGGGCCCACATCTTGCCGAAGAGCGGCCCGAACCACAGGAATCCAAGCGGCATCGCGACGACGACACAGACGAGGATGGCCAGGTAGTTGACCGAGACCGTCGGTTCCATTGCGCTGTCCTCGCTCGTGCCCGTGCCCATCAATCGGTAGAACCTTGCAAGGGATCACGCTTGCGCCGACTTCGCAAGGCTGGCAGGCAAGGAATGTCAGAAGCAGATTCCTTGACTCAGCCACGAGAATGGAGGGAACGACAGCGTGAAGGTTGGCCTGGTGGGCTTCCCGGGTTCCGGGAAGACGACCGTGTTCAATGCGATGACCGGTCAGGACGCCCCGGTCGGATACG
>JAPPJO010000140.1 GCA_028820325.1 Gammaproteobacteria bacterium | reverse complement strand
GCAAGGAAACGCCGTCCGAGTGTGCGGAACGCGGATTCCGCAATCCGCCGGACGGCTTGGGGTTGGGCCACGGCCCGCGGATCGCCGGTGCCGATCCGCCTCTCCGGGCCGTGGCCGGGAGCGACCCCGCCCTTCGGGATGCCGGTGCGGCATCGGGAAGACTCGGCATGTGCAGGCCCATGCCGCCCTCCCCGCAGGGTCGCTCCCGCCTCTCTAAATCGACCCTAAATGATTGTTGTCAATGGATAAGCGATCGATGTCCATCTCTGAATGCCCCCAGAGTTGCCCCAAAGCGTCCGCCTGCCAACTCATACAGCACGACGTTCTCCACGTCCATTTCGTCCCTGACCACCCCGAGGACCAGCCCTCCGGTCACATCGAGGATTCGGAACCGAGGCGGAGTCTCGACCTGTCCCAGCCACTCCCCGTCCGGGGAAATGACGGTGTAGGGTGAGCCCTCTTCCGGGTAGGCCGGCCGGTAGGAGGGCAGCCACACGTTTCCGTCGGCGTCGGCGAAGGGGGTGCCGAAGAACGGCACCGGCTGGCCGATCATGGCACGATACCGGGACATGTCCTCTTGGATGATCTCCTCAAGCCTGGCTTCGGATACTCCGTAGTTCAGCCGACCGATCATTCGGTTGTAGGCCTCGCCGTGCTCCAGGAGCTCCTCGGCCAGCAGGTTGGGCTCGGGCCGCCAGCGCACGATCTGGGTTACCGTGCCGTCCGGCAGACGCCAAGTGATCTCGGGCCTGTCGGATCGGGTGTACACGAACCGCCCCGCAGCGACCGTAACCTCGCCAACGGGCTGGATGATCGGGTTCGCCGCACCCCGCGTTGCTCGCGGGATGTGGTCGTACGCCGCGACCGTGTCGAGGGTGCCGGTTTCCGTATCGAACAGGGTCATGTGTCCGTCGAGCCACTCCTCCTCGATATCGAACCAGGAACGGTAGGGGTATCGGTTCCAGAGCAACAGCTCACCGGATGAACCGATACCCGCCACACCGAACTGGTGTCCCCGAGGGAGGCTCACGATGCGCGCGACCGAATCGCCGACGAAGACCGTGAGGCGCGACTGACGACGATCGGGCACAAGGACGCTGTCCTGGCCCACGACGAACAGGGAGTAGGGCTCGATGACTTCGCCCGGTCCCTCTCCAACCTTGGCAAGCACCTCGTGCGTCGTGCCGTCCGGACTCAGGACAACCACTTCGCCGTACCACTCGGCGACGACCGCGCCTCCATCCGGGAAGAGCCGCCCGGCGTCGACGGACAGGAACTCGTAATCGCCGGGGTTCGCTCCGTGCCGGTACAGCGGTTCCGCCGCAAGGGTGAAGGGCGGCTCGACCGCCGGTTGTCCGGCGTATTCGACGATCCGCACGCCGGCGCTGTCCGAAACCTGGACTTGGACAGCGTGTCTGCGTCCGGTGTCTCCCCCGCAGGCAACGATGGCTGCGGACAGCAGCAGAGCGGAGTGGCATTTGCTTCGCATTTTCAATTCAACTCTCCCGCGCGGCTGCTCTAATGTTGGTTCGGATCAATTCGTCGTTCAAGCAGCCGCACCCGATAACGTTCACCGGCTCGGACCGATATCGCGGTCGCGGCCGCGTCGGCGCGTCACCATCGCCGTCACCATCCTCACAAGGTCGCGGCGAGCGTGCCGTACGACTCGGCCAAGCGTGTAACTTGCCCGTCCAGCCGTTCGATCCGCGTCCGCAAGGCTTCGCTCTCCCCGCTCTGCCGCTCGGCGTGCTGTCGCAAGGCTTCGACGTATTCTCGCAAGACTTCGGCGTACTCGTGCAAGGCTTCGATCTGCCCGGAGTGCCGCCGCTGTTCCCGCTCGTACTGCTCGGACAACCTCTTCAAGGCCTCCGTCAACTGCCGTTCCAACTCGCTCATAAAGCTCCTTTACCTGTTCGACAGCTTCACGGCCGGACGGTCGCGCACCTCCCAGCCCGGGTCCGCCCGTGTCCCGAATGGCAGCACCACGTATCGTTCCCCCTCGATCTCCCGGAGCGCGATCCCCCAGGTGTCCGCCTCCAGTTCCGCCAGCGTCTCGTGCGCCTCCTCGATTCGCGCGTTCGCCGTCGCCAGCGTCTCGATCCGGTCGTGGATGCTCCACCCCAACCAGCGCATCGTCGCCCAGCTTCCGCCGAAGAAACCGAGCCAGAGGCTCAGGCCGACGATCAGCGGCCGGAGCCACGCCCTGACGAGCAACTCGCGCATCCGTCCGGTCGCCTCCTCCGTATCGCGCTCGATTGTACTGAGCGCGTTCCTCGCAACGCGCCGCGAGTTCTCGGCGAGCCGCTTCAGCTCGCTCGCGGTCAACTCCTCGATCTCCCTGCGCTCGCTCTCCAGCCGCTTCCGCAGCCGGTCGCTCAAATCGTTCGCGGTCGAAGTTCTCTCCATACAGTTCTCCCTTGAGACGCCAGCGGTCCCCGGTCTCGGGGTCGAGCGCGGTGAGGTATTCCTTGCCTTGGCGCGGCACTTCGAGGCCCGCCTCCCGCAGCGCGGCGACGACATCGGCGCGCTTCCGCACCACGCCGTGCTCGACACGCTGGAGCAGGTAGTCCCGGATCAGGTCACGGGGGGATGTTTCGAGCCGGAGTCCGGCCCGCAGCCGCGCCGCCTCGATGTAGGCGCGGTGGCCGGGCTGCTCCACCCTGGCCCGCGCCGGATCGTCCGGACGGCCCCAGCCGTGTTCGTGGTTGAAGGCGTCGCGGAGCGGATCGAACGTCCTCCGCCAGCCCGGAGGGGCGATGTTGAGGCTTCGTCCGGTCTCAAGGTCGCACCGCGCTGCGAGGACATGGACGTGGGCGCCGCCGCCCTCCTCACGGTGGAGCACCGCCGCCCATGCGTAGCGGTCGGGCTCCAGTCCCGCCCACGCCGTATCCTCGAAGGCGTCCAGAACCGCGCCGATCTGTTCCTCGGTCGGCTCGTCCTCCGGCGCCCAAGCGATCACGCCGGAGGTGTACCTGTGCTCGAAGCCCAGAGTGTCCGCCACCGACGCCACCCGGTGGGGATCGCCCCGAAGGACCTCGACGCCTTCGCGCGGCTTCCCGGCCGCGTCCCGCTCCCCGAGGAGGTACTTGGCCGCAGCCCGCGCCGATCCGGTTCCCCGCGCCAGGAACTTAATGTGCATCCGCATCCGGGCCTTGGGTGGGGTCCAGCGTCCGAAGCCGCCGGTCGATGGCGACGAGGTGGCCGATCACCTCGACGGCCTCGATGGCCTCCTTGTGGGCATTCGCCCAGCGAGCGATCTGGTTGAGGTTGTTCCCGAGGCGCGCCAGTTCGCGGGTGCGCCCGCGCTCGACCTCGGCGTGCGCCACGGTCCAGGTGCGGACCCGGCCAATCGACCGGCGCACCAGATCCGACAGGGTCAAGCCCGCCGAGCGCGCCTTGGCGTGCCACTCGGCACGCTCCGCCTCGGTGGCGCGGACCTTCACCCAGACGGCGCGTCCGGCGCTCACGGCGCGCCGTTTCCGTTGTGGGGGTCACAGGGGGCACGGCCCCCCGCCAGCCCCTGCCGGGGACGCGCGGAGCGTGGCCCCAAAGGGTGGGCTGGCTCTCCCGCATTAGCGGGCAAGATCGCACGCCGAGGCGCGGAATCGGGGGTCGTCGGAATCGTCATGACGTGAAGTCAGGGGACGGATTCCGGCGGTGTCAACCACGGCAAGAGCGGCGATGTGCCAAGGGTTCCAGCGTCGTCCCGGAGGCAGCTCGGGCTCCGCCAACGGCACCTCCAACGCCTACCAGCGAGCTTGGGCGACACAGCTTCGTGACGGCGCTTCGCTGGGTCAGTAGATCACGAATCGGGCAGCTCGCGCCGCGCTGTCTGGACGCTACCCGAGGAGCGGGATCCGGTCGCCCCATAGCTCTACACGATCTGTCTCTTCCGCCGCATGGATCAACCAGTCCAACCGGCGAAACGCGTCACCGATTCCTCGAACAGCGCCTCCGGCCGACCCAGCACGTCGCCGGCATGTCCTCGGCATTCGCTGTGGACCACTCAACCACAATGCAGTGCGCACCCTCGGCTTTCCGACCGGTTGGCAACTCCGCGCCGTGCCTCTCCGTAGCGCTCCTAATCTGTTCCACTAAGCTGCCTTCTCCGCGATCATGCCGAGTGAAGGTGCCCCGCCTGATCGCCGCTTCGACCGAGTCGAGAAACGGTTCGATGACTCGGTACACGGTTTGACCGGCTCAAGAGATTCTTGGAGGAAAAAGGGGTTGACAGCCGTAGACCAAGATGCGATTGGTGGTCGCGTTAGCAACATCGCCGAGGCTTTTGCCAGAGGGAGTGTGGAGCTTGTCGGAACGACAGCTGGAAACCGCTATCCGGTCGCTTGCGGCCGCAGTGTGGGTGATGGCTGCGGGAGTGATCCTGCTGGTGGCTGGAGTTGTTGTGAACGTGGTTGTCGTCCTTCGCGTGATCTCGAGGTTCGCGGCGATGTTTCCTGCGTTGTCCCAAACCCAGGGAGGTTGACGTATGCGAAGAGCATGGCAGGGGGTTGTACTCAGCAGCTTCGCGGGGATCTACGCCCTCGCGTTCGCTTTCGCGCCGGCGCCGGCCGTAGCCGCGGAAGCACCAGCGGTCCCAAGCGTGGAGGTCACGCTGGAAGGCACCGCGCCGTTGGTCCCCCAAGCATGTAAGTCGGGGCAGGGGGAAGCGTACTGTTGGTGCGATGTGGACCCTACCTACTGTGGTGACGGGCCGGATCCATGTGCTTTGGCCACGACGGCGTTTGGCATCGCAACGATCAATCTCATCTTCTACGGGGGTTGGGCAACTCCCCTGGGCTGGGCTGGATGGATTCTTGCGTTCGACGCGGTGGCTCGTGACTGCGGATAAGTTGCGTGCGGCGTTCTCGATATCTCGTCACCCCCGATCCTTCGGCGTGTTTCTTTTCGCGCTGTGGGTCTGGTTGATGTCGGTGCTACGCTGACCTTCGCCGGGAGAGGTGGCGTCAGGTCCAGCCCTCTTGGCGTCGCCTCTCCTTCGTTTCCGAGGGGAGCCTTCCATGAAGAAAATGAGCCGCCGTGTCGCGAAACGTTGGTTTTGGGGAGTTGCGACCGTCATGCTCCTCACCCCGGTTATTCCGTTCGTCATCCTCTTTGTCCAAGTGTCGGGCGCATCAGATCCGCAGGCGCTACCCGGGATCTTCTCCGAGATTCTCCCCGGAGCCGTCGCTCTCTACAGGGTCTCGAAGGTTCTGGCCATCATCGGCTTGCTGATGATGATTGGGCTGGTGTTTGCGAGGATGTCAGGGTGGACCGTTTCGAAGCAGGATAGCAAGGTCGCAGGCGGCCTTACGAGGTAGACGGCTGGCTTGTGCCCGTACCGTTGATGCTACGAGGAAGGGTGCCCCGGCGCCCTGAGATTCCCCGGCTCGACCTCTCCCGCCCGCAGCTGGTCCAGATAGTCGGCCCAAGTCTGCATCATGTGTTTCCGCTCGGGCAGGAACTTGGTGCGGTTGTACGCGCGGCCGAGGGGATCCCTGACGCGGTGCGCCAGTTGGTGCTCGATGAAGTCGGGCCGGAAGCCCAGCACCTCGTCCAGAATCGTGCGCGCCATCGCCCGGAATCCGTGAAGGGTCATCCGGTCGCTCGGGATGTCCAACGCCCGGAACGCGCCCCATAGCGTGGCGTCGCTCATTGACCGCTCGCGCTTCGGATAGCGGGCGTTCGGAAAGACGAAGCGGTGACGCCCGGTCAGCGTGTGAACCTCGCGCAGAATCGCGAGCGCCTGACGCGCCAGCGGAACGATGTGCGGCGTGCCGGTCTTGCCGACCGTGTAGCGCCATTCGGCCGCCTCCATATCGATGTCGGCCCACTCGGCGCTGCGCAACTCGCCGTGCCGGACGAAGAGCAGCGGCAAGAGACGGAGCGCGCAGCGGACCGGAAGCGTTCCCGAGTAGCCGTCCAGCAGCCGGAGCAGGGGGCCGACCTCCTTCGGGTCGGTGATCGCGGCGTAGTGTTTGGTCCTCATGGGCGGCAGCGCCCCGCGCAGGTCCGACGACACGTCCCGCTCGGCCCGTCCCGTCGCCACCGCGTACCGCAACACCCGGCCGCAGGTCTGAAGGATGGAGTGCGCCATCGGCAGGTGGCCGCGTTCCTCGACGCGGCGCACCACGGCCAACAGCTCGCGGGCCGTGAGTTCCGCAACCGGCTTCGAGCCGATGTAGGGAAAGACATCGTGCCGAAACTCGCGCTCAAGGCGCTTCGAGTGCCCCGTGGACCAGTTGGGCGAATGCTTGGCGTGCCATTCGGTGGCCACGGCCTCGAAACTGTTCCTGGCCCATTGCCGCCGCGACTGCTTCTGGGCCTTCCGGTAGGCGCTCGGGTCGATGTCCCGTGCGAGCAGCTTGCGGGCTTCGTCCCGGCGCTCCCGGGCGAGCTTCAGCGAGACCTCGGGGAAGATCCCCATCGAAATGCGCTTCTCCTTGCCCGCGAAGCGGTACTTGAAGCGCCATGCCTTGGTGCCGCGCGGGGCGATTTCGAGGTAGAGGCCGCGGCTGTCGTAGAGCTTGCGCGGCTTCTCGCGGGGTTTGGCCTTGCGGATGGCGGTGGCTGTCAGTGGCATGTAGGGGCATCCCGTTAGAGCTACGGAAGTATGCCCCCAAATGATGCCCCACAAATCACCCGGCTGTCAAGAGGTGAAGGGGGATCGTGCCGGAACACCAATTGTTGTTAAATCGTTGCAATACAAGCGTCATTGGAACTACACAGAATCGCAATAGACCTGAATAGATAGGCCGCTCCCGTCCAGCAATCCCTCGCGGGAAGGCCAACGCGCGCCGCGCAGCGGGCGCAGCGGATCCACGAGCGGCCCTCAACCGGCGAGATAGGCCGCCCAGTCATCCATGAGCCGTCGCCTGCGCTCGAACAGGTCCGTGCGCCGGTAGGCCGCCTCGACCTGATTGCGGACCTTGTGCGCGAGCGCCGCCTCGGCCGCCTCGCGCGGATGGTCCGTCTCCTCGGCCGCCCAGTCCCGGAAGCTCGACCGGAACCCATGCGGCACGGCCTCGACCCCGCAGGTCTTGAGCAGGTGCCAGACGGCCGTGCGCCCGAGCGGTCTGCCGCGCACGCCCGGAAACACGAGCGCGCCGCCCCGCCCGATCCGCCGCGCCTCGTCGAGGATCGCGAGCGCCCGCCCGCTGAGCGGAACCCGGTGCTCGCGGTTCCCCTTCGTGCGCGGGGCCGGGATGGTCCACACCGCCTCCTCGACGTCGATCTCCCTCCACGCCGCCCCGCGGACCTCGTTCGAGCGCGTCGCCGTGAGCACGAGGAACTCGAAGGCCAGCTTCACGACCGGCCGCCCGCCCGACGCCTCAACCGTCCGGATCGCCTCCGCCACCTCGCCGTGAGGCAGCGCCCGGAGGTGCTGCGTGCGGTTCCCCTGCACTCCGAGCACCGGGCCGACCCGGTCGCACGGGTTGTCCGGCCTGAGACCCATGGCCACGGCCCACTCCATGACCGCGCGCATGCGCTGGCGCAGCTTCCGCGACAACGCCGGCTTCTCGTGCCACATCGGAGCCAGTATCCCGATCACGTCGGCGCTCGTCACCTCCGAGACCGGCATCTCGCCGATGCGGGGGAAGACATGGCGCTCCAGGCTGTTCAGCCAGACCTGCGCGTGCCGGTCCGAGCGCCAGCCCGGCCGAAGCTGCCTCCAGACCTTGTCGGCCGTCTCGATAAAGGTGGGCATCGACTCGGCCCGCCGCTTCTCGGAGAGCGGATCGCCGCCCTCGCGGGCGAGCTTCCGGTTGAGGAACGCCTTCTCCCGGGCCTCCTTGAGAGAAACCAGGGGGTATCCGCCGAGCCCGAGCTCGGTGCGGCGGCCCCGGATCGTGAGGCGCTGGATCCAGCCCCGGCTCCCGGAGGGGCGGACATCGAGGTACAGGCCGTTGCCGTCGCAGTACCGTCCGGCCTCGCTCACGTTGCGGACGAAGGCCGAAGAGAGCGCGTTGTGGGGGTGCCTGCCTCGCGGCTTGCGTTTCGGGGGTCGTCGCGGGAGCGTCATACCCACCATAATACACACCACATGGCGGGAGATGCAAGGGGACGGAGCTAGCCGGTTTGGGACGACAGCGACATCGAAATGCCGCGACAAATCAATAATTCAAGGCAACTTATGGACGACATGGGACTCGACTGGAAGACACGAGCGTTCTGTGGAATACAGCCCCGCGGGAACGTCGGCTAGGGGAGCCAGCGGAGGGTGGCGGTGAGGGAGTGGTGGCGGAGGTCGGCGACGGTCGGGTTGATGGCGATCCGCCGGAGTTGGCGGGTGCCGTCCTCGTCGTAGCGGACGATCTCGATGTCGCCGACAGAAGTGCCGATCCGTCCGGCGTCGGTGTAGCGGTATCCGAAGTCCAGCACCACGTCGCCGCCCAGGGGGACGGTCAAGCCGGAGGCGAGCATCCACGCGAAACCGTGGCCCGTGCCCGCGGGAAGAGACGTGGAGGGTACGTCGCCGCCGGGGCCCCTGCGGAGGCGGCCGGAGGGATCGGCGGGGTCGGGGAACCGCTGGATGTAGTCGGTGAGGCGGTAACGGTTCGCGCCCAGTCCCCCGCCCACCCACAGGCGCAGCGCCCCGAGCGCGCCCGGCGCCCCGAAGTCGTAGAAGCCGGACAGCAGCAGTCGGCGGGCGGTCATGCGTGCCTCGGTCGGCTGCACCGGCCCGCCTCCCGTGTAGTTCGACTGGCCCTCGTACGCGAACGGGCCCGTGAGAGCCAGTTCCACCTCGGCGCGAAACGCCCCGAACCGGTAGCCCGCGGCGAGGCCGTACTCCAGCCCGCCCCCGAGCGTCCCGGCGTCGGACTGGTCGTCGCCGTAGAGCGCCGCTTCGCCCGCGGCGTCCCCGTCGACGAAGCGGACGTTGGCCGGGAGGACGGCGGCGACCCCGACGGTGACGTAGACCGGGCCGGGACCGGTGGCGGCCTGGGCGGCGACGGCGGACGGCGCGGCAGCGAGACAGCCCAGCCCGAGCAGAAGACCGGGCAGGACGGCAATGCGGCGGCGGTTGTCGATGTGCGTCATGGGCGTCCCGTGAGTGCGGACGGAAAGAAGAAGCCGTCAGGCCGGTTCGGTGAAGGCGAGGTAGTATCCGTTCGGGTCCTGAATCGCAAATTCTCTCATGCCGTACTCCATGACCTCCGGACCCCACGCAAACGGCGCGACGCCCCTGAATTCGTCGGCCAGGGCGCGCACGTCGTTCGGATAGAGGTAAAGGACGCCGCTGAACACGGGGTCGGCAGGCGTACCCTGTGGAGGGTCGGTGTAGAACTGGAGCGCGAGGCCGTCGCGCGCGACCTCCCCCCAGATCGGCGCATCCTCGTCCGGAAACACGCCGGTCCGGGCGAACCCGAGGCGGCGGTAGAAGGCGAACGTGGCCTCGAGGTCGCGGACCAGGAGCGATGGCACGAGCCGGCTGCCGAGGACGGCGGGGTTCATCGGCTCCGGGCGGAAGCCCGCAGTTCGTCCAGGATCTCCTGCTTGACGGCTTTCGCGAAGAGCGAGAGGCCGCCCGCGAAGCTCAGGAACCCCAGCGCGGCGACGGCGGATGTCGTCACGCCGGCGTCCGCCGTGGGGACGTACACCAGTGCGGCCAGCCCGGCCCAGAGTAGCGCCAATCCGCTTCCCCGCCGCACGGATGATCGAATCCTGTCGTTCTCGTATCTCACCATTGCAAGTCCTCCTCGCACCAGGTGTGTGGCCCATCGGGTGGGTTCAACTGAAGTTCTCATGCGAACAAAGACGCGAACGAACACGGCCCTGGTTCTGGTCGGCGCGTACCGGACGGCCGCCCACACGAGCTGTCCGAAGTACCAGAGTTGGGCGCGGATGGGACCCATCCGTGCCGCTCGTGCGGTCCGTAACTCCGCGAGGTCGCCGATCAGGCCGTCACGGATCAGGCCGGGCGGGAGAAAGAACGCCAGCAAGCGCTCAACGATGATCAACGGGCACCCACCGCATCGCCCAAGTCGCGCTCGATTCCGCTCCACATGCGCAGGCATGCCTCACGGTAGCGCGCGATGGCGGCCATGCCGTCCACCGTGACTTCGACGATTCGCCTGGGCCTCCCGCCCCGACCGGGCACGGGCTCTCCGGCGTAGGTCGCCACGAGACCCCGGCGCTGCAACCGATCGAGCGTGACGTAGAGGGAGCCCGCCGGCACGGTGCGCCCGGTCTGAGACTCGATCTCCGTCACGATCGCGGCGCCGTAGGCGTCCGGCAGCCGAAGGGCCGCCGCGATCACCAGGTGCTCAAGGCTGCTCAGCATCGCTTGTGGAGACACGGTTCCTCGCCAATACAGAAAAGTTATGTTGCATGACGATAGGCAGGTCGAGCCCAGCACACAAGGCGTGAGGTCATGTGCCGGCATGTAGCAATTGTTGCCACAAACTCGAGGACGTGGACCGCGTTTGAGCGCACTTCCGCCAACTTGCCGACACCGCCCTTCACGACGTGGCCGAGGGCCGTGTGACGGACGGGCCCGCAGCCATAATTCACGGCGCACGAGATCTTGACAGTATCCTGAATCCGAATCCCGCGACGCACTGACCCCATCGGGGGTTGCCGACGGCGTAGCGGCGGGTTCCGTTGTGGCCGCGCACCCATGGAAGGGGGTGGCGGGTTCTCGCGGCGGGTTTCACGATGGCGGGCATGAGACACGACACAGTGCCGGATACGACCTCCGATCTTGCGGTTGCCGACAAGCTCGAGATGTCTCCCGAGGCCATGCTCGAGCTGGCGCGGGAGGCGGCCGAGATCCTCGTGCGGCGGCGGGGGGAGCTGGCCGGGGAGGGGGCGTGGGACGGGGAGTTCCGCGATGCGCTCGAAGAGCGGCTCATGGAGGATCCGCCGGAGGAGGGGCAGGCGGCGGCCGACGTCATGGAGCGGGCCGTCCGCGATGTCCTGAACCTCGCCCTGCGCCTCGATCATCCCGGCTGCTTCGGCTTCATCCCCTCCTCTCCCACGTGGCCCGGCGTCGTCGCCGACTTCCTCGCCTCCGGGTACAACCTCAACGCGTGCAACTGGCTGGTGGGGAGCGGCCCGAGCCAGCTCGAATGCGTCGTCATCGAGTGGTTCCGGCGCTGGCTCGGCATGCCGGAGACGGCGGGCGGCCTGCTCACGAGCGGGGGGTCCGCCGCGAGCCTGGACGCGCTCGTGGCCGCGCGGGAGGCCGCGGGCTATCCGGAGCGCGCCACCGTGTACATGAGCGACCAGAGCCACCCCGCCCACGTCCGGGCCGTGAAGATCGCGGGCATCCGTCCGGATCACGCCCGCATCGTGCCGAGCGACGGCCGCTCCCGCATCGACCTCGACGCGCTCGCGCGCATGGTGGCGGAGGACCGCGCGGCCGGGCGAAACCCCATCGCGGTGTGCGCGAACGCCGGCGCCACCGCGACCGGCGCCATCGACCCGCTGCCGGAGCTGGCCGACTTCTGCGCGGCGGAGGACATCTGGTTCCACATCGACGCCGCGTACGGCGGGTTCGCCGTCGTGACCGAACGCGGCCGGAAGCTCCTCAGCGGCATCGAGCGGGCGGATTCCGTCGGGCTCGACGCGCACAAGTGGTTCTTCCAGCCCTACGAGGTCGGCTGTCTGCTCGTGCGGGACGTATCGACGCTCGAGGAGCCGTTCGGGGTGCAGCCGACCTTCCTCCAGGACTCCCTGTGGGGGTCGGGCCACCCGAACCTGACGGACCGGGGGCTGCAGATGAGCCGGTCGGCCCGCGCGCTCAAGATCTGGATGTCCGTGCAGACGTTCGGGATGGCCGCGTTCCGGGACAGCATCGCGAACGGGCTGGACCTGGCGGCCCGCGCGGAAGCCTACATCGACGCGAGCCCCATGCTCGAGTGTCTGAGCCCGGCGACGCTGAGCATCGTGTGCTTCCGGTTCCGGCCGGCCGGCGCGGAGATCGCGGAGGAAACCCTGGACGAACTGAACCGGGAGGTGCTCGCGCGCCTGTTCTGGGAGGACCCGGCGTTCGTGTCCTCCGCCGTCGTGTCGGGCAAGTTCGCGCTCCGGGTGTGCATCGTGAACTACAACACGACGTGGGACGACGTGCGGGCCGTGCTGGAGGCGACGGAGCGCTTCGGCCGGGAGGCCCTCGACAAGCTGTAGCAGACAGGAGATCCCCATGATGCCAGCGTCCCTCGCCCCCGCTCGCGCGGCTGTCCCGCTGCTCGTCGCCGCCGTGCTTGCGGCCGGTTCCGCTCCCGCTCCCGCGGCCGCCCAGGAGCCCGCGCTGACCGGCTTCACCGCGGCCCGCGCCGCCACGCAGCTCACCTGCGAGGCCCGTTTCCTGGATCTGCCCCGCGCCGAGTCGTTCCGCGAGCACCTGCGCACGATCACCGAGAACCCGCACCCGGCGGGGTCGGAGGCCCAGGTGCGGGTCGGCGAATACCTCGCCCGGGCCATGGAGCAGGCGGGGCTGGCGGTGAGCCGCCACCCCTACGACGTCTACCTGCCGGAGCTGACCGACGATGTCGAGGTGCACATCGTGACGCCGGTCGCGATGCAGCTCTCCAACCGCGAACCCGCGCTCGCCGAGGACCGCTTCTCCGACCACCCCGACCTGCTCAACGGGTGGAACGCCTTCTCGGGCTCGGGCGACGTCACCGGCGAGGTCGTCTACGCCAACTACGGCCGCCGCGAGGACTACCTGGCGCTGGACGAGATGGGCGTGTCGCTGGCCGGCAAGGTCGTGATCGCCCGCTACGGCGGAAACTTCCGCGGCTACAAGGTGAAGTTCGCCGAGGAGCGCGGGGCGGTGGGCGTCGTCATGTTCAACGATCCCGGTTTCTCGGGACTCGACGCCTACCCCGAAGGCCCGATGATGAACGGGGAGACCATCCAGCGCGGCTCCGTCCTCACGCTCCCCTGGACCGGCGACCCGCTCACGCCGTTCGAACCCGCACTGCCCGTGGACGGCGACCGGCAGGTGGAGCGCCTCGACCCGTCCGAAGTGCCGCTGCACAACATCCCCGTCCTGCCCATCGGCTACGAGGCCGCCACGGAGGTCCTGTCCCGCATGACCGGCCCCGAGGTTCCGCCCGGCTGGGCGGCGGGGATGGAGGTGGACTACCGCGTCGAGGGCGGCCCCGACCTCACGGTGCGCGTGCGCGTCAACCAGCCCATGAAGTTGACCCGCGCGACCAACGTCGTGGGCACCGTGCGCGGCAGCGAGTTCCCGGACGAGTGGTTCATCCTGGGCGCGCACTACGACCCGTGGGGCTTCGGCGCCATCGACCCGAACGGCGGCACCGCGATGCTGCTGACCCTCGCCGAGGCGCTGGGCGAGCTGTCGCGGGACGACGAGTGCCGGCCGCGCCGCTCGATCATGATCGCGCACTGGGACGCGGAGGAGTACGGCATCATCGGGTCGACCGAGTGGGTCGAGGAGTTCCGCGAGGCGCTGGAAGCGAACGCGATCGCCTACATCAACGCCGACGCCGCCGTGTCCGGCGCCAACTTCGGCAGCTCCTCCTCTCCGTCGCTCAAGGGGCAGATCATCGAGGCCACAAAGGCGGTGACGTATCCCGGCACCGGCGAACCGCTGTACGACTGGTGGCTGGAGCGCGCGGGCGAGGGGGCGGCGGAACCCGGCCTCGGCAACCTCGGCGGCGGCTCCGACCACGTCGGCTTCTACACCCACGCGGGCGTGCCGTCCGGCTCGCTCTCATCCGGCAACCCCGGCGGCGTCTACCACTCCAACTACGACAACTTCGCGTGGTACGAGCGCTTCGGAGACAGCACGTTCGTGCACGGGCCGATGATCGCCCGGGCCGACGGGATCCTCGCGCTCCGCTTCGCCAACGCCGACGTGCTCCCCTACGACGTCGTCCGCTACGCGACCGACACGCGCACCCATGTCGAGACGCTGTACGAGATCGCGGCCCAGCGCGGCCTGAAGGTCGACCTGTCGCGGCTCGTCGACACCACGCGGGCGCTGGACGAGGCCGCCGCGGTTCTGGTGGCGGCGCGCGAGCGCTGGCTCGCCTCCGGGGAGGTGGACGCGGCGCGGGCCGAGGCCGTGAACCGGGCGCTGATCGGACTCGAGAAGGCGTGGCTGAACGACCGGGGACTGCAGGGCCGGCCGTGGAGCCGCTCGATCTACGTCTCGCCGGACCCGTTCAGCGGCTACGCCTCGTGGATGCTGCCGGGCCTCCGCTACGAGATCGAGACCGACGACCGGGCCGACCTGCCCGGCTGGGAGCGCGTCTACATCGGCGCCGTGCGGAACCTGGCCGAGCGGATGCGGGCCGTGGCCGCGATGATGCCGTAGGCCCCCCGATCAGCGGGGCGGTCTCCGCGGCCTGCGCTCGACGAAGATGCGCGGCTCGCCCAGCACAATGTCCCGGCGGACCTCCGCGGCCACCGCTTGTCTGGCGGCACCGGAACCCCGAGGCCAGGGCAGCGCCTTCGACAAGTCCACCGTGTAGCCTGCGTCCACCAGGGCGCCCAGGGAGATCGAATTGGCATCCCAACCGCCGAAGGGACCCATGAGTTCGTAATTCACGATGGCCTCGTGCCAATGCGACCCGCAGTTTGTTTGAATGGGCACGCCGGGCAGGTCGGGATCTCCCCCACCGGCGCGAAAGGCCTCCACCGCGTGCGGACCTGTGAAGTACTTGCAGTCCGAGGTGGCGAGACCCTCCTCCGACCGCCAATGAACCAACCCGAGGAGGTGGCCGATCTCGTGGCGTGCCAGCCCCTGGCTGGGGAACCCACCCATCACCACGTACCCGCCGCCGGGGTCGAGCGCCGGAGCCTCTCGACCACCGCCAGCCGGGAAGAAGGGGGCTTATATATGTGTCTTGACCGCAGCTTCGTCACCTTTGAGTCGCGTCCTTCTTGTACCAATGTAGTTCCGCCTGACATGATCCGCCCAAGACCAAATCCCCCAATCTCTGTGTTTATACTCTTTCGCGCATCTCCGTAGCGCAGCACGGAGAACCCAGTTGTTCTTTAGGTTTTCAACGACTTCCAGTCGCGGGCGAACAAGCTCCTGACCTATCCACTCATCGGCATCCCACGCCGGATCACGATTACTCTCGGCCAATACCGCCTTCGTCGCCGCTATTTCAATGCGGCGGTTGATATCTCTTGGAGTCAAACCGCAGACTAGCAACGATAGCGTGTGTATGATTTCCATGTACACAAAACCGATCATTCCCCAAGCTGGTTTCCTCTGCTCAATACTTGCGTACCGGCTCACCACAAATACTTCAGTCTTTCCATGCTCGCGAAAATACTCTAGTATGTTTGGGTTATGTTGGATGTTGGTGACGTTTTTTAAGTATTGGATTGCACCGCCGAAACACCGCTCCAGTTCATTGAATGCAGTCGGATCATGTCGCTCGACATCCTCTAACAGTGAATCTAGCCCATGACCGCGAGAGCGCACACGTTTCGGAGACAAACCGTTGCCTAGTAGAATCGCCTTTAAGCCTTTTTCAATTGCTTCGTGAGCAAACCTAGTGTTCGCTCTCATCGCGGCACTAAAATATGCTGAAGAGAATTCTCCAAACGGCAATGCGTCCAAAGCGCCCTTTTCAGACTCTGAACCTAAATCGGCTGCGTCGATTGCCGCGATCAGACCACCATTAGCGTCAGCCAAAGGCTTGTTCAGTTCATCAAGAGCCAGCCTTAGTTCAGCCCATATGGATGCTGTTTCTAGTGGCACCGTAGTAACTCAAATCTCTTCCCGGTCGTCACGACGAGCCTCGATGATCGCCGCTACCTTTGCGTTCTTCGGGCGCATGAGCGCCAGCGCAACGTCCGACATCCACGCGCCCTTGTAGCGCGGGTTCACCGCCTGCACGTCGAACGGCTCGTTGCTTTGCTGCGCCTCGCCGCAGTCTCTGCTTCCTCGTCCCATCCGTTACCTCAATTCATCATTCTGATGCGGACACGTACGCTGTCCTTCGCCACACGCCTACCGTGCATGTCGAACCATGCATGGAACCAGCCACGCGGGATCGTGTCGACCGCGATCCGCCACGGTCCCATCGCCATTCTGCCGATGCTCCGCCCGATATCCGTCCCCGTGCGCCAGCCCGGCTCGGGGCTGCCGATGTTCTCAATCAGCCGCAGCCTCCACGTCCGAATGTCCAAAGGCTCGGGCCTACGATACAACGTATCACCGCCGTCCGACATGATGGCGAATTCCACGGGATACTTCGTGTCCGCCGTGTCTCTGCCGGATAGCGTCAAATCGATCTGAGCATACGTGTTGCGCCATGCTCCAACCTCGCTGCGACTCGTGATCTCCAACCTCGGCAGTCCTTGCTCATCATGCGGAGACGAGGGCGATGTCGCATTTTCCCCACAACCGAAGAGAAGTAGTGTTACGACGATAGTCTTACTGTAACGCGCAGTCATATGTCGTCCCTTCTTTCTCACACAAGATATGCGAAGAACCCGCCCTAACGGAAACAAACCGACGTAACTCCACCGTTACTGGGATGAGCGCACGTATCGTCCACGTAGGTATTGGTACACAGCGAAACGTACCGCAGTTTTCCGGTCTGCGAAAAGCGCCAGCCCATACTGAAACAACATCGCCCGGTGGATACGTCGCGGACGTAGTAGCACCTATACGAACTGTTCTCTGTCCAGTATCCGTAGACGATAACTCCACCGTCATGTCACGAGTCGTTATCTCAACAACCCTGAAACTGGCAAATTCGATGGGCGGTAATGGACCATCGCCACATGATACGCCTACTTCTGGACGGGGTACACATGGCGGAAACACCTGTGCTTCGCTACACGCCATTGGAGTCACCAACAACGAAAGCAGTGCCGCTTCCTTCATGCCCTGCTCCTTTCTTGCCTTTCGTTAGCGTCCCGCTAGGATGGTGTCGGGTCTTTGACACCATCCCATGCGGAAGAATCCGGCAAGAAAGGTTCCGCCTATTTACCTCGGCCTTCGGGAGCTACCCTCGGGCCTTCACGAGTCTATTTCATTCAGCGGAAGACCCGACAAGCGGGCTTCCACATGGAACGATGTCACCGCCACGTTAGCCTTCCGGCCATGCAGCAGCAACACCGCTAACCTCACGCTGCCTCCTTCTCAATCAAGTCGTTGTACATCAGCCGCCGACCCACCAATCCGGCCATCACATGCTGCATCTGGTCCACCGTATCCATGTCCCTCACGTTGTGGCGTCCGGCGAACTGGAGCGCGTACCGCTCCAAGTGCTTCACCGACATCCGGTGATACACGCCGGTATAGCCCCGCTTGAGCATCGACCAGAACGACTCGATACCGTTCGTATGCGCCATCTCCCTCACATACTCGCCAACCGTATGGTTCACGCTCTCGTGATTGTCCAGCCCGATGTAGCCCCTCGCGTCATCGGTGTAGACCTTCGCGCCTTTCTGCCGGTGCGCGTTCACGAACGCGTGAAGGCTCGCCGCTGACTTATCGTCGATCACCTTCACAACCACGCGATTCGTCTTCCTGTCCTTCATGCCGATCACCTTGGCCATATCGACCGGGCCGCGACCGGTAAGCTCCCTGCGGACGCTCAACGGCTTGTTGCCTCGCTTACCGCCAACATTCGTCTCGTCCACTTCGACCGGACCCTCAAACTCCGTCGCGATCTCGGCAAACGCCTCTCTGATCCGGTGCAGCATGAACCAAGCGGTCTTCTGCGTGACGCCGAGATCCCTGTGGAGCTTCATCGACGAAACACCCTTCAGGCTCGTCATCTCCAGATAGATCGCCCATGCCCACTTCTTGAGCGGCAGCTTGCTGTCCTTCAGCGCCGTCGCGCTCTTGATCGAGAAGTACCGCTTGCAGTCCCGGCACCTGTACGGCATCGGCTTTCCGCTCTTGACCTTGTATGCGTTCGTGCTGCCGCACAGCAGGCAGCATATCTCGCCTGTCGGCCACAGCCACGTCTCGAACCATTCCACCGCCTGCGCTTCCGTAGCGAACATCGACGCCATCTCCGTGACGCTGATGCCCTCGCGATGCGACTTGCCCGGTGCGTGTCCTCCGTTTCTCCTTGACTTCCTTGACTTGCTCAACTTCGCCATCGTACCTTCGTTCGTCCTCCCGTAGTTTGATAGTGTTCTAGGGACCGTCTCCCGCTACAACAACCAAACTACGGGAATACTAACGAAATACAAGATTTCCGAAAAGGAGACTTAACAATGGCAACTTCAAAGGTGCGATGGTTGACGTATGAGTTTGGTGTATACGACTCCGGTACGTCTTGGCGCGATATCGGTGGCTTGTACATCTTCACCGGTAAAACTGACGGGAAGACATGGGAAGCCCTCTACATTGGGCAAACATCATCGTTCAAAGACAGACTCCCCGGTCACCCCAAATGGTCAGACGCTGTTCTATTGGGTGCAACACATATTCACGCAAAAACCGTGACCAATGAAAAGACACGAGAAAAAGTCGAACAAGAGTTGATCGAAGCGTATCAACCTCCGCTCAATGATCAACACAAATGATCCACCAAAACTATTTTTGGGATGGTCTTGAGTTTGTTGTCGGCAACCACTTTAACACAGAGTGGGCCGACCTCGGCGGTATCTACATCTTCGCGAAACATTGCTATCCCATGTATCCTCCGTGGTTCGCTGTTCGAGTTGGAAAGACCAAATCTTTTCGAGATCGTCTTACGAATCATCCAGATTGGCCTGAAGCTCATATGACTTATGGCGCGACCCACATTCATGCTCGCGTAGTGAAGTCGGCAAAGCAAAGGGACGCAGTGGAGACACAGCTAATAGACTCCTTGCAACCTCCGATGAACATTCATCACAATACGTCCTGACTTCCACGGTAAGAAACTCATCTCCGTGCTTGGGACAATTCTCGAATCTCATGTCCCTATCACCCTTCCCAACAAGGGATTACGCCGCCGTCTAGACACGTATATAAGCCCCCTATTTTGCATCTTCTCAAAATCATCGATCGACAATCGGCGTTTCGAAGCTCGAATAGTTATCTGATCATCGTGAATGATAGCTTCGATCGCACACGCGATGATCAGCAGGCGACAAAGAGTTTCGAATGAATCAATGTAGAGTTGCCGAAAACGATCAAACTGCTTCACGGACAGCGTGACATCATTTACGTCGCGAAGTTCGTTCTTCCAATATCGTACGCGTACGAGCAGGTGTAGCCCGTCGTCATAACAGTCAAGGAATGATCGTCGGATCTCGGAGAGCTCCTTCCAGAGCTTTAACATACGCCCGCTTTGCACATACAGCTCCGCCAACTCGTCAACGAGATCGGGGCGTCGCGTCGTAGCGAAAACGATTCGCTGCTCAATCCGTTCACGTACAGCCGGCGCCGTCAGCGTGAATTGGGAAAATCCACGTTGTATCGCCTGGTACAAGGAGATCACACGGCTTTGAGCCGACGCATTCTCCTGCTCGACCGGCGGAGATTCTCGATCAAACAGATCCCAATTGCCACGCTCGAAATGTACAGCACACCGTTCAATGTAAGGGAAATGGACACGCTTGAACTGCTGGCGACCCTGTTCCGAACGTTGATAATCGTCAAGATCTTCGCGATTCTGGATTGTCGCAAAGAACGGACTGAAAACATCTTCAGCTACAGGCACGGGATGATCCTGGTTAAAGGTCAGAGTCGCGATCGCGTCTGACTCATCGTCCACCCAATCCGCGTTCGTCGGAGGCTCGTATAGTAGTCGTATGTTCTCATGATCGACGATCATCACATAAGACAACCTAACTTCGCAACGTGGACAAGGGAACGTATAAGGTTGCTTGTCTCGATAGCCAACCTGCGTACGCGTGATGATCTTGGCATTGCAGCCACGACATTGCAGGGTTCGTCGGTTAATCATGTTGCCCGCGAGCGTTGGTGGTTGCTGGGGGATGTTGATCCGGTGGAACGGCCGCGCGCTTCCGACCGACTGATATCCTAACGGCGGAAACGCAAGATCGCTATGGCAGTTCGCGTCTCAGTTTGGAGCGTGACTCGGTGGGGGAAAGTAGCTTAGCGGCAGGGCGAAGAACTCCTTCGCATCGTCTGCCTCTCCTCGTCCGGCAGGTCTGTTGTGATTCACATTTGGTCGCTCCAGCAGCGCCCCGTCGATGGCCTCCTCCAGGGAACCCAATACAGGTCGATGTAGCTGTGTCTGCTGGGTCCATCCATCAGGAATGGGCCCGTCACCGTGTGCTGCAGGATGAAGATGTGATCCACCTCCTGCTTGCGCCGGGCCGGAACCGCGACGATGGCACAACGACGCGCCCGACCGGCGCCGCCTCCGTGCTCAGGTTGGTGGGCTGCAGAGGGGGACCTTATGATCCGGCGCGGCGGTCCGAGACACCGCCGGAGCCTCAGGGGGCACGCGCATGGAACGCGACAGCGGACGGATCTGGGTGGCCCTGCTGGTCGCGGGGCTAGCGGTCGTCGTCGTGGTCGAGGGCGATTCCCTGACACCGATCGACGTAGGGGCAGGAGAAGGACTGTTCCTGACCGCGCTCGTCCAGTTGGGCATTCTCTACGTGGTCGCCCTGTTCGTCGAACGCTCGCTCGAGGTCCTCATCAAGGCGTGGCGCCAGGGCGGGAAGACCGGCCTCAAGGACAAGATGCGAGCGGCGGAAGGGAGTGGCAGGGCCGCGGCCGCGCGCGAGTTGCTGGAATACCGGGCGGGGACCCAGAGGCGGGCGCTCCTGGTCGGCCTGACGCTGGGACTCATGGTATCCCTGTCAGGTGTCCGACTCCTTGGCCGTTGGATCGCTATCGAAGCCTCGGAGAGGCATAACTTTGAGGGTACTGAACGATGACGAGACTGGCAGTCTGGACGATGGACGCGAGTAACGAGGACAGCTCACCGCAGCCGCAGCCGAAGAAGGTCGGGCGGTCCCACATCCAACTCGAGAAACAACTCGAAGACTGGATCGTGAACGACGTGACGCTGATCGGCGAGGGATTGACGCTGGTCGGCCGCCAGGTGTCGATCGATGATGGGCGGCTCGATCTGCTGGCCATCGACTCGCAGGATCGCTGGGTGGTGATCGAGGTCAAGCCGGGGATGCTCGGCTCGCGCGCACTGGGACAGGCGATCTACTACGCCGCGTCACTCGCCCGTCTTGGTGCGGATGAACTCTTCGGGAAGCTCGAGGGTGGCCTCGGCAGGTTCGGGGACGCGAAGGTGTTGGCTCCACGAGTGCGCGAGCTTCTGGCTGACGAAGGGGAAGAGCGAGAGATCGCCTTGCTTCTCGTAGGCGCGGGAATCCATCCCGGATTGGAGCGCGTCGGCGAGTTTCTCGGACGCTTCGGCATCGCGATCGAGGTCGTCAGCTTCGAGGTTTTTCGGCTCGACGACGGACCGCAGTTGCTGATTCGGGAGGTGGTGGAGGAGCCGGTCCAGCCAGCTTCCAGGA
Organism: Gammaproteobacteria bacterium; assembly: GCA_028820325.1. GTDB lineage: Bacteria > Gemmatimonadota > Gemmatimonadetes > Longimicrobiales > Gaopeijiaceae > BD2-11. The sequence continues at coordinate 11,623 of JAPPJO010000140.1, read as the reverse complement.
AGCGCCGCTACACGGTCGAGGCGATTCGCCAGTTGGCCGTTGAGGCGGGCGTGGACGAGCAGTTCGATCGCTTCGTCGAGATGTCCGAGCGGGCCGGGCTCCCCGTGCAGGCGCAGCGGAGATCCGTGAGGATCGCCCCACCGGCCAACCGCACTCGGTTTCTGATGTACGCGAGCCCGCAGGCCGGCGCGAGCGGCGCAGGACTGCGTATCTGGGTGGGGCCAAAGCGCTTCGCCGAGTGGTTCCCTCACATCGACGAAGACAAGGCCACCGCCGCGCTCGGTCGGTACGATGAAGGCGGCTATGTGGGAGGCGAGGAACTCGACAAACGACTCGACCAGATCGAACGCTTCCTGAAGGAGCATTTTCCGCCGCCGGAAGATGACTGAGCCCGAATCCCTCACGCTCGGGGTCGACCTCGCGTCGCAGCCGAAGCGAACGGCTACCTGTCTGATTCGTTGGGATCGCGGGTCGGCGCGCGTCGAGACGCTCTCGCTGGGCGCGACGGACACCGACTTGCATGAGCTGTTCGGACGCGCGGACAAGATCGGTATCGACGCCCCCTTCGGCTGGCCTGCGCCCTTCTCCCGGGCCATCGCCGCCTACTCGGCAGAGACGGTCTGGCCTTCCGGCGACGTTCCACAGCTTCGGTTTCGACGAACCGATGAGTTCGTGAGGGAGACGCTGGGTCGATGGCCGCTCAGCGTCTCGTCGGATCTGATTGCGGTGCCCGCCATGCGAGTGGTCCACCTGCTCGCGGAGAGGGCCGCCGCCGGTGAAGCCATCGACCGGAGCGGCGGCGGCCGCTTCGTGGAGGTCTATCCCGCCGCGGCCCTCCACGTCTGGGGGTTCCCCTCACGCGGCTACAAGCGCGGCAAGGGGGCGGCGGTTCGAGCCCGGCTCGCAAAAGATCTTGCCGAGCGAACCTCGGACTGGCTCACTCTCTCCGAGCAGGGCTGGGACCGGTGCACGGCCTCGGACGACGTGCTCGATGCGCTCGTGGCGGCCCTGGTCGCTCGAGCGGCCGCCCTCGGCCGCTGTGAGCCAATCCCCACCGAAGATCACGAGTTAGCTCAGGAAGAGGGCTGGATCGCCCTACCGCGGACAGGAAGCCTCAACGAAATCGCGTGAATCAGGCGTCGGCCAGGGGGATCGACGAGATTCGACACGTCTCCGTACCTACCCCCGTTCGTCAGCCTCCGCCTGCTTCCATTTGCTTTCGACTTCCTCGATTCTGGGGATCGCGTTGACCGCCAGGTCCATTATGCCAGCGACGTAGTAATCCGTGTTGGGCCCACCGCCATCCTGCCGTTCTCGGTACAAGTCCGGAAGGAGGGAATCCCAGTTGGTCATTTCATCGCTAGCTTGGAGGACATAAGGCCACCAAAGCAGGCTTCCGCCGGGCTCGAGGTCACGCCGAAGCTCTTCCTCCAGTGCGTCACGTCGATCTCTGTCCCTGGCCGTCATGTTGTTCTTGTCTAGCGGATGCAGCACACCCCACCTCCATTGGTTCGGTCCCGGCCCAACCGATTGCAGGACAACGCCCGTGCATCCCTCGAGCGGAGGATGGTCCTTCTTATTCCTTTCCCACGGAGGCCACCCCACGCGGTACAGCCAGAGGAAATTCGACCATTTTGCTTCTCCGGCGTACCTGCATTCTACACGTAGATCCGAAGCGATATCTGGGTGCGCTTGTACCCTTCGGTGAACCTCCGCGCGTAGGTGCTCCAGAAACCCTCCGCACAGCTCCGCCTTGACCTTCGGCCAGACATCCCAGACGGTCTGCGCGGTTGCCATCTGATTCGGGTTGGCGAAGAGATAATCCTGTATCGCGCGGGTGTCGCTGTCCGTCGCCATCGAATGTCCTCCAAACTGTTGTCGGCAAAAAGCTTCGGCATCCCGTAGAAACCACCGGAGCCGGTCGGCGTGGCACTGCGTACGGCAGGCGGCGAACCAATCGGCGAGAGAGGACCGAGTCCGGAAATCGGCGAACGCATCGTCCGCCGGAGTTTGCTCATCGTTGGGCGCGTCGTCCGGCTCGTCGCCGGCTGCCGCTTCGGTCGAGGCGATCCCTCCCTTATCTTCGAGGCCGTTTGCGTCCGCCTCGGCGTACTCGCCGTCGCGAGCCGCGCTCCCAAGGTCTCCCCAATAGGGCATGACGACGAACCGTCCCCGCCAACTAGGGAGTTCCTTCGTCGGCAAGCTATAAGCGGTCGGTCCTTCTCCCCGGGGCGACAGGTATATGAGCAGAAAACGCTCCTCGTACTCCCTCTTGAGGTACTGCAGGTAGTCCCACACCTGGTGACGCTGATCGTCCGCGTACGGCTTGTTCTCGATGGCCAAGCACCACGGCCCGGCGCCGGTCTCGATGTCCACAGTGATGTCGATCCGCCGCTCCGCGGGGATCTCGCGCTCCAACTGCACACGAACCGGCCTCGAGAAGTCCGGCCTCGGCTTGGGTGTGCCGCTATCGGCAGGCAACGCGTCAATCAGGATCTCGAGCAGGGATGTGCCCTGTCCGTGCCGGGCCGCTGGATTGAGCAGGTCCACGATGATTCTGGAGAGCAGAAGCTCGCTCGGTCGACCGTCGCCCATGTAGTCGAAGACGTTGAAGCGATGCGCGAGATGCCGGTCAAGCTCTCGCTCCAGCTTCCGGGCCGCCTCCAATACGGGATTCAGCTCGACGAGGAGCTGCTGAAGCCGGCGCCGCTCGGCGTGCCGCGCCTCATCCATTCGCGCCTCCACTCCGGCGAAGAATCCAGGGATCCCCGAGGGGCCCTCCGTCATGCACCATCTCCCTGCGTCGGCTCGGTGTCACTCATCGATTCCTCGCGAGTCCTTCCCTGCGATTGATGGGCCGACTCGCCCTGGGAGTGCGTTTACGACCCTTCCACGTCGGCTGCTGCGAGAGTACCACGCGCGTCTCGGATTTCACCAGCCCGCGCTTGTCACGGGAATGAAAAGTTGGGGCATGCCGCACTCCCCCAAAACAGGGGGTTGCCAGCGCCACGGACGAGAAGAGGTTGTCGCGTTCTTGCGATCCGTCGCGGCTGTCGGAGAGGCCGCGGATACAGCCGATACAGGGGAAGTAGAGCATGAACAAGTACGTCGGACGAATCTTCCTGGGGGTGCTCGGCGTGGCGGTGGCGGTCGCCGTCTTTGCACTGGGTGATGCCTGGACGGCGGTCGGTGTGGCCGAGGGAGTGAATCCGTTCCGCGATGCACTCAGCCAGCTGGGAGTCCTGTACGTCGTTGCACTGCTCGTCGAACGCTCGCTGGAGGTTCTCCTCAAGGCATGGCGGCAGGGCGGGAAGATTCGCCTCGAGGAGGAGGCGCGGTCAGCCGGAGAGGACGGCAGGACCGCAGCCGAGGCGAAGCTCCAGCAGTACAGGGTGGGGACGCAGCGGCGGGCACTTCTCTTCGGTTTGGTACTCGGAGTCATGGTGTCGCTCTCCGGCGTGCGGCTCCTTGGCTCGATCTTCGAGTTCGGCGCCGGAACGGTGCCCTTCCAGCGGGATCTGTTCCAGTTCACGGACGTCATCGTGACGGCCGGACTGATCGCCGGCGGATCCGCCACCATCCACAAGGCGATGGCGCTCATCGAAGACCTGCTGAAGGCGAACCGAACACGCGCGAAGGACTCGTGATCCCATGACGTCCGTCACGTTCTCCATCTTCCGCGGGATTCGCCCTGCACGCCTACGAGTTCAGGTCCGGCGGCAACGGTTCAACGGACCTCCATCACCGCCCCGGCCTCGGGGTCTCCCAGTCGCTGGCGCACGTGCCGCAGCGTCTCGGCGTAAAATCGCCCAAGCTCGTCTTCTCTTGCCCGAACGTCGCTTAACATGACGCCGAGGTAGATGACCGGGCCGGGCTGGTCGGTGTCCGCGAAGAACTGAGGTTGGATGATCCCGGCGGAAACAATCCCATCGTACTCGTGGAGCGATTCCTGAAGGGCGTACGTGAGGGAGAGCGTGGAGAGAATCGGCAAATCGAAGTGCCGCACGGCTTCGGTCACGCTGGCCAACTCCCACGCCGTACTCCTCAGCGGCGTGAGGCCGAGCCCCTCCGGCAGTGCTCCGCTGATCGAGATTCTCTGGCTCTCGCCCCCTTCGGCAGCCCGCTGATTCTCGACAAGCCCCGGCAGGATCCGGTCGTGATAGGCCATGCGACGCTCGAGCGTTACGGTGTTCTCGGCGATTTCCGCGGCCAAGGCGTAAAGCGTCTCGTTGACGAGTCGGCGGTGGTCGATGTTCGTCATCCATTGATCGAAACCGAGGGCAACGAGAACGCCAACCACGATAACCACGAACTCGAGCGCAAGACGGCCGACGGGGATGCGATGGGTCACGCGAGCTCCACCCCCTGCGTGGCGGGGGGAGACGGGCAGCTCGCTTTCGTCGCCGGTCCCGCGTGGCGTCTGCGCTTCTTTGGAACTGTCTTCCGGCATTACCTGCAAGCCTTTCGCCGTGTTGGGGTCCGTCCGCCCCCTCAGGAATCGTCCGGGGGAGCGCCCAGCCATTCTGACCAGGCGTCGGCATTTGCTCCGAAATCCTCACCGCTCACGGTCCTGAAGAGGTCAATCGCGGCTTCTCGCGTTTCCTCGTGTTCGGCGCCGACGTACGCCAGCGGAAGGTCCGGCGCTTCTCGAATCAGACGCCTCCCGAATTCCCGGTCGACCTCGGTTGCGGCGAGGACCTTCAGTACCGTCGGGGTTGCCCAGGCGTTTGTACCGTCGAGCAGGGCCACGAGAGGTTCGCGGGCCGGATCCCAACCGACTCGACGGGATTCCCCGGTCTCCACGAAGCCCTTGAGAACGACATCGGCCACTTCCCGAACTCGTTGCTGGGGATCGGTCAACGTCAGAACCAGATCGTGCCACGCAGCGTCGTGTCCTCTGAAGTTGGCGAGGACACTCGCCGCGGTGGCCCTGGAAGACCATGACGAGTCTCTGGTGAGTACTTGATGGGCGAGCAGACGATCCTCTTCGCCATTCAAGACCTCGATCATCGCCCAAGTGGGATCGAAAGCCGACGGATCGATGCCGTAAGGCTCAAGCCTTTGCCGTAGACTCTCGGGATCGTGTCGAGACTGAAAAAACTGACCGGCCATGATGATCGTCCCGAAGTTCCCCTCCGCGACGGACTTCAGCGCCTGCCAAGGCTCCGGCAGGTCGATGGTCTCATCTCCGGCGGTTCGGAACCGAACCCGCTCGCCGTCTTCCACGCCGACGATAACCGTGTAGATCTCGGCGTCTCCGGACATGATCTGTTCGGGGGACACGGCGTCGATGTAGCCGAAGACCGCGGCATCCGCGAAGCCAAGCTGACCCGTCATGGTGGCTGCGCACGCGGCGAGCGGCTTGTCGGGATCGAGCCGCCGTATGGTCTCAAGCAACTCCTGTGCGTCCCAATGCTCCAGGCCGATGAATTCGACGGGTCCCATCTCCCCCTCGAGTACCTGGCCGAGACCATATGCCGGCGCCCCGGCGAGGAGAACGGCCATACAGACGAATGATCGCAGGTTCGTCATCGCTGCCCCTCCGGTTCCGTTGCCCGTCGTGCGCGGCCCGCCGCGCGACTGCCATCGCTCGTACGGCTGGCAAAACGCCCTCGTTTCAACTGGTCGAGCGGATGCGACTCACGGCAGGCTCCGTCATCCAAATGAGTCGTGCCCTACGCCCCGAATCCCGTCGGCCGGGACTTCACTTCCAGCTGGGAGATCCGGCTGGCGAGGGCGCCCATCAGGAGGCCGAAGAGAATGATCCAGAGCGCCGCGGCTCCGGCGGTCTAGAAGCCGGACCGGGTGAGGGTGATCTCAACGGTTTGCGGGCCGCCGCTCCCGTCCGCCGGTTGGTACTCGATCGTTCCGGCCAGTCTCGACCGCCCGGTTGCGGTGCCGGTGAAGGTTCCGACGAGGGTCCCCGCCAACGTGATCGAGACGTCCTGTGTCTGGCTCTGGGTGGGCCGCTGCCGGGCCGACCCCGTGAGCGTCCCGCCGTCCTCGAACTCTCCGGTGGCACCCGTGCGGATGGCGTAGGAGCCGGACAGCGCCCCGTCATCGTCGGCCAGCCGGATTCGGAGACCCAAATCCCCCAGCCGGCCCTCGTAGGTGCCGGTGATGTTCTCCCGCGGCGGGAGCGGCTCGGGCGGAGGCGGCGGAGGCGGGGCGGACGACTCGCTGCACCCCGCGAGCAGGAGCACGACGGCGATGATGGCCCGATAGCCGCCAATTCCCATCGTGTTTCTCACGGCTCCACTCCGTTCTCCCTAAGCGCATGCACTTCACAGCGAAACGTTGACATAGAATTTATGTAGTAACATTAATTCATGCGAATCGAGTTCAACGAAGCAAAGCGAGCGGGCACCTGGAAGGCGAATGAACGAGAACGACGGCTCTACGGCCCGAGGTTTTGATCCGGAAACGGCACCCGACCTCTCCAGGGATGGCTGGCCGGAGAAGTTTGCCAAGGCACGCGTGCGCCGGGGCCGGCCCCCGAAGGCGCGGCCGAAGGTATCTACGACCATCCGACTGTCTCAGGACGTCATCGACCACTTCCGCGCCGGGGGGCGCGGTTGGCAGACGCGGATCGATGACGCCCTGCTCGAGTGGATCAAGCGGTCCAAGAGGGGGCTTTAGGAAGCGGCCCCCGGCGCGGAACTACTCCTTCGTCTCCGACGAAGAGTCCTGACGCTGTCAGGAACCTCCCTGCTCCGCCTTGACCCGCTCCTTCCCGAGGTCGGCGATGCCCTGGGCGATGATGTACGCCACCAGGGGGACGACCACCTCCTCGGGGATCGGGACGCCGAAATCCTCGAGCACGATCAGGATCACCGTGCCAAGGGCGGCGAGGAACTTCTTGGAGCCCAACATCGTCGCGATCGCGTTCCCCACGACTCTCCTCCTTCAAGCGTGAACCTCGTTCCACCATAGACCCCGGCAGAAACGAGATCCACCCCCCAGGCTCTCTGCGCGTGCGGCGGCGCTGCTATGCGCCGAACTGCCTGAGGTGATAGTCGAGGTGTCGCCAGCAGATCGATGCCCATTCCCGCCCCGAGATCGAGCCGCACCAGGGATGGTGGCCCCACGGCTCGGCGGGAGGCTTGTCACTGACGCGATCCACGAGCGCATGAAGTGAAGCGATGTCCTCTCGCCATTCGCCCGGAGCGGTCCTCCACATTTCGGGAGGAGCACGGAACCTCGCTCTCGGCCACGGCAGCCGGTGAACGAAGAGGTGTCGAACCAGCCTGAATCGAAGTAGCCCCGGGTTCACCGCGACGTCCCGGCGACCGAATCTGAGCGTGAGCTTCGCCGGGTTGACCTGAGTGTCGCCCAGCGCGACGCGCAGATGGTCGGCGACATGGCAAACCATCTGCGCCGCCGACATCGTTCCCCACCGGGGATCGCTCTCCGGCAGGAGCCGGTCGATCCGCGCATGCATCCCTGCCGCTTTCATCTGGCTATCACCGAACCGGGCACGGGATCCAGATGGCGTACGAACTCCACCGCGGCCCGAAGCTCGGCACCCTCTCGGCGGGAGATGAACCCTTCCATGAGGTTCACGCTCACGTGCTTCCCCTCGTAGTACTGTCGCACCGCTCCATCGTCGTCGAAGGTCAGCCTCACCTTTGATCCGTCGCGGGTCCCCTGCACGGTCCAGACCTGCGGAGGGAGGGGCGGGAGATTGGGAGGAGGCGGATCGATGTTCCAGTATTCCTGCTTCGTGATCGTTCCACTCACCACCCCGTCGTAGTCCTCCGTGACTTCCAGGGTCCACGTCGGCGGAAACGGCCACCACGTGGCGGGCTCCTCACCGGGGAAGCGGCGCACCCACGTGCCCGAGATCGACCCGTGGGAAGGCTCGAATAGCCCACTACAAGCCATCCCGCTCAGGATCCATCCCGTCAGCAGCAACCGCCGGATCCGCATTCGTCCCCTTCGCCCCGGAGGCATGATCAACGCCGATTCGTACCCTCGTTCCTACCGAGCCGGGCGCCGTATGATCCTCCGGCGAGGACTTCGCCGAAGCCACGCTGAAGCTGCTGCCGCACTTCATCGGTGACGCCAGGGCGCTCGCCGACATGATCGACCGTGCGGACGATGCCTGACCGCGTGCACCCCCGTTCCTACTACCTGATGACCACCTTGATGCCACCGTACGCGGGCAAGCCACCGGGATCGGTCGCCGTCACCAGGATGGCGGCGCTTCCAGGGGCCGTCGCTTCTACGACCACGGCGCTTCCGACCAACTTTACGGTCGCCCGCTCAGGCTCCGTGGACGCGGCTGTGAAAGCCAGCACGTCCCCATCCGGGTCCGCAAAGTAGGCCGACACATCCTGACGGAATCTGAATCCCGGCGGTACGAGTTTCGAATTCAGACCCTCGAGCAAGGCCGGCGGCCTGTTGGGCGAGGCATGTGCCGGAGCAACGACAACGTAGAACCTCTGTTCCACCGGCCCTCCGGCTGTCTGATTGGACGCGGTCACGGTCACTCGCGCGGTGCCCACTTCCCTGCCGCGGAGCCGCAGCGTGTCGTTCACGACGGACACGTTGACGCGGCCCGATGTCGCCCAGGCGTGAAACGAGAGCCGCGGGCCCGTGAAGTGCTGATGGAGATCGATGAGGGAGTCGCGTCCGAGCCGGATCTGTGTGGCGGTGATGGGTGCGGTTCTCAGCGGCCGATTAGGGTTTATTGGAGAGTTAAGGGCCTTGACCGTCACGCCGAACCTCTGCCGTGCCGTCAGGCCGCCAGGGTCGGATGCCGTGACGACCACGGTCGCCGTGGGCCGCGCCGCGATGGGGCGGAGCACGACGAAGTCCCCGTACGCAGGCAACGGCCGGGTCGCAGGACCTGAGCCGGACACGAGGGTGGCAGCGAAGGTCAGCGAATCGCCGTCGGGATCCCGAAAGTAGGGAGAGACGGCGATATCCATGTCCGCCTCCAGCCACCACAGCGCAAGCGGCGCGATCTCGCCGACCGCCACCGGCGCGCGGTTGTCGGACGCGCGCCCCGGGCCGGTACCCAGGACCTCGCAGGCCCCTGAGGCACAGACAAGAGCGGCGGCGAAGACGAGCCTATGCACCGTAACGGGCTCAGCGCGGAAGCACGAAGTGCGTCACGATCGTGTCGGGAGGCACCGGCAGGGCTCGCGGGATCAGGAATGTCACCGTTCTCCCCACTAGATTCCCGTCCAGTTTGTCGTCCCAACTTCTTGCGGCCCATAGATGCAGGCACCCTCGATCCCCTACGGCCGATCCGCGGTGAACGTTCTCGAACGCCCCCAGCGAGTCGGTGGTGCCCCTGAGACTGATCCTGTTCCGCTGACAATTCCAGGTGAACAGGATATGAGATTCTATGTAGGCTTCGGATACAGGTTGGCCGTCAGCCGTCTTCAGGGTCCCCACCACGTGATATGCGACCTCCCTGAGGTGAGTCGGAGCGGGGTGAGTCGGCGGCCCGGCAGGGACCGGGCGGGCATCGACGCCGGGAAACACGACATCCACGACCACAGGGTTGGTTGGGGTTAGAGGATCATCGGGCCCTTCGATCGTGACCTCGAGGGAATCCAACGAGACCGCTTCGAGGCCGGATTCCTCCGGGGGCGTGAACTCCAGAGAAAGCGATATCTCACACGGACCCCCGTACACGGCACCGTACGCCATGGTGCGATACAGGCCGTCGGGAAAGGTGTACCTCTTCGGAACCTGGCCGAAGTAGCGCCCGATTTCGCATGGCCTGTCCCACCGGAGTGGCCACGCCCATCCCTCCACCCTTACGCCGCTTACGGGACGTCCCGCGGAGTCCGTCACCATCCCGCCGATGTGCATGAAACTGAACCGGACGGGCTCCGGTTCAGGTTCGGGATCGGGTTCGGGTTCAGGGGGGATAGGCGGATCCAGAGGCCCTCCGCCACAGGCAGTCCCGCTCAGGATACAACCCGCAAGCAGCAGCCTTCTAATCCGCATTCTGATCGCTTCGCCAGGAGCAGCGACAATCCGGTTCGTATTGTCATTCCTACCGGGCCGGGCGAGGTATGATCCCTTGAGCCAAGTGAGGGCGCTTTCCTGCCAAACGCTCGCCACGCTTACTGGCAAGTGGCGAGCCTATCGGAAATGTCCGCGTACTATCCGATAGACGTTTTTTTCATCTGATCTGTATCTGTCCCTACCCCGCGCACGAATCCAGATTCAAGCCTCCTCCGGGATCTGGGAGAACCCCTCGTGAGCGGATTCCCGCGCCTCGCCACTGCCGCCGCCGTCATCGTGGCCGCCGCCTGGTACGTGGCCTGCGGTGGCGGGACGACCGAGCCGGCGCCGCGCCCGCCCGAACCGGCGAACCGCGGGCCTGTCGCCACAGGCACGATTCCGGCCCAGGCCGTTACGGTGGGCGAGACGACGACAGTCGACCTCTCCGCGTACTTCCGCGATCCGGACGGGGACGCGCTGACCTTCTCGGGCGAGTCCTCCGACAGCCAGGTGGCGAGCGTCTCCGTGACGGGAAGCACGGCGTCGGTAACGGGCGTCGGCGCCGGCACGGCCACGATCTCGGCCACCGCCCGGGATCCCGCCGGGCAGTCGGCCCGCCAGAGTTTCGAGGTCGCCGTCGCGGCGCCCGTGCCGACGACGATCGTGGTGACCCCCGACGCGGCATCCCTGACGGCCATCGGGCAGACGGTCGCGCTCGTGGCAGAGGTGCGGGACCAGGCCGGGCGAGCGTTGCCGGGAGTGGACGTCTCTTGGTCGAGCGGGGATACGTCGGTGGTGAGGGTGGATTCCACGGGCATCGTCACCGCGGCCGGACGGGGATCGACGACGGTGACCGCGGCCGCCGGCGAGGCGGCGGGCAGCGCGACGGTATCGGTGATGCAGGAGACGGCATCGGTGATCGTCACGCCCTCGCTCGCGACGCTTGCCGTCGGCGACACGCTGCGGCTGACCGCGTTCGCCCTCGACGCGAACGAACACCTGATCCCCGGCGCGGAGTTCACGTGGACGTCCAGCGCCCCCTCCATCGCGAGCGTGGACGACTCCGGACTGGTGCGGGGGGTCGGCCCGGGCACGGCGACGATCGCCGCCGCATCCGGGGGCGCCGAGGCGACATCCGAGATCACGGTGCCGAATCCGGACCGCGCCGCCCTCGTGGCGCTCTATGAGTCGACGGACGGGCCCAACTGGCTGGTAAACGAGAACTGGCTGACGGATGCCCCGATCGGCGAGTGGAGCGGCGTGCTCGTCGATGACGACGGCAGGGTGATCCGGCTCAGCCTCTACCGTAACGGGCTCTCCGGTCCGCTCCCGCCGGAAATCGGCAACCTGACCCGCCTTCAAGCGTTCTTCCTCTCGGACAACCGCATCACGGGCTCGATCCCGCCGGAATTCGCGAAGCTCCCCGAACTGTTCTGGATCAATCTCAAGGAGAACCGGCTGACGGGTACCATCCCGCCCGAACTCGGCAGCATGCCGCGGCTCGTCCAGCTGCAGATCTGGGGGAACGAGCTGTCCGGGCCGATCCCGCCCGAACTAGTAGAGTAAATGATAAAGCGTACAATATCAATGTGTTAGCGATTCTTGTCGAGCGTGTGTATCACTTCAAATATGCAGACATGAGGAAGAGCTTACGCGA
>JAPPJO010000004.1 GCA_028820325.1 Gammaproteobacteria bacterium | reverse complement strand
GCGAGGCAGGTTGCTTCGCGAAAAACGGGCGTCCGCTTGCGAGATGGATACTCCCGCCTTGGGAGTGCCATTGGCAGCCGAGACCCTGAAAAACCTTGGCTTCGACTTGGCCAAACCCGACCGGCACCTCAAGCAGTCCGTGGCCTCGTTCGGCCTGTTCGATTTCGGGTCGTTGGGTAAAGACAACCACCGAGGGCCGCCCGAGGATGTGTCGGACCTTGACGCGATGGAAGCGGTACAGAGAATCGCCGAGGCTGCCGATGTGCCTGTCGTCTTGGTAGACAACGCCATCTGGTTGCTCTGCGCCAAGAGCGGCCTGTCCCTCACGGATCCGCAGCTCGCTGAGTTGGCCGGGTAGAGCGATGGGAGACTGTCATCGTCGGGTGCGGACGTAGCCACCGATCGGCCGCTGGCACCGAGAGAGAACCATATCGGATCAATCGGGCTTTCGTCGGACGACCAAACGGGAACGGGGGATCGGCGCGGTCAATGGGGTGACGCTACCCGGCTCGGAAAGGGTGATTGCGAGGGTGATCGGCGGACGGCGTATGGCGACGTAAAACCACGCACCACATAGAGTTGTGACCTAAACAACCGTCCGAGCATCGCACCGTGATGGTCGCCGCGCGCGTCACGCCCGCCGAGCACGCCGCCTGGCGGGAGAAGGCGGCCGCGGCGGGCGTGTCCCCCTCCGCGCTGCTTCGCGAGGCGATGGCGCGGACGCATACGTGGACCGCGGCGGCGCGGGCCGTCGAGCGCGAGCGCACCCGCCAGATCGCGCGCATCGGCAACAACCTGAACCAGCTCGCAAGGTGGGCAAACACCCACGCCTCGGCGGCGGAGGCGGTCTCGGTGATCGCCCACCTCGTGTCCTTCGAGCGCTCGCTGCTCCGTGTCGCCCGCATCGACGAGGACGGCGGCGATGCTCCTTAAGTTCCTGCCCCACGGGAAGGGCTCGGCCCGGGCGGCCGTCAAGTACCTCGTCGGCGAGTTGGACGCCGAGGGACGGGAGCGCGAGGGCGTCGAAGTGTGGCGCGGGAACCCGGACATGGTGGCCGCCGTGGCCGACTCGCTCGACTTCGAGCGCAAATACAGGTCGGCCGTGATCGCGTGGGCACCGGAGGACCGGCCGACCGACGAACAGATCGAAGCCGTCCTCGACGAGTTCGAGAAGACGGCGTGGGCGGGACTGGAGCCGGACCGCTACTCGTGGACGGCGGTCCTGCACCGCGAACGCGGCGGCGGCGTCCACGTACACGTTCTGGCCGCGCAGTGCAACCTACAGACGGGCCGCAGCCTGAACATCGCGCCCCCCGGCTGGCAGCGGACCTTCGATCCGCTCCGCGACGCCTTCAACCACGAGCACGGCTGGAGCCGACCGGACGACCCGAAGCGCGCGAGGGCGCAGCGACCGGGCCACGTGGCCTACATCGAGGCGTCGAAGCTCAGGGCCGGACTCGAACACGAGGCGGATCCGCGCACGCTGATCCGCGACTACCTCGTGCAGCGCGTCGAGCACGGCGCGGTCAAGGACCGAGCCGACGTGGTCTCCGCGCTGGAGGACGTTGGCCTCGACGTGACCCGCCAAGGCAAGGACTACATCACCGCCCGCGATCCCGACAGCGGGAAGCGGTGGCGGCTGAGAGGAGAACTGTATGAACGAGACTTCGAGCCCGGGCGACTTGACCTCCCGGCTGAGGAGCAGGCTGGAGGCCGACCGGAGGCGAATCGAGGACGAAGCCGCGCGCGAGCTCGCGCGGCTCGGCGAGAACTTGAGCGCCGTCGCGAGCGGCGCGCTGCGTACCATCGAGGCCGATACGGCCGAGGCGACCGGGAAGATGCGCGAGTTGCTGATGAAGGCCTGGCTCCGGCCGCTGGTGGTCGGCATGAGCCTCTTCCTGGGTATCTGCTTCGGAAGCTTGGCGACGATGCACTGGCTGTCGAGGAGCATCCACGACCGGATCGAGGCCTTGGGGGATTTGGACACGCGGACCGAGTGGGCGCGCGCGATGCTGGCCGAGATCGACGAGACGACGTGGGGCGTCGAGTTGATGGTGAGCAGCGGGGACCGGTACGTGTCGCTTCCCGCCGGGACGACGGTCCGCCCGGCGTTCACCCTGGACGGGCGGCCCTACTTGAAGCTGTCGAGGGATTGAGGAGGGAGCTGCGTGACCGATTTGGAGCGGCGGCTGACGGCCGCATTGGAAAGGTTGTCCGAGCAGTACGAAACGGAACAGCGGCGGCAATCCGAGCAGATCGGAGCGTTGCGAGAACAGGTCGAAGCCTTGCAGCGGCAAGTCGAGCGGCTGAGCGCGCGGGTGACGGACTTGACCGGATACTCCGGGACGTACGGCGCAGGGCCAGGGAGCAGGTGGAGATGACGAGGCGGCTGGTTGAAAGCATGCAGTCGCGCGGGCCGGATCGGGACTCCGGGCCGAGCCGGTGATGGTTCCCGATGGTTCGCACCGGCTCGTATCGAGTCGCGGGCGGGCCTCAGTTCGGCCCCGTCCGCAGTTGAACGAGATTGGACGTCGACATCATCTTTGAGAATCATGGACTCCACGGTCCTGCCAAAGGATAGGTTGATCGAGGAGGTGGAGCGCGTTTGCGGAAAAAAGGATCTGGTCGTCTACTACGTTGTTTGCCGTTACTTGGGCAACGGTTGATGGTAAGGCGTGCCTCGCGGTCGGTGTTGTGGGCTCGGCACGATTGCAGGCCGCATGTAAAGCTCTCCGGTTCCGAGTCCCATTCGTTTCCTTGGCCGGATGGCCATCGTGCGCGCGGCGTTCGGCATTGGTTCGACCGCAGCCCCGCGGAGGGGCCAAGGCCAGCCCGTCCCCTGCCGACGTGAGCATGGACACGCTGGACGGCCCGCTTCTTTCTCTTGGGGAGGTGCAGGTGCGAGCGATGATGCCAAGATACGGTCGGGTGCGAAGCGCCCTCCCGCTCATTGTGGTCGGAGCTGCAACCTTCGCAGCGGCCTGCGGTGGCGGCGACACGGTCGACCCCGGGCCCGCGCCACCTCCTCCTCCGCCCGTCAACCGGGCACCCGTGCCGACCACGGCGATTCAGGATCAGATGGTTGTCGAGGGGCAGACCGTGACGATCGACATCTCGGCGTCGTTTTCGGACCCGGACGGCGACGCGCTGAGCCATACAGCCGCGACGTCCAACGCCGGAGTTGCGACCGTCGCCGTGTCGGGCACCGAGTTGTCCGTGACGGGTGTCGCTCAGGGCGCGGCCGCAGTGACGGTCACGGCCTCCGACCCGGGCGGACTCTCGGCCTCGCAGAGCTTCGCCGTCGAGGTGGCCGCGCCGGCTCCCACGATTCTGACGGTCGCGCCGGAATCCTCGACGCTCACCGCGATTGACCAGACGATCCAACTGTACGCCGACGTACGCGACCAGCTCGGCCGTCCGATCACCGATGCGACCGTGGTCTGGTCGAGCGGTGACACCACCGTCGCAATGGTCGATACGAGCGGCCTGGTGACGGCGGCGGCCAACGGAAGTGCCACCGTCACGGCGCGCGCTGGCGAGGCCTCGGACAGCGCTTCGATCGTGGTTTTGCAGACGGCCACAGCAGTCGAGATCACGCCGGAGATCAACACCATCGCCACCGGCGACACCGTACGGCTGGTCGCCACGGCCAGCGACGACAATGGACACGTGGTCGACGACGCAGCCTTCCGCTGGAGCTCGAGCGATACGGCCGTAGCCTCCGTCGGCAGCCTTGGCCTCGTGCTGGGGGTGGCCGAGGGAACGGCGACCATTACGGCAGCCATCGGCGCTGCGGCCGCCCAAGTGGAAGGCCTGGCGCAGATAACTGTCCTTCCGCCGCCTCCGCCGCCGGATCTCACCGGGACGTACTTCCTCGAGAGCCTGGTCGGAACGTCCACGGGCGGGACGCTGCTCACTCGGCCGACGGTATCGGGAACGCTGGAACTCACGCAGGAGGCGCCGGTGGGAGATGCCG
>JAPPJO010000168.1 GCA_028820325.1 Gammaproteobacteria bacterium | reverse complement strand
TCGAGCAGTAGGCGGCGAACCGCGAGCGGGTCGCCCGCCTGCTGCTGCGGCACGTCCTCGTCGGGGGTCTCTTGAGCCTTTGGGACCTCCGGTTCCGGCGGCGTCTTGGGCTCGGGCGCGGCAGCTCTTGCGAGCCGCGCCTTCACTTGGAGGGGGTATCTCGCGTGGAACTGCCGGCCCGTGAGTTGCCCGACCGAGGGGTCGATCTCGCGGGCACCCGCGAACAGGTCCGCGTTCGCGATTCCGGGGTTCGCTTCGAGCGTCCGCTCCACGTACTCCATGACGGCGGCACCATCTCCCAATGACGCTGGCGAGGGGTCAGGTGTCGAAACCGCTTTCGGCTTCCGTGCGGGCCGCCCTTGGGGCGCTATGCTCCGGATCGCCGGTAGCCGATACTTGGCGTGAAACTGTTGCAGCGTCAGTTCCCCGACCGACTCGTCGATCTCGCGGGCAGCGGCGAACAGGGTGGCGTTCTTCACGCGGGGATCCTTCTTCAGTTCGCCTTCCACGTACTGCATGACGGCATCCTGCAAGCTGCCCATGTCCGTTACCCTTTCTGGAGGCGGGTCCGCGCCCGGTGGGCGCAGATGAGTCGGAGGCTGTTTGATTGCATTCAACTCGAAATACTCAACGGTGGTCGGGCAGGGTCAATGTCAGGCCACGACACGGTGGATTCGCTGCCCGAGATCGCCCGAGAGAACCGCGATCACTTCCGGGACGAGCGGAAGCAATTCCTGCAATCGGGTACGTCCGGCGATCATGATGACGACGGGGATCGGAAGACTGCGGACGCTCTGCTGATACGCGAACCCTTGGTCCACCGTGACGAGGACACCGAACCCATGGTCCGCCGCAAGGCGCAGCAACTCTCCGTTCGAGCACCCGGCCCAGCCCATCTGCTGGACCGTGCGCGCTCCGAACGACTCGGGAAACTCAGCCGCGAGCCGCCTTGGAACGGATTCGTCCAACAGCACCTTCATCGGGCATCGCCCACCAGTTGCGCCGTTGCCCGTTCGAGCACGCCGACGGCCTGCTCCCTCGTGACCGTGGGGTAGTCGTCCAGAAAGTCGTCGAGCCGGTCACCCGCCTCTAGGTGCTCCATCAGGATGCGCACGGGAACCCTGGTCCCCGAGAACACGGGCGTGCCGCCCAACACGTCGGGGTTTCTGTCGATGAGCTTCTCGGTCATGGTGAACTCCTCTCGGGTCGGTCGGATATCGCGATCAGCAACGCGCCAATGCGCCTTGCGGTGTCGGCGAAGTGCTCAACTTCCTCTAGTAGAAGGCTCCGGCCCAGGACCGCACTCTCGCGATAAGACAGCCACTTCTTGAGCACTTGGTAGCCGCCGAGCCTGTAGTCCCAGACGGCGGAGGGGACGTTCCGCCAGAAGGCTTCGTTGTTCAGGTATACGTCGAAGGTCGTCTCACCGAGGACGGCAAGGTGTTCCGCCAAAGCGGCCTGCTCGTCCGCTCGATAGGCACGTTCGACGATGCGGCCCCTCCCGGGCATCACGGCGTCGCCCGTCCCGAAGTGGCCCCAGCCCGCGGTCACGGCGAAGTCCTCGTCCGCCATGTAGCATCCCGTTGCGGTGTCCGGCACCGCGATCTCGGGACGCAGGGGCGTCCCGGCACCGCTTGATACAGGCAGTTCCGAATCGAGCAGTGCGGCGATCATACGGCCTCTGGTCGCTGATCCAGCGAGTGCCTCCGCCGCTCCTTCGGATTCTCCGTCCGGCCAGCCGGGCAGCGGAATGCGCGGCCATTCCATGCGCAGCGCCCCCTCGTTGGCTTCTCGATACGCCGGATCGTGAAGGGTGGCGAGCACATGGTGGAACAGATCCTCGACACCGAGGCTCAGACGGTCGAGATACCGTTGCGCCTTCCCCGAGAGATTGGCACGACGGTCAGTCCCAGAAGCTGCTCCCAAGCCATCCTCGCGGAGCCACACCGGAAACATCAGCGCCCCGCGCTCGATCAGATGCAGGGAACCCATGTCGCTCGTACAACACGTCTGCGGCTCACCGGCTCCCTTCCGCAGATGCTGGGCGGAGGATAGCCACCTGTTCCCCTCAAACACATGCGGCCTGTAGTCGGCACGCTTCTCGTCGAGCAGCTTCGTATCCTTCTCCCAGTAGAGCCAGCGGTTGTCAAACGGCCGGTAGGCGAAGCGGATGAACCCGGACTCGTCCGGCCCACCCCGCCTGAGCAGCGTGTCGCGCACGGCTCGGGCATCGAACCTCGCCGTGGACTTCATGACCCTCGGATGGCGTCGTGCGATCTCCTCGTGGCTCAGGGTCGCGTTGAAGTAGTCGCCGACACGCGCCCGGAGGCGGTCGAGGTCGGTGTCCACCAAGAACCCGTCGCGGCTGGTCTTGACGCCCGGAAACGAGACCGGGAACAGGTCCGGCAGCGCGGGCCAGTCGAACCAATCGGCACTCACCGCGGTCTCGGCGAACGGCAGGCCCAGCGGCAGCAGCGGTGCGACTTCGGAGTACAGCACGTCCGGTTCCTCGTCGGCCGTGGCGGTCAACTCCGCTGGCTTGGCCTGTCCCCACAAGTGCCGGAACCCGACCCCTTCGGCGGGTTCGTGGTCCACCTTGCGCACCAGCGTGGCGATGGCTGTACCCACTTGGATGCCGACCGGATCGCCTTCCGTGGAAAAGATGCTCGGGTCCGGCGAGCCGTCCGGCGCGACCTTGCCCGTCTTGTACTTGTCGCCGTTCAGGCAGTCGATCCGGATCGCGTCGAACGCTTCGAGATACCGCTCCCGCATCCCGGTGAAGGACAGCCCGTCGAGCCAAGAGTAGTTGGAGATGAAGCAGACCACGCCCTGGCCGGTCTTCTCGGCGATGCGCCGCTCCGCCATGCGGAAGAACCGGACGTAGAGATCGTTCAGGCCTTGGCCCTCCGGTTTCCGAACCCGCTTCGTGGTGCGGTAGGCTACCGAGAGTTCGCGTTCCTCGTCCACAGCCATGCCCGCGAACCCGTTGTACGGCGGGTTGCCGAGGATCACGAGGATCGGAATGTCCTGCTTCACCGACTCGGCGAGGTCGCGCTCCTCCTCAAGTTCCGGGAACGGCAAGGGCTTGGTCGTGCGCGGCTCCCAGCCGGTCAGCGCGTTGGTCAGGAACACCCCGGCGCGCTCCGATCCGTCCTCCGCCAGCGGCGCGCCCAGATTCTGCATCGTGAGGCCGACCTGCAAGTGTGCGACCACGAACGGTGCGGGCATGATCTCGAACCCGAACACCCGCTCGGTTGCCGCCCGCCTGACCGCCGCGCCAGCGAGCGCCCCGAGGCCCTGCTCACCGAGGTTGCCCGCGATTCGGCGAAGCACCTCCGCCAGATAGGCTCCGGTGCCGCAGCACGGGTCCAACACATAGACGTTCTCCGCCGCGAGCCCCGCCGCGATGCCCAGATCGTCCTTCAGCGCCTTGTCCACGCGGGCCACCATGTAGCGGACCACCTCGGTCGGCGTGTACCACACGCCCAACTGCTTGCGGAGCGCCGGGTCGAACGCTTCGAGGAACGGCTCGTAGAAGTACGGCACGGCCTCGCCCTCGTTGAACCGCGAGAAGAATGCCGTCCGGTCCACCCGGTCGAGCGCGGCCGATGTCCAGTCCAGCACTTCCACCAGCCCAAGTGGCTTCAACCGTCCCGGATCGGCCAACTGCATGAACAAGGCTCGCAGCACCGGAGCCCGCAGGTGCCAGACCTCCTCGCGCCAACGGAATCGACGCGGACTGTAATGGTCCTCGAACAGCGGTCCGTTTTTCTTCTGCTCATGGCGGGACCACAGCACCCATGCGGAGAAGATGCCGTAGAACAGCGTCTGGATCAGGGTCGAACGGAAGAAGCGCTCCCCGCGCTTGCCCTCGAAGCGAATGCCAAGCGCCTCCTCCATTGCCGACCGGACGGCCAGAAGCGATGAGATGCTCCCGGCCGCCTCGACTCGGGCCAAGCCGTCGCGGGCATAGGAAGCCAGCAGCCACGCCAAGTCCTTCGGCTCGGCCAGGGCGGCCCGGTGCG
>JAPPJO010000033.1 GCA_028820325.1 Gammaproteobacteria bacterium | reverse complement strand
CGGTTCTCCAGAACGCTTGCGTCACGGGGGCGTCCATAGATGTTAACGCTTCACGTTAACCTCTGGCCGGGGGATGCCCCGGACCCCCAGAACGACACTTTCGCGCGCCACCAAAGGAGGCCGCCCGACATGGCCCGTCCCCGCAAGCCCGAGGCCGAGCGTAGGAGCCGCACGATCGGCGTGCGCGTCACCACCGCGGAGGCCGCGGAGATCGCCGAGCGGGCCGGAGCGGCCCGCATGACGAAGGGCGGCTACATGCGCCGCAGGGCGCTGGGGCAGCCGGTCCGCGAGGCGGCCGTTCTCCGTCTCGGCGCCAGGGAGCGGGTCGAACTCCACCGGATCGGCGTGAATCTAAACCAGATCGCCCGCGCCTTGAACTCCGGGGCCTCTGCACCCGACGGTACGCTGGAGGCGGTCGAGCGGGTGGGCGAGCTCACGGCAGGTCTCCTGAGCGGGGAGGCGCTGGACCGGTGATCCCGAAGATCAACGGACTGGGGCGCTCGTTCGCCGGGGCCGCGGCGTACTGCCTCCACGATGCCCCGGAGCCGGACGACCGCCGTCCGAGAACTTCGGAGCGGGTCGGGTGGGCCGACACCCGGAACCTTGCGACGTTCCGGCCGGAGCGGGCCGCGCGGCTGATGGCCGCGACCGCGAAGGCGGCCCCCGACCTCAAGCGGCTGGCGGGCGGGTCGCGAGGGGGCCGGAAGCTGGCGAAGCCGGTCCTGCACTACTCGCTCAGCTGGGCGCAGGACGAGACGCCCGACAAGGGGGAGATGAGCCGGGCAGTGGACGGGAGTCTGGAGGCGCTGGGGCTGGACGGCCACGAGGCGCTGATCGTCGCGCACGAGGACACGCGGCACCCGCATGTCCACGTGATCGCGAACCGGGTCGATCCCGAAACCGGGAAGGCGGCGAAGCTCGGAAACAGCAAGCTCCGGCTGTCGCGCTGGGCCGAGGGCTACGAGCGGGAACAGGGCCGGATCCGGTGCGAGAGGCGGGTCGAGAACAACGAGCGGCGGCGGGCGGGCCAGCAGGTGGTGCGCAACCCGTCGGAGCGGCCCCGACACTGGGCACGCGTCCGGCGCGAGGGGATGCAGCCCGAGCGGGCGCGGCGGGCCAGGAAGCCGCGCCGTGAGGATCAGGTCGACATGGAGGCATGGCGGCATGGCGAGGCGGACGCTTGGGAGACGGTCGCGGACGGGCGCGAGTACAGCTTCCAGCACCTTGAGACCCGGGCGCGGAAGGAATGGGCCGAACTGCACAAGCGGCAGGAGGAGATGCGGCAGCGGCTAGACCGGGAGAGCCGCACCGTGCTCGGGCGGCTCCGGATCTGGCGGCTCGATCGCGCGCTGCGGGAACTGGCCGGGGCGATCCGGGGCCGGGAGGATCTGGTCGAGGGCTGGCGCGAGGACCTCGACCGCTACCACAGAGACGAGCGGGCCGAGTTGGGCAAGGCACACGGCGAGAGAGCCCGGGAGATCGAGCGCGGTTGGCGCAGGCTCTATCGAAGTAGGCTGGTGGACGCGGAGCGGAGCGCATGGGCGGTGCGGGAGAGGATGAGGGAGCGCGAACAGACACGGGAGCGGGAGCGCGACCGGACCATCACCCGCATTCCCATCCGGCCTCCCCGGCCCCGAGGCCCCGAGCGCGGCGGAGGAGGGTTCGAGCGATGACCCTTGCCATGTCGGCAGCGCGATGTGACGCCGTCATGCAATAGGCGCGGTCACCAGAAACCCCACTCTAATCGATCTTCCACCGCGCGGTCACCGGAAACATCCCGAAGCGGAAAACCGAAGCGTTGGCGACGATCACATCCAGCGATGGGCAGTCAGGTCATGACTGCCTATCAGCTAAGCTATCTGAGCTTTTCCGCGAGCGGGCGGCCACACCGTATCGTGACGGCTCGCGCTCCCACACCACCCAGCTTTACCCGCAATCGTCGGAGTTTTCTCTGCTCTTCTCTGTGTATTCGCTTCCCGTGAGCGATCACCGGAACGAGTTCCCAGTCGCGCAGATCCGATTGCCATGCAGACAGAGGTATGGCATCCACTCCACCTTGAAGCTGTTGCACAGCATGCCCGCTCTCGACTCTTCCGCCCTTCAGTTCGATCGGTACGATCCAGGCCGGGGCACCTTCCGTTACGAGCAGATAGTCGCAGCGCGTACGGTGACGCAACCCCGGCATGCGATCGCAATCGAGATCGACCATGACCCGGTTCCTCGGCACACCGTCTAGTCTGAGTGTGCAGTTCCCCTTCTTGCATTTTGTCGCGAGACAAGCAGGGTCGACATGTTGCCGCACGCGCTCGACGAGACTGGTCATCACAGCGAACTGTGTTGCTGCCGATTATGGATGCGTGCACCCTCGTTGTAAAGCGCCTCGCTCACTGCGTCATGGTCGGTCGGGAAGAGTCCCGAGTCAGGATCAACCCCCAGTTTCTTGACGACGGAGCCACCTCGCTTGGAGTCGCGTTCGAACAGCCACACCCCAACATCGTCGGCATCTATCGCGATGCCCGATTCTTCGATCCCCGTGCGCTTTTCTGCCGGAAGTGCGTCCAAGATGACTCGGTTCGCAATCTGCTCCAGAAACCACTCGCTGTGGGTCGTGACCACGACCCGGCAGCCACCAAGCACCCAGCGAATCACTTCGCGGGCGAGGACGGTTTGAGTTGCTGGATGCAAGTGAGCCTCGGGCTCGTCAATGATCAGTAGGTCACCGGGGCGCACCAGGTATCGAAGATAGAGGACGATGGAGGCCAACTCAGACACCATTGAAGATGTTCGCATCAGTGGCAGGTCCCTCGTCCAGCCTGCTGGACGATACAAGATATGTGGGAATCTGGTATCCGAATCCTCGATGCGGACCTCGCCTTCCAGAACAGCCT
This sequence comes from Gammaproteobacteria bacterium, assembly GCA_028820325.1. Classification (GTDB taxonomy): domain Bacteria; phylum Gemmatimonadota; class Gemmatimonadetes; order Longimicrobiales; family Gaopeijiaceae; genus BD2-11. Next base: position 1,148 of record JAPPJO010000033.1, on the reverse strand, counting down.
CTTCGAGGTGTTTGGCGAGCAACCAACCTGTGGGATCCGCGTCCGTATCGTCGCCCGCCAATCGAACGAGTTGATCCAGAAAGTCGACCGCCACTCCGGACAGAAGGGCATCAGGTCCTGACGAGGCAGTAGTGGCTCGGTGTAGTAGAGAACTCACCACCACATCCCGGCAATGTGACATGCCCGCGCGGTCGCTTGGCAGATAGTGGACACCACCAGCGCCGAGCGGTCGAATGAGCCAGCTTCCTACCGTCTCGGTCAGCAAGTGAAGAACGTGGTGCATGTACAAGACGTGGTCCAGTCCTTTCGCAGGAGGCAGTTCTGGATGTGATGGCCACTGCTGTCCAAGCCGCAACGCGTGTCGATGGAGTGACCGCGTGTGGACCGAATCGACTTGGTCGTTCGCGAGGTTCGAGCGCCCTTGGATGTGGCCCGCAACCACAAGGCCGTCCCCATTCAACGCGATGCCGTATCCGAAGACCCCCTCTCCTCCCGTTCGGGGAATCTCGATCTTGATCTCGGCGTGAGCGGCGCCCGTCTGCGGCTGGCGAACGAGGTCCTGAACTCGGGCGACTCCAAAACACCGTGCGAGCTCTGTTCCCAATCTTCGGCCAACCCCGGGCGCGGCTTTCAAGGAGGATCGCACATAAGACTCTGCACTTGGCGGAAAAGCCGGCAGACTGGGTGCCTCAGCTGGAGCACTGGCGATCGCCTTCGCCCACTCGCCGACTTCCCCCAAACTGAAGAGGTCAGGATCAGGGGCGTCCCGATCCGGAAGATCGGCGAACCTCCCTCGATCCCGGAAGCATCGATGCAGGGCGTATACCAGAGTAGCCAAGTACGACTTCCCCGTGTTGCTCGGACCGACCAAGACAGTGAGAGGCAGCAGGCTCAGATCGGCGGCAGTGATTGGACCGAAATCCTTCACCTTCAGCTTGTAGCTAGGCCCCGCAATCCTGCGGGTGTCCGAACCGTCCATGATTCCTCCTGTGGATCAGCGCCGCTCACAGCATGCTGCCATGCGCCTGCCGATCCAGCCAAGTCGTTCAAGCATCCATGGCCCCCAATCTACCATCCTCTCCCAACGAACCTCAAAGGAATCCGAGCCAGCTCACCGGTTACGGCCATACGCCAACCGCGAGTCCGCC
>JAPPJO010000101.1 GCA_028820325.1 Gammaproteobacteria bacterium | reverse complement strand
TTGGCGCGGGCGCGCCACGGGGGCGCTGGTTTCTGCGGTTTGTGGAGGAGCCAGATGTGCTTTTGTTTCACAAAAACTCTGGTCAGGGGATGCCCCCGAACCCCGGAACGACCGTCGTGCGCCATGGCCATGGGCGCGGAGCGCCGGGGCAGGATCACCTGATGGCGCACGCGGACCGCGCGGCCACCGCGCCTCGACCCGGTTCCGTAGCCCGATCATCCGCCGCGAGGATGTCGAGTTCCTTGGCCGAAAGCCCGAAACTGGGGGTACTCCTGCCCCTCTGGGGGTCGAGTTCGTGCGTTACAGGCGATCCTGCGGCCTTGGATTACGCCAAACCGCCCCCAAACGTCCAGAATGGCCGTGAGAGCGGTTTTCCGGGGCTTCAGGAGGCACGGGCCATCCAGTCGGCCAAGAACCCATCCAAGGGCAGGTCCTCAAGCCCGCGCCGGTCACGGCCAATGCTCCCTGCTGGCGGTCCCGTCGAGGATCACGTCGGCCGGGTCGTCGGCCACGACGGGGCTACGCTCGGTCGTGGCCCCCGCGACGTCACGGGACAAAGGGGGCGACCCTCGCCCGCGTAATCCATCGGAGCGCGGGGCTGTTCCGGGTCGAAGGGGCGGAGCCCCTCGCCAGCCGCAGTGTTCAACACTGCGTGTGCTGGCTGGCTGGCTGGCTGGCTTGACCATCTAACGCTGTTTCATCTCGGGGGGCAGCGCCAGGGACCGTCGCCATCCATGAGCGCACCGGAGCCCGAGGGGATGGCTCTGAGTACCCTACCAAGGTGCCCGGATGCTGGAGCGGAGACCGGGCGCGCCGAAGGAGATGACCCCGTAGAAAGGCCTTCCCGCCCCGTCTGTAGCTGACTTCGCCGACGACACACCACAACCGCAGGCGGGGCCTCCCAATACGGCTTGAAAAGCGATGCGTCCGCTCCAAGGGAAGCTGCGCTGGGGAGCCTATACGGATCGGCGAGACTCAGATCCACCTTGTAGCCGAAGTCTGCAAGCGACTGAAGCGTCACCGCGCTAGTCAGCCGACCATTGCCCGGTGTCATGAGTTCACGCCCGAACATCGAACCCCGCCAGTGCCCATTGCGGCCGGGACCAAGCTGATGCACCGGTATCTTCGGTCCGGTGTAGCTCGCGCCGCCGGCGGCGTCGAAAGCTCTCGTCGCGAGCGGCAAGACGACATAAGTGTCCAAAACTCTTTCCGCCGTGCTCGCGTTCTTGAGGTGGCCGCGGGTACGCCAGAGCGTACCGATCCCGAGGACATGGGCAAGCTCGTGGCGCGCGCTGCTCTTAAGCAATTCAGCCCGGTCGGGATGCGTGCGTATCTCGCGAACGAAGACCGAATCGAAAGTCACACCGCCAGCATAGGTGACACGCTGGCGCAAGTGCGCTGGGAGCCCACAGATTCCTCCACGGTGCCCTTCGCCCATTGATACCGTCACGACGAGATCGTCGATGATGGGGTCAGGTAAGGACGGCTCCCAGCCCCAGAGATGGCAGGGCGACTCCCCGAACACGTCGGGCGCTTCCGTTTGCCGCAGTATCTCCATCCAGTATTCCGCCTCGGAGTTCCACACTTCACGGATGTAGGCGGGAACATCCGGATGGAAGAGCAGCTGGATCTGAAAGCCCGGATCCGTTTCGCCGCAAACGTAGCCGACCCAGCCGTCCCGCGAGATGTACGACTCGAAATCTCCCGTCCGAGGCACACACAGGCCAGTGGCGTAGGACTCAAAGAAATCCAGATTCAACGCCAAGACTTCATTCGGGATCTCTCCTCGTAGATCAGGGTTGTCGGCAACATCAAGGAATCTGAGATTCTTGAGTTTGCCCAACTCGCGCGGCATCGGACCCGCGAGGTTGTTACCGCCAAGCCATAGGTCTTCCAAGCTTGTGTTGCCGAGCTCCGCGGGGATCGGGCCGCTGAGAGCGTTCGCGCCCAAGATTAGCCGACGGAGGCCAGTGAGCCCACCGAGGTCGGGGGGTATGGGGCCTTCGAGCGCGTTGCGTTCCAAGTTCAGCCCCTGCAAATAAGTGAGGCTACTCAGCTCCGACGGGATTGGGCCGCTGAGTCCGTTCTCACGGAGGCGCAGGCCCCAAACCCGATCCTGGTCGTAAGCTATGACGCCGTACCAGTCCCGGAGCGGTGCCTCGGTGAGCCAGTTCTCGCTGTTCACCCAGTTCGGCCCATCCGTCGCTTCATAAAGCGCGACCAGCACCGCTCGATCCGGGTTGAACACGGTAATCTGCGCGGAGCCGTGAGCGGTCCCAGCCACGGCCTTGATTGTGGCGGTACCCTCGGTGACACCGCGTACCAGACCGGAAGCGCCCACCGTCGCCACAGACCTGTCGCTTGACGACCACCTGACCCTTGCCCCGGAGACCGCGTGGCCATTCGCGTCCATCACTTCCGCCGAGAGGCGCAACGTATCGCGAGGCGCGATCGAGTCGGTAGCCGGAGCCACGATGACCGAGGCCGCCGACTGCATCACGGATATGATCGCTTCGTCCAGCGCCTCGCCGGCAACGGCGACAACCGAAGTGGTCCCATTCCCCACAGCCGTCACCAATCCGGCGATGTCCACCTCAACGACGAGCGTGTCGCGGGATGACCACATGAACGCGGTCCCCGACACTTGGTGGCCGTTGTCGTCCGTTGCGACCGCCGACAGGCGCACCGTGTCCCCGAGCGCCTCCAGCGTACCGGTCGAGGGTGAGACCGCGACCGTGCCCAGCTTCTGAGCGACCGTCACAGACGCAGTCCCCGACACCGGACCCGCCGCCGCCACGATCTCCGCCTTCCCGTTTCCCACAGCCGTCACTAGACCAGCGCTGTCCACCACGGCCACCAGCGTGTCACCCGATGTCCACGTGAATACCGTTCCCACCACCGCATGGCCGTTTGCGTCCACTGACTCCGCCGACAGGCGCAAGGTGTCCCCGAACGCCTCCAAGACGGTTGGTGGCCGCGACACGCTCACCTCCGTTACTTCCTGCTCCACAGTTACTTCGGCACTCGCCGACTGCGACCCGGATGTTGCCGTAACCCGTGCGACTCCGTTCACCGCCGCTGTCGCCAGTCCTTGAGCGTCCACGGTCACGACCGACTCGTCATCCGACGACCACACGAACTCCGCGCCCGTCACGACATGCCCGTTCCCATCCCGCGCCTCCGCCACAAACCGAACCGTATCACCGATAGCGACCAGCGTATGTGCAGCCGGAGACACGGCCAGTTCGGCAACCGACTGGTCCACTGCCACCTCCGCGCTGGCCGTCGCCGCCTCGACCGTGGCGGTCACGGTCGCACTGCCGTTGCCCACTGCGGTAACGAGCCCTTCCGTCACGGTGGCGACGGACGCATCGCTGCTGCTCCACGCGACAGCGACATTGGTCATCTCCTGGCCGTACTGGTCGCTCACCGTAGCGATCATTCGTAAGCTGTCGCCGATTGAATGGAATGCCGCCGATGTGGGCGAAATCGCGACCGTCGTGGGAACGGGCGGGGCGGGTGCGGCCGGTGTCATCGGATCGTCTCCACAGGCCGTGACGGCCACCACCACCGCCGCGGCGAAAGCGAGGACGCGAGCGACGAGGCCTATCGACGGACCCGCTTTAGTGATCAGTGCGGTCCCCGTCTGAGAAGCGACCTGCCGGGGAGGCAAGCCTCGGCCGGGAACCGCAGTGGCGGAGATGAGAACTCATGGAGAGAAAGGTAGCAATGGATCGCGTTCATTGCAGGACCGTTCGCTCAGCGATTCGGGCGGTTACGTCTTCCCGAGAATCCCCGTGATCAGACCCGCTGCGCTGGCCGCAACGGGAGGATTTGGCTGAAAGTCCTGTGTTCCGTTAGGCTCCCTACAGATCCCAGAGAGCGTGAGACAGACCCGCCGCAGCGAATCGCGCTAGCACCGACGGACGGCGGGCTGCCGCTCTCGATCCCGAGGTAGCTGTGCCATGCCCGAAAGGATCTCGGTGGGCGGGATGGCCTTCCGAAGGACTGAGCGAGGCGGGGGCTTAAAGGGAGCTTCAGCAAAGAGCAGGCTTGGGTGCAGAAGTCCCGCCATTCAAACCAGTTTTCCCCGCCGTGGGGGCACGGTCCAGCAGGGTCCAGCCCAACGGCAGAGAGCGCAGATCGTGCAGCCCTGTATGACTTTAGACGATTCTCTGCCTTGATTCTGGCCTCTCGCGATCCGCCGGACGGGCGC
>JAPPJO010000141.1 GCA_028820325.1 Gammaproteobacteria bacterium | reverse complement strand
GCAGCCACGCCAAGTCCTTCGGCTCGGCCAGGGCGGCCCGGTGCGAAAGCACCCGAGCGAGATACTCGCCGAGACCCGCGCCGACCTTGCGGGCGAAGGCGCGGGGAGTCTCCACGTTGCGCCAGAAGTCCTCGATATCCTCGGCCAGCGTGAAGGTTTCGAGCTTGGCGGGGCTGCCCTCCGCGTCCGCGCCCACCAAGACGAAGTTCCGTAGATTCGTGACGAGCACCAGACGGTAACGGCCCCAATAGCGGCTTACCTGCCCGGACCCCGCCGTCAACCACGCATCGTCGCCAACGCCCTTGACCTCGACGACGCCACGCTCGGGAACCTGCCCAGGCCTCGGACGGCCCTTCTGAACCTGCCTCGCCGTGTAGAGGGCAAGGTCGGGATGCCCGGCCCCCTGATCCGCCAGTTCCTGAACGCAGAACACCTTGGGCTTGAGCGTGGCTCCAACGGCGCGCAACAAGCCCTCCAGCGCCGGATAGTACGAGCGCTCCGCCGTCGCGCCGCCCGATGCGCGCACGCGCCGAAGATCGGCGAAGTACGCCTCCACGGCGGCAACCAGCTTCTTGTTCGGTCCGGCCATCGTATCTTCCCAACGCTTCGGCCATGCCTCTGCCGTCCGGCAATTCTCAAGGAAGATACCACGTCGCGCGGGTTCGCGGCGGTTCGGACGGCGGCTACATTCACTCCGGTCCGATGCTCAGAAATCGGATCGGAACGCTGGGGGTCGAAGGGGGCACGGCCCCCTCGCCAGCCCCGCTCGGGGACGCGCGAAGCGTGGCCCCAGCGGGTGGGCTGGCTCAACGACGTTAGCGTGCGTCGAGCCAGCCTTGGGACGGCCTCCGAAACGGCCTCTCCGGGCACCGGCCGGAACAGCCTCGACCAGCCGGTGGCGGCCAAGCTCCCCGACCCCCTTGCTGCCGGCCGGGCAACGAGGGCGGCGGCGGCGCGCGCTGCCGCGCGCCACATTCCGCCCTACCCGTACCCCTCGGAGACTTGAGATCGTCGATCCTACGCGATCCCACGGCCCGTAGATTACCCGAAACGCGCCCTCAGTCCCTCGGAAACCGCGTCTGATCCCCGTCGGAGGGCTGCGGCACGTCCGGTCACCGCTCTCGGGCGTCGGGAGCATTAGATTTTCACGCTCCGCCTCAACCCATCCTCCCCTGCGCTATCCATGCCCCTGACCAAACTCGGCAAGATCATCCTTGGCAACCGCCGCGCCGGTGCTCCAGACCCCCAAAGCGATGAATCGGCTCCAGCCACGGCGGTTCGGATGGGTGCCCGCGCGGGAATCGACCCCCGGCTTAGGCGGTTGGTGGAGCGGGGTGCGCGGCCGAGCGCCGTGAGTTTGTGGAACGTGCTGAACCGAGACGAGCGCGAGGACGGCGTTCGGTGGTTCATCGAGAGCGATGACATCGGACGCGAGACGGTCTGCAAGGCGGTGGCCGACGCCATGAGTTTTCGTCCGCAGACCGTTCGCCGTTGGCCAATCGACAAGATTGTCCGGACCGCTTGCACCGTTCCACTGAAAGATCCGATCGTCACACAGATCCTCTTCCTTCACTGCGTCGACACACCCACACGTCTCCCCATGATCCGGGCCTTTCTGAACGGCCTTGGAATACCGCACGACGACGGCCAACTCGAATCGGTCGAGAGCGTTGACGCATCGCAGGACGTTCTGGCAACCGTTGCGGCCAAGATGGCCGACAAGTACGGGGACCGGGCCGTGGCTATCTACATCCTTGCCCTTTGGGAGGTCGGAGCGCCGCTCGGGGAGAGGTCGTGCGCGTGGCTGAGGGATCGTTGGGGCGTGGGCGATACGGAAGGCGGTATGGAGTCGGTTGAGGCCGCTCAGCGAAGTGCGGCCAAGACCGCAATCAAGACATCCGACGCGGATGTTCCGCGACGTCAGGCGGCGGGGCCTCCGGATCGGGAAGGCCTTGCCGAAGACGACCCCGGCGACATTTCCACGTCATCGACAGGGATCATGGAGGAGGCTTCAGGTGATGAAGCCGAGGGGGAAGGCGTCCCGGTACGCCGACATCTCTCGTCGTCCTCCCTTCCGGCATCGCTCACGATCCTGGACCGGCTTATCGAGCGGGCGCTCGACGACTGTGCGCGGGAGACGCGGGGGGCGCTGAGCGAGAACGAGATCGACGCCGTGATCGACGAGTTCGTCGGGCTCAACGGCACTCGGCATGAGTCCTACTTCCACGCGGGATACAGGGACGCGCTCTTCGACCGCAGCGCGGACGACTCCTTGAGCGTCAGGCGTGCGGCGCGTTTGGAATGGTACTGGACGGGAGCCGTGAAGGCATGGGCGGCGCACGAACGATGGGACCGGATCGTGCGCGAGTACGACGACAACCCATTCGTCAGGGAGTTGGTGAGCGGGAGAAGCCAAGCTTCGCCGTTCGCGGTTCTTCCCATCGTGAGGGCCTTGCACTGGGTAGGCCGAACAGCCGAGATCGGGCGGTCGCTGACCGACCGTGCGCTGATCTCGGAACCCCGGCTCTTCGATCCGCTCCTTTCCGCAGCCACGGACCTTCTCCGAGAAGGCGACGCCGCCCACGCCCGCCACATCTTTGACCTGCTCGTCCGGGTCGGCGAACAGCTGGAGGAAACCGGCTCGGCTCCGGAACAGCGGGTCCTGCTCGACGCCAGACGCCGCTTCGCGCACAGTCTCCGGGCGCTCCGCGAGCACGAGCGGGCCGAGCGGATTCTGAAGGATCTTCTGGTCGCAGATCCGGATCCAAACGCCCGCGCGATGGTGTACGCGGATCTCGGCCTGATGGCGGGCGGATTCGACGCCATGGAGGATGTTGCGCTGCCGACCGGCCTCGCCGCCGTGGAAACCGTTCGTGAGCGTCTGGCCACGGGTGAGAATCACTTTCGGCGATCAGTCGGGGAAGAAACCGACGGCTCCGCCCACGGGCACTACTGTCTCGGTGTCCTCGCGCTCGCCCGAGGCAACGACGACGATGCGGCGGAGCGCCATCTCGTAGCCGCGCACCTGCGTTTCTCAAAGCGGGTTCAATCCTACGGAAGCTTGGTGCCAAGATCCAACCTCTATGCCGCAATCGCGAAGGCTCGGCAGCTTCAGCCCGACAAGCTCGCGCACGCCGCCAGCGTCATCGTGGACGCACTCGCGTCCGGTGTCCGGTTTCCAATCCACCTCGTCAGGGAGACCGTCGAAGCATTCGACCTAGCCGAGGACAAGGAGAAGCTCCGGCATGTGTCCGAAGCGATCATCAAGGCTGCCGACGGACTGGTGCTGGACGCGCTCGCCGAGTGCGATCCGGCCCTGCAACACTGCTCGCTCCTTGCCGAGAAGCTCCATTCGCGGGCGAGCGCCAGCGGTAGGGCCGCCGATCTTCGGGCCGCCGATCTTCGCGCCGCTGTCCGGGGTCACATGCACGCACGGTCGCACGAACGAGCCAGAGACGCTTTGGATGAACTCGAACATCTCGCTTTGGACGGCGTGGCGATCCCGGAGTTTCAGAAACTCCTCCACGACCCGGCGCGATACGATCCGGCTTGGAGCCGCGAGGACTCGGAGATCGCGTGCGCCCGGAGTCACGAGGCTCTAGGAGAGTTCGAGGCCGCGACCGGGATTCTGAGGAAACTGTTCCACCGAAAAGCGTCCCAGGACACCGAAGACGGGCTCCATGACGCGGCCGGCATTCTGGCACGGATCGCGGGGTACGGCATTGACGGCTCTTTCTACCAAGAGATGCGCGACAGGCACCGGGCGCTCGCCCGACAGTTGGGCGGTGCTCGGGCGGTTGGTGGTGACGGTGCGGTTGGGCCGCCAACCCGGCGGAAACACGTCAGGATCCTCGTGGCCGGGGGGGCCGAGGAGGCGGCCAAACTGGAAGCGCCGGTCCGCGAGGCCCTGCGCGAGCGCGACCCGCAGTTACATGCCACGTTCGTACGGACCGGATGGGGGAGCAACTGGCGCCGCGCCCTGCCCGAACTCGAACGGCACGCGGCCGACCATCACGGGCTGGTGATCCTTCGATTCGTTCGCACCAACTTCGGTCGCCGCGTTCGTCAACTCTGGCCGAATGACCGGCCATGGCGGTTCTGCTGGGGCGGGGGGCGCGGCGCGATCATCGAGACGGTGGAGAAGGTGGCTGCCTTGGTCCGGAACGGCTGATCGTGCTCGGCGATTCGGACACTTCAAGTCGGCCTGTCGGGGGAGCATGGAGACCCTCCGGGATTCCCGCCACTCTAACGCGGTTTTCCCGCCTTAGCGGCACAGTCCAGCAAGGTCCAGCTCAACGGCAGGAAACGCAGATCGTGCAGCCCTGTAAGTAGTTAGCCGATTTCCTGCCGGGATTTG
>JAPPJO010000081.1:7705-36028 GCA_028820325.1 Gammaproteobacteria bacterium | reverse complement strand
TCAGAGGGGGCGCAGCCCCCCGCCAGCCTCCGCAGGGGACTCACGGAGTGTGGCCCCAAGGAGTAAGCTGGCTGAACAACGAAACGGGCGTCAGAGAAGCCCGTCGGCGCCGCGTCCGAGACCCGGCGGCGACCGCCGCCGATGCGGTGGCGGCGCAACTCCGCGAGCGCTTCGGGGAACCCGTTCAGACAGACCTCGTGAAGCGCGGCTGGCAGCCGGACAGAGGCCAGCGGTGCCGGGCCGTCCATGCACTCCCAAAGCCCGAGCAATGACTGATGCCGCGAGCGTCCGCGTCGATGGACACGGGCACCAGTTCGGCCGTGGGGTGGATCAACCTGACTACGGTTCTCCTCCGGCGTTTCGCCTCGTTTGGTCGTGCTGCCCTTCATGGGCCGGTGACCCGAAAGGCGGCACCCTACGGATTCCATCCGCAACGGGTTTCACTCCAGCCGTCGGGGACGGGCCGCCGAAGCCGATCCGCGCCCATCCTCAAGGGAGTCTTTGGGGACGGGGACTGGCCCCGGAATCCAGATCGGAGGGGTCATCACGAATGACGGCGGGGATGGTGCGGGCGTGTCCCCGAGGGAAGTGTCGGCCCGCGGGCTGAACTGGTGCTTCGGCGTCTGCATGCTGGGACGCTCAAGGGTCGCCTGTAAGGGGTCAACCCTTGGGAAACGTCCTAATGTCTCACAACTTTTTCGGGATGTCTCGGAACGTATCCGGGATGTCGGCAGTCGTCGCCAGCCGCTTGTCGAACCGCTCCAGGCGGGTTCCGGCGAGGTCCAGTAGAGAGCTAGTAAAGAGCACCTGGGGTAAGGTTGGCGGAGCCGTTGTGAGCGCCCTCGCCGGTGCGCGGCGCGGACGGCCCCGGCGAGTGACTTACGGGATCGTCAGCGACTCCATCCCTCGTCGGCACGACGGGTGCGGTTCAACTCCTCGGCCGGTAGGCGCCACTGGGCATCACGCGCCCAGAATTGCTTGCCGGCCCCTGCGGGGAAGCGCTCGCGGAGACGGGCCAGGTATCACGGCGTACAGCATCGCCTTGTGGGCGTCGCGACCGGTCGCTGAGCGGACCCGGCATTCGATCCAGGCGTTGCCCCACGGGAGCACGCCCGTCGAACCGGAAGACTCGATCACGTCCAAGCCGGTGGCGCCGCTGCCTCGAAGTAGTGGCTCCTCGCCGTACACGAACTCACGGCGGGACTCGCGCGCCTGCCTCAGGAAACCGTGTCGCTTCCGCCGAATCCACGCTAGTAGGCCGCGAGGGTCGCTGCCAGCCGCACCGCCTCCTCGTCGGGGCGCGCGGCAACGCGCAGTAGTCCCTTTTTGCGGGGGTAGACGCCGAGATGCATGTGCTTGATTGCCTTGCGAACGACGACCTCGACGGAGATGCCGCCGACGTCCAGAAGGAAAGCCGAGATCGATCCGGGCTTCCGCCGGTTCCGACTCAGTGCCCCTTTAGGGAGTTGCATTACCGTGCGAGGCCCTTCTGGCCCGCTACCAGCCGGAGCGACAACAGTTTGCTGGGTCCGGGGGCGCACCCACCAAGCGAGCGGTGCCTTTCCACGGCGTACCAGAAGTCTCTGTCGCTAGTTCAGAGGCGCTTGGAACTCCAATTCCACTGCGCTGATGTCGTACCAGTCGATTCCCCGATCCGGGTAGCCGTCCGGATCGTCTGGACCGACCGGGCGTTCCACCAGAACTGCAAGCCTCGACCGCAATACGTCGAAGCCCACGGCCCTGTGGCGCACGCGAACCGAGCCGACGAGCTCGGTGGCGGCGTAGATATCCAAGTACGAGAATTCCTCCCGGTCCCGATTGGTGAGGACCCAAAGGCGGTCTTGGTCATCCACCCAGTAGTGTACGCCGTAGCGTTCCGGTGTGCTGCGAAATCTCTCAGGCTCGCACGGCATCTGAAAAAACGTGGCGGCTGGGGATCGACAGCGCTCGAGGTATCGCTCCACATCCTCTGGGCTAGGATACTCGGGCGCGAACAACGGACGTTGTACCACAACCCCGCTCTCGTCGTCGGGATCCGCCAAGAAAAACATCTGCCCCCGGCAAAGAGTAGTAAAGACCATGCTTCCCGACGCAAACCTGAGTGCGCCACCCAAGTCGGTAGAAAGCCTCCTACCCGATGGTGCCACCGGAGGCGGGCAATCGGCCTCGGCGGCCATCGATCCTGAATAAACTCTCTCCCAGAGAATCTCTCCCGTTCTTACGTCAATCACCTACGGCCTCCGCAAGTCCAGATCTAGCGAAACCAGCCGTCCTACCTTCCACAAGACCCGGCTCACGCCCGTCGCAGTCAGAGTCCGCCGCAAGCCCTGACTCAACGGCAAGCTCGGCTTCCTGCGCGTAGATCCCTAACCGCTGAATGATGGGGCTAAATCTCGAACGCGAGCGAGAGACCCATTAGACGACATGAAACCGTGAAATCGGCCCGGAACTGCGATGCCGAGGGCGCTTGTCTACCTTCTCGATCGCGGCTGTAACGTGATCATCGTAGTTGCACGACTCCCGCCAAAGATGCCGGAGGCGTCACAGGGCTCGGTAGGCTCCGTGCCCGGAATGAAGATCTCCGTGTAACGCTGGGTTTCCGGGCACCATTCGGAGGCGAGGAGCCCGGTCTTGTCGTCCACCGCGAGCCTGATCAGCTTCTCGGGCAGCGGCCAGGGGTCGGGGATCTCCCTGAGTGCCGGAATGACCGGCTCGTCCTCCTCCCCTTCCCATCCGTAATAGACGCTCCGCATGAAGTTGCCCCACACGGGAGCGGCGTCTCCCCCCCCTGTAGAGCCGGGACGGATCTCCTCGGGTTGGTCCATCCCGAACCAGACGATCGCGTGAAGGTCGGGGGTGAACCCGTTGAACCACGCATCCGTCGAGTTGTTGGTCGTCCCGGTCTTGCCGGCAGCCGGGACTTCGTACGGCAACCCCGCGACCAGCCGAATCGCCCTGTAGCCGGTACCTCTCGCGACCACGTCCTCCAGCATGTGGACCATAACCCGCGCCTCCAGACTGTCGAGCACGGCCGTCTTCTCCGGCTGGGGCTCCCATAACACCTCGCCCTCGGCGTTCTCCACACGCACGATGCCGTGGGGCTCGACACGGGTGCCCAGGGTGGCGAAGGAGGCGTAGGCCTTGGCCATGTCGATGGGGAGGACTTCCGCCGCCCCGATGGTGGTCGACGGGAAACGCGGAATCTCGGTGCTCAGGCCCAGCCGGGTGGCCATCTGGGCGACGGTCTCAATGCCCACGTCGTCCCAACCGAGCCTGATGGCGATCATGTTGCGGGACTCCCTCAGGCCTTGGCGGATGGTCATGCCTCCCTTGAAGGTCTCGTCGAAGTTCTGCGGAAGCCACGGCTCGCCGCTCACCTGCATGTAGGCAAAAGGCGCGTCAACCACGATGTGCGAAGGCGGAATTCCACTCTCGACCGCCGCAGCGTAAACGAACGGCTTGAACGACGAACCCGGCTGGCGCAGGGCTTGGGTGGCGCGATTGAATTTGGAGTGGACGAAGTCGCGGCCACCGACCATCGCCAGCACTTCTCCGGTTACCGGATCCAGCACGACCATCGCCCCTTGGACGTACGGGGTCTGGAGGGCTTCGGTGGCTTCCGCGAACTCCCCGTAGCGCGGGTGTTTGAATCCGGGCCGAACTTCGATGCTCCGGAACCCCTCTTCCATGGCCCGCTCGGCGAGGAACTGCATGTCGAGGTCCAGCGTGGTCTGGATTTCAAGGCCGGCGGTGTACAGTTGACTGCCATAACGATCGTCCAAGATCTGCCGGATCCATTCCGCGAAGTACGGAGCCGCCGGTGTCCGGTCGGGGGTCGCTGGCGTCGGGAGGGGAACGGCGGCCCACCGCTCCAAGTCGGCCGCGCTGATATAGCCCTGCTCGGCCATGCGGCGCAGCACTAGGTTGCGTCTGGATCGTGCCTGTTGGGGATTCAGGAAGGGGTTGTAGCGGCGGGGACGGTTGGGGATCGCCGCCAGGAGAGCCGCTTCTGCGGGATTGACCTGAGTGGTGGGCTTGCCGAAGTACTTCAGCGAGGCGGCTTCGATGCCGTACACCCCATCGTAGTTCACCTGATTCATGTAGGCTTCGAGAATCTGTTCCTTCGAGTAGGCACGCTCCAGCTCCAGCGCCACTTGGGCCTCCTTGAGCTTGCGCAGAAGTCGCTTCTCGTAGCCGATGTCCTCCTCCCAGATGTTGCGCGCCAGCTGCTGGGTGAGCGTGCTGCCCCCGCCGTGCTCCAGGGATCGGGTGAGAATAAGGTCGCGGGCCGCGCGCGCGATCCCGATCGGGTCCAGGCCACCGTGGTTGTAGAAGCGCTTGTCCTCCACCGCGACGAAGGCTCCCGGGACGTACGCGGGCAGAGAGCCGATCGCCACCGGCGTCCTGCGCTGGATGCCGAACTCTTGGATGAGCCGACCGTCACGGGCGAGGAGCTTGGAAGTCGTGCGCGGCTCCCAGTTGTAGATCTGGGCGATGGAGGGGCAATCGTTGCAGAGGTTTCGCCAAGAACCCCACATGAAACCCAGAACGAGCCCCGCAGTGGCCAAAAGGGTCGGGGCTATCACTGGAATTGCGAACGTCCGAAGCGTTGAACTCAAGGATTTCATCTTTTTGGGGCAACGGCGCGGAGTGCGCGGATCTAAGGCGGAGGTGACGAGCGGGTCACAAGAGTTCTGAAGCGCTCCCCGTAACCTGGTTGGACAATCTCGATCGGGCTACCCCGCGTTTCCCTTACCGGATCCGCACCCGTCCCGATCCCTGCGCTCACGGGCCACCGTCACCCGTTTCTCCACCTTTAGTCTAGATCTCGTCCGTTTTCTCGGCGTAACCGCAAGTCCTGGCGGGCGTTAGCCATGAGATCACAGGCTTCTCGGGTTGCCGGAGCGGCGCTCTTCGGTTCAGAGTAATGCCGGAAGGGCTTGGTGGGCCCGTAGGGGGCTGCGGAGCCCCCGGCTCGCCGGAGCCGGTCTTGAGAGAGCCTCCGCGATCGCGGTAAAGTCTTACGTCGGCTTGAGTTTCAGCGCGCTGCGGGCCAGCACCACGAGGTTGTGGGCGACGATCGCCGACCAGACGTAGGCTCGGAAGTGATCGAGGCCCCGCCAGGCGCACCCGTCGGAGGCCGAAGCACCGTTTGAGATACGAGATTCCCGCCTCTATGCCGGCCCGGAACCGGCGGAGCTGCTCGTAGATCCCCGGGGTGGACGTCATGTCCGCCGGCTGCAGTCCCTTCTTCCTGTGGAACATCACGTCAGTGACGCCCAATCGCCTTGGCTTCCTCCAGATTGCGCTTGTTGGCGTAGCCGGCGTCGCAGGCCACCTGCCTAGGCACTGAACCGTAGATCTGAGCATGGCGCTCGATCATGGCGATGCAGCGGCTGCTGTCCGCCGGATTCCCCTTCTCGACCACCGCGTCGAGCACCAGTCCGCTCGCCCCCGTGCTGAGATTCCTGAGCCGGGACTTTCTCGCCCCGCGGCACCCGGCGCTCCGTCTGGTCGATGACCCGCTCGACCAGTTGCCGGCAGTGCAGGGCGTGCTCCCGCCACCCCCGCAACCCTTTGCATCCGTCCGCCACTTTCAGAGCGCCCTGCAGGTAGCGCGGTGTCCGTCTCGTCATCCCGAGCAGTTCCCGGTAGGCCGCCACGCGCCGCCTTCCGCGGCGGCGTGATGCTCTCAGGGCCCACCGCTTCGCCGCCCGGCGGTGGTTGTGGAAGGGGAAGGCGTCCGCACCCAACTCCTTGCGGACCTTCACCATAAGCCGGTTCAGCACCCGAACCCCGTCGCAGACACCCGGTTGATCCGCTCCCACACCTCCGCGCGAACCGCCCCGATGCACCGCTGCAAGGCCGACTTCTTCGGTGGCCGCACCGGATTGACTCGGGCAAAGTGCTTCGCCGAAGCGGAATCGAGCAGCGCACCGCATCCGCGAGGCGCTGGCCAGCGATCCCGGGGATTTCAACGGGCCGATCGAGGTAGACGAGACCTATGTTGGCGGGCTGGAGCGCAACAAGCACAGATCCAAGAAGCAGCGGCTCGGACGCGGCCCCGTCGGCAAGGCCGCCGTGGTCGGCGCGAAGGATCGGGAGAGCGGACAGGTCGCGGCGCGCGTGATCGAGCGCACCGACCGCGAGACGCTACAGGGCTTCGTGGACGACCACGCCTCCTCGGGCGCGACCGTGTACACGGATGACGCCACCGCCTACAAGGGCATGGACAGGCCGCACGAGACGGTCAAACATTCGGCAGCCGAGTACGTCCGGGGCAAGGCGCACACGAACGGCGTCGAGAGTTTCTGGGCCACGCTCAAGCGCGCGTACAAGGGCACGTTCCACCGTCTCTCGATCAAGCACCTGCAACGCTACATCGATGAATTCGCCGCGCGGCACAACGTCCGGGAGCTGGACACGCTCGACCAGATGGCGCACGTCGCCGCCGGGATGATCGGGCGACGGCTCATGTACCGGGATCTGATCGCCGACAACGGGCGGTCCGCGATGGCGCGGTGAGTTGGATGAGTTCGGCGTACAGAACCCGTGCTGCGCCGCGCGAGCGAATCGTCAGGGGGGTGGCTCTACCGTCGGGGGCGGTGGCGGAGGGACCGCTTGCGGATCAGCGGGAGGCGAGAACCTAAAGAGCCCGCCCACGATCTCTGGCAAGGCCAAGGCCAAGAAAGTGAAGTTGCTCTGCCCGATGATGTCCATGCCGATCAGGACATCGCACCCCGCGCATTCGGCTTCGAAAACCGGAAGGAACGGAAACAGGATTTGGTTCGGAAGCCAGAGGCTGGCGTAGTAGACGTCGCACTCCCGGTTCCCCGCTGGTGTCTGGACGGTCTCTGTGCGAGCAAGAAGCAACTGGGCACCCCGCCTGACCGCTGACGTAACGGCCGTATGGGTCGCTCCGGTATCGAACAACCCTATGTTGCGTCCGAAGGACGCCGGGGCGGATACCCCTTGTTGCAATCGCACGGACGCTGGGGTCTCGCTGGCTCTCTGAACCCATTCCGGCGCTGGCAGCGGCGGCCCTACACTTACGTCACAAGTGATCTTCCGGGGGTGGCCAACTAGAAATTGCTGGAAAACATGGCCGTGACGGGGGTTGTCGGGCATGTGCGAAGCTGCTTTTTACGCGACGCGAGAGTGAAAGACCGCCGGCGGATCCTCGGTCTCGGGAACGCAGTGATGGATGGAAAACCGCCCAGGCTCCAGCTTGTGGCGGCGCACGGCTAGATCATACGCTTCGGCCTCGCCATCGCAGGCATCCACAACCCTTCCGCCATGGATGATGACATACTTGCCACGGTGGTCTAGAACAAGATCGTTACGGTTGCGCTTGAAGAACTCCACTTGCTTCCTCACCTCGTCGAACATCTCCATAACCTCTCTCCAAGGAAACGCGAAAAAGGCCGGTTCCTGTAACATTCTTTAAGGAAGATGTCAAGGGTTTGCCGATTTGTCCACCAAGCGGCTTGCCCGACCTTCCGCCCCTTGACGCGGGCTAGAGCCCCGCTTTTCCTCACCACGCCCGGGCGGATCCTCCCTTCTGGGAGGGGGCTTCACTCGTCCTTGAACATGCCTGCACCGATACCGAAACACAGCGCGACGAACAGTAGACCGTCGAGCGCCTCGGCGATGTGCATCTGCACAAGCGCCTCGCGGGTGATCTCAGCGGGTTCATCGCGAATGGAGTTGCGCTCCTTGGCGCGACGTGCGTGCGCCCGCAAGAGAGTCCTAAGCTGCTCTAGCGTCGCCATCACTTCATGCTCCCGAGTTGGGGGGACGATCAGGCTCGCTTGCGAAGCAACTTCTGTGCTACCTGCTTCGGCGTGACGCCTTCGAACTCCGGGTTGGGCGATGGCGTGTTCTCCCACTTGCGGATCAGGGCGCGCCGTTCCTTCTCGGCACGCGGCTTGTCCAGGTTTCCACGTTGTCGTCCACCGGGCTGATCGGTCATCGCCTGCTCCTTGTTTGCGGGCGTCCAACGTTCTTGGGTAGGGGGGGACACTCACCCGAATCATAACAAGTCCCGGAGCCGCGCTGCAAACCTCTAGGGCAGCCTCCCTGAGCGGGTTCTACTTGCTCCGGGCCGACGTTATGATTCTCCCGCCGTTGATCCCAGAGCAAAGGAGGAATCCCCCGATGAGCCTTGTGATTACCTTGCGGACGCCAGATGGCATCGTCTTGGCCTCCGACACCCTCACAACCCTTAATCGCGCAGACAACCCGCCACAGGGAGGCAACCAACCAGCAACGCGCACGGTTGCGAGTTTCCCGGTTTCGTTCGCCGCCTCGAAGGTGTTTCCGTTCCTCGAAACCTTCGGCGTAGGGACCACCGGCACGCCGATCATTGCTGATAAGAGCGTCGGTCGCTTGCTTCGGGAACTGGAGACGGAACTGGCTTCTGCGCCGGTTAGCTTGACCGTCGAGAATGCAGCGGACAAGATCGGTGCTCGTATCGCGCGAAGCATGAAGACGGCTCCAGACGCAGAGTCCCGCAACGCTTCCGTGGAGTTCGTGGTCTCCGGGTATGAACAGGATGGAGCTCCCATTGATGCGATCCGAAGGGTGGCGGCTGGGACCGTGACAGGCTCCTCGAAACCTGGCCAGCCGGGGTTGGGGTTGAGCGCGGTCGGCGAGGGCGGTGTAGTCGGGGCCTTCATGCAACTGGCAAAGAGCCTTCAACTGGAACCTGCGGTGCGATTTATCGCGTTGCCGGACGCGGTAGCGTTCGCTACGTTCCTCATCGAAGCAACGGGGGGCTTTCAGCGGTTCTTTCTGGCACCACAGACTGTTGGCCGAGATGTTGACGTTGGAATCATCGAGCCGGGGGAGGCATTCAGATGGGTTCGGAGAGCAAGTCAAGCGGCGTTGAAGTGATCGAACGGCTTGAGTTTCCGGTCTCGGACTCCAGCAGTTTTTCCTACTCGGTAGAGAGTGCAGGTCCGGCTGAACGCCGCGTTCGCCGCCATGAGGATCCGCCTCGGGTGCTGCACTTCCGCCCCACCCTGACGGGTATTTCTCTCCGGTAGGACGCGCTGAGCAGGGTCGTCCGGGCGGCCCTAGGTCGGCCCCCCCTTACCTTCGCCAACGCACCTGATGCGCGCCGCTGCCCAACGAGCGCCTGACGGTCGCAAGATGGACCCGGCCGTAGTAGACCTCCAGCCTCAAGGCCCGGCGCGATGTGGCCGTCCACCTTGTGCCCATACCGGTCAGGGCCTCCTCGATGGCCAGCGAACGCAGGGTGATCGCGTCAGCCATCGGGCGCGTCACCATGATGATCAGCACGGCGCCGCGCTCGGTGGCGGCGGCCTCGGTGATGAACTGGCAGAGATCCCGCGCGAGGCTGGCCGGGACGGGTCCCGTGACCGACTTGCCGGGACACGCTTCTGCGACGGCCTGCAGACGCTGCTCCTCATTTCGCCGTCGAAGCGCCCCTCGGGCCTCCTGGGCCTGTCGCTCTCTCTCCACGCGCTGACGTTCGGCCTCTTCGGCATCGACCGCAGGGTCGCTCCCCGGAGGCGCGTCCGCCTGTTCGATGGCTGAGGCGGCGCGGGCGCGGGAGATCCCGCCATTCATGTCCGGTTCTCCCGCTCTTGCGGCACGGTCCAGCAGGGTCCCGTCCAACGGCAGGAAACGCAGATCGTGCAGCCCTGTATGACTTTATACGATTTCCTGCCCGGATTCGGACTACCTACAATCCGCTGGGCGGGGATTGCCTTGGTGGGCTTCTGTGTGTCCCGGCCCTAAAGGCCTTTCTGACATTGTTTCGATGCGGCTGGAGTCACTTCGAGACGGACCTTCTAGCGGCCAGCTTCCTGGCTCTTCGGGCCGGATCTCGATGGGCTTGGAACACGCGGGACGATCGGGTCACGGAGCCACCCCTGCGCAAGTCGTGGGCCAACGCTCCGGTCGCCCGCTCCTTCTGCAACCAGCACTCGATCAGCCACTCCCATCCCAGACAACGTCGGGCTGTCGAGGGCCGAACTCCGATAAGCCGGTTCATCTGATTGCTCAGCGCGAAGCCGTCGGGATAACCCAGGCCACACGCGACGGAGTGCAGGCTCTGCGATGAGTTCTGCAGCCGGAGGACAGCGTGCAGAATCCGGCAGAACTGCAACCAGTGCGAAGGCACCGGCAGCCCTCTCGACACGAAGCGGCGTCCCAGTGCGCGGCGCGACAGGTAGATCGTCCGGGACAGGCTGGCGATCGTGGTGAGGTGTCTCGCCAGCCTCACCGTGCGACGAATGATGTCGCATGTGCCGCGGTCGACCCGCAATCCTCTCCACGCGAGATACTCGGTGAACTCAACCGGGAGGTCGGTGGGAGGTCGGCGGATGAGCGACTTCATGTCGCCCGGATCGATGTCGTTGTGGTGAGGAACGATGGCTGTCGGCCTACATCGCCCGATGACGTGGAGAAGATCCGTCTCCGCCGTCAGCGACGAAGCGGGCGGAAGAATGAGAATCAGGACGACGCCCGCCGGTCGCCGGCGTGCGACCCTCAGGTCGTCGGCCAGCTCCCCCGTCCCCAGACGCCAGATTAGAGCCGAGCCCCTGAGTCCCCTCTCACGTTCAATGAACTCGGCCGTAGCCGTGAGCGGAACAAGCTTCCGGTACGGGACGGAAAAGAGCAGAAACGGCGGCTGGGGGCGCTTTGAGCGGGGCATGGGCGGTTCCTTTGCAAGATGCAGGCGACGGACAACAGTAGTCGCCCACGATCAGCGACCTATCAGCAAATGACGAACGCAACACCCCGGAGGGTTCGAGGGTTGGCCGTACCCGGTCGTGGTGCTGCGCCCGGGTGACGGGCTGACGGCCCCGGTGGACGACGGCTGAACGGGCCCTTCGCCACACCTGCTCGCGGCTGGCGCAACAAGGCTCAAGGCCGAATGATTCCAGTCCGGGTTGCACGCCAACCCGGCGACGATCGGGAACCCACACACCCGGACGAACGTCCAGGAGGCCGCAGATGAACCGGAGCACAACCGTGATCGCCATCGGGATCGCTCTCGCCATGGCAACCGCCGGAGACGGTACGACGACGCCTCTCGCGGCCCAGGAGGTGGGTCCCGCCAACGGCTCGCTGGTCGTGGTGGGGGGCGCCATGCAGGATCTGGGCATCGTGCGCCGCTTCATCGACCTGGCGGGGGGCCCCGACGCCCCCATCGTCGTGATCCCGACCGCGGGCGGCGCGGCCGAGTACGACCAGTTCTACCCCGGCCTGCGCCAGTTCCGGGCGGCGGGCGCGACCAACCTGACGGTGATCCACACCAACGACCGTGACGAGGCCGACGGCGAGGCCTTCGTCAGGCCGATCCGGGAGGCCGGCGGCGTCTGGTTCCCGGGCGGGCGGCAGTGGCGCATCGCCGATTCCTACCTGGACACGCGCACCGAGGAGGAACTCCACCGCCTGCTCGAGCGCGGCGGCGTCATCGGCGGCTCGTCGGCCGGAGCGTCCATACAGGGGTCGTACCTCATCCGCGGGGACACGCAGACCAACACCATCATGATGGGCGACCACGAGGAGGGGTTCGGCTTCCTGCGCAACGTGGGCATCGACCAGCACCTGCTCCGCCGCAATCGCCAGTTCGACATGCTCGAGGTGATGGAGGCGATGCCCGACCTGCTGGGCATCGGCATCGACGAGAACACCGCGATCGTGGTTCAGGGCGATGAATTCGAGGTGATCGGCGAGAGCTACGTCGTCATCTACGATACCTCGGTGCAGATCGACACCGGCGGCGACTTCTACTTCCTGGCCCCCGGCGACCGGTTCAACATGGCCACCCGGGAAGCGCGGCGGCCGGCGAACACGGCGCGCCCGCTCGACCGCGTGCAGCGGCGGCCGGGGGGGTAGCGGCCCGGGCTAGCCCCCCGACCCCGCGGCCTCGGCCAGCGCCTCCAGTTCGTTGTCCAGGATGTCGCGGAAGAGCTGCGTGGGCAGGGCGCCCTGGACGGGGAACCCGTTGATCAGGAAGCTCGGGGTTCCGCGCAGGCCGAGCGCGCGGGCGGCGCGTCCGCCGTCGGCGATGCGGCGTCCGGGCCGCTCCTCGGCGATGCAGGACTCGAACTGCTCCGAGTTCAGGCCCAGCTCGGCGGCGTAGCCCAGGAAGTGGGGCATGGGATCGCCACTGTCCTTCCAGGTGCGCTGATCCTCGAACAGCCGCACCATCATCCCCTCGAAGTCGTCCTGCTCACCCGCGCACTCGCCCGCGAGCGCCGACAGGTCTCCGTGGGGGAACATGCCGGTCACGATCGGGATGTACTTCCACAGCACGGTTCCGGCGTCGATGTACTCCTCCTGGAGTACGGGGAAGGTCTGCTGGTGGAACTGGCGGCAGAAGCCGCAGCCGAAGTCGCTCAGTTCGGCGATGCGCAGCGTTGCTTCCGGGTCTCCGAAGTCGTAGCCCAGGCCCGGGAAGTCGATCTGCTCGCCGGGGAGCGTTTCGGGAGGGGTGATGACGAGGCTCCGGGTGAGGGACTGCGTAGATGCGTCCTCCGCGGGAGGATTCGCGTCGCCCTCTCCGCCCGCGCAGCCGGTCGCCAGCGCGAGAACGAGCGGGGCCAGGGCCCGGCGGCGAAGCCTTGCGGCGAGCCGACTCCCGCCGGGCGGCGTGGGGTGCTGTAGCTTCATCGTTACTTTCCGATCTTTGGCTGAAGTTGTGCGTGGAAGGAGCCGTGTCACCGGCGGCGCAGGAGGCGCGAGATCAGCATCCCCGCGACCACTCCGAGAACCAGGGAACCGGCCAGCGCTCGCCCGCTCCATACCCGCGGCTCGCGGATTGGGGCCGGTTCCGGGATGTGCGGGGCAAGTGCGGTGGATGGTACCGGGTCCGTCGGCTCGCCGACAAGGGCGCAGGCGGCGCATTCGGCAAGCCCGCGGTCGCGGGCCGTCCGGTTGCCGAAGCTCAGCGACGAACCGCAATCGGGGCAGGTGC
The DNA here is from genome assembly GCA_028820325.1 of Gammaproteobacteria bacterium. Taxonomy (GTDB): domain Bacteria; phylum Gemmatimonadota; class Gemmatimonadetes; order Longimicrobiales; family Gaopeijiaceae; genus BD2-11. The sequence goes on along the minus strand of JAPPJO010000081.1, from coordinate 23,073 downwards.
CGTCGGCGGGCGCCGGTTCGATCATGCCGTAGAGGGCGCCCTTGGAGAGATCGAGCTGGTCGGCGATCCGGTTGACACTCTCGTCGGAGTCCCAGTACATGCGGTTTACCACCTTCGCCAACTCGGTCGGTCCGACGGTCATCGATCCTGGTCCTCCGGCTGCCCTTGACCCGGTTCGCGGCAGGCGGACAGAATAGCCCCGCCCCGAACGACATGCGAACAAACCGGATTTCCATGCCCCCTGCATCGACGGGAGGCTATCTCCCGATACCCGTCTCGCACGGCCTGCTGGAGGCTGTGCTGCGCCGGCCGCCAGAGGCGCTGCGCGGGGCCGCGGTCATGTGCCACCCGCATCCCCTGCACGGGGGCACGATGCACACCAAGGCCGTGTACCGCGCCGCCCAGGGCATGACCGAGGCCGGACTGGCGGCGCTCCGCTTCAACTTTCGCGGCGTGGGGCGCAGCACCGGTTCCTACGACGGTGGACTCGGCGAGACCGACGACGCGCGCGCCGCGCTGCGGCACCTCGAGCGTCTCTTTCCGGGGCTGCCGCTGGTGGCCGGCGGATTCTCGTTCGGGTCAACGGTCGCGCTGAGGGCGGGCACGGGCCACGCGCGCGTCGCGGCCATGGTCGGCGTGGGGCTCGCCTTCGACCGCCACGACTACGGGTTCCTGGCGGAGGCGCGCTGCCCCGTGCTCATCGTTCAGGGCGAACGCGACGAGTTCGGTTCGGGAGCAAGGGCGGTGGAATTCGCCCGCCAACTGGGCGAGCCGGTGGAGGCGGTCGTCATCCCGGGAGCGGACCACTACTTTCACGGGCACTTCGACGAACTGCGCCGCGGCATACGGGAGTTCCTCACCCGGCCGGCGGTCGCGCGGGCGCTGGAACGGAAGCGGGTTGAGACAGGATGAGAGATCGCAGCCGCATTGTCGGCAATCTGGAGGCTATCTACACCAGCGCCTTCAGCAGGGCCGAACGCGAGAACGACCGTGCCGAGATGGATCGGCTGGACTTCGCCTTCCAACGCGACCAGCTCTACCTGGAAACGCTGCTCGACATCCGCGATCTCCTCCTTCCGGAAGCGGAAGGCGCCGTGGACAAGGCCACGAGCCTGATCGACAAGGCGAAGGTCATCAGGAGGGCCGTCAAGCTGCGGTAGCCGACTTGGACATGTAGATGTCCGGCCGGCCCCGGCCGTTGGCGTCCGGCATGCACCCGGTGACCACGTAGCCCAGGCGGCGATAGAAGAGAAACGGGTGCCGGCCGCCCAGGTCCCGCAGTGCGGCGAGGTGACGCGGGACATCCTCGTAGAGGTCCGCCCCCGCCAGAGAGGTCTGCGCGCCGTCGTCGTCGGTACCGAGCGTGAACGTCAGCGCGCCGCGGCGCCGCGCCTCATCCTCGAATGCGGCCACCAGCGCCCTTCCCACCCCGCGAAGCCGATGCTCCCGCCGTACGACGAGCGGGTGCAGCTCCCACACGCGGCCCTCGTATTGCGGCAGACCGCCGATCCACCCCAGGAGACGGGCGTCGTCGAGGGCGGCGAAGGCGAAGCCCTGGCGAAGGACTTGCGACACCTCCTTCGCGGCGGCCTCCAGATCCGGCCACCCCCGCGGATGATCGTCGAAGCCCTCAACCAGCAGCGCCGCGGCCTGCCCGTGCACGGCGTCGGACTGGCCGCCCAGCTCTGTGATCGTCACATCCCTCTCCCTGTGTGCGGTTCGCACGGCGCTCGGCCCCGGAGCAGGGGTCATGCACCGGTATTATACTCCGCACTGGATGCACGCTGGCGTCGTGCACGGACCTGCGATGGATGCGGATGAAGATCTATACCAGACGAGGCGACGAGGGAGACACCGGCCTGCTGGGGGGCGGGCGCGTGGCCAAGGACCATCCCCGTCTGCACGCGTACGGCACGGTGGACGAACTCAGCTCGTGCCTCGGGCTCGCCCGCAGCCGGACCGGGGTTCCGGCCACCGCCGCCCGGCTGGCCTGGATCCAGCGCGATCTCTTCGCCATCGGCGCCTCCCTCGCCCGTCCGCCGTCCGCGGAGGGACGCAGGCGGCCACCGGTGCCCGAGGTGCCGGTCGAGCGGGTCGGCGAGATGGAGGCATGGATGGACGAAGCGGACGCCGGGCTGCCCCCGCTCCGCAACTTCATCCTGCCGGGCGGTGCGCCGGCCGCCGCGACGCTGCACCTCGCTCGCTCCGTGTGCCGGCGGGCGGAGCGGGTCACCGTGTCGCTCGCGGCGCGCGAAGCGGTCGACGAAGGCATCGTCCGCTACCTCAACCGGCTGTCGGACCTGCTCTTCGTGCTGGCCCGGGTCGAGAACCACGCCGCGGGAACCGCCGACCAGACCTGGGAGAAGTGAGCCGCCTCGCCGGCGAGGTTACAAGGGAACCGCAGGGCGCGAGCCCGGCACTTCCGGGGGACGTGGTCCTTGCAACCGCTATTGGCTTCCTGCATCATTCAGCGCGATATGGAGCCGGAATAACGCTCGGTGGGCCCGCGGTGTGCAGGTCGGCAATGCGCCATGCCCCGGGCCACTTCGAGTCTCAGGAGGGACCATGACATACATCATCACGGAGCCGTGCATCGGGACCAAGGACGCGAGTTGTGTCGAGGTCTGTCCGGTGGACTGCATCTACGAGACCGAGGATCAGTATCTCATCCATCCGGATGAATGCATCGACTGCGGAGCGTGCGAGCCGGAGTGTCCCGTGCAGGCCATCTTCCCGGACACGGATGTCCCCGACGAGTGGACGAACTACATCGAGAAGAACAAGGACTACTTCGAATGATCCCCGGCGGACGGCCGGTATTTGCCTGAGGGTCACCCCTTCCCGGCAGGGGCGCGAGCGGGTCGCGCCGGGGAATCGGGGCGTCAGATGATCTAGATGCCCAGTTCCCGCAACTGCTCCGGGGTGAGCGCTCGCCGGTAGGCGTCCCGAGCCCGCGTGCGGTGGCGGGACCGGGTGCCGACGAGGATGAGGGTAGCCACGGCAGCGGCACCCAGCAGGCCAACGGTAAAGACTCGGATGATCCCCTCCCCATTTTGCAGATCCCGTATTCCAAACAGCCTTCGCCGCCCCTTCATAGCATGAACCGTGCCTCGCGCAATTCGGGCGCCAATCCTCGCCTGAGGGCGGCAATCTCCCCACTTCGGGCGCACATGCCCGAATCATGTCAGGTGCGTGCAATCGGAAAACCGGCAACGATCTTGCCGGAGCCACTGAAAACTGATGCCCGCCCGGGCCGTGGGCCACCCCTCGGCGGGACTCCGCGATGACCCCGCGGGAGAGCGTGGAGGGCCGCGCGAGGGAGGGCGACGCGCTCGCGCTGGCGCGCCTCCTGGTGGCCGTGCCGTCCGTCAATCCGCGCATCGAGGCTTCCGGCGGCGGAGAGGGGGAGATCGCCGCCTGCGCGGCCGGGTTGCTCGAAGGCTGGGGATTCGATGTCTTGCTGACGGAGCCCGAGGCGGGCCGCCCCAACGTGGTCGGACGCATCGGCGACGGGCCCCGCAGCCTGATGTTCAACGGCCACCTGGACACCGTCGGTGTCGAGGGGATGACCATCGACCCGTTCGGCGCGCAGGTTCGGGACGGACGCCTGTGGGGGCGCGGGTCGTGCGACATGAAGGGTGGCGTGGCGGCCCTCCTGAGCGCCGCGGCCGCGCTGGCGCGCCGGGGTCCGCCTGGTGAACTCATCGTCGCGCTGACCGCCGACGAGGAGCACGCCAGCACCGGAATGGCCGGGCTCACCGATGCCGGCGTGGGCGCCGATGCCGCCGTAGTGTGCGAGCCCACCGGGCTCGCGGTCATGCCCGCCCACAAGGGATTCGTGTGGGTCGAGGCCGCCTTCGCGGGACGCGCCGCGCACGGTTCCCGGCCCGATCAGGGGGTGGACGCGATTCTGCACGCCGCCGAGTTTCTCGTCGCCATGGCCGAGTACGAGCAGAGCCTGTTCGAGCGGGCGCCGCATCCCCTGCTGGGCTGGGGGTCGATTCACGCGGGGACCATCTCCGGGGGGGCTGCCCCGTCAGTCTATCCGGAGCACTGCGAGGTCGTGGTGGAGCGGCGAACCCTGCCCCACGAGTCGCCCGAGGCCGTCATGCAGGAGCTCGCGGCCGTGGTGGCGGGGCTCGGCGAGGAGGCACGGTCCGGCGCCGCGCTGCGCATGACGCTGGAGCGTCCGGGGACCGAGGTGCCGGAGGCGTCACCACTGGTGCAGGGCCTGCTCGGGGCGATCGCCGCCAGCGGACGGGATCCGACCATCGAGGGCATGACCGCCTGGGTCGACGCCGCCTTCCTGAACCGGTCCGGGACTCCGGCCGTATGTTTCGGTCCGGGGTCGATCGCGCAGGCACACTCCGCCGACGAGTGGATCGCGGTCGACGAGATCGAGGCCTGCGCGCGCATCCTGGAGGGTTTTGGCCGGGAGTTTCTGTCCGGAGGAAGGTAGATGAAGAACGATCCCGCGACCGGCGGCACAGCGCTCGACAAGGTGCGCCAGGCCACAATCGACCGGTTGTGCGAGCGGTTCGCCGAGGATCGCCTGTCCATGCGCGACTTCGAGCGCCGCCTTGATCTCGCGCATCGGGCGACCTCGACCCGTCAGCTCCCGGCGCTCGTGGCCGGTTTCCCTGCCACGACGCAGCAGCCGGCCGGCGGCACCCCCGTCCCGGCGACTCGCGCGCACCAAACCCTCCCCGCGGATGTGGTGCCTCTGGAGAGGGTGCCGGCCCGGCAGTTCATGGCAGGTGTCCTGGGAGCGAGCACGCGGGGTGGGGCGTGGATCGCGCCCCGCGAGATGTACGCCCTCGCGCTCATGGGGGGCGTCGAGCTCGATTTTCGGGAAGCCGGCTTCGGGCCGGGCGTGACCGAGGTCACCGTCTTCGCCCTCTGGGGCGGGGTGGACATCATCGTCCCGCCGGGCCTCCAGGTCGAATGCAGCGGCGCGGGCATCATGGGAGCGTTCGAACGGACGCCCGACGAGCTCGCGGACGCGCCCGTGGCTTCCTCGGATCCGGGATCTCCCGTGTTGCGGGTCAACGGGGTGGCCCTGATGGGTGGCGTTGACGTGACCACGCGGCTGCCGGGCGAGAGGGAGAAGGACGCGGCCCGCCGCCGCAAGCTGGCGCGGAAGGCGCGCCGCAAGGAGCTCCGCGGATGGTGAAGGAGCTTGCGCTGGTGTCGGTGCAGATGGATCTCGGCGCCGGGCGGCGCGGCGTGGACATGGGACCGTCCGCGATGCGCATCGCCGGCCTCAGGGACAAGCTGGAGCGACTCGGCTATCGTGTCCGCGAGATGGGAACGGTGGTGGCGACCGATCCCGAACGCACCGAGCAGCGGGACCTGCAGGCGCGCTACCTGCCCGAAGTCGAATCCGTGTGCCGCCGCGCCCGCGACATGGTCGAGGATGCGCTGGTGCGGGGATGGATGCCGCTCGTGCTGGGCGGCGACCACAGCATCGCCATCGGATCCGTGGCCGGCGTCAGCCGCTTCTACGCGCGCAGCAGGGAGAGGATCGGCCTCATCTGGGTGGATGCCCACTCGGACATGAACACGCCCGAGTCCAGCCCGTCCGGCAACGTGCACGGGATGCCGCTCGCGGTGCTGACCGGCCACGGGCCGCAGGTGCTGAGATCGCTGGCGGACCGGCACCCGGCGGTGCGGCCGGAAAACGTGAGCATGATCGGGGTGCGCGAAATCGACCGGGCCGAACGGGAGGTGGTCAGGTCATCCGGCGTGCGCGTGTTCACCATGTCGGAAGTCGACGAGCGCGGCATCGCCTCCTGCGTGGACGAGGCGATCGCCAGAGCGAGCGCCGGCACCGCGGGGTTCCACCTCTCCTACGACCTGGACAGCCTCGATCCCATGATCGCACCGGGCGTCGGCACGCCCGTGGCCGGGGGGCTGACCTTCCGCGAAGGACACCTGATCTGCGAGAAGGTGGCGCGGTCGGGAAGGCTCGTCGGCCTGGAAATGGTGGAGCTCAACCCCGTCCTGGACGCGCGCAACCGCACCGCCCGGATGGCGGTGGGGCTGATCGCCTCCGCGCTGGGGCAGACGATCCTCTGAGGGCCCTGCCTACGCGCAGTGCTCGTCGAAGGCGCTGCCCAGGTCGGCGGCGATCTGGTAGGCCGAATGCCCCTCGATCTGGTGGCGTTCCATCATGTACACGAGCTCGCCGTCCTTGAACAGCGCGACCGAGGGGGACGACGGCGGGTAGCCGGCGATGTACTCGCGCGCCTTGGCCGTGGCATCCATGTCCTGACCGGCGAAAACGGTGGTCAGGATCTCGGGGCGGTTCTCGTGTTCCAGCGCCAGGGCGACGCCGGGGCGCATCGCGCCGGCCGCGCAACCGCAGATCGAGTTGACCACGAGCAGCAGCGGGCGGTCCTCACCGTCCACGACCGCTTCAACCTGGTCGGACGTGCGCAGTTCCTGAAAGCCCAGGCGGACGAGTTCCGCGCGCATGGGGGCGACAATCATCTCCGGGTATGGCATCGGGAAATCACTCCGCTCGCGGGGGACGACGGGGAACGGGATGCGCAGCCGGCGATGGTACCTCACCGGATCGCTGCTTCGGACATCCCGCTGGGCGGAAAGTAACGAGGAGCGAACTGTCGCCTCAAGTCCTGGTACTATTGGTTTCGGGAATCTCACACGAAGCGGGAGGCTGCCGCGCTCGCATGGTGAAGGCCACGACCTGCATCGTCCATCTGCGCGTCAACGGAGACGATTACGCGCCGGGCGTGCCCTCGCACTACACGCTGCTGGAGACGCTGCGGTACGTCATCGGGCTCACCGGCTCCAAGCAGGGCTGCGACAAGGGCGATTGCGGGGCATGCACGGTCATTCTCGATGGAGAGCCGCACCTGTCGTGCATCACCCCGGTGCTGGCGGCGGAGGGGCGCGAGATCCGAACCGTGGAAGGACTGGCAGGCGCGGGCCGTCCGCACCCGCTGCAGGACGCCTTCGACCTCAACGGGGCGGCGCAGTGCGGGTTCTGCACCCCCGGCATCCTGTGCTCGGCGGCCGCCCTCCTGGAGCGCAACGATGCGCCGAGCCGGACGGAAATCCGGGAGGCGCTCGCCGGCAACCTCTGCCGCTGCACCGGCTACACCAAGATCTACGACGCCGTCGAGTCGGCGGCCGCGGTGTTGCGCGGGCAGAGCGGCGGGACGGAGAACGGGGAATGAGCGATTCTCCGCGGCGTGACCCGGCCCTTGGGGAGCTTGCGCTGTGGGCTGAGACGGACGACGGGTCCCGGCCGGATTCGGGGGCGGCGTCCGGCGACGCCGCTCATCCGGCACCCGGGGTGGGGTCCGGCTTCACGCTCATAGGCAAGCCCCAGCGCAAGGTGGACGGGCTGGCCAAGGCCACGGGCAAGGCGGCGTACACCGACGACATCTCGCTCCCCGGGATGCTGCACGGGAAAATCCTGCGCAGCCCGCACCCCCACGCCCGCATCCTCTCCATCGATGCCTCCCGGGCCCTCGCGCTCGAGGGCGTGCACGCGGTCGTCACGGGCCGCGACATGCCGGTCCGCTACGGCATCATTCCCTGGACGCCCGACGAATACCCGCTGTGCGTGGAGCGGGTGCGCTACATCGGCGACGGGGTGGCGGCGGTGGCGGCGGTGGATGAAGACACCGCACTCCGGGCGCTTTCGCTGATCCGCGTCGAGTACGACGAGCTGCCCGCCTGTCTCGATCCCGCAGAGGCGCTCGCCGCCGATGGGAGCGAGGAGCATCCCTTCATCCACGAGCCGCGCCGGGAGGGACGGAACGGCAACGTCACCAAGCGGGTGCAGCTCAGCTTCGGCGAGGTGGACGAGCGCATGGCGGACGCCGACGTGGTGGTGGAGGGCGAGTACTTCTTCGAGGGCACCACCCACACCCCCATCGAACCGCACTGCGCCATCGGCCGCTACGACGAGAACGGGCGCCTGACGGTGTGGTCGGCGACCCAGGTGCCGCACTACCTGCACCGCGAGCTGGCCTCGGTTCTGGGGCTGGACCCGGCGACCATCCGGGTCGTGCAGCCGCCGGTGGGCGGGGCGTTCGGCGGCAAGTCCGAGCCCTTCGACCTGGAGTTCTGCGTCGCCCGACTGTCCATGATGACGGGACGCCCGGTCAAGATCCTCTACACCCGCGAAGAGGTGTTCTACGCCCACCGCGGGCGCCATCCCTTCCACATGAAGTACCGCACCGGCGCCGACGAAGAGGGTCGGCTGCAGGCCGTCGATGCGGAGGTCGTGCTGGACGGGGGCGCGTACGCGTCCTTCGGGCTCGTGACCACGTATTACGCGGGCCAACTGCTCACCGCCCCCTACGCCATGCCCGCGTACAGCTTCGATTCCACGCGCGTCTACACCAACAAGCCCGCCTGCGGCCCGAAACGCGGCCACGGCTCGGTGCAGCCGCGCTTCGCCTTCGAGGTGCAGCTGGACAAGCTCGCCGAGAAGCTGGCGATGGACCCCATCGAGCTCCGGCGCGTCAACTTCATGGGCGGCAACACGCGCACGGTGAACGAGCTGCGCGTCACCTCGAACGGCTTCCTAGAGTGTCTGGATGCCGTGGAAAAGGCGAGCGGATGGCGGGAGCGCCATCGACGGCTGCCGCCGGGGCGGGGACTCGGCGTAGCCGGTTCCTGCTACATCTCCGGAACCAACTACCCGGTCTATCCCAACGAGATGCCGCAGTCGGCGATCCAGTTGCAGGTGGACAGGTCGGGGCGGGTGGCGGTGCTGAGCGGAGCATCGGAGATCGGGCAGGGGTGCGACTCCATGGTGGCGTACATCACCGCGGAGGAGCTGGGCGTGCCGCTCGAGTACGTGCGCGTATTGGCTGGCGACACCGACTTCACCCCGGTGGACCTGGGCGCCTACTCGTCGCGCATCACCTTCATGCTCGGCAACGCCTGCATCGATGCCGCCCGCAAGCTGCGGCGCAAGGTGCAGGAGGCCGTGGCGGAGGACTGGGAATGCCCGCCGGGCCAGGTTCAACTGGCGGGAGGGTGGGCGTATTACGCGCCGGACACCGGGCGCAGGATGCCCATCGCCCAGGCCTTCAACCTGGCCGAGGCGCGCTTCGGCACGCTGGGGGCCACCGGCTGGTACAACACGCCGCGCGACAACCACGGCGACTACCGCGGCGGGACCATCGGCGCATCGCCAGCGTACTCCTTCACGGCGCACGTGGCCGAGGTCGACGTGGATGTGGAAACCGGGGTCGTGGACGTGGTCCGGATCTGGGTGGCGCATGACTGCGGGCGCGCCCTGAACCCGCTGCTGGTGGAGGGTCAGATGGAGGGGTCCGTCTACATGGGCTTCGCCGAGGCGCTCATGGAGGAGCAGATCTTCAAGTCCGCCGCGCAGGGGCGCGCGGGGCTCCACAACGCGCCCTCGCTCCTCGACTACCGCATTCCCACCAGCCTGGACACGCCGGAAATCGAATCGCTGATCGTCGAGTCGATCGACCCGGAGGGCCCCTACGGCGCCAAGGAGGCGGGCGAGGGGCCGCTGCATTCCTCGATCCCGGCGATCGCCAACGCCATCCACGATGCCACGGGGGTTCGCATGGACCGTCTGCCCTTCTCCGCCCCGAACGTGTGGAGAGCCATCCAGGAGGCCGGGGGGCCGAAGGCGCTGGAGCCGCCGCGGCGCCGGACCGCACCGCCTCGGGAGCCCGCGAGGGTCGACAGGACGGCGGTCGGGGTGGGCCGATGAGCGCCGCATTCAGGCACGTAATACACGCGTATTACAGGCGCTTGGCGCGCCCCGCCGCGGCCATCGCGGCCCTTCTCGCCCTGGCATCCTGTGATTCCGGGTCTTCCGTCGAGGAGGCCCGCCTGCTGGCGCTGTCGGAGGGGACGGCGGAGGACTGGGGCATCGTGCGCTCGACGCTTGCCCGGGCCTGGGACGAAGAACTGCACCGCCTGCCGCTGGGCGAGACCATGGCGCGCATCGGCGTGACCTTCGTGGGCACCGCGTACGTGCCGCAGACCCTCGAAGTGGAGGGCCCCGAGCGCCTGGTGGTCAACCTGCGCGAGCTCGACTGCGTCACCTTCGTCGAGAACGTGCTGGCGCTGGGCCGCTTCGTTCATCTCCACGACCCGTCGTTGCTCGACGATGAAGCGCGGCTGCGCGCCGAGTACCGGCGGCTGCTCACCGAGATCCGGTACCGGGGCGGCGACCTGGAGGGCTATCCGAGCCGGCTGCACTACTTCTCCGAGTGGATCGCCGACAACGAGGCGCGCGGGCTGGTGCGCGACATCTCCCGGGAGTTGGGCGGGATGGCCGACGACACCCCGATCGACTTCATGTCGGCGCACCCGGATGCCTACCGGCAGCTCGCCGAGCCCGGCGTGGTCGACGAGATCGCGCGCGCGGAGGCCCGGCTGAGCGCGCGGCCCCGCTACTTCATCGGCGAGGCGCACATCGAGGACACGGCTCCGGGTATCGCCAACGGCGACATCATCGCCGCCACCTCCACGGTGGACGGGCTCGACATCGCGCACACCGGGCTGGCGCTGGTGCGCGACGGCGGCGTGTTTCTGCTCCATGCTCCCCTGGTCGGGTCCGCTGTCCAGATCAGCGAGGTTCCGCTCGCCGAACGCGTCCAGCGCATCGGCGGCCAGGACGGGATCATGGTGGCGCGACCCCTGGAGCCCGGCACTGCCGGCGGAGATCGCTGAATGCTGCGCCTGCCCCCGTTCCGCTACCACCGGCCCCGAACCATCGACGAAGCCGTGGGGCTGCTGGACCGATGGGGAAGCAGGGCGCTCCCGGTCTCGGGGGGCACGGACCTCATCCCCAACATGAAGCATCGGCTCTTCACCCCCGAACACCTGGTCGCGCTCAGGCAGATCCCCGGCATGAGGGGGTTCCGGCGCGACGGCAGCGCGCTGGTGATCGGCGGGGCGGAGACGCTGGCCTCGGTGGCGCGCCATCCCGAGGTGCGGCGCCGGTTCCCGTCGCTGGCGGCGGCCGCAGGGCAGGTGGCGGGACCGCAGCTGCGCAACATGGGCACCCTGGGCGGCAACATCTGCCTGGACACCCGCTGCACGTACTACAACCAGACGGAGTTCTGGCGCGACGCCCTCGGGTACTGCCTCAAGAAGGATGGGGATGTGTGCCACGTCACCCGCGTGGGGAAGAAGTGCGTGGCCGCGCATTCGGCCGATACCCCGCCCGTGCTCATGACACTGGGGGCGACCATCGAGCTGGCCGGACCCGAGGGGCGCCGGCAAGTGGGCCTGAACGACTTCTTCCTGGCGGACGGCATCTGGAACAGCCGCAGAAAGCCGGGGGAAATCGTGACCCGGGTGCGCATTCCCTTCCCCTCGCGTGACAGCCGCGCCGCGTACACCAAGCTGCGCCAGCGGCGCTCCATCGACTTCCCGCTGCTGTCGGTGGCCGTCTCCGCCGACTTCCAGCGCTCCGGGCGGGTCTGCCAAATCATGGGCGTGGTGACCGCGCTCGGCGCCCGGCCACGGCTGCTGACCGGATGGGCCCGCATCGCGCTGGGCCGCACGCTCTCGAACGAGGTGGTCGAGGCGCTCGCGGAGCGGGCCCACCGCCAGTGCCATCCGCTGGAAAACGCGATCGTCGATGCGGACTGGCGCCGGGCGATGGTGCCGGTGCAGGTTCGTCTGGCGCTGGAGGCGCTGCGGCCCTCAGCCGCGAGTGCTTCGTAGGGCCGGCCACACACCCCCAATCCGCATCCGCCCAACCTCGAGCCAGCCATGCGCGCCGTCCGCTTCCACGTTTCCATCCCCGGGTACCTGATCGCCAAATCGCTCGGCCGGGTGACCGACTGGGCGCTCTTCGGGGCGGCCGGCGGCGTCAAGCTGGAGGAGCTACCCGTCCCCGCGCTGCCGGGGCCGTCGTGGGTGGGGCTTGAGGTGCTGCAGTGCGGCATCTGCGGCTCCGACATCAGCAACGTGACCTACGCCGCCAGCCCTTCGATGGAGCCCTTTGGCTCCTTCCCGGCGGTGCTCGGGCACGAGATCCTGGCGCGGGTTGTGGAGACCGGGCCGCGAGTGCGCGCGGTGGAGGTGGGGCAGCGGGTGGTGGTGGACCCGATGATCTCGTGCACCACGCGCGGCTTTGGGGCTGACGACCACTGCCGGTCGTGCGACGAGGGCCTCCATTCCACGTGCGAGCGGGCGGGGGAGGAGGGCGCTCCCCGCGAAGACGGCAGCTGTCTGGGGCGCGGGCTCACCATCGGCTACCACGGCGACCTGCCGGGGGGCTGGGGGGAGCGAATGGTGGCGCACGAGAGCCAGCTGTTTCCGGTTCCGGACGCCATCCCCGACCGCCGCGCGGTCCTGACCGAACCGGTCTCCATCGGGTTGCACGGCGCACTCCGCAGTCCCCCGCACCCGGACGAGCCCGTGCTGGTGATCGGCAGCGGCCCCATCGCGCTGGGCACGATCTGGGCGCTGCGCGCGCTGGGCTTCGACGGGTTCCTGCTGGGCCAGACCAAGCGCCCGCACGAGGCGGAGCTGGCGCGGGCGTTCGGGGCCTCCGACGTGGTGTCACCGGGTTTCGAGGCCCGCAACGCGCTGGTCGATACCGGGGCGGTGGCCTATCAGCCCATCGTGGGCCCGGAGGTCTTCGAGCGCGGGGGGTTCCCGCTGATCTTCGATTGCGTGGGCAGCGCGGGAAGCCTGGCCCAGGCGCTGAGCTTCGCCTCTCCGCGGGGACGGGTGGTGATGCTGGGGTGTACGGGCCAGACCAGGCTCGACCTCACCTGGATGTGGGCCCGGGAGCTCGACCTTAAGGGCTACGTGGGCTACGGCCGGGAGCGCTGGCGGGGCGGGACCCGCCACACCATGGCGATCGCGCACGAGCTGATGGAGGAGACGGGCACGCCCCTGGAGAAGATGGTCACGCACGTCTTCCCGCTGCGGCAGTTCCGCACGGCGCTGGGCGCTGCCGCCAACCATCGCGCGAGCGGGGCGGTGAAGGTGTTGCTGGAGCCGTGAGGCTTGGCGAACGGGGCCCCGGTGGACTGGGGCGGCGTCCGCGTCAGCCGCGGTCCGAGCCGTCCGCCTGGTCCCGGACCCGCTTCGCGGCCTCCTGGAGCGCGTCGAAGCCGAGCAGCGCGCACTTGATGCGCACCGGGAACTTGCTCACCCCCTGAAGCGCGCGCAGTTCGCCCAGTTTCCGGTCGCGGGCGGCTTCCCTGCTTCCGTGCATCATCTCCGTGAAGCGCTCGGCGAGCGCCAGGGCCTCGTCGAGGCTTTTCCCCTTCAGGCGCACGGTCATCATCGAGACCGAGGCCTGGGAGATGGAGCAGCCCTGGCCGATGAAGGTGGCGGCCTGTACGCGCTCCTCCCCGTCCAGCTTCAGGTGCAGGCGGATTTCGTCGCCGCAGACGGGGTTCGCCATGTGCACTTCGACCGTGGCTCCCGGGAGCACGCCCTTGTTCCGTGGCTTGCGGTAGTGTTCGAGGATGAGCTGCTGGTAGAGCGAACTCAGGGCGATCTCGGTCATGGTGCGCGGTCTGCGATGTGTGGCGTCATCCGAAGATGGCCTTCACCCGGTTCAGCCCCTCGATGAGCCGGTCCACGTCTTCGGTGTCGTTGTACAGGTAGAACGATGCGCGCGAGGTGGCGGGCACGCCGAAGTGCTTCATGACCAGTTGCGCGCAGTGGTGGCCCGCCCGCACGGCCACCCCGTCCGCGTCCAGGATGGTCGCGACGTCGTGGGCGTGGGCATGGTCGAGCAGGAACGACACCACCCCGCAGCGCTCGCCGGCGGGCGGCCCGAAGAGGCGAATGCCGTCGACGGCCGCCAGGCGGTCGAGCGCGTACTCGAGCACGGTGCGCTCGTGCTCGGCGAGGGCGGCGTGCCCGATGCCGGCGAGGTAGTCGGCGGCTGCCCCCATCCCCACCGCGCCGGCAACGTTGGGGGTGCCGGCCTCGAACTTGTGGGGCACCTCGGCCCAGGTGCTGTAGTCGCGCTCGACCACCGAGATCATCTCGCCGCCGCCCTGGTAGGGCTCCATCCGTTCGAGCAGCTCGCGCCGCCCCCACAGCGCGCCGATCCCGGTGGGTCCGCACATCTTGTGGCCCGAGGCGGCGTAGAAGTCGCACCCGAGCGCCGCCACGTCGATGGGGAGGTGAGGGGCTCCCTGGGCGCCGTCCACCAGCAGGAGGGCGCCGGCGGCGTGAACCTGCTCGGCGATCTCCGCGACCGGGTTGACCGTGCCCAGCGCGTTGGACACGTGGGAGAGCGCCACCATGCGGGTGCGCGGCGAGAGCAGCTCCGGCAGCCGGTCGAGCCGGAGCCGGCCCTCGTCGTCGAGTTCCAGGTAGCGCAGGCGGGCTCCGGCGCGGGCGGCGGCGAGCTGCCAGGGCACCAGGTTGGAGTGGTGTTCCTGAGTCGAGAGCACGATCTCGTCGCCCTCGCCGAGGAAGGTGTGGCTCCAGGCGCTCGCCACCAGGTTGATCGCCTCGGTGGTGCCTCGCGTCCAGACCACCTCGGCGGGGTCGGCGGCGCCCAGGAAGCGGGCCACCTTGCGGCGCGCGCCCTCGTAGGCTTCGGTCGCCCGGCGCGCGAGCTCGTGCATGCCCCGGTGGACGTTGGCGTGGTCGTGCCGGTAGTAGTTCGCGATCGCGTCGATGACCGCGTCGGGCTTCTGGGTGGAGGCGGCGTTGTCCAGGTAGACCAGCGGCTTGCCGCCCACCTCCTGCTGCAGGGCCGGGAAGTCGCGCCGGGCCCGGGAGGCGAAGGCGTTCGCGCGCGAACGCCGGTCGCTGGCGCGGGCTCCGGCCGCCGCCGCCGGGCCGTTCATTTTCCCACCAGCACGAATACCGCCGAGTCCCTCACCTCGGTCGGGTAGGAGCGCACCGGGCGGATCGCGGGCAGGCACCTGGCACGCCCGCTGGCCAGGTCGAAGCGGGCCCCGTGATACATGCACTCGACCTGATCGCCCTCCAGCGTCCCGTCGGAGAGGGGATAGTCGGCGTGGGAGCAGCGGTCGCGCAGCGCGTAGAAGGTGCCGTCCACGTTGGCCAGCACGACAGGGGTGTCTCCCGCCATCACCGCGAGCAATGACCCCGGAGGGCAGGAGTCCGCATCCGCCACGCAGTGCCACTCGGGCTTCTTCCTAAACACCAGCCTTCGTCCTGGCAGCCCGTGGACGAACTCCCCCCGGCATTCGAACGGCGATGCATCCGCGCTGGATCGCTTCGCTCTGCGTTGCTTTTCGGCCCAATAGCCCTGCTATTCGGCCTTCAAAGCGCCTTGCCAGCCCGGCGCCTCGCCGCTCTCGGTGCGCGGGCGGATTCATCCACGGACCGCTAGTGGGCACGGAGCTTTTCCTCGATGGCGCGCGTCACCTTTTCGGTAA
>JAPPJO010000081.1:0-7605 GCA_028820325.1 Gammaproteobacteria bacterium | reverse complement strand
GACCGCTAGTGGGCACGGAGCTTTTCCTCGATGGCGCGCGTCACCTTTTCGGTAACGCTTCCCGGCGGACGCCGCTGCAGCACGTCCTGCAGGAAGCCACGCACCACCAGGCGCTCCGCCCGCCGCCGCGACAGCCCCCGGCTCTGCAGGTAGAAGAGGGCCTCCTCCTCCAGTTGGCCCACCGTGGCCCCGTGCGAGCAGCGGACGTCATCCGCTTCGATCTCGAGGTTGGGCAGCGCATGCGCCGAAGCCTCTTCCGAGAGGAGGAGGTTGCGGTTGGTCTGGTAGGCGTCGGTGCGCTGGGCGCCGGGCGAGACCCGGATGATGCCGCGGAACACCGACCCCGACGCGTCGTCGAGCGCCCCCTTGTAGAGCAGATCGCTGGTGGCGTGGGGCGCCGCGTGGTTCTGGCTGGTGCAGTGGTCGAAATGCTGGTCCTCGTTGCCGAAATAGAGGCCGAGGATGTGGCTGTGCGCTCCGGGCGCGGCCAGCTCCGAGTTCACGTCCAGACGCGCGGTGCTCGCACCCAGCGTCACATGCAGCGAATCCGTGCGCGCGTCACGGCCGACCAGCGACCGGTAGAGCGCCATGTGGAAGGCGCCGAGTCCCATTCTCTGCACGGAGGCGTAGTGGGTGGTGCTGTTGTTCCCGGCCAGAACCTCCGTCGCGGACAGGAAGAAGGTCTGCTCGTCGAAGTGCGGCGAGAGGATCTCCTCCACGACGGACAGCGTGGACCAGTCCTCTCCGATCACCAGGGTGCGGGCGAAGTAGGCGGCCGCCGGATCGGAAACCCAGCGCGTGATCCGCACGGGCAGGGGAAGAGTCACGTTGCGCGGCACGAAGAGCACCGTGCCATCGGTCCAGAGCGCCGCGTTGAGCGCCGAGAACTTGCCCTGGTCCGGTGGAATGGCCCGGGCGGCCAGGTGCTCGCGCAGCAGATCCGGATGAGCGTGCACCGCCTCCCGCAGCGAGGCCAGCACAACCCCCTGCGCGGCGGCTTCGGCGGTCAGGTCGGCGTGCACCACCCGGCCGTCGATCTCGACAATGTGCCCGGCGGCGTCCCAGTCCTCGCGCATCGCCTGCCGCAGCTCGGGGGGCCAGGCGTCCGCGGAGATCCCGCGCGCGCCGCGGGCCGCGGGGCTCAGGGCGTCGAGGTCGAGCTTGCGCGACAGGTCGGTGTAGCGCCACTCCTCGAGCCGGGTCGTGGGAAGGGGGGTCCGCTCGTAGGCCTCCCAGGCCTGCCAGCGCCGCTCGGCCAGCCAGTCCGGCTCGCCGGCGGCCAGGCGCTCCACGGCCGCCGCGTTGATGGTCGCCGTCACTCCCTCCAGCGGCCCGGCGGCTGGAGCCTGCAATGTCGATGTCCGGGACATGCCGTTGCTTCTATGCTCAACGCCCGCGGGCGGGCGCGGATGTACGTGTGATGGTGCCGTTCCTCGTTATCCTACCGACCCTTCCATCTCCAGCTCGATCAGCCGGTTCAGCTCCACGGCGTATTCCAACGGCAACTGCCGGGCGATGGGCTCGATGAAGCCGCGCACGATCAGCGCCATGGCTTCCTCTTCCGGCATTCCCCGGCTCATCAGGTAGAAGATCTGCTCCTCCCCCACCTTGGAGACGCGGGCTTCGTGCCCGACCGTGGACTGGTTCTCGTCGATCTCGATGTAGGGATAGGTGTCGGTGCGCGCCGCCTCGTCGATGAGCAGCGCGTCGCACTCCACGTTCGACTTGGCGTCCGTGGACCCCTCGTAGACCTTGCACAGGCCGCGGTAGCTCGCCCGTCCGCTCCCCTTGGAGATGGACTTCGAGACGATGGAGGAGCTGGTGCGGGGCGCGGCGTGGATGACCTTGCCGCCGGTGTCCTGATGCTGGCCGTTGCCGGCGTACGCGATCGACAGAATCGAGCCGTGCGCCCTCTCTCCCACCAGGAAGCACGACGGGTATTTCATGGTGAGCTTGGAGCCCAGGTTCCCGTCGAGCCATTCCATGGTCGCGTTCTCGTGCACCAGCGAACGCTGGGTCACGAGGTTGTACATGTTGTTGGACCAGTTCTGGATGGTGGTGTAGCGGAAGTGCGCGCCCGGCTTGACCACGATCTCGATCACGCCGGAATGGAAGGACTCGGTCGAGTACACGGGCGCGGTGCATCCCTCGATGTAGTGGGCGCGCGAGCCCTCGTCGGCGATGATGAGGGTGCGCTCGAACTGCCCCATCTGCTCCTGGTTGACCCGGAAGTACGCCTGCAGCGGGGTTTCGAGTTCGACGCCGGGCGGGATGTAGACGAAGGATCCCCCCGACCACACGGCCGAGTTCATGGCCGCGAACTTGTTGTCGCCGGGCGGCACCACGGTGGCGAAGTGCTCGCGGAAGAGTTCCGGGTGGTTGCGCAGGCCGTCCTCGATGGAGTCGAAGATGACGCCCTGGGCCTCCCACTCCTCCTTCAGGGAATGGTAGACCATCTCCGACTCGTACTGGGCGCCGACCCCGGCCAGGATCTCGCGCTCGGCCTCGGGGATGCCCAGCCGGTCGAAGGTCTCCTTGATGTTCGCCGGGACGTCGTCCCACGAGCGCTCCATGCGCTCCTGCGGGCGGACGTAGAAGAAGATGTCGCCCAGCACCGACTCCAGTTGCGAGAGGTCGCCGCCCCAGGTGGGCATCGGCTTGGCGTTGTAGATGTCGAGCGACTTGAGGCGGAAGTCGAGCATCCACTCCGGCTCGCCCTTCTGCGCCGAGATCTCGCGCACGACCTTCTCGTTCAGCCCGCGTCCGCTGCGGAAGACGGGTTCGTCCTCGGTTATGAAATGGTACTTGTAGTCGTCGAGCCCGATGTCTTGTACGGCTTCGTTGGTGGGCATTGTGGACCTCGCGGGTTGGCCGTCCCGCCTAGGCGGCGGAAACGGACGACTGCAGCTGCCGGTACTCCCGGTAGCCGCCTTCTTCCAGGCTGAGCGCGACTTCGGGACCGCCGGAACGGACGATGCGCCCGTCCACGATGACGTGAACGAAGTCGGGCTGAATGTAGTTGAGCAGCCGCTGGTAGTGCGTGATCAGCAGCACGGCCATCTCGGGCCGCTCCTTCTGCAGGGTGTTGACCCCGCGCGCCACGACCTTGAGCGCATCGATGTCGAGGCCGGAGTCGGTTTCGTCCATGATGGCCAGCGCCGGCTCCAGCACCGCCATCTGCAGGATCTCGTTGCGCTTCTTCTCCCCCCCGCTGAAGCCGTCGTTGACCGCGCGCTCGGCGAAGGAGGGGGACATCTCGAGCAGCTCCATGCGCTCCAGCAGGATGTCCTGGAAGTCGAACAGGTCGAGTTCGTCGCCGTCCTCCAGACGCGCCTGTAGAGCCGTGCGGAGGAAGTTGGCGATGGAGACGCCGGGGATGGCGACGGGATACTGGAAGGCCATGAAGACGCCCGAGCGGGCGCGCTCGTCGGTCTCCAGCTCAAGCAGGTCCTGGCCGTCGAAGAACGCGCTGCCGCCAGTTACTTCGTAGCCGGGATGGCCGGCGAGGATCTTGGCCAGCGTGCTCTTTCCGGACCCGTTCGGGCCCATGATGGCATGTATCTCACCGGGGCGAATCGCCAGGTCCACACCCTTGAGGATCTCGATTTCCTCGTCGGTGACTCTGGCGCGCAGACCGGCGGTCTTCAGGATTGGCGCGTCGCTCATTGCTATCGATCTGGAGGGATTCCGGCCCGGGCGGATACGGAGCCCGGGGGTGGGAGACGACTGGGGGCTCCGTCCGGGAGCCCCTTGTAATCAAGAATGATTCTCCGTTTCAAGCAATCTAGAATTGGGCGTCCCAAGGGTCAAGCAATCGATGCCTGATCAGCCGGCCTCCAGGCGCGCCATCTCGGCTTCGGCCGCGATGTAGCCGAATCCGGCCCAGCCCGAGCCCTCGAGGATGCGCCGGTACATCTCCCGCGCCTGCTCTTCGCGTCCGTTGTAGAGGTGCCAGGTCGCCACGCCGTACGCGATGGCCACGCCGGACGGGTCCTCCTGCTCCGGATCCCACAGCTCGTCCGCTTCGATCTCGCCCTTGTACATCAGCAGGAGCTGGTGGTAGGAGGTGTTCTCGATGACGTCCAGGTCGGCGGTCACGGGTTCGAGAACGGCGGCCGCCTCGTCGTCGCGTCCCAGGCGGCGGAGCGCCATGTACCACCAGTGTGAGATCGCGACCAGCTGGTCGGGGTTGTTGGTGACGGCGATGTAGTCCTCGTACGCCGGGACGGCGGCTTCGAAATCGCCCTTCAGGTAGTGCGCCAGCGCCAGGTGGTAGTGGATGTTGGACTGGAGGGTGCTGGTGGGGATGCCGCGCTCGTTGGGCTGGCCGTCCGGCTCCACCTCGTCGGGCTCGCCTTCCTCCAGGGAGGCTGCATGCGAGAGGTCGTCGATGGCCCGGTCGAATTCGCGCACGCTGATCCAGCGGTGGCCCCGGTGCCGATACATGCGGGCGTCCCCGGGATGCTTCTCGATCCCCTCGCTGAAGACGTCGACGGCCTCGCGATAGAGCCCCGTGTAGCCGATGCGGCGGCCCAGCCAGATGATGGCGTCGGCATCGTCGGGATCGGCGTCGTAGTCGGCGCGGGCGATGTCGATGTCCTCGGCCTGCTGCGCCGCGATGTCGGGCGGAGCCGCGTTGGGGTACAGGGTTTCGCCGAGGAGAGAGAAGGCCTGGGCGCCTTCGGGAAGCGGGCGGGTTGCTTCGCTCGCTGCCGGGTCGTCCGCGGGGGCATTCCCGGGGCCTGGGGTGTCCCCGGTGCAGGCGGCGAGGGCGAGCGCCGGGAAGAGGACGGTGCAGGCGGCGAGGGGTCGATGGTGCTTCATCGTGCTCTCCCGAGGATCAAGAGGATGTGGTGTTGAACTAACCCGGTCCGTCCCGGAGGAACTCGCGGACCGCTTCCGCGAGCGTCTCGATTTCGGCCCTGGTGTTGTAGTAGTGGGGAGAGACGCGCAGGGTGTTTTCGACGCCCTTGGCGTCCAGGTCGATCAGGGCGTAGCCGTGGGGCGTGGCGGAGGTGTTGATGCCCCGCTTGCGCAGCGCGGGGACGAACTCGACCGCGTCATGGCCCGCCAGGTGCAGCGAAACGATGGCGGAGCGGACCCGTCCCTGGTCCAGCACGGTTACGCCATCCAGCGCGCCCAGCGTTTCGCGGGCGAAGTCCGCGAGGCCCCAGGCCCGCTCGCGGATGGGTTCGAGTCCCAGCCGGGTCGCGTAGCGCACCGCCTCGCCGGTGGCCAGCACCAGCGCGTACGCGAACTCCCAGTTCTCGAAGCGGGTCGCGTCCGGGGCGGGCTGGTAGAGGTCGGCGTCGATCCAGTGGGCGCCCCTCAGGTCCGGCATCAGGGGTTCGAGGTCCATGTCGAGGACGCGGTCCGAGGCGTAGAGGAACCCCGCTCCGCGCGGCCCGCGCAGGAACTTGCGGGCGGTGGCCGACAGGAAATCGCATCCGATGGCGCGCGCGTCCACCGGCATCTGCCCCACCGACTGGCAGGCGTCGACCAGGTAGAGGACGCCGCGCTCCCGGCAGGCCTGCCCCACCTCCGCGACCGGCTGCACGAGTCCGGAGCTGGTGGGCACGTGGGTGAGCGCGACCAGGCGCGCGCCCCGCCGGTGGATGATGCGCGACACAGCGGCCGGGTCGACGCCCCCCTCGGGAAGGTCGGGCGCCCGCACCACCTCCACCCCCAGGCGGGCCTGCAGCGAAAGGTAGGCGATCTGGTTGGAGACGTAGTCGTTCGTGCTCGTCACCAGCACGTCCCCGCGCTGGAAGGGGACGCACGAGAGCGCCTGGTTGAAGGCGGCGGTGGCGTTCTCCATGAAGGCGATGTTGGCGGGCGCCACCCCGAGCAGCCCGGCGACCGCGTCGTAGGCGGCGGCGACCTGGTCGGCGCGCGCATCGGCGGCCTCGTAGCCGCCGATGCGGGCCTCGAGTTCCAGATGGTCGCGTGCGGCACGCAACGCGGGCGCCGGCATGAGGCCGGCGCCCGCGTTGTTCAGGTGGATGCGGTCCCGGCAGCCGGGAGTGTCCGCGCGCAGCCGGGCAACATCGAGGGGCACGCGGCTGGCGGCGGCGGTCATCGTGCCGGGAACAGCCGTTTCGCGGAGGTCTCGCCTCGCAGCTACCGCCCGCTGCCGTCCGAGACTGCGGCCCGTTCCGCCTTCGCCTGACGCACCATCTCGCGCACGTCCTCCAGAAGCTGCTGGGCGTCGTAAATGATGCCGTCCTTGATGGTGTACTTGATTCCCCCGACGCGCCCGGGCACGCCGGTTTCGTCGTCCAGCTTGGGCGCGCCGTTGCCGTACAGCACCTTCAGGTTCTCGAGCGGATTCTCATCCACCAGAACCAGGTCGGCGCGCGTATTCGGACGAATGATGCCGAAGTCGGCGGGAGCGTCGTCGTACTTGGTGAGCATCTGCGCGGGGTACAGGGTCGCGGAGCGGATCACCTCCACGGGATGGAAGCCCGCCTCGCGCAGCAGCTCGAACTCGCGGATGTAGTCGAAGCCGTAGAGCTTGTAGATGAAGCCCGAGTCCGAGCCCGTGGTCACGATCCCGCCGGCGTTCTTGTAGTCGTTCAGGAAGTGCATCCACTTCTGGTAGAACCTGCGCCAGTGGTACTCGTCCTCGGTGGTCCAGTAGAACCAGTAGGATCCGTGCGCCACCCGGCTGGGCTGGTAGAAGTCCTCCTGCGACGGAAGCGTGTACTCCTCGTGGTAATCCGCTTCGCGCGCGCGCATGACGTCGCGGCTGGCCTCGTAGATGGTCATCGTGGGGTCGAGCCCGAAGCCCAGCTCAAGGAACTCGTCGATGAGGTCCTCCCACTGCTCGCTGCCGGGCTCCGCGGCCTGGTACCAGAGGCGTCCCACGTTGCCGAAGCGGTGCTGCTCGTCGTTGTAGTTGTAGTTGAGGGGCCAGTCTTGGACCGAGTAGTCGGTGAGCATGGACTCCATGAGGCCGTAGTAGTGCGTCATCATGTCCAGTCCGACCCGCGCCGCCTCGACCGCCGTCATGCGCGCCATGCCCATCTGGTCGAGGTGGGCGACGGTTTCCAGGTCGAAGCGATGCGCCTCGTCGATGAGCGCGGCCATGATCTCGGGGTCGTAGGCGCCCAGCTTGAGGCCGTCGATGGTCTGGCCCTCGATTTCCTGGGACGCGGCCCAGCGCACCCACTCGCGCGCGTCCTCGGGAGTGATGATCAGGCGTCCGCCCCAGCCCTCGCCGCTTCCGGGACGCGCATACGAGTACATGTGAGGCGCGACGATGGTGTTCTGGGCCGCCAACGCCTTCTCGCGCAGCTGCCACTCGAATCCCCCGTGGGGCACGCCGCGCGACGTGGTGATCCCGTGGCCCAGCCAGAGCTTGTAGACGTATTCGCCCTGCGGGGCCTTGGGAACGCCTCCCGTGTGGGCGTGCATGTCGACGAAGCCGGGGAGCAGGAACATGCCCTCGCCGTCGATCTCGTGGTCGCCCGCCTCCGGGCGGCGCTGCTCGTTGATGTCCACCAGCGGGTAGCCCACCGAGGCTATCTCGACGATGCGGTTGTTCTCGATGACGACGTCCATCGGCCCCCGGGGCGGCGAGCCGGTGCCGTCGATGACGGTCAC
>JAPPJO010000166.1 GCA_028820325.1 Gammaproteobacteria bacterium | reverse complement strand
GAGCGCGACATCCGCAACCGGCGCAAGGTGCTCGTGTTCTCCTACTTCGGCGACACCATCGAGTGGATCGCCGGGCGCTTGCGGGAGGTCGTGGCGACGGATCGGCGGCTCGCCAGCTACCGTGGCCGCATCGCCGTCGTCAGGGGAACCGATTCGTTCGACGGGATCACCCGCAGCGACGCCGTGTTCGGGTTCGCGCCCGAATCCACGGAAGCCCCGCCGTCGCGTTCCGAGGACAGATACGACATCCTCGTCACGACTGACGTGCTGGCCGAAGGAATGAACCTCCAGCAGTGCGGACGGATCATCAACTACGATCTGCCGTGGAACCCAATGCGGCTCGTGCAGCGCCACGGGCGCATCGACCGCATCGGCAGTCCCCACGAGAAGGTGTTTCTCACCTGCGTGTTCCCCGACCGCCAACTGGAAGCCCTTCTGGCCCTCGAAGAGCGGATCCGCAGGAAGCTGGCACAGGCGGCGGCCTCCATCGGACTCGATCAGGTCGTCATTCCGGGCGCGGCCCACACGGAACACGTCTTCGCGGACGATCGGAAGCAGATCGAAGCGCTCCGAAGGGGCGACTCCTCTCTCTTTGAGCGGGGAGGCGAGGGCGTTCATGCGCACAGCGGCGAGGAGTACCGGCAAGAACTAAGGAAGGGAATCGAGCGCTGGGGCGACCGGATCCGAGACTTGGCGTGGGGGGTCGGCTCGGGATTCGTGGGCGGAGCCCGCACGGGCCACGTCTTCTGCGCCCGGGTCTTCGACCGCGTGTTCATGCGTTTCGTGCCCGTGGGGCCGGACGCGGAGATCGAGCGCGACACCCTGACCTGCCTCGGAATCCTCTCATGCACCGAGCACACCGGGCTTGCACTGCCCGAGCGGTTCGCGGAAGCAGCGTTCAGTGCCTGGAAGCGCGCCCGCCGCGACATCTACGAGGAATGGATGCGCGCCACGGATCCCGCCACGCTCCAGCCCAGCATCCGCCCGCTTTTCCGGGCCGCCGCCGACCATGTCCGCATGCACCCGGCCGCCGGGCTGTCCGTCGAGGAGCGGGACCGGTTGGCCGACGCCCTCGAAGCGCCGTGGGGGATCCGTCAAGAGCGGCGGCTCCGCGAAGTGTTCGCGCCCGACGAGGTCGCCTCCGGAGAATTGACGCGCAGGATCGCCGATGTCGTGAACGAACTCGGGCTACAGCCGTGGAAGCCTCCCGAGCCGCTCGATCCCATCGAGGAGGACGAGGTGAATCTCGTCGTCTGGATGGGCGTCATGGAGGCCGAAGCCTGACGTTACATGCCCTTGTGCCAGAGCATCTCAATCTCGTCGGGACCCTCGCCATACCACACGGGCGACGACGTGAAGAAGCCCAATGCCTCTCGGTGTATCCGGGCAACAGCTACGAGTTCGTACTCTTCGGGAAGGTCCTGAAAGGGAGCGAGGTCCAATACCTCCCACGCATGCTCCTCTCGATGACGATAGACAGCCCGCACTCTCCCGACTCCCGTTTGCTCAAGACGACAGGCGTAGCAAAGCCCGAGGACGGACTCATCGGCCATGATCTCGCCGCAGCCGGGACACTGAGGGTCGTCCTCGGCTGCCACCAGCGGTCGGCGTCTCCATAGTACTTCAACACTCTTGGGCACCTCACTCCGAAGCACATCGTCAGCACTGTAGCAGACATCATCGACCATGAGAATCTTGCGGGCGGAAGTGTCGACTGAGGAAAACCATAGCCCCCAGAATCGGCCTGACGGAAGCTCCCTCATGATTGGGGCGATATCGGCGTCGTCGGGTAGACGAACCGCGGCTAGCAATTCGCAATCCTCTGGCGCTTCAGGTAACCAAGGCCAATCGAAATACGCCTTGTCCTCGCCGCTCCGCCTTACAGCGTAGATGCCCCTGATGCTACCGCCGAGCCCTGGAATCCCGGCCCGGCAGCACTCACATAGCCATTTGCAGATGCCTGTGACCTTAGAACACCGTAGCTCGATTTCTTCACGACAGGAGGGGCAATAGGCGTTCCCGCAGCACTCGCATACCCACGCGCCCGCACCTTCCTCGGCCGTGCGGTCATGGAGTTCTCCGTCGCACGCCGGACACCACTTCGACATCTCCCTACGATTCGGCCATGGCCCGAGGGGTCTGCGCGCTCAGCACCTCGAGCCCGAGCGAGAAGGGCTGATCGATGGCGATACGGTGGAGGAACAGCCGCACGGCTGTCGCCGCGGTCAGCCGCTTAAACGTGGGCGCCTTCCGCTTGATCTTGGTGTCCACTCGGACGTGCAGCATCCGGGTGTGTGTTGTCATTGCCACGTACTCCGGCATCTCATTTGCGGACCTTCGTATCATGCCGACGGTCGGATCGGGCGGCTCCCCGGCGAGGAGGGAGGCCGCCTGCCTCATTTCGACCGGCATTCATGGGGTGCTTCCAGCACTCCTCGACCCTATTGGAACTCCGACCGACCACCGCAAGATAACACCGGGGCAGGGCTGCTGCCCCGCTTCCGTTCGATACCAGTGCATCTGCCTGGCGGATGATCTCACGATCCGGCACCCTTGCGCCTTCGAGCGCCAAGGAATGGCGCAGACTTCACAGCCCGCCCGCGTCGGCTCACCCACCCGACATTCCCGCCATCTGATCGCGATTCTCCCACAGATCACGCACAGCGGAATCAGGCGTGGCACAGCGGCAGGAAACGCAGATCGTGCAATCCTGTATGACTTTAGAAGATCTCCTGCCGTGATTCAGCCCTCGGGTGTTCCGCCTACGCGGCTGTCCTCTACTTCGCCGGTGCCGGTCACACGGCGGATCGACGGCTTCTCGTCGTCAAAGAGACTGAGCCGGGCGGCATTTCCTTGGCTGGGCGACGATGACAGGAAGTCGAGGCTTCCAAGGCGGGCAACACCGTCGGTCACGTCGTGCCGCACGCGCCAGAGGTTCATGTCCTTGACGACCTGACGCGCCTCGGCCATGCAGAGCGTCGAGGCGGCAAGGTGGATTGCGGCGGGAACCACGTCGAAGCCGTAGAGCGCCTCTTCGAGGATCGTCCGCACGATGGTCGGGGCCTGTTCGGCGGGCGCTCCGGCACGGCGCGCCCGCTTGAGCACCTCTTGGGCGGCGGCCATGAGCAAGGTCCCGCTGCCGCAGGCCGGATCCACGATCCGCAGCCCGGCGACGGACTCGGCGGAAGCGAAGTCGATCTCGGACCAGCGCGGGCCGCGCTCGTCGAAGGCGAGGCCCGCAAGCATGATCGCCGCCGGGATCGTCGTGTAGTTGGTCGCAAGGAACTTGCGCGAGTCCAGCAGCCGGTGGAACACGCGACCGGCCACGTCGTGGCGGCGGATCATCCCCGATTCGACGATTTCGCGAGCGGTGCGGATCAGCACGCCGATGGCCAAACGGGTTCCGGGCGAGCCCGGCGTTGCCCGAAGCGTCTCGCGGGCGACGTGGAATATGGGCCACCAGTTGATCGCAAGGATCTCCTCCCACTGCCGCTCAAGGTCTGCGGTGGTCCCGGCGGGGTCGGGGCGGCTGATCGTTTTCTGGCGATGCTCGGCAGGCAAGAGCGACATGTCCAAATGGCTCGCCAGCAGCTCCTGAAAGACCAGCGCGTTGAGCCAAATGAGCGCCTTGGTGCCGGGAGACTCCGGCTTGCGGCCCCGGTTCCGGTCCAGTCGGGCCAGCACCTCGGCGACCTGATCGATTGCCGTCGAAGCCTTCTGGACGATTTCCTCGATGCGGGCACCGTTGTCGCTCTGCACCCAGTAGTTGCGCAGTTGCTCCGCCAAGAGCGCCACCCCGCCGCCCGCGTTCGGCCCCCACTTGTCGCCGTAGTAGCGGTAGGAGATCGTCAGGTCCTTGGCGGCCGCCAAGTTGGCGTCGGTGTCGCTCTCGGGCAGGTCGGCCAGCCGCTCGGGGTATCCCACGGCCACCGCGAGCCGTAGCGGCAGTCCGCCCACCATCGCGGGCCGGTCCGGGGGAAAGCGCTTGTCGGCGTCGGCCTTGGCGGGCGCGCCGAACTCCGCCTCGATCACCACGGCGTAGTCGTCGAAGTCGAGCAACACATCCGCCTGTCCGCGTGCTTCGCCGAATGTCTGGCGCTGCTCTCCCTGCGCGTTCAGCCCCTCGTGACGGAGGAGCCGGGCAAGGGCGAGATTGTAGGCGACCTCGGTGGAGTTGCTCACCGGACGGCCCCAGGCAGCGCCTCCACGTCCACATCACGGGTTGCCGAAGGACGGAGACGTATGGGTTTCATGGGGCCTGCGCGTCGAGGATGGGGAGAAAGGGTCGAAGCCGGATTGGATACCAACACTAAGAAGCCGAATGCGCTGCTGGCAACGGTTCGACCTCACCTTCGTCCCCTGTGCCGATGGCGGGCAGGCGAGCAAACGCCGGGGCTTGATTGGACGTGCAGGAGCCGTTGACGGGGCTCGAAGGCCTTCTGCGGGTTCCGGGGGCGTTTCGGGTACTCTGCGGGCTGTAGGAGCGCTCAGGACCGACGATCGCGGGTCTCCGAGGGGTAGAGGTAGGGTGAGAATGGAACGCGCAGCGGGGGGCGCCGCCATCCCTGTCCGTGTCTCTGGCGACCGGGAGGCCGAACAGCTTGCCCGTGACGGCCCGGCCACCGCCGTCTCGGGCGTCGCTGTGGAGCGTGTTGCCGGGCGTCCCAAGGCTGGCTCATCGCACGTTAAGGGCAACGAGCCAGCCTACCCACCGTGGCCACACTCCGTGTGTCTCCCGGAGGGGCTGGCGGG
>JAPPJO010000103.1 GCA_028820325.1 Gammaproteobacteria bacterium | reverse complement strand
GGGGGGCGCCGCACCCCCTCGCCAGCCGCGATGTTGAACATCGCGTGTGCTGGCTCCCGGCAAGTAACAGGCCGGGAGCCAGTCCGGGGGACGCTCTCCAAGCGGTAAGCCGAAGACAACCGGAGACGGTCCTCGAAAGCGAGGGGGATTATGCCGATGGGTTGACGGAGGGCGGAATGGGCGGCGATCCCGAGTAAAAGAGAGAGTACCGCACGGTCCCTCTTTCGAAGGTATGCGTCCTTATCGACCACCCACCTACATGGTTGCCCGCCACCAACCGCATGGGAGTAATCGCAGAAGGGCCGCGGATGATGGCTTCCTCGAACTCGTGAAGCAATCGCTGTTCATCTGATCTGAGCGGAACCACGATGTCGATGTCATCCATTTTCCGCCGACCTGTATGGTCCGGCGGCGAACAGTAGATTCGCGTCATTTGGACGACCAAACTGACCACGTTCCCTCCGTTCACGTCGGGGTGGTAAAGTTCGATCCTTCTGGCTTCCATTCCGTCTTCTCCTCCGGCTTGGGGGAATTGTGGACGCCGAGCGTTCCTGGGAGAGTATCTTCAGGAATCTAGGAGCAGCCGCATCCATGTGGGTACGATATCGAGTTACACGAACCAAGAAGCTACCTGCCGCCGCTGCGAGGTCGCGCTCGAAACAATCGAAGCAGAACCGGAGTACGCTTCAGCGGCCCGCGCCCTTCCCGGTGTCGGCGGATTCCCCCGTCCGGTGCCGAACGTAGCTCTCCAGCACGCGGTTCATTCGCGTCTGGTAGCCCTTCCCCGGTGCCTTGAAGTAGGCCAGCACGGAGCGCTTCACGCGCATGGTGATCTGGTCGGTCAGGTCCGGCTCGACGAGTTCCGCCCGCTCCCAGAACCCCTCGTCCAGTTCCGGGATGTCGCTGAAGTCGATCCCCTCGTCCTTCACCCCCGCGATCTGCTCGGGCGTGAGGGGCCTATCGTAGCGTCCGCTCATGGTAGACTCTCCTTTCCTTCCGCGACGCCGGGCGGGCGGAGATCAGACGGATGCGCCCGCGGCGCTCGGTGTGGGCCACCACGATCAGCGCTCCGGGCTCGACCCGGCCTATGCTGATGCGGCGCTCCTCGCCGTAGTCCCGGCGACGGTCGGGCGACGTTGCGACGGTCCCCTCGAAGATGCGCTTCGCGGTGTCGAACCCGATGCCGTGCTTGCGGATGTTCGTCTGGTTCTTGGCCTCGTCCCACTCGAATTCCATCGATCGATTATACATATGGATTGTAGTTACAGCAACGTGCCGCGTCGCGACCCGGTAGGGGCTGTCCGCGAGACCTGCAAATGACGGCCGGACGTGGACGTTGGTGGCAAGTCCTGCGTGTCCGGCTCACTTTGGGGGTGCCCGGACACGGAATCGCCGTTCGGCCGGACATGGCTCCGGCCATCGATGTCGCTGGCACGCTTGCGGTTGAGATCCGGCGACGGCTTGAGGAGGAGAAAGCCTTGGAGCGCCGCCTTGGTGCAGCAGGACCGCACTTGGACGGCGCATCCGCCGCGTGAGTACTCCTGCCCGGCCTTCCCGCCGCCCAGCCCTGCGGGGAGCATCAACGGATGATCGAGCCGGGCCGGAACGGATCTACCGCAGCGGAAGCGTCGCGCGGAGCCCTGCGAGGCAGGTCGCGCCGAGAAAATCGGGCATCCACTTGACATGGATACTCCCAGCCAACAAGTCCGTACCGGAAGGTGTCACGAGCGCCGCTTCCAAGCGGACGGAGGACCGGTTCGCCGGGCTGGGCCGAATCGGCGCTCGAAGCCGGGACGGCGTGGTCACCGGCCATGCCTTGAATGCCTTCCTGCAAGGATCGCTGGCCCGGAGCGACCTCCCGCCGAGGGTTGGGATGGCGTGCACATCCCAGCCCTCCCCCGTGGCACGCCAAGCGTCCAGGGAGGGGGGTCGCTCCGGCCACCCCCGAAAGCTCCCGCGTGCCACCGCCGCGCCCGTAGCCACGTCGCAACCGAAAGTGGAGCAGCGATATGCGGAATCGCGGGCGTGCCCGACGAAAGGGCTTCTTCGTGTCCACCCACCTCCAACGTCGGTCGGACACTCGCGCTACGGCCCCGGCTACAGGGTTTCGCGGGTCGTGAGCTTCCCTCCGAACCCAACTGGCGGAGAAGCCTTCTCTCCGCGACCTTTCGGTTGCGCAGATCGTGCAGTCCATCGAATCGAGGGAGGAATCGAACGATGGCACGCACGAAACGAAGCCGCCGGAGCTACGGCGCCGGCGAATGGGGCCGGAACAGGGTCCGGGTGTTTCCCGACCCGAAAACCGGCCTGTTCCAGATGGAGTGGCGCGAGAACGGGCGAAGGCTCACCCGGTCGCTCGGACACCGCGATTGGGCGAAAGCGAAGCGGCAGGCGGACGAAGCCGCCGCGGACTTCGCAATGCTTCAGCCCAACGGCAAGGCGGAAGCCGAGCCGGAGCCGCTCACTCTGGAGAGGCTCTTTGACATCTACGGTGAGGAGGTGACGCCCACCAAGACGAGGCGGGTCCAGCACCGGGACAGGATCGCGACGGGGATGTTCCTCGACCTACTCGGTCGGGACCGGCGACCCGAGACCCTGTCTCAAAGGGACTGGGACCGCTTCATCCGGGAGCGCCGGGCGGGAAGGATCGGACCGAGCGGGAAGCCGGTGTCCAACCGGACCATCGAGTTGGACCTGAAGTTCCTGCTCGCGGTGCTCAACTGGGCGACCAAGTCCAGAGACGAGGAGGGGAGGCTCCTTCTCGACTCGAACCCGCTGAGGGGTCTGAGGACGCCCAAGGAGAAGAACCCCGCCAGGGTCGTTCTCTCCGAGGAGGAGTACCGGGCGATGCTCGGGGTGTCCCGGCAGGTGGACTGGCGGTTCCACGTCGCGTTCGTGCTCGCCCACGAGACCGGTCACCGGATCGGGGCCATCCGCAACCTGAGGTGGTCTGACATCGACTTCGAGGGCCGGGAGGTGCGGTGGCGGGCGGAACACGAGAAGACGGGCTACGAGCACGTCACGCCGATGACGGACGAGGCGGTGGCGGTGTTGGAGGAGGCGCGGGAGGCGAACCCCGGTAGCGGGGAGAAGCTGATCCTGCCCGCCTCGAAGGATCCCTCGGCGAGCATCGGCAGGGGACGGACCGGCGTTTGGTGGCGCAAGGCCGAGCGGCTTGCGGGACTGGAGCCGAAGGCGCGGCGGGGCTGGCACTCGCTGAGGCGCAAGTTTGCCAGCGACCTGATGGACCTGCCGCTCAAGGTGCTGTGCGAACTGGGCGGCTGGAAGGAGGCTCAGACGGTGTTGCGCTGCTATCAGCAGGCCGACGCTGTACAGCTCAGGAAGGCGCTGGACAGCCGCCCGAGGGTCCGCGCTTGACCCGAAACGAATCGGCGGGAGTCAATCAGCGGGAATCCGACCGCCGAATCCCGTAAGATGAACGATCACAACGACATGTGAATCCGAAAGCTCATGTCGCGTAGTCATCATCCGTCGGCAGTCTGTAGTGCCGTCCGCGCTCGCCCGGCCGCAGTGTCACAACAGCCGTCATGCGCGCACCGCCGCTCCGGTCCCCGTTCTCATCGAAGATCACGTCCGCCCCGCCGCGCTCCCCAGCCAGCTGCGACCGGACACGTTCGGGCGGCAGGACCGCGCGGCAGCACGGGCAGGCCGCCTTGGCGCGGGATACCGTGCCCGGATGCACCTCTTTCGCTGTCTTCGGCTCAAAGATCTCGAAGGCGACCTCCGGCGGAGCCCCAGCGGGCCTTGCGACGGAGAGCCGCAGCGCACGCTTGCGCTTCGGTTTGTTGCACAACCAGAGAGATTGCATCAGCGGGATTTCGGCACCGCAGTTCGGCGACTCGCAACGCACCGTGCGCGCCCACAGGTAGGCTATCGGCATCGCGCCGTTGGGCTCCGGCGGGTAGAGGTCGGTGAGTTCATGCCGAGTCTTCTGCCCGACGATTTCTTCCCCAGCCCTACGCAGTTCCTCGGCCAATCCGGGGCCGTGGCGGGGGATGTCATCCAGCATGACCTTGAGGATCAAACACGCCACCGGGTTGAGATCGCTGGCGAACGTCGCGCATCCGAGCCGGAGGGCTTCCAGCGGAATCGATCCGCCGCCCGCGAACGGATCCGCCACCAGCGGCGCCTCGTCTCCGTGGGCGGCCCTCACAAGCGCCCGAGCCGTGTCGAGCCAAGGTTGCTTCGCCGAATGATCCCAGTTCGCGAAGTCTGCGATGAACTTCAGGATGATCCGCCGAAGGCCCTCGTCCGTCTTGATCTCATCTGTCCACCCGGAGGGTCGTCCGCCCATGCCAAGCAGAACCTGCCGCGCCTCCTTCCTGAACGCGGGCGGGCAGTGCGGATCGCACGGATCCGGCAGCAGGAGAGCCATCAGCATAGCGCGCGACGACGCGAGCGGACGACGCGCCCACCAGAGGTGGAGCGTATGGGGATGTCCTTTCCGGGACCGCGGCTCCCCGACCGCGTGGCGCGAGACCTCGGCGATCGGGAAATCGACCTCGGCCAGCCGCTTGCACTCGCGCGGGATCAAGGGGAAGTCCCTCCTTCGGGCGCGGAGGTTTCGCCATCGGGAGCGTTGGATCCAGTCCGCTCGACGAGCATCGTCCGCGTGCGTTCGATCTCCGAAGCGAGGAGCGCCTCGTCCGGCAGCGTGGTGCGGTACTCGGCCGCCATGACCTTGTTCGGCAGGCCCTCCAGCGCATACCGCGCGACGGCCTCATCCTTCTGGGCGCAAAGGATCAACCCGACCGGCGGGT
>JAPPJO010000037.1 GCA_028820325.1 Gammaproteobacteria bacterium | reverse complement strand
TCGCCCTCATCCAGTCGCGGTGTTTCAGCGACCGGGTGAGCCTGCTCCCGTTCTCGCGCCACTCGATCTGGAAGATGCCGGTCTTGGGATCGGGGAACACCCTCACCCGGTTCCGGCCCCATTCGCCGGCGCCGTAAGAGCGCCGACTTCGTTTCGTGCGTGCCATCGTTCGATTCCTCTCGATTCGATGGACTGCACGATCTGCGCGAACGAAAGGTCGCGGAGAGCAGTCTTCTCCGCCAGATCGGACGCTCGGGCCGGTGGATCCTCGTCGGCGGCGATGCCTTCCGGCCGTTGTCCCCGAGCTTGCCGATGTTCGAGCTGGAGGCCGTGATTGGACGACGGTTTTCGACGTTCCCGTTGCCGATCCGGAAATGCACATCGACATCGGGGTCGATGTGCACGGGAAGCGCGCTCGGATGTGACACGCCGCCGATGCCGCAAGTTGCTGTTGTGGGTGCGTTTGTGCCGCAGCGGGAGGCGCGGCTGTGCCGTGCCGGCGCGGGTGGCCGTGACCGGAGCGACCCCCCACCGTGGACGCTTGGCGTGCCACGGGGGAGGGTTGGGATGTGCAGGCCATCCCAACCCCCCACGGGAGGTCGCTCCCAGCCAGCAGTCCCGTGCGGGAAGGCCAATGGTGCGTCGCTCCGACGGTTAGATCCGGCCTGAGTGCCGGGGCCGCGATCGGCCACTGCGTCTCGCGCTGAGAACGAGATGTAACCGCCCATCTGGAAGAGCGTCAGAGTGCCGCCGGAGGCCTCCCCGAGGTGGAGGATGAAGCGCGCGCCGTAGCGCCTTCCGAACGTCAGGCTCGCCCCAGCGGTCGGGGAAACGTCTCCGCCGTCGTACTCGATGCCCGCTCGCAGCGTCGGGCGAACGAACCAGCGGTCGTGTCCGAGCCCGAATCCCGACCGGAAATCCGCCGTCTGCCGGTCGTGCCGGGCTTTGCGCAGGGGGTCCCCGCGGTTTGCGGGGTTTCGGAGGAGCTAGATGTTATTTTGTTTCACAAAAACTCTGGCTGGGGGATGCCCCCCAGACCCCCGGACGACACTTTCGCGCGCCGCTAGAGGAGGCTGCCCGACATGGCCGGTCCCCGGAAGCCCGAGGCCCAACCTTCGTAAGCCGCGCCATCGGGGTGCTCGCGGGACCAGACCGGCGGACTGGCCTCCCCGTCGGCTCGGGCTCTGCGCCCGCCGGTCCTCCCCGTCTCCGGGGCGGGCGGGAGCCCGTCCCTCCGACCGGGACGTTTGGACGGGATTCCTTCCGTCCGGGGTGGGAAGGGACTCGACCCCGGCTGAAGGAACGGACGGAGTCCGTGCCGGAGGCCGGGGGGACCGGCGCCGAAGCGGTGGCAACGCCGCCGCCGCTGCCTCGCCGGTCAACTCCGCAGACTCAGCCGCAAAGCCGACGGTGGGCGACCGGTCCGGGGACTCTCGGACCCCACGGAGGTGGCGGAACCCCCAAACCGCGCACGTTGCCGGAGCGGAACCTAATGGGGGGTCGAGGGGGGCGGAGCACCCCTCGCCAGTCGCGATGTTCAACATCGCGTGTGCTGGCTCCCGGACCTTAGCCGCGCCAGAAACCCCCGTGGGGGCCGCGTCCGAGACCCGCCAACCGCAGCCGCAGATGCGTTGGAAGAGCACCGCGGCGCGTCATCGCTCTGTGTAGTGCTAAAAGTGAACACGAGAATCCGGTTGGCCGTCGCCAACCTCAGCGACAGACTCCGGGCACGCGCCCAGCACCAGTAGGGCAACGAGGCGCCGATGGCGGGGTGCCGCAGGCAACTGCACCTGTCCAGCGTTCCCGGCCCCCAAGGCAGGCAGAGAGCGTTCACGGATGATTGAGGCGGGCAACACCGGGCCCTGAAACCCGAGGCGTCGCGAGAGACACTTCGGGGCAGGTTGCTTCGAGAAAAGTGTGCATCCACTTGACATGGAATGGATACTCTCGACTCACTTTGTGGCCGGCAGAGGCTGACGAACCCCTGAGGTGACCCGCTCACCCGCAGATCGCGTTTGACGCCCCGCATCTCACTCCATTCCCGGCGTTCCGCCTTATCGCCGGGTTGGAAAACGACTCCCGCCAGACCTTTGCGGTTGGCCTCGGTGGGTTGGGGGGATTGAAACCTGTGGCGCCATGCGGATACGCTTTGAGAAGTTGCGGCAACCTGTCTCCACGGACACGGAAGGATTACCCCAAGGGAGTAGCTCATGGACTGCTCAAGCAGCCTCGAGAAGGCCATCCTCGAACTGGTCAAGGCAATTGACGTCTTGGCCGAAGACATCCGGACGCTCGACGACCAAGCCACCAGCCTCACGGACGAAGTACGCGAACTCAAAGTGGACCTCGCAAACGCCCGGCAGGCCGGCAGGGCTCTCGCCCCGCGAGCGCGGAAAGGCACCTCACCCTTCCGGCGGTGAGAGCTGACGCCCGTTCGGATGGCGATTATGCACTTGTGATGCAATCACCGGGCGGTAGTGACGATAGGGCATGGGGCAAGCTCAAGCGCTACGTCAGAACGGCATGGCGAGGATACGAGGCTATGGATCATGCCATATCCATCACCGAGCGGTTGCGGATGCTCCGCTGGCCGGGGTGGCTTTCTGGGGGAGGAGTGTGGTGGGGGGTCCAGCACATGCTTGACTGGACATGGGCAATCCCCGCGTTTTGCGTTGTCATGGCGGCTTTGTCAGCGTGGCAAACCAGAGGCTTCCGTCGCGTGAAATGGCAGGTTGTCCAACAGGGAGACCCGTGGATCGTAGCCGAAGCCTATGTGTTCGACATCCTCCGCTCATCGCACTTCATCGGCAAGAGGAGGGAAGACGTTACACGGCTTGACCGCGCCAAGATTGTGGAACTAGCCGCTCGTTTTGAGGAGGAGTTCCGCCATGCCACCCGGATTAACTCGTCCGGGATGCTCGAAGTGAATGCCCGAATCCTCCGGCGGTGGATCGGTCATGCCGCCATGACTAGAGAGGGGCGGCCCAATGATCTTCGGTAATGATTGCTGGCCTTCCGCTCTGAGCTCGGTAGTGGACGGCCTTCTGAATCTTCCTTCCGAAAGCGCCATGCTTCCAATTCTGGCTTGCCAAAGTGCCGATCACCAGGTAATCGGTCTTGAAGGTGATCCGTTTCTGGGGGATGCCGCCCATTTTCTCGGTCTCGCTCCAGCAGGTGGTGCGCGGCCCGAAGGCGAAGCGTCCCGTGAAGACGAACACCCGGTCCGCGAAATGGAGCTCTGGGAGGGGATCGTCGAAAGGCAGGGATGTCGGGGTCTCCTTGGGGCCGATGGCGCCCCCGGTCACGTTTTCGAGCAGAGCGGTGAGTTCCTTGCGTTCTCGTTCGTCCACCACCCCATCATCGAAGATGCTGTGAAGGCATCCGTATACCTTGTTGGCAGGCCACCGGACAACAACTTCCGGGTGCGCCTCGCACCATTCAAGGAGGCTTTCGGCCTCGGCGTCATCCACATGCTTATCGAGCAGGATGCCCTTGGCGATTCCGAGGAAGTGCTGGATGTCCCGATCGAGCCGCACGTCTGCACCGAAGTCGGCGGGAAGCCCTTCTTCTCCATCTTGAAGAATGCGGTGGCGGTGGGCGGCAGGGATCATGAGTCCTCCACGGCGCAGTCCGGTCGGCCGCCTCCAATCAAGATGGGCGGACCCTTGCGTCAAGTTCATAGGGGTTGCGGCAAAACGCAAACGCCCGAAAGGCCACGCCACCCGCCTCTGGGACGCGCTACGGCGGGTCATGCACACCGATCTGGTGGAGTACCGGACGCTGATTGTGTGAGCTATGTTTCGAGGATTCCAGAAAGGCAAAAGCGGGTCCGGGGGTTGATCCCTAGAGCTTCCCGCCATGTTCCGGAAGCATCCCAAGTTGTCGATTCAGGGGCTGTCGCGTCGCCCGAACACTCGGTCGCCAGCAACAGGACGGCCAGTTTCCAAGGCTTCAACTGTCCGTGAAGGCGGGGCAGGGTCCACTTCGGCTTTCAAAGCTCAACGAGAGGTCGGTTTCCGGGACCTCAAAGAAGAGGTGGCAGCGTGTGCGGGAGTCTCGCCATTCGGATCCGGTTTTCCCGCTTTGGCGGCTCGGTCCAGCAAGGTCCAGTACAGCGGCAGGAAACGCAGATCGTGCAGCCCTGTAAGTAGTTAGCCGATTCCCTGCCGGGATTCTGGCGATTCACACTCCGCTCTGCCGGCGGCATCATCGCGCGGTTCACGAGGGGCGGGTGAAGTTGTCGGTGGCCACGGACGGGACGGTGGTGTTCTTCACGCGCGGCGGGAAGATGCTGGCCGACGCGCCGAAACAGGTCTTGAGGGATTTGGCCCCGGTCCCATCGGTGCATCCTGCCGCCCCGGGGAAAGGCGACGGTCTCACGCTCTCGAACGGGGCCGCGCTCTATCGCGATTCGGAGATCCCTTGGGAGATCGAGGCCGCTGCTCGGGAAGCCGTGGAGGAATCTCTGTAGCGACGACGCGGTGATTGGTAGCGACGACGCGGTGACTGGTCGTGACGACGCGGTGACTGGTCGTGACGACGCGGCGACTGCGTGGACGCGCGCGCCCGCCGGGTCAGGGGCTGTACACGTAGACGACCGGCAGCTGGGCGACATCGGTGACGCTGTTGTCGGTGTGGTGGTAGATGTTCATCCGTCCGGTGCCGCAGTCGCCGAAGGCGTCACAGGATATCGTCCCGACAATGCCGCTCATGGCTGTTGATCCCACCTGCTCGCGCAACGTCGCGCGGTCAATGTGCAGCCTGTCGCCATCCTCCACGCCAACGGACTCGATGGCCGAGAGGAGGATGGTGGTCGCGTCGTAGGTGTGCGCCCA
>JAPPJO010000089.1 GCA_028820325.1 Gammaproteobacteria bacterium | reverse complement strand
CCGGTGTCGATGACCACGAAGAGGTCGCTGCCGGGGGTGTGGATCCAGTCGATGCGGATGTTGGCCTGCAGTTCGCGGGAGTGATTGTCCCACTGCACCAGCGCGTTGGCGAAGAGCTTGCGGCTCACCGCGCCCTGGATGTTTGCGCTCACCAGGTGGGTCGAGAAATCCCCGTCGTCGACCGGTAGCGAGACGCCGTTCCACGCATACCTCCCGCCGATGGTCAGGTGCGGGCCGGTGATCCACGTGGCGCCGCCCCCGATCTCGGTGCGCGTGCCGGACCAGAAGTCGCCGATCGATCCCGCCAGCGCCCCGGAGAAGGTGCGGCTGTCGTTGGTGCGCATGTGCATGGTCAGACGGCGGAAACTGTAGTCGCCCGCAGCCAGAACCCGTCGGCTGATGCGCGCCGGCAACTCCAGCCTCTCGAAGCGCTCGCTGAAGGAGATGTTGGCGACTTCGCCGGTCTGGAAGTTGAGCCCCGCGCTGGCGCGGAGTTGATGCGTCTGCTTGGCGCCGTCGCGGCCCTGGATGCGGTGCCCGCTCACCTCCAGCGTCAGCTGGCGCGCCCAGGCACTGGACTCGAAGCGGGGGGTGACCCCGGCGCGGCCCTGCCACCGGTCCTGGTCGGTGCGGGGCACGAAGCCCAGCGCCGGCTGGAAGCCATCGTCGATGATCAGCCGGGAAACACCCGCCACGTACAGGTCGTTCTGGAGGACCAGTTCGGCGGAGGCGGCGGTTGCGCTGCCCGCCTCCCGGGGATCCGGTGATCCTGCCGACACCGCGCCTCCGGTTGATCCGGAGGCTCTCGTCACGGATGGAGCAAAGTCCGGATTCCAGACCCGCGCCGCCCACACGTTGAAGGCGCTGCTGCTCCAGAAGCGACTGGAGAAGTCGAGCCCGGCCGACCGGTCCCAGCCGTTCTCGTGGTCCAGGCTGCTGATGATCCCGCCCAGCGTCGTGCGCGGCCGCAGATCCGTCCGCAGCCGCACCACCGAGTTCCACGCAGCCGGCAGATTGAGCGCATCATCCGAGTATCCGCGCGTGCGCAGCGCCAGCGCGCCGATGGACAACGGTCCCGCCTGGCCCGTAAGCCTCCCCCCTCCCGCGATGTCGCCCCGGAGCCCGACCCGCCGGCTGAAGAAGACCTCGGTCTGCCGCGGCGTCCCGAACTGGAAGAGTCCGGCCCGCTCCAGGAAGAACTCGCGCTTCTCGGGATAGAAAAGGTCGAAGCGGGTGAGGTTGATCTGGACGTTGTCCGACTCCACCTGCGCGAAATCGGTGTTCCAGGTGAGGTCGAAGGTGAGGTTCGAGGTCAGCGCGTACTTGACGTCGACGCCCACGTCGGTCTGCCCCTCGAAGCTCGCATCCCCCGCCATGCGCTGCGTCCCGGCGGTCGCGAACGGCTTCACCTCGGCGTAGCGCCCGCGCCTGAGGCCGCTGAGCCCGTCGAGGGTGGCGTAGCGCGACACCTGCGAGATGCCCGAGCGGTACTCCTGGCCGATGTGCGGCCAGAACACGCTCTCGTTCTTGCGACGGATGGAGCGCATGAAGGCGATGCCCATGGTGGGCTCGTCCACGTCCGGGAAACGGATGGTGGTGAAGGGGATCTCGAGCTCGAGCACCCAGCCGTCCTCGGTCACGCGCGTCTCGCTGGTGAAGACCCCGTCCCAGTTCCAGTCGTCCAGGGTCATGCTCTCGTCGGAGATGAGGGCGTCGTCCTGCGTCCCCAGCGCGCCGACCTCGAAGATGTAGGCGTTGCGGCGGTCGTGATACGTGTCCAGCGCG
The DNA here is from genome assembly GCA_028820325.1 of Gammaproteobacteria bacterium. Lineage (GTDB taxonomy): Bacteria > Gemmatimonadota > Gemmatimonadetes > Longimicrobiales > Gaopeijiaceae > BD2-11. Next base: position 3,065 of record JAPPJO010000089.1, on the reverse strand, counting down.
ACGATGACGCGGTCGTCCTTGTCGATGCGGCCGCCCCGGTGGAGGATGCTGCGCCGGATGAGCGAGGGCTCGGAGTCGTGGAAGACGAAGCCGAAGTAGAGGGCGTTGGCGTCGTAGCCGATGCGCACCTCGGTGGGCTCGCTGCCGGGTGCGCCGTCGACCGGGTCACGCTGGCGGAAGTCGGTAACCGGCTCGATGGTGGCCCAGAACGGTTCGTCGAGCACCCCGTCGATGGTGGGTGGACGGGGCACGGGGGTCGCGGTCGCGCGCATCTCCGGCACCGGGGTCTGGCCGGCGGCGGGTACGGAGGCCGGCAGGGCGGCCAGCACCGGGAGGCAAACGGCCCGGGAGAGGCCCCCGAGCCTGCGCCAATTCATCGTGCGGAACCCTCGCGCGGCTCATGCACCGGCCCGCGGATCCAGTGTCCCGGCTTCGCGCCCGTGATCTCTCCGTCCAGGACGACCGGCACGCCGTTCACGAGCAGATCGTCGATGCCCTCGCTGTACTGGTGGGGGTCGGTGTAGGTGGCCCGGTCTGTCACCGTTGCCGGGTCGAACACGGCGATGTCCGCGCGCATTCCCTCGGCGATCACGCCCATGTCGTTCCGGTTCAGCCACTGCGCCGGCATCGACGTCATCTTCTTCACCGCTTCCTCGAGCGAAATCACGGCCAGCTCGCGCACGTAGCGCGCCAGCACCCGCGGAAAGGCCCCGTAGCTGCGTGGATGCGGATAGCCGACCCCGAACTCCACGGCGTCTCCATCCGTCTCGATCATCGCCAGGGGATGCTGCAGGATGCGGATGACGTCGCCTTCGTCCATCGCGTGATAGATGGCGCTGAACCCGCCCCCAAGCTGCAGGTCGATGGCCAGGTCGATGCCGGTCTCGAGGTCGTTGGGGAGGCCCCGGTCCGCCGCGTAGTCGGCCAGCGTCCGTCCGTTGTAGCTCTCGTCCGCGGGCAGTACCCGGAACTGGATGCGGGAGATATCGTTCCCCACGCGGTCGGTTGTGAAGATGGCGCGCATCTCCTCTTCCATGCGCGCGCGAGTCCCGGAATCGGCCACGCGCTCGGCGAAGGCGTCGGGCCCTCCCGCGAGCGCCCACTGCGGGAAGAGGATGACGGACCCGGTGCTCGAGGCCGCATACGGATAGAGATCGTGGGTGACCGTGAGCCCGGCGGCGTTGGCCGAGTCGATCATCGCCAGGCTGTGCTCGCTCCACCCCCACTGCGCCGCACCGGCCGCCTTGTGGTGGTTGATCTGCGCCGGGATGTCCGCCTCGTCGGCGATTCGAATGACCTCCGCGACCGATTCCAGCAGCCCGCTGGCCTCGTTGCGCATGTGGCTCACGTAGATGCCGCCGTGCCGGGAGGCCACCTTTGCGAGCTCGATCACCTCCTCGGTCTCGGCGAAGTTGGCCGGCACGTAGAGAAGCCCGGTCGAGAGCCCGAGTGCGCCCTGCCGCATGCTCTGGTCGACGAGCGCCTTCATCTGCTCGAGTTCGTCCGCGGTCGGGGCCCGGTTCTCGAGCCCGAGCACCTGCTTGCGGGTCCAGGTGTGCCCGGCGAAGAAGCCCACGTTGGGCGCCATCTCCAGGTTCGATGCGAACTCGTCCAGCGGCCACGGCTGATCGCCCGAGTGCAGGGAGGCCATGATGGTCGTGATTCCCTGGCGCACGAAGTTCTCCACCAGGGGATACTCGGCGATGGTCTGCTGGATGTGCGCGTGGTTGTCGATGAAGCCCGGCGTCACGGTCCGGCCCGAGGCGTCGATGACCAGGTCCGCGGCCCCGGGATCGAGGGGCTCGCTCGAGACCGCGGCGATGAGCCCGTCGCGCACCCCCACGTCGGCCGCAAACCCCGGGCTCCCGGTCCCGTCGACGACGATACCCCCGGTGATGAGGACGTCGAAGTTCGCGCCCGCGTCCGGAGCGCACGCCGCGACGAAAAGCGCGGCCAGCGCGAGGAAGTGCCTATTCACCCCCGCTCCGCGGCCACAGAGCCCCCTGGTGCTCCGCGGTCACCGGCCCGGTACCCATGAAGACGAACTTCTGCAGCCGCTTCCCCTCGTAGGTCTCGGTGGTGTAGAGGTTGCCCTGCGAGTCGGTGGCGACGCTGTGCACGCCGTAGAACTGTCCGGGCTGGCGGCCGCCGCCGCCGAAGCTGGTGAGCACGTCGAGGCTCTCCCGGTCCAGCACGTGGACCACCTTGTTCATCCCGTCGGCCACGTACAGGAACCGCTGCCCGGGATCGCGCGAGAAGGTGATGTCCCACACCGATCCCCCACCGAGAGTTGCGTTGGCGATGAAGGCTTCGCGCACGAAGGTGCCGTCGCTCTGGAAGACCTGGATGCGGTTGCCGGCGCGGTCGCAGACGTAGACCAGCCCGTCCGCTGAGGGGTCGGCGCAGTGCACCGGCGTGCGGAACTGCTGCTGTGGCGGGCCGTCGGGCGTATGCGAGGGTACCAGCTCGTCGCTGGGCTCGTTGCCGTAGGCGCCCCAGTAGCGCTTGAACTCGCCGGTGTTGGAGTCGAGGACCACCACCCGGCGGTTGCCGTAGCCGTCGGCGACGAAGGCCTCGTCGGTCATCCCGTCGAAGGAAATCTTCGCCACCTTCGAGAAGTGCTCCGTGGAGTTGCTGTTGGGCTGAGCCTCAGCCACCCCCACCTGCATCAGGAACTCGCCGTCGCGGGAGAACTTGAGCAACTGGGCGTCGAACTCGCCGTTGCCTCCGATCCAGATGTTGTCGTGGTGGTCCACGCTGAGGCCGTGGTTCGAGGTGGGCCAGTCGTAGCCCTCGCCGGGGCCGCCCCAGGAGTTGACCAGGTTTCCTTCGGGATCGAACTCGAGCACGTTGGGCGCGGGCACGCAGCATTCACTGGTGGGCGGGTCCAGGGTGGCTCCGATCTCGTTGACCTCGCTGAAGGTGGTCTGGCGGTGGATGATGAAGACGTGGTCGCGCGAATCGACCCCCACGCCGATGGTCGAGCCCAGGATCCAGTGGTTGGGCAGCGGCTTGGGCCAGAGCGGATCCACCTCGAAGATGGGCGCCTCGCCCGACATGTCGGG
>JAPPJO010000084.1 GCA_028820325.1 Gammaproteobacteria bacterium | reverse complement strand
GGGGCGGGAACAGCCTGCACCTCGCCTCCGTGCAGCAGGAGATGGGCTACGGCGATGTGCGCTGGGGCACCTACCGCCAGATCCAGGCCCGGGGCGGACAGGTCAGGAAGGGCGAGCGCGGCACCCGCATCCTCTCCTTCCAGGACAAGAAGCGGATCGCCGTGACCGACGAGCAGGGTCGGCCGAGGAGGGACGCCGAGGGCAAGAAGGTCTACCGCTACGAGAAGCTCAAGGCGCCGTTCGTGCGCCAGTACACGGTGTTCAACGCCGAGCAGGCCGACGGGCTGCCCGAGCGCGCCAACCCGACGCCCGAGCCGCTCTGGAAGGTGCACCAGGAGGCCGAGCGGGTCATGGAGGATGTCGGCGTCCCGGTCCGCCACGTCCAGGGCGACCGCGCCTACTACCACATGAAGCGCGACGAGATCGTGCTGCCCGAGCGCGGGCAGTTCCCGTCGGCGAACCACTACTACCAGACCGCGCTCCACGAGCTGGGCCACAGCACCGGGCACAAGGACCGGATGAACCGCGAGACCCTCATCGAGGGGATCGACGGCGGGTTCGGCTCGCCCCAGTACGCGAGGGAGGAGCTCAGGGCCGAGATCAGCGCGATGATGACCGGCGAGCGCGTGGGCGTCGGACACGACCCGAGCAGGGGCGCGGCCTATGTCGAGGGCTGGATCCAGGCGCTCGAGGAGGACCCGCGCGAGATCCGGCGCGCCGCCGCGGACGCGCAGAAGATCTCCGACTTCGTGCTCGACCGGCACCGCGAGCGGGTGGCCGAACGCGACCCCGTTGCCGTCGCGGCGGTCCGCACGCCCGCGCAGGGACCGCAGAGGATCGTCGTTCCCGTGCCGAGGATCCCGGTCCCCGAGCGCGGCTTCGGGCCGAGCCGCTGATCCGTGAGAGGGAGAGAGATGTTCGGCCGCCCGGCCGAACCGGACCCCCGTTCCGCCGCGCCATCCAGCCGCAATCGCTTTCCGATGCGGGACGGCCATCGCCGAGAATACGCCGCGGGCCGGGACGGCGGGTCCATCTCCTTCCGCGACCGCTGCGCCGGGGCGCTGACCGACATCGGCGTCCACGGCGCGGTGTCGTTCCGCGACCTCGCGGACGCCCGCTTCGGCGGTCATCCGTTCACAACCCGGCGGGCCGTGGACGCCTGGATCCGCGACGGCATCGTCGAACAGCACACGGCCACCGGGCCGAGGGGCAACCCGTTCAAGGTGCTGACCCTCACCCGCAAGGGCGTGGCCGAGGCGCGTGAACTCGCCGCCGAGCGCGGGATGGATCCCTCGCAGGCGATCCGCACGGTGCGGGTCCGGGACACCGAGGCCGCACACGACACCGCCATCTACCGCGCCTGCCGAATCGAGCGGAAGCGGCTCGAAGCACGGGGCGCCACCGTGCGGCGCGTCCGCCTCGACGCCGAACTCAAGAGCACCGTCGCGCGCGGCAGCGAGGCTGCGCGGAAGAGCGGCAGGCGGGCCGCCGATGCCGAACGGCACCGGATCGCGCGCGAACTCGGGCTCCCCCTGGACGACGAGGGGCGGGTGCTCTACCCCGACGCCCAGATCGAATACGAGGACGCGGACGGCCGGACCGGCCGCGTCAACGTCGAGGCCGTCTCCGGCAGCTACCGCGAGGCGGCCGTCCGCGCCAAGGCCGCCGCCGGGTTCGCGATGCACGCCAACGGACCCGCGGCGGCGGGGCTTCTCCGCAGGCTGGGCCTCGGTAGCGACAGCGGCTCCTGGCTCCGTGGTCCGGCCGACCGCGATCCCGCCACAGTCGAACTCTGAAGAAGAAGGAGAACCACGATGCAGCCCTGGAAGATCAGCGCGGGACTCACCGCCGCAATCGCCGGATCCGCGTTCCTGATCGGCGGTGCCCGCCTCGAATACCTCGCGCCCCACTGGCCAAGGGTCCTCGCGGAGCACGGAGTCGCGCTCGCGCTGCACGCCGCGCTCGCCCTCACCGCCGTCGCGGCCACGATCTACGCGGTTGCCCGCACCACCGGGCTCGCCGACCTCGGACGGCGAGTCGATCTCGCCGAACGGTCCGTGAGGCGCGGCGAAGGGGATGCCGGCCTCGCGGACTCGCTGCGACAGGACGACGAAGGAGACTGGAAATGACCCGGAAGTCCAGACGGAAGACCAAGCCCGCATCCGTCGAGGGTCTGCCCGCCGACTGGCGCGGGAAGGCCAAGGCGCTCCGCCGGTACGGGAGCGAGACCGCGGCTCTGGTGCTGGACCTCTGCGCCGAAGACCTCGAAACCACCATCCGCGACCGCGACGAGACCACGCTGTCGCTCGTCGAGGCCGCCCGTGAGAGCGGCTACTCAAGGGAACATCTGGGCCGCCTCGTGCGCGACGGCAAGATCCCCAACGCCGGGAGGCTCAACGCGCCCAGGATCGCACGCATCCACCTGCCCCGGAAGGCGACGCCACCCGCCGTGCCACTGGTGCGGGACGCCCCGCGCCGCGAGCTTTCCAACAGGCAGATCGTGCAGTCCATCATCCAGAGAGGAATGGAAGATGGCACGCACGAAACGTGACCGGCGCTCGTACAGCGCCGGAGAATGGGGCCGCAACCGGGTGAGGGTGTTCCCTGATCCGAAGACCGGCCTCTACCAGATAGAGTGGCGAGAAAACGGGCGCAGGCTCACCCGGTCGCTCAAACACCGCGACTGGAGGCGCGCGAAGCGGCAGGCCGACGAGGCCGCCGCCGGGTTCGCGAAGCCGGAGCCCAACGCCAAGCAGGAGGCCGAGCCCGGGCCGCTCACCCTGGAGACGCTCTTTGACATCTACGGTGAAGAGGTAACCCCGACCAAGACCCGGCACTCGCGGCAGCATGACCGGACCGCGATGAAGATGTTCCTCGGGTTCCTCGGAAGGAACCGCGACCCGGCAACGCTTTCCCAGAGGGACTGGGACCGGTTCATCCGGGCGCGCCGGGCGGGGAGGGTCGGACCGAGCGGAAAGCCCGTGTCGGACCGCATGGTCGAATACGACCTGAGGTTCCTGATCGCGGTCTTCAACTGGGCATCGAGGTCGAGGGACGAGCGGGGCCGCCTGCTGATCGAGTCGAACCCGCTCAGGGGCTTGAGGACGCCCATGGAGAAGAACCCCACCCGGATCGTTCTCACCGAGGACGAGTACCGGGCGCTTCTCGGGGTGTCCCGCAACGTGGACTGGCGGTTCCGCGTCGCGCTCGTGCTCGCGCACGAAACGGGACACCGAATCGGAGCCGTCCGCAAGCTCCGGTGGGACGACATCGACCTCGACGGCGAAACCATCCGGTGGCGCAGCGAGCACGAGAAGACCGGATACGAGCACACCACGCCCGTCACCCCCGAGGCGGTCGCCGCCTTGGAGGAGGCGCGGCGGCGGAACCCGGCGACGGGCGACGCACCAGTCCTGCCCTCGCCGAAGGACCCCTCGTCGAGCGTGGCCGCTTGGGTGGCCCGAGGTTGGTGGGACAGGGCCGAACGGCTCGCCGGACTGGAGCCCAAGCGCGGGCGCGGCTGGCACTCGCTGAGGCGCAAGTTCGCCTCGGATCTCATGGACCAGCCGCTGAAGGTGCTCTGCGAGCTGGGCGGCTGGAAGACGGCCAAGACCGTTCTCCAGTGTTACCAGAGAGCCGACGAGGGACAGCTCAGAACCGCGCTCGCAAACCGTCGCCGAGTTCGTACCTGATCCCGTTCGGCGGGAACCGAAGGGCGGGAATCAGACCCGCAAACCCCGTAAGTCCAATGATCGCAACAGATCCGAAACTGAAATCGGGCGTTGGATCAGCGACCAGAGGCCGTACGATCGCCGCACTGCTCGATTCGGAATCGCCTGTGTCGGGCGGGACCGGGACGCGCCTAAGTCCCGAGATCGCGGTGCCGGACACCGTTACGGGACGCTACATGGCGGGCGAGGACTTCGCCGTGACCGCGGGATGGGGCCACTTCGGGACAGGCGACGCCGTGATGCCCGGAAAGGGCCGCGTCGTCGAACGCGCCTATCAACCGGACGAGCACTCCGCGTTGGCCGAACACGTTGCCGTCCTCGGTGAGACGACCTTCGATGTGTACCTGAACGGCGAAGCCTTCTGGCGCAACCTCCCCTCCGCCATCTGGGACTACCGGCTCGGGGGCTACCAAGTGCTCAAGAAGTGGTTGTCGTACCGGGAGAGTGCGGTCCTGGGCCGGATACTTCGACCGGAGGAGGTCCAGCACTTCACCGACACCGCACGGCGCATTGGCGCGTTGCTGATCGCGACATCCGACCGACCCGAGAGGAGTTCACCATGACCGAGAAGCTCATCGACAGAAACCCCGACGTGTTGGGCGGCACGCCCGTGTTCTCGGGGACCAGGGTTCCCGTGCGCATCCTGATGGAGCACCTAGAGGCGGGTGACCGGCTCGACGACTTTCTGGACGACTACCCCACGGTCACGAGGGAGCAGGCCGTCGGCGTGCTCGAACGGGCAACGGCGCAACTGGTGGGCGATGCCCGATGAAGGTGCTGTTGGACGAATCCGTTCCAAGGCGGCTCGCGGCTGAGTTTCCCGAGTCGTTCGGAGCGCGCACGGTCCAGCAGATGGGCTGGGCCGGGTGCTCGAACGGAGAGTTGCTGCGCCTTGCGGCGGACCATGGGTTCGGTGTCCTCGTCACGGTGGACCAAGGGTTCGCGTTTCAGCAGAGCGCCCGGAACCTCCCGATCCCCGTTGTCATCATGATCGCCGGACGCACCCGATTGCAGGAACTGGTTCCCCTCGTCCCGGAAGTGATCGCGGTTCTCTCGGGCGATCTCGGGCGGCGAATCCACCGTGTCGTGGCCTGACATTGACCCTGCCAGACCGCTCGTCGAGTATTCCTAGCTGAATGCAATCGAACAGCCTCCGACTCATCC
>JAPPJO010000056.1 GCA_028820325.1 Gammaproteobacteria bacterium | reverse complement strand
CCGTCGCCGGCCAACCAGGAATGGAGCCGAGGGGAATCGAACCCCTGACCTCAGCGTTGCGAACGCTGCGCTCTCCCAACTGAGCTACGGCCCCCTGCGCAATCGCTTTCACGGAATCGTATCAACCGATGGGCGCGAGAGGACTCGAACCTCTGACCTCTACGATGTCAACGTAGCGCTCTAACCAGCTGAGCTACGCGCCCCCAGGCCGGAACCATCCTGGCCTTGACATCCCCGAAGGGAAATACGCCCGGGAGGACTCGAACCCCCAACCTCTTGATCCGTAGTCAAGCGCTCTGTCCAATTGAGCTACGGGCGCTGGTTTCCTGCCGCCTTCCACCGAAGCGGCCAGCCGTTGTGGCCACCTCCGAATGCCCACGACAGGACTCGAACCTGTACGCCGTTTCCGACACTGGTCCCTCAAACCAGCCTGTCTACCAATTCCAGCACGTGGGCAAATGTCCTGCACCAAACCACGGTGGGCGCCGGCATCCGACGACGGTACCCGCACCGGGACCTGCCATGCTCGGAGAGGGACTCGAACCCTCACGGGGTTAACCCCCACAGGATCCTGAATCCTGCGCGTCTACCAATTCCGCCATCCGAGCGTGCTCGCCTTCACGGACAAGGCGGCCCGATGGAGCCGAGGGGAATCGAACCCCTGACCTCCTGAATGCCATTCAGGCGCTCTCCCAACTGAGCTACGGCCCCGATCCTTCGCCGATGACCCGATTTGTCAAGAAACAAGCAGCGGGGCTGACGGGACTCGAACCCGCGGCCTCCGGTGTGACAGACCGGCACTCTAACCAACTGAGCTACAGCCCCTGCTCCGCGCTCTTCGCGCGTCCTTCCAAACGCCCTCACGGGGAATCGAACCCCGACCGCCACCTTGAAAGAGTGGTGTCCTAGCCGTTAGACGATGAGGGCTCTCCCCCCAGTTGTACAGGCCCGGAGGGACTCGAACCCCCAACCCCCGGTTTTGGAGACCGGTGCTCTACCAGTTGAGCTACGGACCCCCGCGCACACGACCCGCCATCTCTGGCCGGTGAGCCGGTAGATGGCCAGGGGCGGAATCGAACCGCCGACACCGCGATTTTCAGTCGCGTGCTCTACCAACTGAGCTACCTGGCCAAAAAAACGCCCGAACCTTTCGGTGCGGGCGGCTGGATCGGGAGTTCGCCGGGGGCTACCGGCGAGTCCCGCCTCCCCGCCCGCGAGGGCTCGACCACGTATCGGACGCAAACCAGCGAAGCGCCCGCACGCGGCCCGACCTCCGGAAAGGCCACGGTCGTCGCGTTTCGGTCGCTTCCGGCATGATTCCCGCCTCGGTTTCCTGTGTTTTCTCTCGTCAAACTGTCCTGCTACGTGGAAAAACGCCGCCATTTCGGCGGCGCTTCCAAGTAGCGGGGGCGGGATTCGAACCCGCGACCTTCGGGTTATGAGCCCGACGAGCTACCAGACTGCTCCACCCCGCAACAAGAAGCGAAAGGTAAAGCGATCCCGCGAAGCGTGTCAAGCGCAGATCGGCCATGCGACCAATCCGCGTTCTCACGCCGCCGAGGCTACGGCCGCGCGCCCTATCTGCGTGCGAGCGCCGCCAGGGCATCTGGATCACCCTCGATTCCCTCCGCAGGCTCGAGTTCCAGCACGCGCGCCATGAAGGGATAGATGTCCACCCCCTCGATTCGGGGTAGCCGGGTGCCCGGCTCGATTCCCGGTCCCTTCACGAGAAAGATGCCGTGCATGGACGAATACGAGGGGTCCCATCCGTGCATCCCCCGACTGCTTCCCCGGCGCGGGCCGATGCCGATCGTGTACCCCTCCTCCGGGACCACGACGAGATCTCCGAAACGGGGGTGGCCGTTCACATGCAGTTCCGGGGGCGCCTCCCGGTTCCGGTAGACCCGCGCGTGCGGCATCCCCTCGTCGAGCGAGGCGCGAAGCTCCTCGATCCGCGCGTCGCTTCCCTCGACGTGCAGGATGCCCACGGTCCCTCCCGAGGTGAGGTGGGCACCGGACATGTCGGCGATATGGTCCAGCGCGTAGTGCCCGTCCGGCCGGACGTTGCTCATCCCGTGGTCGGACACGAGCACGACGTACACCTCGTCTCCGTGGGGCAGCGCGTCGATGCCATCCAGAAGGCGTCCCAGCGCCCGGTCCACCAGATCCACCGCTTCCGCCACCTCGGGAATCCCTCTGGGGCCGAACCGATGCCCGGCGTAGTCCACCTCCGCAAAATAGAGAGAGACCATGTGCGGGCGTGTCTCGGCTGGAAGAGCGAGCCATGTCAGCACCGTGTCGACGCGCTCCCGGTTCGGGACGATGGGGTCGAAGCGCTTCCAGCGGTTGGGCCGGATGCCCTGGATGTCTGCCTCGGTACCCACGAAGTAGAACGCGGCGCTCACCATCCCCTGTTTCTCGGCGGTCACCCAGATGGGCTCGCCCCCGTACCACTGGCCGTCCTCCACGGTCTCGCGGTCGGAGAGGGAGTAGAAGCGGTCGAACTCCCGGTCGTAGAAGGTGTTGGCTACGAGCCCGTGGCTCCCTGGGTAAAGCCCGGTAGCGATGGAGTAGTGCGCGGGGAAGGTCAGCGAGGGGAAGACCGGAATGAGCCCTTCGGCGCGAGCACCCTCGGCCGCCACGCGGTCGAAGTTGGGTGTGTTGAACATCTCCACGTAGTCGTGCCGAAACCCGTCGAACGACACCATTACGACATAAGGCTTGTCGAGATGGCGGGGGTCGTTCCGGCCGGCTCCCGGACCGGACTCGGCGGTCGCGGCCGCGTCACCGCCACCCGGGGCTTGTGGCACACTGGTGCAGCCCACCAGCCAGAGCGCCAGAATGACGATCCCGGCCGAGGTCAGGCCCGACGCACGCAATCCTCGGCCGATCCACGATCCGCCGGCCCGGCGAATCCCCTTGTAGCGCTGGAACTCTGCGGTCATCTTCACGGCTTCCGGCAGCACGGCAACCTCTCCTGGAGGGATCCGTCCGCGATCAAGCGGGCGGGGAGGGGAACGAGTGCCGCGAATAATAGCTGCATGCGGGCGGCTCTTGAAGGAGGAGACGGGTCGAGATGAGCGAGAGAGGTCTTGAGACCGCCACCCTGGGCGGGGGATGTTTCTGGTGCCTGGAGGCGGTGTACCTGGAGTTGCGCGGCGTGCAGGGGGTGGACTCGGGATACGCCGGCGGTCATGTGCAGGACCCGACCTACCAACAGGTCTGCACCGGCGCCACCGGGCATGCCGAAGTGGTCCGCATCATGTTTTCCCCGGATGAGATCACGTTCCGGGAGCTGCTCGAGGTCTTCTTTACGATTCACGACCCGACGACCCTGAACCGCCAGGGAGCCGACGTGGGCACCCAGTACCGCTCGGCCATCTTCCATCATTCGCCGGAGCAGGAGGCCGTGGCGCGGGAGGTGATCGCAGAGCTCGAGGATCAGGGACTGTGGCGTTCTCCGATCGTGACCGAACTGGTTCCGGCGGGCCGGTTCTTCCCCGCCGAGGCCTATCACCGCAACTACTTTGCGCGCAATCCGAGCCAAGGATATTGTCGCGCCGTGGTGGCGCCCAAGGTCGCGAAGGCGCGGGCGAAGTTCTTCGACAGGCTGAGGAGGACCTAGAGCAGTACGCTCAGCGGCTTCTCCAGGATGTCCTTCAGCGTCGCCAGGAAGCGAGCCCCCTGGGCTCCGTCGATGATGCGGTGGTCGCAGCTCATGGTGATGCGCATGCGGGGCCGGACCACGACCCGGCCATCGAGCGCCACCGGCCGTTCCTCGACCGCGCCCACCGCCAGGATTCCGGCTTCGGGCGGGTTGATGACCCCGGTGAACTGTTCGATGCCGAACATCCCCAGGTTCGAGATCGAGAAGGTGGATCCCGTGTACTGATCGGGCGTCAGGCGCTTCGCCCGGGCGAGCGCAGCCAGCTCCTTCACCTCGTTGGAGATATCCGCGATCGGGCGCGCGTGCGCATCGCGCACCACCGGCGTAATGAGCCCGTCGTCGATGGCCACCGCGACGCCGATGTGGACGCGGTTGTGTCGGCGCACATGGTCGCCGCCCCACCAGGCGTTGCACTCGGGATGGCGGGCAAGCGCGAGCGCCGTCGCCTTGATGACGATGTCGTTGACGGAGATGCGGGCGCCCAGTTCAAGCTCGTTGAACTGGCGGCGCAGCTCGGTCGCCCGGGCCATGTCGACATCGGCCGTGAGGAAGAAGTGCGGTACCGGCCCCAGGGACTCGACCAGCCGGCGCGCGATCGTCTTGCGGATCTGGGTGAGCGGGACGTCCACGAAGTCCTCGCCCGGGACGTCCGGAATGGGCGCGGGAGCCGTCGCCGTTCCGGCGGCCAGGGCGGCCTCGATGTCGCGCTTGACGATTCTGCCCCGCGGCCCGGATCCCACGACTGCTTCCAGACGGAGGCCTGCCTCGCTCGCCAGGCGGCGGGCGACGGGCGATGCCCTCAGCCGGCCGCCGTCCTGGCGGGCCTCCGCGGCAGGCGCGGCCGGGGTATCCGCCCGGACGACGGGAGGTGTGGGGGGCGGAGTGGTCGGAGGCGGCGTTGTGGCAGGCGGCACCGCGGGGGAGGGAGGCGTTGCGGTTGGAGCGGCCGTCCGAACCGGCTCTTCCTCCGCCTCGGTGGCCGGCGATGCGGTCGAGGCCGGCCCAGCGGCCGCCACCAGCGCCGACACGTCTTCGTCCACGGCCGCGATCACCGCGATCACGTCTCCCACGGGCGCCGCCTGTCCCTCGCTCAGCAGGATGGCGCGCAACACGCCGTCGCCGCGCGCCACCAGCTCCATGGTCGCCTTGTCGGTCTCGATTTCGGCCAGCAGGTCGCCGGCCGCGACCTGGTCACCCTCCGCCTTGAGCCACTTGACGACCTGCCCCTCCTCCATGGTGGGGGAGAGGGCTTCCATGTGCACTTTGGTGGCCATCGACTAGCCTCGGGTGGTCGGATCGGCGGTTACGTCGCGTCGGACGGCGCGGCCAGGGTCAGTTGCGGTAGAGAACCTTCCTGCACGCGTCCACGACCCGGGCCGCGTCGGGTTTCGACTGCTTCTCCAGATTCCTGGCGTAGGGCATCGGCACGTCCGCCTGGGTGATTCGCTGCACCGGCGCGTCCAGATCGTCGAAGCCCTCGTCCTGAATCAGCGCGACGATCTGCGCGCCGATGCCCGTGAACGGCCAGCATTCCTCCACGTAGACGGCGCGATTGGTCTTGTGCACGGAGCGGAGAATCGCCTCCATGTCCAGCGGACGGAGGGAGCGCAGGTCGAGCACCTCGGCCGAGACGTCCTCCTTCTCCAGCGTGCGCGCGGCCTGAAGGGCCACATGGGCCATCTGTCCGTGCGAGATGATGGTGACGTCCGTACCCTCCGCCTTCACATCGGCTACGCCCAGCGGCACGACGTGCTCGCCTTCGGGAACGTCGCCGCGCGCGTTGTAGAGCAGCTCGGACTCCATCACCACCACCGGATCGTCGTCGCGAATCGCGGCCTTGAGCAGCCCTTTCGCATCCGCCGGCGTAGCCGGATTCACCAGCTTGACCCCGGGGGCGTGGACATAGTAGGTCTCGCACGCCTGCGAGTGCTGCGCCGCGAGCTGCAGGGCCGACCCGTTCGGTCCCCGAAAGACCATGGGAACGTGCAGTTGCCCGTTCGTCATGTAGTGGGTCTTGGCGGCGTTGTTGATGACCTGGTCGAGAGCGAGGAACGCGAAGTTGAAGGTCATGAACTCGATGACCGGCCGGAGCCCGGCCATCGCCGCGCCCACGCCCAGCCCGGCGAAGCCGAGTTCGCTGATCGGCGTGTCCACCACCCGTGCGGCGCCGAAGCGCTCGAGCAGGCCCCGGGACACCTTGTAGGCGCCGTCGTACTCCGCCACTTCCTCACCCATGAGAAAAACGGAGTCGTCGCGCTCCATCTCTTCCGCGAGCGCCTCGTTGAGGGCGTCCCGGTAGGTCATGACCGCCATCTCAGCCTCCCCGCCCATCGAAGAAGAGCCTACCGTGCACGTCCATGTCGCTGTAGACGAATTCGTGCAGGCTGTCCTCGGGGGGGAGCGGCGAGCGGTCGGCGAAGTCGGCGGCGTCCTCGACCAGCTCGCGCACCTCCTCGTCCATCCGCTCCAGGCTCTCCCGGGTGAGATGCCCGCTCTGGATCAGCAGGTCGCGCACATGGGCGATGGGGTCGTCCTCGCGGACCCGCGACTCGACCTCCTCCTTGCTGCGGTAGGTGCCCGATACCGGATCGGACATCGAATGGCCCTTGAAGCGATACGTCTCCGCATCCACGAACTGGGGTCCGGCACCGTCGCGCACGCGGTCCAGCAGATCTTCCATCAGTCGCCAGACCGCAAGCACGTCCTGACCGTCCACGTAGTGCGCGGGAATCCCGTGCGCCCGTGACTTCTCGACCATGGGGGTCGTGGTCACGCGGTTGAAGGCCGTCCCCATGCCGTACCCGTTGTTCTCGACGACGTAGATGACCGGCAGCTTCCAGATGGCCGCCATGTTGAGCGACTCGTGGAATGAGCCCTGGTTGACGGCCGCGTCCCCCAGGAAGCAGACGCAGACGCGGTCTTCGCCGCGGTAGCGGCTCGCCCAGGCGAACCCGGTCGCCAGGGGGATCTGGCCACCTACGATGCCCCATCCACCCATGAAGTTGTGCTTCGCGGAGAACAGGTGCATCGAGCCGCCCTTGCCGCCCGAGCACCCGCCGACCCGCCCATAGAGTTCGGCCATGGCCGCGCGCGCGGAGATGCCCTTGGCGAGCGCCAGGGTGTGTTCGCGGTAGGCGGAGATGGCGTAGTCGTCGGGGCGAAGCGGTCCGACGAAGCCCAGGGCCACCCCTTCCTGACCGGTATGCAGGTGGCAGAAGCCGCCGATCTTGCCGATCGCGTAGGCTTCTTCCGCCTTCTGCTCGAACCGCCGGTATACAAGCATCTCCCGCAGGAAGCCCAGCACCTGTTCGGCCGGAAAGCCCTCGATAACGGCTGGAGCGGCCGATGTGGATGCGTCCCGCACGGCGCTGTCAGGCATGTGCCACCCCCCTTCCATCCGCTTCCGCTGTCGAAGTACGTCGCGCCTCGATCTGGACGAGCCGGAGCCCGGGCACCTCCGCGGGCGCGGACAGATCGGTCTCCAGCACGTGCCGAATCGAACCCGCCGCGCCGGCGGATACCTGGCGCGCCTGATCCTTCGCATGATAGCTGGAGCGGACCAGGGGACCGGACTCCACATGCCGGAAGCCGTATTCTCCCTCGCCGATCCGCTTCCAGTCGTCGAATTCCTTCGGCGTCACCCAGCGGGCCACGGGAATGTGCTGCAGCGACGGGCGGAGATACTGGCCCAGGGTGAGAATGTCGACGCCGGCCTCGCGAAGGTCGCTCATCGCCTGCCGGATCTCGGATGCGCGCTCCCCCATCCCCAGGATGATGCCCGTCTTGGTCAGGATGCGCGGGGCCAGGCGCTTGGAGGCTCCGAGAAAGGAGATCGAGCGCCAGTAGCGGCCTCCCGGGCGTACCTCGGGGTGGAGCCGCTCGACGGTCTCGAGGTTGTGCCCGAGAATCGCCGGCTTGGCGCCCAGGACCATCGCCAGGGCGCCTTCGTCGCCCTTGAAGTCCGGAATCAGCACCTCGACCGAGCATTCCGGCAGCCGGTCGGTAATGCTGCGTACGGTCTCGGCATAGATCGCGGCGCCGCCGTCCGGCAGCTCGTCCCGATTCACGCTGGTGATCACGACGTGCTCGAGGTCCATGGCGGCCACGGTATCCGCGACGCGCCGGGGTTCGTCCCGGTCCAGCACGGTCGGCAGTCCGTGGGCGACCGCGCAGTACTTGCACGCGCGCGTGCAGACATCGCCGAGGATCATGAAGGTGGCCGTGCCGGCCTCCCAGCACTCGCCGATGTTGGGGCAGCCCGCCTCTTCGCACACGGTGTGAAGCGCCCGGCTGCGCATGAGGCGCTTCAGCCGCAGATAGTTCGGGCCCCCGGGAGAACGCACCTTGAGCCAGGACGGCTTGCGCTCGTTCGGGGATATGGTGGCGAGGCCCTCGTGGGCGCGTATGCGGGAAGTGCCCTTGGGCGTGACGGTGCCCGTGTCCTTCCGCGCCGGCGCGTATCCCTTCCAGGCTTTGAGGGGCTGGCTCAACCTCGAGTTCTCCGTCGCTCGTTCCCTTGAGCCGGACCCGGATCGGCCCCCCGGGGATCGCAATTCTGGCTGGTCAGGGCCCGCCGGCAAATGCGGGCCGCGAAGGGTCTCCATCCCGGGTTCGGGCACGATTTGCGCGTCCCGGTGCGTAGCTTGGAATGATAAAACCCCGACGCTTTCTACGGCAACGGAGCACGCCGGTGCGGGGCATGCTCCGGCACCCGTCGACAAACTCCCCCCCCGGCATTCGATCGGCCGTTAGAAGCCGAATCCCCGTAGCGCCCCCGCGATGCCCATCCCTGCGTACGTACCCAGCGCGTAGCCGAGGAGACCCACCAGAATGCCCGGCAGAATGAGGGATCGCCATCCCCCCGCCACCGCTACCGCGAGTGCGCTCCCGGGTCCTCCCACGGATGCCTGGGAAGCTACGCACAGCGTGCCGATGTCCACGCGCAGGAAGCGGCCCGCCAGGAAGAGCAGGACTCCGTGGACGGCGACGACGAAGAGGGCGTAGAAGAGCACCTGGACGCCCACCGCGAGCACTTCCGCGATCCGCGAGTAGATGCCGATCACCACGAAAAAGAACAGCAGCGCGAGGTTGCCGAGCTGGAGCGCGCCCCGTTTCGCCCCGGATGGCATGACGTGGCCCGCAACAAGGGCCAGCGTCGTGAGCCAGAGCACCGGATTGATTCCGGGAGTGATGGCCGCGACGGTCCGGGACGCGATCACGATCGCGAATCCTGCCGCGACCAGAAAGGCAACCTGATGTGTGGAAACCGATGCGCAGGCGAAGAGCGGATGCGCGGATTCGTCGTCGTCGGGGCTCAAGTCCTGCGAGGAATGGTCTGTCGGCGAACCCGGCGGGACCGCTTCCGATGAAGCCGGCGGCGGGTAGTACCGCCCGATCCATCGGGGCAGCACCACGCATGCCGCCAGCCAGAGACCGGTGACGACGTTGTCCGCGGCGGTGGCGCCCACGAAGAGCGCGTCGGACATGTCGACCGCCCGGCTGACCGCGGTGAAGTTGAGCGATCCTCCCGAATAGGTCCCCGTGAGCGCTCCCGCCAGCTTCCACGTCTCGTCGCCGACCGCGTTTCCGAACAGGAACGCCCCCGCGAACGCCCCGAGGGCCGTCCCCGCCACCGCGATGCCGAACGCGACCAGCATGGCCCCGCCGGCCTTGCGCAGGTCGGCGAGGTTGACCGCCAGCAGCAGCCACACGATGGCCAGATCGGTCACGGTGCCGGTGATGGCCTGGTAGATGGGCGAAGCCGGAGGCACGAGCCCCGTGTTGGAGAGAACCCCGCCAATGGCGATGGCGAGCAGGGTGGCACCCAGCTTCCAGAGCCCGGGCACCCGGCGACGCTCCAGCCAGAGCGCCAGCACCACGACGCCCGCAATGGCGGCGACGAGCGCGAGAGGGGACTCGATCACGAGGGGATGACGCTCCCGACCGGCTGCGACATCGGTCGACGTCCTTCGGCACTACCCACCGGCCCGAGCCTCTGCCGCCTCCCTCATCTCCGCGAGCGGGATGGCGTGCATCGAGTACTCCTCGAGCCCGCGCGCCCGTTCGCTTTCCCACGCCTCCATGAATCGGGCGTAATAGGCGTTGGCTCCATCACTATCGCCGAGTTCGGAGGCCGCCCGCGCCGCCGCGCCCAGGAGGAGCAGGTGGCTGGGTGCGTCGGCCAGCGCACCTTCGGCCACGTCCCGGGCCATCTGGTAGTTCCCGCCCAGAGCGTGCAGCAGGGACATGTGGTAGTGGCCGTCCGCATCCAGCGGCACCACCAGGCCGTAGGCGTCAAGTGCCATCGGCAGAAACGCCAGCGCCTCGGCGGTGTCCCCGGCTGACGCGGCCCGCATGATGCGATCGTACAGCCGATCGGCCGCCTCTCGCGGCGTCATGGAACTCAGATCCGGAGGCGTCCCGGCAGCGGGCATCAGGCCCGCCGCGGGGCCGGGGCGCGGCGCCTCCTCCGGCTCATCCCGTGCCAGCGCCCAGTACCCGGCGCCGATGATCAGCACGCCGGCGAACACGCCGCTGGCCCAAAGCACCCTCCTGCCCCCCGCGGCCGCGGCTTTCGGCCGCCGGCGCCGGAGGGGTGTGCCGCATAAGATGCAGAACGACGCTCCAGCCTGGGCCGCCTCTCCGCAGGAAGGGCATTCCGGCGGTCGGATCGCCGCGCCGCATTCCGCGCAGAACCTGCCGGCGGCATCCGAGCCGCACTGCGGGCATTTCATGATCCTCCCCGCTCCTCGGTCATCGGTCTTTCGGCTCCTGGTCCAGGGTGACTCGCCGACATGGCTCGGCCGGCGCAGAACGGCTTCGGACGGTTGTCTAAAAGCCTGTGGGAAAGTCGAGAAACTCCCAGGGAATGCCGAAGCGCGCCTCCAGATGGGCGGCGAGGGCGCGCACCCCGAGGGTCTCGGTGGCGTAGTGGCCCGCATAGTACACGTTGATCCCGCATTCCATCGCATCGAAGTACGTATGATGCGCGCCTTCACCCGTGACGAGCGCATCGGCGCCCGCCGCCGCCGCTTCGGCGATCATGGACCCGCCCGCTCCCGTCACTACCGCGACGCGGTGGATGTGGGCAGATCCTCCATCTATAAGTCGGACTGGGACTTGCAGAGATTCGGCCACCCGATCCCGCAGGGATTGACGGGTCTCCGAGGTCGTCCCGATCCAGCCCACATCAACGCCCTGGTAAGAGCCGAATCCTTTCTCGACTTCGATGCTCAGCGCGCGCGCGAGCAAGGCACAGTTGCCGACCTCGGGATGTGCGTCCAGCGGCAGATGAGCCGAGTAGAGACCCACCTCGTTGCGGAGGAGGGCCGACAGCTTCCGGAAACGCCTGCCGGTAACGGGAGCCGCCCCATCCCAGAAGAGCCCGTGGTGCACGAGCAGGAGGTTGCTTCCGCGCGCGGCAGCGGCGTTTATGGCGGCTTCACTGGCGTCCACCGCGGCACAGATGCTGCGTACTTCTGCCGTCCCTTCGACCTGAAGGCCGTTGTAGGCGTTGGGATAGTCGGGGAAACCCGGCACCTGCAGGTAGCCGTCGACATACTCGACGAGCGATTCCAGCTTCATGCCCCGGCCCCCTTCCTGATGGGGTCATGCGCACGAACGCCCGCGACGAGCAGGTGCGGTTTCAACGGGTTCCCGCAGGATCGTGGAAAAACAGAAGTGTCGTGGACAACGCGCTCAGGGTGGTGGTCGGACGGGACGTCAAGCCTAGGGCTTCTATGGACTTGAGAGATTGTCCACGCCTTGTGGCAAAGTGTGGAAACTCCCCGACGGACACCGAAACCATCGGCATCCCGCCCATTGCTACTTCCGGGAGGAGGGTGGTTTTGCGCCCCGGCTTCCCATCTTGACGGTTCCGTTGACGGTGGCGCCCTCCTCGAGCACGATCCGACGGGTGTCGATATCGCCGTCCACGTCACAGGACGATTGGAGCTCGAGCCGCGAAGCGATCTTCAGGCTCCCCTTGAGTCGCCCCGAGATCACCGCGTCCTGGGTGGAGATGTCGCCGACAACCGTTCCGTTCCTGCCGACGACAACGGCTTTTCCGGCCTCCACTCCCCCCTCGATCCTGCCTTCGATGCGAATCGTCCCCTCGGTCTTGCAGTTTCCGACTACGGTCATCCCGGGTCCGATGATCGAAATCGTGTTGTCCGGGGACGCGGGGGGTGACGTCGGGCGCTGTTTGCTCATCCTGGTGTTTCCCTTACTGGAAGTTTGGGTGGAGTCAATGGAAGCGGGTTCCGGCAACCATCAAGGTCGCACAAGGATCGTCAACGGATCGACGGGTTCGTTGTTTCGAAGGACTTCGAAGTGAAGGTGCGGAGCCGTCGACCGGCCCGTTGATCCACTCAATGCAATGACCTCGTTCTGGCGCACCAGGTCTCCGCTTTCCACAAACGTCATGGAGGCATGGGCATATAAGCTGGTGTATCCGTCGCCGTGGTCAAGGCGCACAAACCGCCCGTAGAGCGGATCTTCTCCCGCTTCGGCTACGATGGCTGCGCCCGCAGCCCGAATGTAGGAGCCCGTGGGAACAGCGATGTCCAGGCCTGGATGTTCCCCTACCATGCCTTCCATCAGGGCCTGGGTCACAAAGCCTCTTTCGGTGAGCGGCCAGCTGGTGGGCCTGGTTTCGTCAACCAGGGACCGACCGGCGTTTGCTGCGTTCCCTACCGGCGGAAGCCACAGGTCCGAGAGCGCGGTTGGGCGGGCTCCAAAGAGTTCCGCAATCCGCCGGTAGCGTGCTTCCACCGTATCGATGTCCGCGCCCAGCGCCCGAATCCCTTCCGCCTGGACCGCAAGCGAGTCCGACATGATGTCCACGCGATGCGTGGTCACCGTAACGCCGGCCGCGTAGCCCGCGGAAAGCAGTCCAATCAGCCCGAGCGAAACCAGTACAGCGTGGGTCGCGGTCAATTCATAGCTCTGGGCATCCGTCGAGCCATCGGCGAGCAACATGACCGTCAGAGCCCGACGGTTTCGAGACTTCCTATTCCAGAACATCCGCGGCCTCCCGACCCGACACCAGCGCGAAGACACGTTCGAGATCCCGATCATCGTGAAAGGGGATCTCAATGCGCCCCTTGCTCCCTCGCTGCCGTCGAACTACGACTCGTGTGCCGAGCGCGGCGCGCAACTCTTCCTGCAACGCGCGCAGCACCGGATCCAGTGCTTCTGACGGCCGAGCCCGCCGTTTTCGGTGCTCCAGCGCGTTCTCATTGCCAGGCGGACGCGTCGGGTTCGTGCGCACGGTCTCCTCCAGCCTGCGAACGGACCAACCGCCTTCGACCACCATTCGAGCCAACTCGGCGGCCCATTCCTGGTCGTCGACGGCGAGGAGCGCTCGCCCGTGTCCCGGCGTGAGCTTCTCTTCCCCCAGCAACTGGCGGACCTCGACGGGGAGCTTCAGAAGGCGGAGGATGTTGGTTACCGTGGCCCGGCTCTTCCCGACAGCCAGCGCAATGTCCTCCTGTGTGCGCTTGAATTTCTCCACAAGCACCTTGTAGCCCTCGGCTTCCTCCAGCGCGCCGAGATTGCGGCGCTGGAGGTTCTCTACAAGCGCCAGCACAAGCATGGTTTCATCATCCACCTCGCGGACGATTGCCGGCACATCGCTCCAGCCGAGCCTCGTGACGGCTCGCAGCCGGCGCTCTCCCGCCACCAGTTCCCAATGCTCGGGCTCCGGCGCGGATCTGACGAGAACGGGCTGAAGCAATCCGTTCGCGTTGATGGACGCCGCGAGTTCCCGGATTTCCTCCTCCTTGAACTGACGACGAGGCTGGAAGGGATTGGGACCCACGGAATCCAGGGGCAGGCGTGCGACTTCGCCTTCCACGGGCCGATCGAGATGATCGCCAAGCAGGGCGCCCAGACCGCGTCCGAGTCGAGTGTTCGGAGCAACGCTCATGAAGCTGCTCGGGCCCTCGACCTGGTAATCCTGTGCTGCGTGCGCTGAATGACTTCCCTCGCAAGACGGAGGTAGTAGCGGGCCCCTGCCGAGAGGACGTCGTATACGATGATGGGCTTGCCGAAGCTCGGCGCCTCGGCAAGCCGAACGTTCCTGGGAATCGCGTTGGTGAAGACCTTGTCCCCAAAGTACTCGCGGGCTTCCCGGGCGACCTGTTTCGAGAGGTTGAGCCGCTTGTCGAACATCGTCAGGAGAACGCCCTCGATCTCCAGGCCCGTGTTCAACCCCCGCTGTACGATGCGCACCGTGTTGAGAAGCTGGCTGAGGCCTTCCAGCGCGTAGAACTCGCACTGAATCGGGATGAGTACGGAGTCGGCCGCCGTGAGCGTGTTGAGCGTCAGGAGGCCCAGCGAGGGGGGACAGTCCACGAGAATGTAGTCGTAGTCCTCGCGAATGGGCTCAAGTGCCGCACGCAGAACGGATTCGCGGGCCTCTACACCTACCAGTTCGATCTCCGCGCCGGCGAGGTCGCGCGTGGTGCCCACCATGTCCAGATAGGGGAAGTGAAGCTGGCGAACCCTTGATTCCTCGATCGAGCGCCCCCCGATCATGACGTCGTACATGCCGGAGACCTGATCATGGCCCCAGAGGCCCAATCCGCTGCTCGCATTGGCCTGTGGATCCATGTCAATGACCAGCGTGCGCTGTTCAGCCACTGCCAACGCAGCTCCGAGGTTGATCGCAGTTGTGGTCTTGCCTACCCCCCCCTTCTGGTTGGCGATGGTAATGACTCTGGACATGGCTAGCCGTGGTCAGCTCTTTCCGGGGCGAGGTTTTTCCACAACAAGGGCAGGATGCCTGGGTCGGACTCGGGACGCGGGGGAAAAGGTCGCACTCGAAAGCTACCTGACCCCAGGTTTGCGGAAAAGGTGGGTGCGCGTCGCCGGCATGGGAGTCTTGCGCCCGATTGCGGGTCATCCTGACATGGGCTTGCTGCCCGCTGTCCCCGGTCCGTGCCGGACAGTGCTCCTAGCCTGCGCCGGCGTCCGAATCAGGGAAGTACCGCGCCTTCATCGCCTGGAAGCGGTGGGCGGCCTTTGCGTCCAGCCTCTCGTCCAGATACCGGTCCAGCAAGGGAACCAGGTGTTCCCGCAGGAAGGATCCGCGCGCCATCCACTGGTAGTACTGCCGTCCGCCGTGCCGATAGGGACCGTACAGCTTCCCACCGGGGAAATGCTCCATGATCCAGTCGAAGAGCGCCTTGTGGTCGGTGTGCATGCGGAGCGTGACGTGCGGCTGCCGCCCATCTCCACCGAAATGTCCCTCTCCAACGAGGACCCCCACCAGGAACCCGATGTCGAACTCCCGAGATGCGTCTTGTTTCACCGTCATGTTTCCCGTGAAACACCGTCCGTTCCACGATGTTGTTTCACCGTCATGTTTCCCGTGAAACGTTCTGGAGCGACGCTCCCCTGCTTCCGGATCTCCATGACGAGGTTCTGAAGATCTGCCGGCGAGACACCCGAGACCCTCGAGGCCTGCGCCAGTGTGGCCGGTCGGACCTGATCGAGCCTTTCGCGGGCTTCGTGCGACAGCGTCACCAATCCTTCGTACACGATGTCCTGCGGGATGCGGAATGCCGCTCGCGCCCGAAGAGCGGCCGCTCGATCCCGCTCGCGCTGCACATATCCCGTGTACTTCAGGTCGACCTCGACAGCCAGCAGCGCCTCCTCCCAACCCTCGTCAACAAACGACGCATTTGCCGCCCGAATCAGCGCGTCCGAACTCACCTCCGGTCTTCTCAACAACTCCACCGCCCGTGCGGGAGTGCGCAATGGGCTCGACCCCGCTTCCGCCAAAGCGTCGTTCACCTGCTCGGGCTTCAGGCGCGTCGATCGAAACCACTCGATCAGACGTCCTTCCGTTTCCAGGCGTTCTTCAAGCACCCGGGCCTGGCTGGGCGATAACAGACCCCTTTCGCGCGCCACCGGTCCCAGGCGCGAGAGCGCGTTGTCCTGGCGGAGCAGCAGCCGAAACTCCGCACGCGAGGTGAAGAGTCGATAGGGTTCATCCACCCCCTTGGTGACAAGGTCGTCGATCAGCACGCCAATGTACGCCTGGTCGCGCTCCAGAATGAGGGGTGCCTCCCCCAGGGCGGCCAGGCCGGCGTTTGCACCGGCCACCAACCCCTGTCCCGCGGCCTCTTCGTAGCCGGTCGTGCCGTTGATCTGCCCGGCGAAGAAGAGCCCCTCTACCGACTTCACCTCCAGCGTGTGCCGCAGCTGATGCGGAAGGAAGTAGTCGTACTCGATCGCATACCCGCTACGGGTCATGCGCACCCGCTCCAACCCCGGCACGCTCCGAAGGAACCGGAGTTGCACTTCCGGAGGCAAGGAGGTCGACAAACCGTTCACATAGAGTTCGGTCGTGTCCAACCCCTCAGGCTCCAGAAACACCTGGTGCCCGCGTGCGTCGGGAAACCGGACGATCTTGTCTTCGATGGACGGGCAGTACCGCGGCCCCCGGCCCGCGATGGACCCACCGAACCGCGCGCTCCGCTCGAGGTTTTCCTGCACGATGTCCCTGAGTTCCTTCCCCGTCCACGTAATCCAGCAGGGACGCTCGCCCGGAAACTCCTCTCTCACGAACGCCGAGAAGCGAGCCCCGGGCTCCGACGGTTGCTCCTCCAGCTTGCCGTAGTCCACGGACCGGCCATCGATGCGGGGCGGCGTACCCGTCTTGAAACGCGCCACCTCCAACTCGCGACCCTCGAGCGCACAGGCCAGCTCGACCGAGGCCTCCTCTCCGGCGCGCCCTCCCTCCACCCCGCCCGCCAGGCCGACATGAATGCGGCCCCGAAGGAATGTCCCTGTCGTGATGACCACGGCCGGGGCCCTGAACTCGAGTCCGGTGCGCGTACGCACGCCGGCAATCCGGTCGCCCCGAAGCACGAGATCGGAAACCATGTCCTGAAAGAGGTCAAGCGTCGACAGCTCTTCCAGCACTCGCCGCACCGCCAGCGAATACAGGGTCCGATCGCACTGCGCGCGCGGACCCCACACGGCCGGCCCCTTGGAGCGGTTGAGCATGCGAAAATGAATGCGCGATGCGTCCGTGGCCCGCCCCATGACGCCCCCGAGCGCGTCGACCTCGCGGGCAACGACGCCCTTCGCAATGCCTCCGATCGCAGGATTGCAGCTCATCTGACCGATGCGCGCAAGGTCCGGGGTGATCAGCAAGACCCGGGTTCCGAGGCGGGCGGCTGCCGCCGACGCCTCCGCCCCGGCGTGGCCTCCGCCAACCACAATCACGTCGTACGTTCTATCCACGATCTGCAATCCGCGCTTCCCGTACCGTCCGCCGGAGCGGCCCGACACGTATTATAACATCATTACTAACAACAACTTACCTTGTTCGCGCCAAGCCCGTACAGCCCTCTCTCGCGGTGCCTTCCGTCACGTACCTACTTGCCGATGCAGAAGTCGCGGAACACCCGGTCGAGCACCTCATCAAGGGTAACAATCCCAAGGATATCCTCCAGCGCCGTCTCCGCCGGCCTTAGATGGGTTGCGGCCACTTCAGCCGGAATCCCGTCCGCCAGGGCGCCTTCAAACGCATTCAGTTCCTCTACTGCTCGTTCGAGGGCGCGTCGGTGTCGCCTGCGGGTCACGATCGGCGTGTCTGCGTTCGCCTGGACCAGTCCTCCGAAGACCATCCCCGGCAGGACCTTGCCCAGCTCCTCCAGTCCCTCCCCCGTGACCACGGAGGTGGCGATTCGCCGAGGCAGGGCTTCGCTTCGACCGGTAGCGGCCGCGAGGGGGCGACCCCGCTGCCCGGCTTTCGCAATGCCGACCCGGTCCGGTCCGGCTTCCGATCCGGAATACCCGTTCTCACCGGCGTCGACGCACTTGCGCGTGGCACCGTTGCCCCGCCGGGCCAGATCGGCCTTGGTTGCGAGAACCAGAAACGGCCGATCACATGCCCCCAGAAACTCCAGATCCGCCTCGGACACCCCTTCGACGCTCTCTGCGCAATACAGCACCAGGTCCGCGCGCGCCAGATAGCGGCGGGCAACCTCGATCCCCAGTGCTTCGACGCGCTCCCCGGTTTCCCGGAGCCCGGCGGTATCCACAAGCCGAAATGGATACCCACTCAAGGACACGGTTGCCTCAAGCGCGTCTCGCGTCGTCCCCGGCACTTCGGTGACGATGGCACGTTCGTATCCCACTAACGCATTGAAAACACTGGACTTACCGGAGTTGGGGCGCCCGGCCAGGACGGTCAGCGCGCCCTCTCTGAGCAGCTCCCCCTCCGGTGCCGTGGCCAGCACGCCCTCCAGCCGGAGACGCACCTCCCGCGCCTCGCGGGCTACTGACTCGAGGCTCGTCGGGGGCTCGTCCTCATCCGGAAAGTCCAGATGGTGGACGAGCAGTGCCTCCAGCGTGACCAGCGACTCGCGCGCCGCGGTCATCCTGGCCGACAGCCCACGCTCCATCTGATGCACGGCCACCCGGTGCAGCGCCCGGCTGCGCCCGCCCACCAGATCGCACACGGCTTCCGCCTGTAGCAGATCCATCTTCCCGTTCAGGTAGGCCCGCCGGGTGAATTCCCCGGGCTCCGCCATGCGGGCGCCTGCTTCGAGCGCGTGTTCCACGAGGAGGCCCGGGATGAGATATCCGCCGTGGCAGGAGATCTCCACCATGTCCTCTCCGGTGTAGCTGGCGGGCGCCGGATAGCTGGTGACGATTCCCCGGTCCAGGAGCTCTCCCGTCTCCGGGTCGTGCAGTCCCGCCAGCATCGCTCGCCGGTGCGCTGGGGCACGAAGATCCGGCGCAAGCGCGCTTCTGAGGGAAAAGGCGCCCGGCCCGGAGATGCGCACCACTGCGAGGGCGCCGGGCCCCGGCGGGGTGGCCGCTGCAACGATGGTGTCCGTCAATCCTGCTCCCTGTACCACGCCTGGCCGGCAAGCGCCTCCGGCCTAGGATGCCTTGTTCTTCGCCTTCTGCCGCTCCCTTGCGATCCAGTACTGCTGGGGCAACGTGGCGATGTTGGCCGTCGCATAGTAGAGGTTCAGCCCCGAGGCCAACTGGAAGAAGATGAAAACCATGAAGATCGGCATGAACCACAGCATCATCTTCATCTGGGGGTTCACCTGATCCATCGTACGCATGCTCACCCACTGCAGCAGGAACATGGATAAGCCCAGGAAGACGGGAAGCAGGTAAAGGGGATCCGGGGCGGAGAGATCGGGGAGCCAGAGGAAGGAGACGCCGCGAAGCTCGATGGTGTTCTGGAAGACGAAGAAGAGCGTGATGAGCACCGGGAAGGGGATGAGCATGGGAACGCATCCGGCCAGCGGATTGAATCCGTGTTCCCTGTACAGCTTCATCATCTCCTTCTGCTGCCGTTCCGGGTCGTTCTTGTACTTGGCCTGGATTTCCTTGACCATGGGCGCGACCGCGGTGTTCCTCAGCTGCGCGCGCATGGCCTTCTGGTTCAGCGGAAAGAGCACGACGCGCATCATGACCCCGAACAGGATCAACACCCATCCATAGCCCCAGCCCAACTGGTTGTGCAGGTAGATGAGGATGGTGGTGATGATCGCTGCGAACGGCTGGATGACGGGCCGCAGCCACCTCCAGCCGACCGGGTTTACATCCTCCAGGTCGCCGCCGATCGCCCTCAGCCGGGTGAAGTCCTGCGGCCCCAGGTAGATCTGGTAGGCGAACGAATCGTCGGGCAGGAGGCTCTGCGCCGCGGTTACCGATACCCGCGGCTCCTCTCCGCCGTACAGGTCGACCGGGCGCCGCGCGAACACCCCGCCCAGGAAACGCTCCGTCTCCCGGTCCTCCCCGGCCAGCAGGGCCGCCAGGAAATACTTGCTCTTGAGCGCGACCCACAGCAGCGGACCGTCCTCGACCCGATCCTCTTCGAAATTCCTGAGCGGCCGCTGCCGGATGCCGTCCTGGGTATGGTTGACCACGTAGGCCAGCGCCTGTTCATCATCCGCGGGGCGTGCTTCGTTGAACGCCAGTCCCTCGCCCAGGTCGGTGAGCAGAAGACCCCGATCAACCCCGAGAACGCGCCCGCGGACGTCGATCAGGTACGAGTCGGGGTCGAAACGGTAGTGAATCTCGAAACCGGTCCGCCCGTCGGGACTGCGGAAGGTGAAGCTCAACTCCTGCGGGTCATCTCCCTCGACCAGCGCAAGTCCCTCGGCAGGAGACACTTCGAACGGCACCACGGAGAAATCGAGGGTGTCTCCGGCGACCGCGACCCGGCTGCCGAGCGCGCCCGGCCCGTTGCGCAGGAGAAGCTGTACGGGACCGTCGTCCGCGAACGATCTGAACCCCGGCAGCATCGCGGAATGGAGCTGTGCCCCGTAGTTGCTGAACTCGAATTCGTAGAGCGGTCCCCGGACGCGGATCCGGCGCTCCGGCACTACCGGCGGATCCGGCGCCGCGGCCGCGATCCCGCTGTTCGGCGAGACCGCAGGCTCAGTCGGCTCCGCCGGTTCGGGCTCGCTTTCCACGGCCGCGGGTACCGGCGCCTCCGGGGCGGGGGGCGGCGGAAAAAGCAGGTTGGTTCCGAACAGGACGCCGACCATCAGAAAGATGGCGAGGACGAAGCGCAGTTCCGGCCTCATCGCGGGTGTCCCCGAGGCACCGGATCGAACCCTTTCCCGCCAAGGGGATGGCACCGGCAGAGCCGCCGCAGCGTCAGCCAGCAGCCGCGCAGGGTTCCGTGCCGCTCGAGCGCTTCCAGTGCGTAGGCCGAACAACTGGGCACGAACCGACAGGCAGGCGGCGCCAACGGAGAGATCGCCGCGCGATAGAATCGAATGCCGCTCAGCAAGAACTTCAGAGGAGCTCCTCGGTCAGCTTTACCAGTTGAGTCCTGAGCTGCTGGAACGACACGTGGTACGCCTCCCGTCTGGCCCTGACCAGGAAGTCCAGATCCCGAAGGTGGGTGTCCAGCCGCGGCAGCACTTCGAGTCGCCCGATCTCACGCAGTCGGCGCCTCAGCCGGTTGCGATCCACGATGGTGTGGCCGTGCTTTGGCACGATCGCCCCGAAGCGTGCACAAGATGTGGGGGAAGCCGCGAGGAAGACGTCGAGTTCGGACGTCCTCCGTCGCTTCCCCCGCCTCAACAGGCCACGGATTTCGCCAGAGCGCCGAATTCGTCTCACGGGAGGGAAGCATACTTCGGTTGAAGGCCCCGGCTCGGCGGCTGCGCCGTCTACTTCGAGCCGACCTCCACGACCAGCCGGCGGCGCCCCTTCCTCCGCCGCCTCGACAGCGTCTTGCGGCCCGCCCGAGTGCTCATCCGGGCGCGGAATCCGTGGGTGTTCTTTCTCTTTCGGTTCCGTGGTCTGTATGTCGGTTTCATGAGGAACGGTCGTGAAGGGAACCACCCGCATCCTGTCGACCCCTGTGTACCGGCCGGCAGACGAACGCGGGACGGGCGAGGAACCTACCGGAAATCCGCGCGGGCCGTCAACCCCGCCGCGCCGTGCCGCACGCGCGCGAACACCGTCGCCCGGGGGCGCAGGCCCGCCATTGGCGATTGACTTTTCCACACTCCCGGGATACCGTTGCATCCTTCGCTGCCCCGGGGGCTCTCCGCGCAAGCCCCGGCCCTTTCTCCTCCCCCAGTCCTTCCTCGATGGAACTCTCTGCTTCCGAGATCTGGGCTCACGCCCTGGCGGCCGCGCGGACCTACCTTCCGGAGCAGAGTTTTCAGACCTGGCTCTCCGGCACCGAGGCGGTCGGCTTCTCGGACGACGAGTTGCTGGTCGAGGCCCCCAGCCAGTTCCACGTGGAGTGGATCGAGGACAAGTACGGCGCGCTTCTCCGCAGGAGCATCGAGCAGAGGCTGGGACGCCCCCTGTCGGTCTCCTACCGTTCGTCGGCTTCACACCCCTCGCCCGCGGCCTTCGCTCTGCCCACGGATGGCCCCACCTATTCCTCGCCCCCATATCGGTCCAGGATCTCCGAGTCGAAGCCGACGGTCCCCTCCGACAAACTGAACGAACGGTACACCTTCGACCGCTTCGTCGTGGGCAACAACAACCAGCTTGCGGTCGCTGCCTGCCGCGCCGTCGCCGAGAAGCCGGCCCGCATGTACAATCCCCTCTTCGTCTACGGAGGGGTCGGACTGGGAAAGACCCATCTCATGCACGCGATCGGCAACTATCTGCAACAGCACGCCCCGCAGACGCACATCGCATACGTCCCGACCGAGCAATTCACCAACGAGCTGGTCACATCCATCCAGGAGGGCGCCACCCCCGGTTTCCGTCGGCGCTATCGGCATATCGACCTCCTGCTCGTCGACGACATCCACTTCCTCGAGGGCAAGGAACGCACACAGGAAGAGTTTTTTCACACCTTCAACGCCCTGTACGACGCGCAGAAGCAGATTGTTCTCACCAGCGACCGCGCGCCCAGCAGCCTGTCCGGGCTCGAGGAACGCCTGGTGTCGAGGTTCGCGTGGGGTCTGGTGGCAGACATCAAGCCCCCCGACTACGAAACCCGGATCGCCATCGTCCGCAAGAAGTCCGCCGCCGACGGGCTCTTCCTGGAGGATGACGTGATTGACCTTGTAGCCCGTTCGTGTACCTCTTCGGTCCGGGAGATGGAAGGCGCGATCATCAAGTTGCTCGCCTTCTCGTCCCTGACGAATCAGGAGATCACGATCACGCTCGCGCACGAGGCCCTGCAGGAATCGCGAATCCCGACCCTCGTCCCGTCCCCGTCCACATCGGCAACCGACATCCTGAACGCCTCCGCCGCGGCATGGGGAGTGGAACCGCGAGGCCTCGTCTCGAAGCGGCGTACTCGCGACGTGACCGTGCCCCGCCAGGTCGCCATGTTCCTGATCAAGGAGATCCTCGACCTGCCCCTTACCAGGATTGGCGCGGCCTTCGGGGGACGGGATCACTCCACGGTGATCCACTCGATAAGAAAGGTGGATCGGGATCTGCAGACGGACGAGGAGTTCGCCAGCCGCGTCTCCCGTCTGCGGGAGCAGATTCTCGCGGGCGGAGTCTGAGAATCATGTTCAAACCGCTGGGGAGAACCGGGGAAACTGCGTGGCTTGCTCCACTCCCGAGGCCCCAGTTGTGGATTCATGGAAAACCGGATGATCTTTTGCATCCGGAATCCACGTCATCCTTCCATTCCCGAGACCGTTGGGAAGAACCAGGTTACCCGGGCGGAGGCGAGGCGTTGTCTACAACTCCACAGCCTCTACTACTACTACTTTCTTGCAGTAGAAGGGTAGAACTCGAACTTCTTCCCGTGGATTCCCTCAAGATCGCAACCCCATCTCCCAGGATCCGAACCAGATGAAACTTGCCCTGACTCGGCAGAACCTGTACCAGGGACTCACGGCAGTCTCCCAATCCGTTCCAGCCCGCACCACGCTGCCGGTTCTCTCCAACATTCTCTTCGATGCAACCGAAGACGGCCTCTGGATCACGGCCACGGATCTGGATGTCACCGTTCGGACCCGCGTAGCCGCGGAGGTTCAGGAGACAGGTTCGTTGACGGTCCCGGGCAAGAAGATCCAGGAAATCGTGCGGGCGCTGCCCGACCGCCCGGTGCTCGCCGGCACTCTGGGGAGCCAGATGGAGCTGGTCTGCGGCAAGAGCCGCTTCAAGCTCAACGGTCTGCCCGCGGATGATTTCCCGTCGTCGCCCCACTTGGACTTCGATCAGGCGTGGACTATCTCCGGGGCCGATCTCCTGTCGCTCATCCGCAACACGTCCTTCGCGGTATCGAGCGAAGAGAGCAGACCGATCCTGAGCGGAGTGCTCTGGGAGTTGCGCGGCAACGAGATGCGAATGGTGGCGACCAACGGCCACAGGCTTGCGAGGATGTCGGTGAAGACCGAGACGTCCGGGCCGGCGGCGTCGAACCTCATCGTTCCCCCCTCGGCACTGAGGCTGGTTCAGCGGCTCTTCGGTGAAGGGGATGAACTCGAGTTGGGCCGCGACGGCAACTTCCTCGGCTTCCGCTCGGGGCCAACCGAGGTCTACACCCGGCTGATCGACGGCACCTACCCGAACTACAAGCAGGTAATTCCCCGGGACAACGACAAGTTCGCGGTGGTCGACAAGAACAGCCTGCTTGCCGCCGTAAAGCGGATGGATGTCGTCGCCAGCGACCAGACGCACCGCATCAAGCTCAGTTTTTCCGGTAGCCGGATGAACTTGAGCGTGAGTACTCCCGATCTGGGCGAGGGCTACGATGAGGTGGATCTCGGATATGAGGGCGACGACCTCGATATCGGGTTCAACGCCAGCTATCTCATCGAGGTGCTCCAGCATATGCCCACGGATGACGTTCGGCTGGCGTTCAAGGCGCCGGAGCGTGCGGCAACTGTCGAGCCGGTGCCCGCGGAGGACGGCGACGCGATCGACTACCTCTGCCTGGTGATGCCCCTCCGACTGCTCGACTGACCGGTCGGCGATGGGCCGACGCCGGGTTGGGTGGTGCTAGCCGGGCGCCCCTGGAGTCTCTGCGCCGGCCTGCGCCTCGCGGGCGGCGAGAAGTTCGCTCGCGGGAAACACGGTTGTCGCGTCATGCCCTTCGCGCGCGATGCGCTCACGGGCTCCTTCCTCACGGTCGACGAGTGCCAGGACGGCGAGAACCCGGGCGCCGTGGTCCTCGACCGCCCGGATGGCCTTGAGGGTGCTCCGGCCGGTCGTCATGGCGTCCTCGATGACCACCACGCGCGCATCCGCCGGGAGCCCCCCCTCGACCCTGCGCCGGGTGCCGTACTCCTTCGCGTCCTTGCGGACGGAAAACGCGTCGATGGGCCGGCCCTCCTCCCAGCTCTGGCGCGCGATGGCGTAGGCGATCGGATCGGCGCCCATAGTAAGGCCGCCGACGTGTGTTGGATCCAGACCGGCGCGCCGGAGGTAACTCAGGCATACCCGGCCGACGAGCGCCTGTCCCTCGGCGGTCATCGTCGTCGCTCGCGCATCTACGTAGTACGTCGAGCGGGCACCGCTGGCGAGCGTGAAGCGGCCAACCCGGAGAGACCGCTCGATCAACAGGGCAAGCAGGCGGTCGCGGGTGTCCATGTGACTCCTTTTGCGCGAAGGCCCGGGGAACGATCGCATGCCTCCGCCCGCAGCGGCGGGGCAGCAGGACGGACGGCGGGAAGCGCCCTATATTGATGCCGCCAGTTCGGCATCGTCAAACCAGCGAAGGGGCTGACGAAGGTATCGGCGTGACGAGCAAGTTCGGGGTTCCATGGATTCGGGTGGCCATGTTGGCGGCCACCGCGTCCGCGTGCGAGGAGAACGGCGTGGAGCCACCCATGCTGCGCTTTGGCCAGTCCGGTCAACTGGTCGTGGAGGTCGTGACCCCGCGACGGTCTCCGCCATCGCGGGGCATGGGAGAGCTGCGTCAGACGCTCACCTGGCGGTCGACCGGCGCCTGGCAGTTGTCCGAGTCGATCGCCTATCGAGGCGTGGTGGGAAGCGAGACCACCACGCGGAGCCCGGGGCTTGCGGGCGCGTTCACCGCATCGTACGCCACCCTGGTCACTCAGATCCACGGAGCGGCCGGCCTGGATCTCTTCATCGACGACCTCGATCCGAATCTGAACCCGCAATGTGACGGCGAGGCCCGCGTAACTCTCCGAATCCAGGACGAGATCAGGAGCGAAGAGAAGAGCTGGATCCGGTGTGCCAAGGGCCCCCTCGGATCGCTTAACCCCGCCGGGTCCGGACCCGACATTCACGCCAGCCGGGTGATCCAGGTGTCCAGGCTCGTGCACGACCGCACCCTTGGAGATTCCGCCACCAGCGTCTACCACCTGAGCGTGCCGTTCGCGAGCCTCGCCCAGGGTGCCAACCCCGGTGAACCGGACCTCGTATCCCGGGTGTTCTTCGGAGGGCCCGAAGCGGGCGACGCACCGGCCGGGTGGGGGGACTTCTGGGGGCGGCACGCCGGTAGCGCTTTCCCTCCCGACATCGACTGGGAGGCGGATATGGTGGTGGTCGCGGCGGACGGCGCCCGACAGGAGGCGGGGAGCATTCTGGAGATCAGGGAAATCCAGGCCATCCGCGACGGCGCGATCGTAAGACTCGTGGAACTCGCCCCGGGCGACTTCTGCTCGCCCGCGGCGGTGGTGGAGACCCCCTTCCACTTCGTCATCGCGCCACGGACGGGATCGGCGATTCAATTCAGTGAAGTTGCCCTGGAGCGGGTGCCCTGTGGTTTGTGATCCGGGGCAGCGGGCCGGGCGAAACCGGAAAGCGTGCTCCTGAGCCGGAGCCAAAGCGGAAACGGAGATCGCGAGAGTGCCTCTTCGACGCCTGTACGTGCTGGTCCTGGTCGCCTTCGCGGTCATCTTCACGGCGGCGAGCAGCTGGATGGCGTTCTCGGTCACCGATCGGGCGCTCGAGGACGAGTTGGACGACAAGCTCCAGGTCACAGCGGGCGTGGCGGCGGAGACCGGGCTGGACGCGACCAATCTGCTTCATCTCGGCCGCGGAGACGAAGAGAATTTCTTCTGGAGGGAGGCGTACGACCGCCTGCGCAGTCTGGTCGACCGCGGATATGTCGACGCCGCGTGGATCATCCGTCGGGAGAGCCCGGCCTCTCCCGGAGAGGGTACGGTGCCCGGCGGAAGCGGAGCCATCGATCAGCCCTATACGGCCATCGTTTCGACCGAGTCGGCCGACTCCGTTCCGATCATCGGTACCGACGTTTTCATCTTCTCCGCCTACGACCTGAGCAGCCTCTGGGAGAACGGATCGGCGACCTCGACGGCCTTCGAGGGAAGGGACGGCCGCTCCTACAAGTACGGTTTCGCGCGGCTGGAGGAATCCGACGACGAATACGACGTCGCGCTCGCCGTTCTCATGCCGGCGGATTACCTCGATCCCCTGGCTAGGTTGCAGAGGTCGGTCCTCCTCGCTTCAGCGATCACGGTCATGCTCTCGGTTCTCGTCGCCATCGGCCTGGCGGCCCGCATCGCGAAGCCTCTGGAGCGGCTCAGCAGGGTGGCGCTTCGCATCCAGCGGGGCCGCATCACGCGGTCGGTCGAAGTGGAGGCGGGTGTCGAGATCGGCCGTCTCTCGCGGGCGATGGAACGCATGCGCCTGGGAATCATCCAGCGGGACGAGCAACTCCGGCTCATGCTCGCGCAGGTGGCTCACGAGATCCGGAATCCTCTGGGCGGGCTGAAACTCTTCTCGGCCATTGCGGCAGACAGCGCCGATCCACAGGAACGGGCCCAGCTCTTCCGCAAGATCCAGGCGGAAGTGGATGCCCTCAACAGCATCATCACCGACTTTCTGGTGTACGCCCGTCCCCGGGCGCCGCAGCCGACGCTGCACGACATCCGGGGTCCGCTCAGGGAGGCGGCCGAGCTGGTTGCGACGGAACTCGAGTCGCGGGGAGGCAGCCTCGAGGTCGATCTGCCGGACGCGCAGCTGGAGGTGGTGGCGGATTCGGGGCAGGTCAAGCGCATGGTGTTGAACCTGCTGCGCAACGCCGCCGAAGCCGGTGACCGGGTGTGGCTAAAGGGTACGTTCAGCAACGGCGAAGTCATCGTGTCCGTGCGCGACAACGGGCCCGGCGTGCCGGAATCGTTGCGGGGACGAATCTTCCAGCCCTTCGTCACCAGCAAGGAACGGGGCGCGGGCCTGGGGCTCGCGATCGTAGCGGGCGTGGCACGGGCCCACGACGGCAGGGTCGAACTGGTCTCGGGCGACGGCGCTGCTGGGAATGGCGCGGAGTTCCGTCTATATTTACCCGGCTCGGAGGTGTTCCCGGTCGCGCGAAGCGAAGCGAATGGGCGTTAGCTCCTGCGCCAGTCAGAACCCTGCCGCCGGCTCGCCCGGGGATCGAGCAGCGCGCGCATCCCGGGTTGCAGGCCATGCGTGCCTCCGGGCTCCGGCCCTTGTTCGCCTTCCTTTCACCGCCCCCAGCGGGCTCGTCCATCCGGTGCCATGGCCCGAGTGCTGATAATCGACGATCACGATGCCATCCGTGAAGGCCTTGAGCTGTTGCTGCGCAAGCACGGCCACCGGACCTATTCGGCCGAGAACGGCAGGCAGGGCCTGGATCTGCTCAGCGAGCACGGCGCCGAGCTGGTCGTCACCGACCTCAGGATGGCGGGTATGGACGGCATCGAGGTGCTCCGCCAGGTCCGGGCACAAGCCCCGGAGACGGACGTGTTGATGATCACGGCGTTCGGCACCGTCGACAGGGCCGTGGAGGCGATGAAGCTGGGGGCGGTCGACTTCATCACCAAACCGTTTTCTCCCGAGGAGTTCGCGGTGAAGGTGGGCCGCCTGCTGCGCGAGCGGGAAGAGCGTGACGAACTGCGGCGGGAGAACGTGGCGCTGCGGATCGAGAACACGTCGCTGAAGGAGCAGACCGAGGCCCGCTACGGGCAGATCATCGGCGAAGCGCCCGCGATGAAGCGGGTGTACGACTGGATCAGCCGGGTGGCTCCCAGCGAGTCGACGGTCATGATCTACGGAGAGTCCGGCACGGGCAAGGAGCTCGTAGCCCGCGCCATTCACGCCAGCTCAACGCGCAGGGACGGCCCCTTCGTGCGCGTAAACTGCGGAGCCCTCGCCGAGAGCCTGCTCGACTCCGAGCTGTTCGGGCACGAGAAGGGTGCCTTTACGGGTGCGGACCGGAGGCGGCGGGGGCGCTTCGAGCTCGCCCACGGCGGGACCATCTTTCTCGACGAGATCTCAACCATCTCCACCATGACGCAGGTCAGGCTCCTGCGGGTGATCCAGGAACGCGAACTCGAGCGCGTGGGGGGGGAGAAGACGATTCCCGTGGATGTGCGCATCATCGCGGCGACCAACACTCCCGCCGACGAACTCCTGGCCAGCGAGGACTTTCGCAAGGACCTCTTCTACCGGCTGCATGTGGTCCCGATCGTGCTGCCGCCCCTGAGGAACCGCGTCGAGGACATCCCTCTCCTGGTGGACCACTTCATCGCGAAGTTGCGCAAACGCACCAACTCGCGGGTCGGCGGCGTCGAGGCGAAGACGATGGACAAGCTGACCGGCTACGCATGGCCGGGAAACGTTCGCGAGCTCGAGAACGTGATCGAGCGGGCGCTCCTGCTTGCAGACGGTCCCACGATCGACGCCGGGGATCTGCCTGCGATGAACGCCGGGGACGTCGTGCCCCGGACGGATGAGCTGCCCGAGAACGGAAAGAACCTGAACGAGGTGCTCGAGGGTATTGAGGAGAGGCTCCTGAGGCAGGCTCTCGAGCGGGCGGGAGGAGTCAAGGCGAAGGCCGCCAGAGACCTGGGACTCAAGTCGAGCGCCTTCTACTACAAGCTCGAGAAATACGGCATCGACGCCTGAACCGAGGCGGGTCATGGCCCCATCGGCCGCACAGGGCAGAGGACGGAAGCCGGCGGGCCTGCTCCGCCTGGTGGCCCTGGCCGCGGGTCTGTGCGCAGTCCTTCCCTCCGCCGCGACATCGCAGGACGTGGAGCAGTCCGAGTATCGCGCGGCCGAGAGTGCCTACAACGCCGCCCTCAGCGCCCGCGATCTCGAGCGCGACCTGCTCGACGACGCCCTCGACGAGGTGACCGAGGCACGCCTGTCGGGCGATCAGGCGCGGTACGAGCGGGCCCTGGCGATCTACCAGGATCAGGCGCGGGAGCTGGAGCAGAGCGACAGGGAGCTGGCCGACGCCGCGGGCCGGCTGGACCAGGCTCGGCGCTCCTACCTGTCGAGCGTGCTCGACGAACTGGACGAGTTGTATGAGGAACTTGCCCTGGCCGCGGATGCGCGCGAGCGAGACCTCATCAACCGCCGGATCGCCCTCTTGCACGGCGACGCCGACCAGCTTGAACGCCCCATCGAGATCGACGACGATCCGTTCCCGGAAATCAACATCGACCCCGGCGACACCCGGGAGGAAATAAGGGCCAAGGTGGACCTGCTGGAGCGGCGTGCGAGACGCCATGACCTGCTGTTGCTCGACATCGATGCCCAAATCGAGTTGGTCGAACAACGGCAGCGCCATGCGCGCATGGTGCGGGATTTCGGAGCCGATCTCTCCCGTTTCGGCGACCTGCGCGTGCCCATGGGACGTCCGGACGCGACATCCGACAATGCGGAGGACCTGATCGGCGGCGAGGAGTTGTCGCAGCGCCTTGAGGAACTGCAACAGTCCAGGGAGTTCGTGATCGAGAGACGAGATATCGCCAGAGCGCGAGCGGAGGAGTTTCGCCAACGCATCGGGGGCGAGCACACCGCATGAGCCGCTCCACCCGGGTCGCGACACTTGTCGTCCTCATGGGTACCGGATGGGGTACGACGCTCTCTGCTCAGGCGCGCGTGACCGACCTGGTCTTTACCGGCGGGACGCATGTGGAACGGTATGGCGGCGGAATACCGTCCGTGACGCTTGCCGTGGTCGACAGCGTCGATCGGGCCTGGGCGACGAGCGCCGAACTGGGGGTCCGGGCCGTTCTGAGCTCGAACGCCAACGGGTTCGACGGCCTCACCGTCACGGTGGATGGCGGTGTCCGGCAGTTCGACGCGTACGGCTTCAAACTGCGCGACTATGCACCCCGTGTTTCGAGCGGGGTCCTCGACGCCGTGTTCCGCACAACGACGAACCGCGGCGTCCTGCAGTTCAGCGGGCGGGCGGGCGGGCGCGATGTGGCTGACCGCACGCCCACTCCTCTTTTCCTGGAGCCCGGATACACGAACTACGAAGGCTCGGCGCTCTTCCAGACGCGGGAAATAGGCGGGACCTACTGGGACGCGAGCGTCGAGGGCGGCCGGGCCGACTACAACGCCCAGGAAATCGTGCCGCAACTCGATCTGCTCGACCGCAACAAGATCGGGTTCGAACTGGGTGCCGCGCAGGCACGGATGTGGAACGCGGCGAGGATGACGATGCGTTTCTACGGATCGTTCACCGAATTCCGGTATCCGAAGCAGGGCACCAGCTATGAACCCGATCCCTTCCGCCGGGACCAGGCCTATCAGTTGGGTGCGCTGTGGCGGTATGACGGGATCGAGTCTTCGGATGGGTTCGAGTTGCCGGGGGTCACCGCGGAGGTGGGCATCCACGGCACCATCAACAGGTCGAACGCGAGCCGGACCGAATACAACGCCGTCTCGGTGAACACCGTCGTGTCGATCCCCATGCCCGCGGACATGAGGTTCCATTTCACGGCGGTGCTGACCGCGAAGGACTACCTGACGGAAACGGAGTTCATCCGCCTGATTCCGGGCGAAGAGGCGGACAATGCGTCGCGGGTGTACGTGGGCGTCAGCCGGCAACTCACCGACGCCGTCAATGGCCGCTTCCGAATCGGCTGGACACGCGCGGAGACGGAGATCGGCGACGCCTATTTCGAGCGCTACAGCGGATCGCTGTTCTTCAACTACCGGCCCTGAGGCCGTGCAGGCTGGGTCGCTCTGGAGACTCCAACTCCGGCGGCAGGACTCGAACCTGCGACCCGGTGGTTAACAGCCACCTGCTCTACCAACTGAGCTACGCCGGAAGACCGCCTACAGTAGCCAGCAACCGTACCCCAAGCCCGTCAGCGTGTCAAGTTGCGCGCTCGGCGGCCTCGAAGACGCCGCGCAGCGCCGGACCGATGTCGTGCGCCAGGTCCCACATCTCCTGGAATCGCGCTCGCACCCCGTCGGTCTGCCCGCCCCTGTACACCACGGCGAGCGCCGGACCGCGCGAGGGATAGGGAATCTGGAACCAGTGGACGCCCAGTAGCAGATCGCAGCGGCCCTGCCCGTCCACGAAAACGGAAAAGTTGGGCGCCCAGTCGAGGAGGGGCGCGCAGCGAACCCGAAGGCGTTCTTCGGCGAGCAGGCGCATGACGACGCGCAGATTCCGGCTGCGCTCGGGATCGGCCAGCATCGACTCGGCTTCGAACTTGAGCGTCGCCGCATTGATCTCGGTGATGAGCACGCGCAGCTCTTCCACGGACGCCAGCTCTTCGTAGGCGAGATCGATGCCGGAGAGGCGGATCCGATCTACCGCTGCATCGATGTGCCGGGCCTCGCGCGCGAGGTCGCTGTAGACCGACCGGAAGCTCCCGCGGGACTGGTCGTGGATCAGTTTGCTGTGCGTCGGCGGCATGGTACAAGCAAGCGGAACACCTCGGGCGACGGAATGGCGGGATGGGACGTCGGGGGATCCTCGCCGGCGACGGTTGCCCTCGATTGCGGAATGGGCGATCTCACTAGCAGTCCGAGGAGGAATCCGCGCGTGCCCCGGCCGGCGAATTCCGCGGACTGCCAGATCAACACAACACGCTGACGGAGGCCGGTTTCCGATGTTGCGTTCCACCCAGCACCCGTTCGTGGCGCCACTCCTTCTCCTTCTGGCGGCCGGTTGCGCCAATCCCGAGCCGCAGGACGGCCCGCGCCTGATGGTGATGCTGGTGGTTGACCAGCTCATCCCGGAACAGCTCGACCGCTACGACGAGCACTACTCGGGCGGGCTGCGCAGGCTGCTGGACGAAGGCTTCCGCTACGACGACGCGGCTCACGACCACGGCGTGACGGAAACCGCTGCGGGACATGCGACGCTTTCGACGGGCGTCTACCCGAAGACGCACGGGATCGTCGCCAACGACTGGTACGAGTTCGACACAGCTGGAGAAGCGAGATTCGTCTACGCGGTCGCGGACAGCCTGTCCTCCATCATCGGCATCCCCGAGCGCGCGGGACGCTCGCCCCGCAACCTGGTGCGCGGCGGCATGGCCGACTGGGCCCTGGACGCCGATTCCGGAGCCCACGTGGTCTCGGTCTCGAAGAAAGACCGGGCCGCGATCACGATGGCGGGAAGGGCGCCGGGGCACGTCTACTGGCTCGACGCCGAACAGGGGCGCTACGTGACCTCCAGCTGGTACCGGCAGGCAGTACCCGCCTGGGTCGAAGACTTCAACCGTGATGCCCGCACACGCCT
This sequence comes from Gammaproteobacteria bacterium, assembly GCA_028820325.1. Lineage (GTDB taxonomy): Bacteria > Gemmatimonadota > Gemmatimonadetes > Longimicrobiales > Gaopeijiaceae > BD2-11. The sequence goes on along the minus strand of JAPPJO010000056.1, from coordinate 7,439 downwards.
GCTGTCCGATTCGGTCTGGCAGAGCACCATCCCCCCGGGCCTGGAGCGGGTCGTGCCGCGCGGGGATGAGGCCCCCTACGAAGCCGACGGAATCCACACGACCTTTCCGCATCGATTCGACCAGGAGGGTGACGCATCGTCGCCCGCCGGCTTCAACGAGTGGATCGCGGAGCGGCCCATGGTGGACGCGGCCACCATGGCGCTGGCGATGGCGGCGGTGGGCGAGCTGGGCATGGGAGAGGACGACATCGTGGACTACCTGAGCGTGTCGCTCTCGCAGGTGGACTACGTGGGCCACCGCTACGGGCCCTTCAGCGTGGAGCAGTTCGACACGCTCCTGCGCCTCGACCGGCTGCTGGGCGAATTCTTCGCCTTCCTGGACGGCGCGGTCGGTTCAGGCGGTTGGGTGCTGGGGTTCAGCGCCGACCACGGAGTGCAGCCGGTGCCCGAATACCTGCAGGAACTGGGGCAGCCGGGGGGCCGCGTCGGAGGCAGGGAGTTCCGGGCCGCCGCCCGGCTCGTGCGGGAAGCGCTCCCGGATGTGGCCGGAGCCGTGTCGGGCCCGGAGCAGGAGCGCATCGCGGAGGTGCTGGAAGAACTGGACTTCGTCGCCGACGCCGTCACCCAGGCGGAGCTCACCGGCCCACCCTCCGCGGATTCGCTGATCCGGCTGCAGCAGAACTCCCATTTCGCCGGGCGCATGCCCGGGCCCCTGCACCGCTACGGCGTCCACCTGGAAATCCGGCTCCCTCACGGCACGGTGGAATACACCGGGGGCGGGACCAACCACGGATCGCCGTACTGGCACGACCGTCACGTGCCGCTGATCTTCCTGGGGGCGGGCGTTCGGTCGGGCCGTTCGGACCTGCGCGTGCGCACCGTCGACGTGGCGCCCACCCTCGCCGCGCTGGCGGGCATCGCGGCGCCGGCGAATCTCGCGGGGCGGGATCTGTTTCGCTAGCACCGGGGCGCGCGACCCGTCGCGACGGCTTAGCCGGCGCACCCCGGTACCGGGCCACCGGCTCAACCAGCCATCCCCGGCTATCGCGCTCGTCGTAGCGCCGCCTTCAGGAGCCTGACCCGGCGATCGATCCCCAGGCTGGCCGCCGCTTCCGCAGCCGTCTCCGCGACCTCGTATCGCTGCGGGAGCGAATGCCGCAACCGCAGGAGCGCCTCCTCGAACTTGAGCCGAGCCCAATGGGCGGGCTGAGATGCTTCGATGAGCGACGCGATGCTGCCGACGGTGTCCACACCCTCGCTGATGTCGCCCCTCCACTCGCACAGGCGCGCCGTGCACAGAGCGAACACCCATGGATCTTCGAACCAGCTTGCCGGCGGCTCGGGGATGTCGCCCGCCATCTCGCGAGCAACCGACATCTCCCCCATTCGCAGCGCGGTCAGGCTGACGCCCGAATGGCTGATGACTCCCAGATGGCTCCCCATACCGGGTGTCAAGAACTGCCGGGCGCGGGCAAAATGCGCGGCGGCCAGGTCCAACTCCCTCGCCTCCAGCGCCAGCTCTCCCATCTTGCATTCCAGGGCAACATGGGCTTCGCAGACATTCACTCCGGCAAGCAGCGGGCCGGCCTTGGCAAACCAGTTCCTTGCCTCGTCGAGGCGTCCGAGCGCGCGGTATCCTGTACCGGCACTGATTAACAGGTCGTAGTGATCGACGAAATCGTCGCGGTTCCCGCCAAGCGTCTCCCCCTCCTCCACCGCCGATGTGACCTCCGGGTCGGTAATGAGTCCCTTGGCGCCCTGAATCGCAACGAGGCGCACCAGTGCCCGAAGCAGTTCATCCGGGGCGCGCTTGCGGCGCGCGATGGCGATGGCTTCGCGGGCATGCCCCAGCCCGGCATCCAGGTCACCCTGATGATGTAGCGCGAGGATGGCATGCAGGGGGCCCCGCGACTTTGGCGCAACGCGATCGAGCAGCTCTCTGGCGCGAGCGGCGACCTGGTCCGCCTCGGGGCCGTGTCCTTCCCTTCTGTGGATGTGGAGCTCGAGTTCGATAGCCTTGGCGCCCGCCTTCCAGTGCCCCTGCTCCCAGGCGGCCCGTCCGAGTTCACGGATGCCGGCTGCCGCCTCTCGCGGAGAACGGGAGCCCTTGCTCGCGAGCAGATCGACGCGCAGGATGTCGGCAACCAGGGCGCTCTCCCGGCGTTGGACGTTTCGAAGCTGAATCGCCGCCTCGGTCAAACACGCCGGCCCCTCCACGATGTCTCTGCGCACGTAGTGAAGACGAGCGATGCGGGCGGTGATCCGGGCGAGGATCCGCGGATCCTCGGTGTCTTCCCTGGCAACGGCGAACAGCCTGGCGGCTTCCGCGAATCCACCCGCCTTCTCGGCGATCCTGGCTCCGGCGAGGGCGTGCCGGAGCGCGTGAGCCCGCATTCGGGCATGGTGATAGTGCGTCGCCAGTTCCCCCGATTTCGCCGGATTGTTCAAACCATCCAGATGCGCGGCAACGCGACCGTGGGTCCATGCCCTGCGCGCGTCGTTCATTCGATCGTAGACCGTATGGAGGATGAGGTCGTAGCGGGCAACAAACCCCCGCGAGTCCCATTCGATGAGCCGGGACTCCTGCAGCTGGTCGAGCGCCTGCAGGCACGAGTCGTGCGAGCTGCCGGTCAATTCGGCCAACGTGTCGACGTCCATGGGACGCCCAAGGACGGTGAGGAGCTGCAATGCGCGCTCGGCGTCGTCATCCAACTCTGCCAGGCGGCCCGCAAAAACACTGGCGATGGACTGCGGGGCCGGCACGAAGTCGCCGGGATCGAGGTTCGGCAGACGCCCGCCCGCGCTTGCGTGATTGGTGAGTTGCACAATGAAGAACGGGTTCCGGCCGCTCAGTTCAAAGATCCGGTCCTGCATCTCCCCTTCGACCCGGCCCTCCGAAATGGTGTCCACCAATTCCGAGGCAGCCTTCCTGGTGAGTTCGCCGAGAAAGAACTCGCTCGGCTCGTATCGCATCAGGGAACCACCAAGCAGCCGGCTGACGGCGTCCTTCTCACGCAGGCTATCCGTCCGGGTCGCCAGCACGACGGCCAATGGGAGGGAGGGCCATCGCTCCAGAACGTATTGCAGACCGGCTATCGAATCCGAATCAACCCACTGGAAATCATCGATGAAGAGAACGGTGGGCTTGTTGCGGGCAACCTCCATGAGCAACCGCCAGACTGCTTCAAGGCATCGCCGGTTGGATCTACCGGCCGCAGCCGCAGCCCGTTCGGCGGATGACTCCGTACGGCTGGTGGCCTTTGGCAACAGTCTCAGGATGATGCCCCGCCACGGTTCCGCAAGCTGGGTGATTTCCGCGTCGAGATCGGAGGATCCAAGCGCATCCAGCAGGGTGTCCAGGAAGGAGACCTGCGTGGGGCTCGTCACGTGACTGCGAATGACCCGGATACCGGTCAGCAGGCCCCGAGCCAAGGCTTCTTCCGCGAGCCGCGTCTTCCCGATGCCGCGCTCGCCGCGCAATACGACCACGCGTAACCCGTCGCCGGGCCGAGGGAGCATCGCACCCAGGAGCGCGGCCAGTTCCTCGGAGCGTCCGATCAGGGGATGGCCGACGATCGGTCGGCCAGCGCTCTCGCTGCTGGCCTGCCCGGGCATGTCATGGAGATGGCCGACCAGTGACAGCGTCTCCGCATGTGGAGACCAGTCGGGGTCACCCATCCCGGACCTTTCAACGAAACTGTGGAAGGCCGCCTCCGCCTCGCCCACCCTTCCGGACATGGCCTCGGCTCGAATCAGCATCCGAAGTGCGCGTTCGTCATACGGATTGAACGAAATCAGGACTCGAGCCGGTTCGATGGCGTGATGCCAGCGGCCCTGGCCGGTCAGACGGGTCCACTGTTCCACGGCAGCCTGTCGGATCCGGGACCGGAGCTGGAGGCTCGTTTCGTCCAGCCATTCCGAAAACACATCCGAGGGGGACTTGGTCAGCTCCGAGAGGAACCCTCGTTTGCACAGTGCCGCGGCTTCAGCCAGGCGTTCGTCCGATATCGCCGCCAACACGACACTGTAGTCCGTGGCAATCGCATCACTCAGCCACTGGCGGTCATGTTTCCTCACGACCAGCCGCTCGCGAAACTCGCGGTTCAGCGAATAGATGAGCTGACTCATCCGGTGTCTGAGCCGACGGGACGGCGCAGGCTGCCAGAGCAGTCTGATGGCGCGCGCGGTAGACACGCCGCCCGGCGCGGCCGCGAGCATGCCGAGTAGCGCCGCTTTGAGGGGAGACAACGCAAGATGCCTGGTGCCGGCGTACAACGTGGGGCCGCCGAAGGTCACCAAACGAAACGTTGGGCGGACATTGATCCCGATACTGGCTATATGCTGGGATCACTTGATCTTACGGGATTCCTCAATCCAGTTCCCGCTGTTCGGTTCCCGCCAAGTGAGATTCTAGCCGTGTGCCCCTCGGCGGGCTTCCAGAGCCTTCCGAAGCTGTCCCTCGTCGGGCTGCTGATAGCAGGCGAGCACCGTCTTGGCGTTTCTCCAGCCGCCAAGCTCGCAGAGCACCTTCAGCGGCTGGTCCATGAGGTCGCTGGCGAACTTGCGCCTCAGCGAGTGCCAACCCCTTCGGTTCTTACGCTCCATTCCCGCGAGTCGCTCGGCTCTGCACCACCAGACGCTAGGCTGCGACGGGCTTACGCACTTCAAGGGATGGTTTACCGAGGGCAGCACCGGCGCGTCCTTGATCCCGGGGCTCCTCCTCCACGCCTGTCTGAGAACGGCGAGCGCCGGGGCGGACAACGGAGTCTGGTGCTCGTATCCCGTCTTCTCGTGCTCGCTGCGCCACCGGATGGCCTCGCCGTCGATGTCCACATCCGACCACTTCAGATTCCGGATGGCCCCGATTCGGTGTCCGGTCTCGTGCGCAAGCACGAGTGCGACATGGAACCGCCATCCCACCTGCCGGGCAACCCCGAGCAGCGCCCGGTATTCCTCGTCCGTAACGACGACGCGAGCCGGGTTCTTCTCGACGGGCTTCCTGAGACCCTTGAGCGGATTCCTGTCGAGGAGCAGGCGGCCGTGCTCGTCTCTCGACCTCGCGGCCCAGTTGAGCACCGCCATCAGGAACGTGAGATCCCCTCCGACGGTCTGGTCGGACACGGGCCTTCCGCTCGGTCCGATCCTGCCCGCGCGCCGCTCCCGGATGAACCGGTCCCAATCGCGCTGCGAGAGTGTCTCTGGCCTTCGGTGCCTGCCGAAGAACTTGAGGAACATCGCCGCGGCCGCCCGGTCGTGCACGCGGGACGTCGTGCCCTTGGTGGGCGTCACCTCCTCACCGTAAATGTCAAACAGCGTCCCCAGGGTGAGCGGCTCGGGCTCCGCTTCGGCCACGCCGTTGGGCTCATAAACTGCGAGGCCTGCCGCGGCCTCGTCGGCCTGCCGCTTGGCCCTTGCCCAATCGCGGTGCTTCAGCGACCGGGTGAGCCTGCGCCCGTTCTCCCGCCACTCGATCTGGTAGAGGCCGGTCTTGGGATCGGCGAACACCCTCACCCGGTTCCGGCCCCACTCGCCGGCGCTGTAGCTGCGCCGGTCCCGCTTCGTGCGTGCCATCATTCGATTCCTCTCGTGATGGACCGCACGATCTGCGCGGTTGGAAGTTCGCGCCGGGAGGGATTCTCCGCCAGACCGGCGGTCGGCGGCGCGCCACGTGCTACGGCGTTCGGGTGGCAAGCGACTGGACGCCATCTCAGCGGCTCGGACCCTGATCGCGATCCGGTCCCGGGCGGCGCATCAGATACGGAGGCCGCGCGGTCTCGCGACGGCGGATGTCCCATAGTACTCGGCCAAGCGTGTCACTTGCCCGTCGAGCCGCTCGATTTGCCGCTGCAAGGCTTCGTTCTCCGCGCTCAGCCGCTCGACGCGCCGCCGCAAGGCTTCGACCTGCTCGGATTGCCGCCGCCGTTCCGTCCCGGACTGCGCGGACAACGTCTTCAAGGCCTCCGTCAACTGCCTCTCCAATTCGGTCATGCAGCCTCCTCACCTTCTCGACAGCTCGACGTAGGGCCGCCCGTCCACGGTGAAGGCCGTCAGGACCGGCGTGCCGCGCGGCAGTGTCACGTACCGCACCCCGCTGACTTCCCGCAGCCCCACGCCCCAGGTCATCTCCTCGATCTCGGCGATCATCTCGCGCCCTCCCTCGATCTCGATCTCCGCCAGTTCGATGTCCTCGATCCGGTTCTGAACGCTCCTCGACAACCACTGCATCGTCGCCCAGCTTCCGACGAAGATGCCGAGCCAGAGAGCCATGCCGACGATCAGGGGCCGGAGCCACGCCTTGACCAGCAACTCGCGCACGTTGCCGACCGCCACCTCCGTATCGCGCTCGATGGAACGCAGCGCGCGCCTCGCGACGCGCCGCGAGTTCTCGCCGAGCCGCTCCAGCTCGTTCGCGGTCAACTCCTCGATCTCCCTGCGTTCGGTCTCCAGCCGCCTCCCCAGCCGGGCGGTCAAATCGTTCGCGTTGAAATCCAATTCCGTACAGTTCTCCTTTCAGCCGCCACCGGTCCCCGGTCTCCGGGTCCAGCGCGGTGACGTAGTCCATCCCTTGGCGCGGTACTTCGAGGCCCGCCTCGCGCAGCGCCTCGACGACCTCGTGACGATTCCGCACGGTCCCGCTCTCGACGCGCTGTAGCAGGTAGTCGCGGATCAGGTAACGGGGTGAGGATTCGAGCTGGAGGCCCGCCCGCAGCCGGGTCGCCTCGATGTAGGCGCGGTGCCCCGGCTGCTGTACTCTGGCCCGCGCCGGATCGTCCGGGCGAGCCCAGCCGTGCTCGTGGTTGAAGGCGTCCCGGAGCGGGCCGAACGTCTTCTCCCAGCCCGGAGGGGCGATGTTCAAGCTTCGTCCGGTCTCCAGGTCGCAGCGCGCGGCGAGGACGTGGACATGAGCGCCGCCGCCGCGCTCGCGGTGCAGCACGGCCGTCCATGCGTAGCGGTCGAACTCCAGCCCCGCCCAGGCCGTCTTCTCGAAGGCGTCCACAACCGCCTCGATCTGCTTGTCGGTCGGTTGGTCCTCCGGCGCCCACGCGATCACGCCGGACGTGTACCTGTGCTCGAAGGGAAGCGCATCGGCCACGGCGGCCACCTGGTGGGGATCTCCCCTGAGCACCTCGACGCCTTCGCGCGGCCTCCCGGCCGCGTCAAGCTCGCCGAGGAGGTACTTGGCCGCCTTGCGGGCCGATCCGGTTCCGTGCGCCAGGAACTTAAGGTGCATCCGCGTCCGGGTCTTCGGCGGGCTCCAAGGCGCTGAGCGCCCGCCTGATGGCGATCAGGTGGCCGATCACCTCGACGGCCTCGATGCCCTCCTTGTGGGCATTGGCCCAGCGAGCGATCTGGTTGAGGTTGTTGCCGACGCGCGCCACCTGCTGGGTGCGCTCGCGCTCGACCTCGGCGTGGGCCACGGTCCACGTGTGCGTCCGGCC
>JAPPJO010000152.1 GCA_028820325.1 Gammaproteobacteria bacterium | reverse complement strand
CGGTCCAGCGTGAACGCCAGGCTTCCCCCCAGGGAGAAGGGGTGCGAGAAGGTCGCGCGCAGCATGTTGGTCTGAAGATCCCCGGTTCCCACCTCGACCAGGGAATAGGGTCGTGGATCATCCACTTCGAGGCTGGTCAGCTCCACGCGCAGGCCGTCGGTGGAGCGGCGCACGCGCACATGCTGGAACCCGGCCAGCCCGACCTGCGCCAGATCGGGGGCGCCGGCCCTGAGCGGGACCATCTCGAAGCCGTCGATGTAGAGGCGCACGCGCCCGCCTCCGCCCCCGAAGGCGGTCACGATGTTGGGGGTTCCGAAGTCCCCTCCTCTCAGCGCGACAGTCCCCGGAATCTGATCCAGAAGCTGCGCCAGCGAGAGCGCCTGGTTGCCGAGCAGCGCCTCGCGGTCCCATTCCCACACCCCGGCGGCCCATCCGCCGCGGGAGGGGTCGGGAAGCTGCGGGAAGGGCTGGACGACGAGGGAGTCCGCGAGTGAATCCCCCTCGAGGGGGAATCCGCCGGGAGGAGCGAATCCGCCGCCGGGGAGAGAGTCCGCGGCCAGCGAGTCGGGCACCGGCGCGAGCGAGTCGGCTGCGGCTGCGAGGGAGTCGACCGCGGCGGTGTCGGCCGGAGGCGGAGGCACCGTGTCCGGAGGCTCCTGTGCCGCGGATCGCCCGGGAACCAGGCAGAACAGGATGGCGACGCAGATGGCGCTGGAGCGGGAGGGGCGCGGGAGGCTCCGCGGCATCGGAACGGCAACGCCCGCAGGCGCTACTGCCGGTTCCGGGGGCGACGTCACGCGGCGCGCGTCCTGACCCACTCGATGAGCAGCCGGGTCGGAGACCCGTAGCCGCCCGGCCGCTGGTAGGGCAGCTTCCCTTCCCCGTACGCGGTGCCGGCGATGTCCAGATGGGCCCATTTCGCGTCCCCCACGAACTCGCGCAGGAAGCAGGCGGCCGTGATGGTGCCGGCGGGACGCCCGCCCACGTTCTTCAGATCGGCGGTGTGGCTGTTGAGCTGGCGGCGGTACTCCGGCCAGATCGGCAGCGGCCAGCAGCGCTCGCCGCTGAGGTCGCCGGCGGCGCGCAGTTCCTCCACGAGGGCATCATCGGTCCCCAGGACCGCGGAAGCATGGTGCCCGAGCGCGATGACGCAGGCGCCGGTCAGCGTGGCGCAGTCCACGATGGCGTCCGGCTCGAAGGTGCGCGCGTACGAGAGGGCGTCCGCGAGGATCAGCCTGCCTTCGGCGTCCGTATTGATCACTTCGATGGTCTTGCCCTCCCGGGACCCGATGACGTCTCCCGGCTTGACCGCGCTTCCGTTCACGAGGTTTTCGGAGCTGGGAACGATGCCCACCACGTTGACGTCCAGGCCGAGGCGGGCGACACCTCGCATGGCGCCCAGGACGGCGGCGCCGCCCGACATGTCGAACTTCATGTCCTCCATGCCCTTGGCCGGCTTGAGCGAGATGCCCCCCGCATCGAAGGTCAGCCCCTTGCCCACCAGTACCAGCGGAGCATCGCCGCGGGTTCCGCCGTGATACTCGAGGACGATCAGCCGCGGGTCCTGCGCCGAGCCCTGGGCGACGGCCAGGAGCGCCAGCATGTTCTCGTCCCGCATCTCCCGGGGCCCGAGCACCCGCACCTCGAGGCCCAGCTCCGAGGCCAGATCGCTTGCCCTGTCGGCCAGGTGGGTGGGCGTGGCCACGTTCCCGGGCCGCGACTGGAGGGTGCGCGCGAAGTTCTCCGCCTCCGCCAGGATCGCCCCCGTGCGAGCGCCCGATCCCGTCGCATCGAAGTCGGATTCCGTCGCGATCTCCACGGTCGTGACGGTGCAGGCGGGGGGATCCTTCTCGTCGGCCCGGGTCTTGAGCTCGTCAAAGCGCCAGGCCGCGAGGACGGCGCCCTCCGCCACCACCTGCCCAAACTTCTCCGGGTCGATCGAAGGGGCGCCCAGCCCGTCGATGGTTACCCGGTCGATCTCCAGCTCGGACGCCTTGCGCACGGCCCGCGCGGCCAGCCGCCTGATCGCCTCGGGGTTGCAGTCGGCCCGCTTCCCGGCGCCGAGCAGAAGAAGGCGCCGCGGGCCGGCATCGCCGGGGTCGGCGTGGAACAGGTGGCTGCTTCCGGAGCGGCCGCGAAGGTCCCCGGCAGCGCGCGCCACGGAGCGGGCGAGAACCGAGCCCGGGGCGGCCAGCGGGGGAGCGTCTCGCCCCTCGAACAGGAACCCCGCCACGAGCGGCGTGTCATGCCGGCCGGACGGCCCGCGAACGACCTCTACCCGCATGTGCCTCCCGCCTACATGTGGTCGATCACGGCCTGTCCGAAGGCCGAGGTCGACACCTTGGTCGCGCCCTCCATCTGGCGCTCCAGGTCGTACGTCACCGTCCGGGCCGCAACGGCGCCCTCCAGGCCCCGGTCGACGGCGTCCGCCGCCTCGGTCCAGCCCATGTGCTGGAGCATCATACCCGCGGACAGGATCAGCGACCCCGGGTTGACCTTGTTCTGGCCGGCGTACTTGGGCGCCGTCCCGTGCGTGGCCTCGAAGAGGGCGACTTCGTCCCCCAGGTTCGCGCCCGGCGCCATCCCGAGGCCGCCCGCCTGCGCCGCGCACGCGTCGGAGAGGTAGTCGCCGTTCAGGTTGGGCGTCACGATGACGTCGTATTCCGAAGGCCTCAGCAGCACCTGCTGGAACATGGCGTCGGCGATGCGGTCCTTGACCACGATGCGGCCCGCGGGATCCGCGCCCTCCCAGATGGCCGACTCGGGAATCGTCTCATCCCCGAAATCCCGGGCGGCGACCTCGTATCCCCAGTCGCGGAACGCGCCCTCGGTGAACTTCATGATGTTGCCCTTGTGCACCAGCGTCACCGAACTGCGCCCGCGCGCCACCGCGTAGCGCAATGCGGCGGCGACATGACGATGAGTGCCGAACGGGCTGATCGGCTTGACCCCGATCCCGCTCCGCGGGCGCACGTTGGCGCCCATCTCGTCCACAAGGAACGAGCGCACCCTCTCCGCGCCCTCGCTGCCGGAAGCCCACTCGATGCCCGCGTAGACGTCCTCCGTGTTCTCGCGGAAAATCACCACGTCGAGCTTCTCCGGCTCGCGCATCGGCGAAGGCACCCCGGGGATGTAGCGCACCGGGCGAATGCAGGAGTAGAGATCGAGCTGCTGGCGGAGCGTCACGTTGAGCGAGCGGATGCCCTTCCCAACCGGCGTGGTGAGCGGGCCCTTGATGGCCACCTTGAACTCGCGCAGCGCGTCGTAGGTCTCGTCGGGCAGCCACTCTCCCGTCTTCTCCTGCGCCTTCTCGCCCGCGTACACCTCCATCCACATGACCTCGCGCGAATCGCCGTACGCGTGAGCCACCGCCGCGTCGACCACGGCGCGGGTGGCGTGCCAGATGTCGGGGCCGATGCCGTCACCTTCGATGAACGGGACGATGGGCTTGGCCGGCACGTTGACTGCGCCGTCCCGAACGGTGACGGTCTCGCCCGCGGAGGGCACCTGAGCGTGTTTGTATTGTGCCATGAGGCTGCAGGGGGGCTAGGATACAGGGGTGAGTTCCGGCGAGCCCGATCTCGCCCGGGGTTCAAGGACCCGCGAAGTTTACCGCGGGTGTAAGGCGCTAACAAGCGATTGCCGGGTTGCATGAGAGCCCTACCGGGGATCATGGAGAGCAGAGGTGCGACGTACGAAGGAGGATCGATCCCAGGCCGGCTTCAAGCTGGCGCTGGTTCTGGCGCCCTTCCTGCTCGTGCTGGTTCTGGGGATGATCGAGTGGTGGATGCGCTCCCGGGGTCCGTAGGCCGGGCCCCGTCCCATTCGCGTTCCGGCCTCGTCCCGCAAATGGGACGTTCCTCGGCCGCGCGCGGGCCCAGGTAACGGAGAGTTTGGATGGCACGGTTTCTGCTTCAGATTCCCCATAATGTCCTGAAGCCTCGGGAGGGAATCATGCGCGCGATCCTCGGAAGTGCGGCGATGGTGTTGACGGCAGGGGTCGCCTGGAACCCGGGCGCGGCGGCTCAGGAGTTTGCCGAGGAGTCCTCCTTGTCCTTCGCGGTGGGCGCTTCGGTCTGGGACGGAGTCGGCGTCGGGCTCGCCTACCACCGGTCGACCTCCCTTCGCTCGCGGACCCCCGCCACGGCGGCGGAAGTGTTCTACGGCGTCGGGGTGAGCGACCGCTACTACATGGATTCGTATACGGGATACGACTATTCCGGACCTCGGTGCCGCTGGTACGGGGGCGACTACCTCTACGGCTGGATCGACCCGTACGACTACTCCGCACACCGGTGCCGGCGGCGGGTGAGCCGGTGGGGGCTGGCGATCTCCTTCGGATTCGGGTGGCACTACCCCGCTTATTACAGCCCCTGGTTCGCCTGGCATGACCCCTTCTGGAGCCCCTGGTACACCTTCAACCCCTGGTACGGGAACGGCTGGTACGGGAACGGCTGGTTCGGGAACGGCTGGTTCGCCTTCGGATGGCGCAGCCGGAGCTACGACCCGTGGTACTCGTATCCCGTCTACGGCGGCTACCCCGTCTACCATGGCTATCCGGTGCACCATGGCTACTACTCCTACGCGCCGCGCTACCGGTACGTGAGCGGCGGCAGGCTGGGGTACGGATCCGGATACGTGGGCGGGTATGCCCCGGCTCCGGGGGTGCGGTACAAGGAAGACCCGCGACGGACGGCGGTGGCGCGTACCGCGCGCGTCGCGCCGCGCACCACAGTGGCCCGGGTTTCGGATCGGTCGGCGGCCGTCTCCTCGCCAGCGGTGGAAAGATGGTCAGGCGTGACCGCTCGGCCGCGCGTGGTGCGCCCGGAACCCGGTTCGTCCAGGACTGCGCGGCCGCGAGGGAGCGGGGGTTCCGCGGAGGCCGTCCGGCCCGGGACGCGGACCGCGGCCCCGCGCATCCAGTCGCAACCACGCACGGCGCAGGTCCGGTCGGGGTCGGATGCGGCATCGGTCCGGCCCGGAACATTGCCGCGGTCCAGTGTGCAGCCCCGGTCCAGCGCACAGCCCCGGTCCAGCGCGCCGCGCGCCCAACCGCGTGCGTCGGCACCGCCGAATGTGCGCTCGCGACCGTCGGCAACGCCCCGCGTCCAGCCGCGTGCGTCGGGGCCACCCAGCGTGCGCTCACGGCCAACCCCCGCACCCCGCGTCCAGTCCCGGCCCGGCACCCCGCGGTCGCAGCCGCGCGTGTCGGCACCACCCAGCGTGCGTTCCCGGCCCACTCCGGCACCCCGCGTCCAGTCCCGGCCCGGCAACCCGCGCCCGCAGCCGCGCGCGTCGGCACCACCCAGCGTGCGTTCCCGGCCCACTCCGGCACCCCGCGTCCAGTCC
>JAPPJO010000111.1 GCA_028820325.1 Gammaproteobacteria bacterium | reverse complement strand
CGCCGCCTCCGCCGCCTCTACCTGCTGTCCCGGGAGGAGGTCGACGCGCTCGATGGCCAGCGCCTGGTCGCGAGTCGCCCTGCGCCGGGCAGGGAAGCGGCGATTCCTGCGTTCAGCGCGCAATTCGTCCGATGTGTCGCCGATGCCCTCGACGCGGGGAATCTCTCCGTGAGGCGAGCCGCCTCCGTGCTCGATCTCTCGCTTCCGGAACTGGCATCGCTGCTCACGCGCTACGGTCACGAGGCTGATTTCGAGCCCGCTCCTGATCGGATCGGGAGGACGATGGCGGACGGGTAGGTCGCGTTCCGCTGAACCGAGAGAACCGGCACCCTCCCGTCCCGCGGATAGCGCAGGAAGGTGTCGGCGTCCGCGCCCGCGATGGCGACGCGGATCCGGTGCCCTTCCCGAATCAGCACGGATGTGGCCCAGAGGTCGAAGCTGATTTCGGCGACTTCCCCGGGCACGAACGGCATCGCGTCGGCGCGCAGTTCGGAGCGGTGTGGGCCGTACTTGCGGTAGAGCGGCGGATCGTCCGTGACCGCGCGCATCACGGCGCGCAGCTGCCCTTCGGTGATGTAGCGAACGGTGCCGTCCGGAGCGACATCCTCCAGGTAGACGATGAACGCGCCGTCGGACTCGGTCGAGGCGACGTGCAGGGTGACGACCGGGTGGCCCGTGATCTCCGTGTCGACCTCCATCGGGGCGCTGGTGTAGGTGAGCAGCTTCGCGTCCTCCTCGCGCCGGTCCCCGTAGACCACATCGCCGCCCCCGCCGTTGGTGTACCAGCGGTTGCGTGTGCCCGTGGTGGCGGTGAAGTCCACGGTGTAGCTGTCTTCGGCGTCGGCGGCGGACGGGGCCTCGCGGGTCAGTGTCCCCTCGGCGCCGAAGTACCAGGTGACGTCCTCGAACCCTTCGGGCGGCCAGATTTCCGTACGGGTCCACCGGTCCGCGCCGAGCGTGTAGTAGTTGATTTCGCTGGGCGTCTGTTCGGACCCGCCCTCCTTGAGGTGCGCGTCGAAGAAGGCGACGAGCTCGGTGAACCGCGCGGCCGCGTCGGGAGCGACCGGGGCGTCGTCCGGCCGGAAGGGGTCGGCGTCGTTGCGCGCCCCGTGGTCCCACGGCCCGATGAAGACGTGCTGCGCGTTGGAGATGGTGTTGTAGCGCCCCAGCGTGCCGTTCACGGTGGCGGCGTCCTGCCACCCGGCCCGAATCAACATCGCGGCGCCCGACTCTTCGATCTGCGGGAGGTGGCCGGAGGGGCTCCGCCGGTGCCCGACGTTGATCTCGTCGTAGCGGCCGAACGGATCGTCGCGGAATTCGTATTCCAGCGCCGCCCCGAAGGGCACCGTGTTGGCCTCGTGTTCGGCCACCGCCGCGGCGAGGAGGGCGCCGTCCAGGTCCGCGTCCACGGGTTTGACGCCCGTCACCTGGCTGCGACGCAGTTCATCGCACTCCGAACCGTCCACGGCCGAGAGCCCGCAGATGTCGTTCAGGTCCTGCATGCGCGTCCGGTTCGACCAGCTCTCCAGGAAGCCGACGGTGAGGACGCCGCCCGGAAAGACGAGGTGCCCGAAGTTGTCGAAGTCGTTGAAGAGCGGCGCGACCGCCTTGACCGCCGGGTGCCGGTTGACCGCGAGCATCTCCGCGGTATTGCCCGCGTACGACACCCCGTAGGCCCCGACCCGTCCGTTCGACCAGGGCTGCGCCACGATCCAGTCGACGACCTCCCCGTAGTCGCGCACCTCGTCCTCGGCGAGCTCGAAGCGCCGGATGCCGAAGGAGGCCCCGCTCCCGCGCGCGTCGATGAGCACCAGCGCGTACCCTGCCCCGTTCCAGCGCTCGGCCTCGTCGAAGTTGGACGCGAGCTCGAGCGGGACATCGACCAGCCCGCGCGCCCGCCAGTATCGAGTGGCCCGGACCATCGTGGGCAGGCGGGTGCCCGGCTCGATCCCTTCCGGCAGCCAGACATCGACCGCGATCCGCACGTCGTCGCGCATGGGGATGTGGAGCGCCTGGTTGCGCTCGAGGGTGCTTACCGGGCCGATCGCCCCCGCCCCGGTGGACCGGGCGTCGCCGCAGGACGCGGTGAGTGCGAACAGAGCCAGGGCGAGCATCGAAGAAGCTGCGGTCCGCGCTGGAAAGGCTGCGGTTGAATCGTGTCGGCGTTTCATGAGTGGACTCCCGAGTTCCGGCATGATGTTCTAAGCGGTAGCACATCGCCTTGAATCCGGGCAATGCCCCGCCTTGCCATCCCCGCGCCCGCGCCCCGATTATGCCCCCCGTCTATCCTCCCCGTCGCGACCCTGCGGCGCGCCGCTTGCTACGTGCCGGGGCCAGTCCCCCACAACCCTGAGCGCAACCTCCCATGCCTCCCTCCTCTACGCGGCAGGACCTCCGCTATCAGGCTGACGAAACCCCCGGCTGGGGCGTGTCCTTCGGGCTCGGGTTCCAGTACATCCTGCTCAACATCGCCGGCATCGTCATCACGGTGGCGATCGTGGTGCGGGCCGGGGGCGGGAGCGAGACCTATCTGACCTGGGCAGCGTTCGCGGCGCTGATCGTCTGTGGCATCTCGACGATGATCCAGGCGAGGCCGCTGGGCAGGATCGGGGCGGGATACGTCCTGCTGATGGGCACCTCGGGCGTTTTCATAGCCGTTTCGGTCGCGGCCCTGCAATTGGGCGGACCCGCGCTGCTGGCCACCCTGATCGTGGCCTCGTCGCTCTTCCAGTTTCTGATCTCCTCGCGCCTGTCGCTGCTGCGGCGCTTCATTACGCCGACGGTGGCGGGCACGGTGATCATGCTGATCGCGGTCACGGTCATGCCCATCGGCTTCGACCTGCTCTTCGTGGCGCCGGAGGGAGCCGCGCCGGCGGCCGCTCCCCTGACCGCCCTCACGACCATCGTGATCACGGTCGTCATCATCCTCCGCGCCAGGGGGGCGCTCCGCCTCTGGGGGTCGGTGATCGGCGCGGTGGGCGGCTGCCTGGTCGCCGCCGGGTTCGGCACCTACAACATGGAAATCGTGGGCGAGGCGCTCTGGTTCGGAGTGCCGGCGGCGGGATGGCCCGGCTTCGACCTGAGCCTGAGCGCCGGCTTCTGGGCCATGCTTCCGGCGTTCATCTTCGTCACGCTGGTCGGCGCCATCGAGACGATCGGCGACGGCATGGCGATCCAGCGGGTGTCGTGGCGCGAGCGCCGGGCGACGGACTTCCGCGCGGTGCAGGGCGCGGTCGCGGCGGACGGGGTCGGCAACCTGCTGTCGGGTCTGCTGGCCACGGTACCGAACACCACCTACTCGAACAGCGTCTCGATCGTCGACATCACCGGGATCGCCGCGCGCCGGGTGGGCATGTGCATCGGGCTCATCTTCATCGCGCTGGCGTTCTTCCCCAAGGCCACGGCGGTGCTGCTCGCCATTCCGGACCCGGTCGTGGGCGCGTACATCATCGTCCTCATCGCGATCCTCTTCGTGCTGGGCGTCGAGATGGTCACGCAGGAGGGCATCGACTACCGCAAGGCCACGATCATCGGCGTCTCGTTCTGGATCGGCTCCGGCTTCCAGAGCGGCGGCATCCCCGCCGAGTACTTCGGATGGGCGGGTTCGCTTCTGGAGAACGGGATGACCTCGGGCGGGCTGACCGCGATCCTGCTCTCGGTCTTCATGGAGCTGACCGGACCGCCGCGCCGGCGCATGCAGACGAGTCTCGATGTCGAGGCGCTGCCGAAGATCCAGGACTTCCTGGGGCGGTTCGCGTCCCGTGCCGGAATGGACGCGGAGATCGGGCAGCGGCTGGACCTCGCCGCCGAAGAGACCCTGCTGCTCCTGGTCGAGCAGGCGAAGGACGACGACGCGCCGGGCGAGCGGCGGCTGCGCGTCACGGCCCGGGCCGACGCCGGCGGCGCCGAACTCGAGTTTCTGGCGGTGACCGGCGAGGGCAACCTCGAAGATCGCCTGGCGCTGCTCGGGGGGCTCTCGACGGAGCTTCCGGTTGAGCGCGACGTCTCGCTCAGGCTGCTGCGCCATCTCGCCACGTCGGTGCGGCACCAGAAGTATCACGACACGGACATCGTGACCGTGCGGGTGGACCCTGTGGGGGCCAAGGCCTGATTACAGCAGGCTGTTCAACCTGGCGGTGTAGGGGTCCGGGTTCGTAGCCCGGCCCATCACCAGGCGGCCGACACCCGCAGATGGGCGCCCTCGAACCGATCCCGCCCGAAGTGGTCCAGGTCCCAGCGGAGCCCGGCCGTCACCTCGAAGCCCGACCGGAACCGGTGGCCCGCTTCCGTGATCAGTCCCTGATTCTGCGCGGTGAGCCAGGGCGCCCGGGAGCCCGCATCGCGGTCCAGAAGGACATAGGCCAGGCGGCTCGTCCATCCCGCCTCCGGGTACCGGACGAGGGCCGCCCGGGCGAAAACCCCACGATCACGGTGCTCGCGCGAAGCGCCCCCTGCCGGCGTGCGCCATTCGGGTCGCCGCACCCGCTCCAGCTCCGTCTCGACCGCCCACGCCGGGTTCAGGCGGGTCCGTGCGCGGGCGCCCACGGTCACCGTCTGCTCGCGCAGAGTGAAGCCGAGCCCGCTCGCGGGGGCCCGCCGCTCGGTGTCCGCCCTCGCCCAGGTGCCGTACAGCGCCAACGCCACGCGCTCGAGCGGCGCGACCTGGAAGAGTGCTCCCAGGAACGCGACCTGTTCGAGCTGGGTGAACGGGGCCCGGCCGGTTGCCGGAAAGGTCACCTGTACCTCGCTTCTTCGGCTCGATCCCGCGTGCAGCTCCGCTCGCCAGCCTGACGCCGCGGCCCTCAGGGTCGTGCGAGCGGCGAGGGGAGCCCCCGCGTAGTCGTAGTGGGCGTCCACGTCGTCCGCCCTCACTCCCAGGCCCTGGAAGATCACTTCGTTGAAGGCGTCGAGCGCTGCGAGGCGCACCTCCAGCGTCCAGCTCCGGTCCTCCCCGTCTCTCCAGGAGCGTGCCAGCGCGACCTCCACGTCTGCGGACGGCTTGAAGAAGTGGACGCCGAGCCCCACCTGCACGGTCCACGGCGTCCCGAGCATGTCGCGCCAGCGCACGCCGACCCACGGGTAGTCGCGCCGTGCCGAGAGCGATCGCTCTCGGCGGTAGCGTGCCATCAGGTCCACGGGGCCGGAAATGTGGGTCTCCTGGCGCCAGTCCACGACGTTGAGGATGTGCGGATTGTTGAGCGAGGCCCCGGCAACCCGAAAGCCGTTGGGCAGCTCGGCCCAGCGCGCGTCTTCACCGGGATCGAAGAGGCCCGAGCGGACATCCAGCTCGTACTCGTGGTCCATTTCAGGGTTGAACCGCTGGAAGATGCCCTCCTCTGCCAGACGGCCGTAGTAGG
>JAPPJO010000124.1 GCA_028820325.1 Gammaproteobacteria bacterium | reverse complement strand
ACTGGACCCTGCTGGACCGTGCCGCGAAAGCGGGAAAACCGGATACGAATGGCGGGACCCAAAGCAGTGCGGATTGCCCTTTGTGGGCGAATCCACGGGATGTCCGAGGTTCCTCTCAATCAGCCTGTCCAACAAATGTGTGCCTCCGTCCCGGTTCCCTTGGGGCGTCTTGAGTCCCAAACCTCACCTTTCCCTATCCTCGCCGAGTTCTGGGGTTCCTCGTACGCGTGATGGTCGGCTCAACCTTCAACCACTGCCGCTCGGCGAGCGTGCAACCGGCAACGAGCAACCCCCTCATCCGATTCGTCCTTCATCTGTTCAATCTCGACATAAGAACCCTTCCCGACTACCATGATGGCGAGGGGTCATCAGCCAAGTCGGAGCCTCGGTTTCTCGCATCGGAGCGAGCTTATCCCCGAAGATGTTCGAGCTGCTGCGGTGGTTGAACCGGAAGTCGAGTTTCCCTTCTGGGTGCATGACCCATGGATCAACCGGTCCTTGGCTGATGGGTGACGGTCACTTGACGCACGGGACGGCATGAGTACACGGCGCATCGGGCAACTTGCGGACAGCCGCCTCCGCGCCATCCGCACGCGTTTCGTTCATCGCTGGCACGCGGCACAGACGATTGGCGAGTGGTTCGGGAACGACGACGTGGGCTACCGCTTCGAGGACATCAACCACGCACGTTCTCTCACGGAGTACATCTGGCGCTACGGAGCGTTCGCTGAGTCGCCGGATGGCACTGGGCGAGTGCCTGTCGAGGACACGCATAGCCTGAGGAGTATCCTTAGACCGGTCGCCAAGAATGGCCACAGCCATTTCGAGAAGGCCGTCCGCTGCGCCGCATTGTTCGGAGGCGATCACCACCGTGCCACTGCGCGGCCGCTCTCGCCCTCGCAACACCGTCTGCTCCGGTACGCCTCGGAGAACCCCGATGTAGCTGAGTTCGCGGTCCGGCTCGTCGGACTTCACCGTGCGATGCTCCTCTACTACACCCAAATGCGCTACCTGACGGCGGCTGAGGCCGAGCGCTACAGGAGGGAAGGCATCCCGGTGTTGGCACCCTTCGGCAACGCTGACGGCTCGCGAAGGGACCGGCCGGAACATGGCGAGGCGTTGGAAGCGCTCGATGGGGATCTGGTCATCGCGCTCAGGAACGTCTTTGCCCGGAACATCTACAATGCACTCGCGTGTCGCGCCCGGAGCGAACTGTTCGACACCGTCACACGCCATCCCGATGGGAACCGTATCGCGTCGGAGACGCTCGATCCTACCCAGACACATGGCGTCGGCCCCACGGTGGCAGTGGTACGGGGCAGACGAAGACGCTTCGTGGTCCGCGACGACGCGCTGGCCTCCATGCTGAGCAGCATCTCCGAAGCGCCGATGCCGGGACTCATCCGATTCTTGGCCGCCTTCAAAACGGCTGTCTCGACGATGATCACCGCGATGCCAGTGTTCATCGTCAAGAACTTCTTCCGCGATACCCTTGCAGGCTTCGTGGCGGGCCGGTACTGGCAGCTTCCCTTCCTCGGAACGCTTCTTGGCGGCCTGCATGCAATGCACGACCTGGCCACTGCGAGATCGCGCCGCCTGCGCGAGTACCTGCTGCAAGGGGGCTTCTACTCGGGCTTGGTCGAATCGGAAGTCCATCTGGGGGACGTGCGGGGCGAGAACCGGGACACGATCCAAGGTGGGGCGGCTCGGCGACGATGGACCCGTTTCGTCTATGTGTTGACACGGCCCGCGTGGATCGCTGAAGCGGGCACCCGGGTCGATCAGTTCGAGAGAGCTCGGAGGGCGGGCGCCACGAACTACATGGCCGCCCGGGCCGCACGCATGGTCTCCGCCGACTTCGCCAACATCGGGTCGTCCCGGGGATGGCGAATGTACGTCCACACCGTCCCATTCCTGAACGCCGCGATCCAGGGCTTCGATCAGCTCTACCAGATCGTCCGGTTTCGCCAGCGTGCCGCGAAGAGCGCCCCGCGGTGGGGACATGAACGGAGACGCCATGTCGTCAAGACGTTCGCATCGGGACTCTGCCTGTCGCTGCTGGCCGCAGCGGGCTGGTCGCACAACGATCTCTGGAACGCGCGGCGCGCCGAATACCAGAATCAGACCGATTACGAGAAGGCGTCCTGGGTGACGCTATACGATGCGTGGGGCGACACGGACCTCCGAATTCCGGTTCCCTTTCAGATCGGTGCCGTGTTCGTCAAGCTGCCCGAGGTCGCGTTGGACCTCGCGTTCGGAAGCGGCACGCAAGCGGGACCGAAGTTCGTCTGGTCGTTGATTCACGGCAACCTTGCGGTGGGTTGGATTCCGGCCGTCGCGCAGCCCTTCGTCGAGGTCCGCACCAACCGCAACTTCTTCGGGGAGGAGATCATCCCCGCCTACATGATGTACTGGCCCGCCGAGGAACGGTATTTCCACCGCAGCACTCCGCTGCCGTACCGGGCCATCGGATCAGGGCTGGGCGTGTCGCCGTTGCACGTCCAGACTTTCGTGCGAGGATGGACGGGCCATCTTGGCAACGCGGTGGTGGCGGTATTCGACGAGGAGGTGATGTGGGATACGAGGCGCAACGGCCCCAAGCCTTTTCCGAAGACCGCGCGTCTCCTGACCGGAGTCCACAGCCTGCAACCAACAAGACCGAGGACGTTCACGCGCACCAGCAACGAATTCTACGAACTGGCCGATTGGCTGGACCGACAGATCGCCGGGGCGTCCCGGAATCGTGCTCGAATCCCGGTAGCCATCCGCCGTGCGGACAATCGGAGCGAGCGAGCCCAGCGGCAAGCGTCACGCCTTCGCCGTCGAGGGGATGAGGCCCGCATCGACAGAAGCCTTACGGCCGGGCAAAAGGAGCGGCGGATTCAAGACCTGTACACCCGCATCGATGCGGTCCTGCGCGAAGCGCTTCCGACGATGCAACGAGCTTGGGAGTCCGCGCGATAGGTTCAGGAAAACCGAAGGCTTGCCCGGCATGGTTCTCGATCCCTAAGATGCTCGCACACGCCCTCATGATCCGGGAGCGGTCGGGCCGAAGGCGTTTCGCCCGCCAGTGATCGAAGGACGAAAGACCGCCTGCGGAGACGGGAAATGAGAAGTCGCGACTTGGATCCGTACGAAGTCCTCGGCCTCGAAGAAGGGGCAACCTGGGAAGAGGTCCGGACGGCATATCGACGCCTGGCCAAGAAGCACCACCCCGACAAGAATCCAGGAGACAAGGCCTCTGAGTGGATCTTCAAACAGGTCGGCGAAGCTTACGAGCGCCTTCTTAGGTCCATCGAAGGGACGCGATCCCGGCGGCGGGAAGATCACAAGCATCGAGGACCGCAAGGCCCCCGACAACAACAACGCGAGCCGCAACAACGCGCGGAACATGATCGCCGAGCGCGTGAGCAGCGGGACAAAGAGCGGGCGCGAACTTCGCGCGACCAGCAAGACTCACAGCGCTCACCGAGGACTTCCCACAGCGGCATCGGAGGTAACGGGCGGGCCGCTGGCCGGCGACATAGAGAATGGTTCTTAGCAATTCCGGCTGGATTGGTTGTGGCCGCAACGGTATTGGCAGCAAGAGAAGGATTCCGCGATGGAACGAACAACGCCGAGCCTGCTGTTGTGCACGACCGTGGTTCTTCCGCTGCGCCAAGGCAAAGCACCCAACGCGATGAGCCGCTCGACACAGCGCGAATCCGCCGCTTCATGGAAGCGCGGGGTTTCTCCCCCGTCGAGATCGAGGAGGGGATCCAACGCGGCGATCGCGCGCGTGCACGCGATCAGGTGACGGACGCGACCCCTTGGCCCCGGGCCGCGGAGCCTGTGAGCGGAGAGTTCGGCCAAACCCCCGCAGGGGGAGTGTACGGACGCGCGTATGGTGAGGAGCTTGCGTCCCAGCCAGCCACGGAGGAACTCCACTTCGAAATGCCTCCGCCCGGCACCGACCTGATCCTGTCCCTTCCGCAACTGAGGTGGTGCCTACGCGAGGATCGAATGATCGAGAGCTACCGTCCCAACGTATCGAGCGAATGGGATCATGATGCCTTCAACCGAGTACTGGACCGCTACAATAATCGCTGCGGCAGTTTCCGATACCGGCAAGGGGATCTGGAGCGCGCAAGGCGCGAAGTAGGGGGACGGTAGCCCGTCAGCGACGGGACGTTGCCCGCAAGCTCTTGGCCCGAGACATCGACCCGAGCGCCTACCCGAAAGCCCAGAAGCAGTCGGAACTCTTGTGCTGAAGGTCGCAGGTGGTAAGAGTTTTGGAGCGACCCTGAAGATTGGTCGGCAGGGTTGAGCGATTCGCCGAACGATTCCTGAGGTGGTTCGATCTGCGGGTACAACTCCGGCTTCGGGCTCGGTCGCTTGCGCTCGCTCAGGGATCCAAGTGCTCGCGGAAGTCTCTGAATTCCTGATAGTGGAGGTCGACCTTGTCGTTCAGCCCGTCGAACTTGCGATGAAGCGAGCCGAGGGAATCCTGAATCTCCCGCAACGGCCCGTTCATAAGCCGCTTCGTGATGGCCTCCGCCAACCGATCCACCTGTTCGTTGCTCATGCCACGGCCCCAAGCGCAGGGGGTGTTTACCGTACACTACACACGAACATCGTAACGTTTCCCTACCTCGCGCAAGGGGCAGGGACAAGGGTCTACCCGCCCCGGTCCATCCGCCGCCGTTCGATGCGATCCCAGAACAGCAGGACGGGCACCCCGAGCACCAGAATGGTGACCCTAGGCGGCGCGAATGGTCTCCTCCGATTTCGCGAACATCGGTTCGTCGCGGGGCTGGCGGATGTACGTCCGCACCGTTCCGTTCCCGAACGCGGCGATCCAGGGGCTCGACCCGCTCTATCAGATCTTCCGCAGGCCGCGGCGAAGCGACCCGGCGATACCGCCGAGCAGCGTGCCCACATCCGCAAGGTGAGTTGGTCGGGGGCGTACCTGGCCGCCCTGCCGTGCGTCACCTGGACGTTCAACGGACTCCACTCGCGCGCGCGAACTGGCTTATCGAGGGGAGACTGACTACGAGAGGGCGTCTGGGGTTACGCTCTACGATGTCGCTGGAGACGCGGACCTTCGGATCTCCGTCCCGTTTCAGATCGGGGCCGCGTTCATCAAGCTCCCCGCGGTCGCGTTGGACCTCGTCGCCGGAAGGGAACGTTGGCGGGGCTGAAGTTCGTCTGGTCGCTGGTCCACGGGAACCTCGCCGTCGGCTGGATCCCGGCCGTCGCCCAGCCGATCTTCGAGATCCGGACCAACCGCAACTCCTTCGGCGACGAGATCATTCCCCCTACATGGCCAACTGGCCAGCGGAACGCCGGTACTTCGACCGGTCCACTCCCCTGCCGTAT
>JAPPJO010000120.1 GCA_028820325.1 Gammaproteobacteria bacterium | reverse complement strand
TGGCCTCCCGGGCAGCGGCCTCGATCCCCCATGGGATCCGCGAATCGGGGTAGAGTGCGGCTCCATTGGAGAGCATGATGCCATTGCCTTGCGCCGGGGCGCCCGGATGAACCGATGGGACCGGCGGCAGGTGTGCGGTCCGCGGTGCCGGCCTGCTCGGCGCGTCCACGAGCATCCTCCCCCTCGGCGTGAAGAACAGCACCGTCCCGTCACCGTTCACGGATACCTTCACCCGCCCCTCGTGAACGGCTCGATGATGCCGCCGGCAGAGCAGCAGCGTGTTCCGGAGGCTCGTTTCGCCCCCGTCGGCCCAGTGCTTCACGTGATGGGCCTCGGTGAACTGGCAGCCACACCCGGGGAAGCGGCATCCCCGGTCGCGCTCGTCCAGCGCCCGCCGGATATGTGGCGGAATGGTGCGCGTCCGCCGCCCCACGCTCAGCATCGAGCCGTCCTTCGCGTGGACCATCGCGACCACCGCCGCGTCGCACGCCATGCGCCGGGACGTTTCCGCGGAAACGCGAATCCCGTCCAGGTCCGAGCGCCCCGGCTCGCCTTCGGCCGCGAGCGTCGCGGCGTCGCAATGAACCATGACCTGGTAGCGCTCGACCCGAGTGCCGGACCCGACGCGGGCTGACGTGTTCGCCGCATTCTCCGCTTTGGGTCCCGGCGTTCCCACGGGCGCTCCCCGCAGGGCTGCATTGGACTCGGTGGTCTGAGCACCATCGAGTTCATCGAGGTCGCGACCCATCGTATTCCCATCGCCATCCGATTCACGGCGCTCGCCACCTCCGAACCCGGCGGCCAGCGCCCGCTCCGCCAAGAGCCCCACCGCATCCGCCCGGCGCTGCTTCGGCTCCGGGCGCGCATCGCCGGCATCGCGACTGACACCCTTTTCACTTCGCGCCCCGTCTCGGGCAACGCCCTCGGACCGGAACAGCGCATCGGACGCCGCCTCCACCGCCCGCATCAGCATCGCCCCGACCTCCGGCTCGAGCCGGCCCTTCACCACGTACATCCCGTCGCCGTCCACGAAGACCGAAAAGGTGCGACCGCGGCGCCGGGCCTGCTCGGCCGTCAGCTCGGCATCGCGCGACAACTTCTTCCACATGCGCTGTTGAATACGCATCTTGTTGTGCGCGTGGGACTTGGGAGTCTCTCGGGTCCGATTCCCGCCGATTGATTCCCGCCAATTGGGATCTCAGGTGCGAGCCCTCCGGCGGGCGTCCAGAGCCTTCCTGAGTTGTCCCGTGTTCGCGTGCTGATAGCAGATCAGCACCGTCTGCGGATTCTTCCACCCGCCAAGCTCGCAGAGCACCTTGAGGGGCTGGTCCATCAGGTCGCTGGCAAACTTTCGCCGCAGCGAGTGCCAGCCCCGGCCACGCTTCGGTTCGAGGCCCGCGAGGGTCTCGGCCCGATACCACCATCTCAGCGCCAGGTCGCGACCGGGACACTGCGAGGGGTGACCCGGCACAGGCAGCAGCGGACCGCTTCCGCTTCCGCCGCTCATCCTCCACGCCTCCTCCAACACTGCAATTGCCTCGTCGGTCAGCGGCGTGGTGTGTTCATAACCCGTCTTCTCGTGCTGCGCCCTCCACCTCACCATCCCGCCTTCGAAGTCGATGTCAGACCACCTGAGCTTGCGGATGGCCCCGATGCGGTGCCCGGTCTCGTGCGCGAGCACGAGGGCGACGTGGAATCGCCAATCGACCTCTTCGGACACTCCGAGAAGCGCCTGGTATTCCTCTTCCGTGAGAACGACCCGGGTGGGGTTCTTCTCCCTCGGCTTCTTGAGGCCCTTCAGCGGGTTGGAGTCGAGAAGCGGGCGGCCCTGCTCGTCCTTCGACCTCGCCGCCCAATTCAGCACCGCCATCAGGAACGTTAGGTCCCATTCGACGGTTCGGTTGCCCACCGGATTGCCGCTCGGTCCGACAAGGCCCGCCCGGCGCGCCCGGATGAAGCGGTCCCAGTCACGCTGCGAGAGCGTCTCGGGCCTTCGGTCCCGCCCGAGGAAGTCGAGGAACATCCCCGTCGCGACCCTGTCCCGACGCTGGACCCGCTCCGCCTTGGTGGGCGTCACCTCGTCACCGTAAATGTCAAAAAGCGTGCCCAGCGTGAGCGGCCCGGGCTCGGCCTCGGGCTTGCCGTTGGGCTCATGGACCGCGAAGCCTGCGGCGGCCTCATCGGCCTGCCTCTTAGCGCGCCTCCAGTCACGGTGTTTCAGCGACCGGGTGAGCCTTCGACCGTTCTCGCGCCACTCGATCTGGTAGAGGCCGGTCTTGGGATCCGGGAACACCCTCACCCGGTTCCGGCCCCATTCGCCGGCGCCGTAGCTCCGGCGGCTTCGTTTCGTGCGTGCCATCGTTCGATTCCTCCTCGAAGATGGACTGCACGATCTGCGCGCTCGAAACTTCGCGGAGACAAGCCACCTCCGCCAGCCGGTCGCTACCGGCGCGGGCCGGGACGCGTGCTCTACACCGGGGACAGCGCCCGCCATTCATGCCAGACCCACGCCCTTCGCGCAAGGAATCGATCTGCGCGAAATCGAAGAGCATTTGCACGCGCGTTCGTTATAGCGCGATGCACCGCTCTGCCACGCCATTGGCTGATCATTCAGCCATACGGACTCGGTCGCGAGGGCCCGGGACGGCACGCTGGAAGCGGCGAAAACAAAAGATAACTGGACATAAACTCTCCTCAGAACGGCGCCAGCACGCGCAGGTGCCATTTCCATTCGGGGTGATGTGCCCAGTCAACGCCGACGCGCGGCTTCCCGGGAACCCGGACTCCCTGCTCGTACCAAGGCGACACAGGGCGCGCCAGATCTGCGCGAAGGAATCCGTTCAGCAGGGAGATTCCGATCCCAAACGACTGCAGGCTGCTGCCATCCACCGACGCCCAGTCGTGGAAGGCCGAAACGGCGGCCAGGCTGACTCTGCGCTGGAACTCAACCCGGCTTCGCCACACTTTGGGCCCGCGCAGCACGACGCGCGGATAGCCCCGCAGCCAGTCACCCGAACCTCCGAGACGCCAGATCTCCTCCGGTGCCGGGTCTCCCCAGATGTGAGCGCCACCCACTTCCACCGCCGTCGACCAGCCGGTGGACAGCGGTAGGACCAGCATCCCCGTGACGGAAAGGCGAACGCTGGGATAGTCGCCCATCACGCCCTGCAGCGAGAAATCGGCGCCGCCGTTCACCCTGCGTCCGGTGAAGCCGCCCCACCACGGCTTCACGTAAACATCGGCTCCCGTGCGCCTTCGCGTGTCACCATACAACGTCGTGGTGGTCTCGGAAAAAACGCGCAGCGATGTCCAGAGTCGCTCGCTCCTTGCGGGCAGAAGCTGAACGGCCGCTCCCTGCGCCTGGTAGTACCACGACGAGTCGGCGGCCAATTCGAGGCGTTCCGGGCGCCGCCCGGCCACTCTGCCGCCGGTTGCGCGGAGGATGCGGTACAGCGAGAAACGTAGTCGAGGGCCGGTTCTGCCGCGCTCCACCGAGAGGTCGACGCTGGGCTCGGTGCGCCGCGTCGCCGTGCGCACCGTAAGCGCGCTCCTTCCCCATGAGTGATCACGGAGGAGACGGGTGCCCACCGAGAGGCCTTCCACGGGATTGTATCGGAGGAGAGCCGGGGACAGTACCGGCGGGTCGAACGACCAGGAGCTGGCTCCACGGTCGACCTCCGCGTCTGCCGGACCGCCGGGGAAGCGGGCGACGCCGATGGGGTCGAGGGTTTCCGCCGCATCCTGAAGCTCGCCCGCGTAGATTCCGCTTTCCCGTTCCTCCCAGATCGACGGCGGGAGTAGGTCGGAGGCTGCGAGCGCTCGCCAGTCTCGCGGCACGATCACTACCGTGCCGGAGTCGGGCTCGGATCCGTCCTTGACTTCTACGGTGTCTCCAGGCTCGCGCCAGGATCGAACCAGCTCTTCTATCGTCACCGTCGTGGCCGGGTGCCCGTCGGCGGTCGAGATCTCTTCTATCTCGCAATCCCAGTCTTGGCGCGCCTGCGCCGTGACCAGAGTCTCCGAGTACTCGGCGTCCATCTCGTCTCCGCCGACGCCGTAGGCCGCGAAGCTGGCTCTGCGAGGGAGCCAGTAGCGGGAATTCCAGAGGGTGTAATCGACGACCGCTGCCGGCATGCCGAGTTCCAGCCGGGGAACCAGGGCGGCGTACCCGTAGTTCAAGACGCGTTCGAGCAGAGAAGGAGGTAGTGGTGACGGCGCTTCCCGGTCGGCCAGCGGTTTGCCCTCGACCACTAATCCAATGCCCGCGTCCCAGTCGCCTCCGAAGCGAAAGCTCACCTCCGATTCGATAGCCTTGGCGGGACGATAGATCGTGCGGACTACGCCGAATGTATCCGGATCGATCCAGAGCACCGCGAAGACCAATCCGAGGTCAAGGAAGCGCGGGCTGGCGGTGACGCTCACCGCCTGGACCGACTCACCGTCCGCGAGGAGGACGGAAATGGTGTCTCCGGAACGGAACTGGTAGAAGCGATCGTCGTCGTCGTCCAGAGGGGTCACCGACGGGACAAACCAAGACTCACGGTAGTCGGAACCGAACATCGACGGGAGGAAGAGACTGAAGGGATCGTGAAGTGGATCACTGGCGAAGCGTGCCCCCGTCCCCTCGGGACGGCGGGGCTTGAAGCGCTGCCCGCCGATCTCCATCCGGGACCCCAGCACCCGCAGGACGGTCGGTCCATCCTTCGACCAACGGACGCGGGTCGTCGATTCGAACCGGACGATGGGCCGGTCGCGCACGAGCACCGCCGCTTCGGCGGACCAGCGCTCGCTGACCACCGCCGTATAGGCCTCGATGTCCGACAGAGCGGAGTCGCGCGCCCCCCGCGCGCCCTCCATCAGGTACCGGGCGGTCTCGTCCAGGTAGGCCTGCGAAGCAGTCGGACCATCTCCCCGTCGGGCGTCCGGTTGCTGTGCCACCACGGGCGAGGCGACCGCTGTGACCAACAGGTAGGTTGCAAGTATGGCATCACTTGCTGCGCTCATTGGGTTCGATCCTAGCCGGGCCAATCTGAGATGGTAGCTCCCTGTAGTGACACGGGCCGCATGCCGCCCGTTCCAGCGGGATCCGCTCCGCCCTTGGTGGGCGTCGCCTCCTCATCGTAGATGTCCAAAAGCGTGCCCGGCGTGAGCGGCTCGGGCTCGGCTTCCGCCTTGCCGTTCAGGTCCGGGGCGGCGAACCCGGCGGCGAATTCGTCCGCTTGCCGCTTCGCTCTCACCCATTCGCGGTGTCCAAGCGACCGGGTGAGCCTGCGCCCGTTCTCGCGCCACTCAATCTGGAAGTAGCCGATCTGCGCGTTTGAAACCTTGCGCAGGGCTGGCGCGTCGTCCAGAGTTGGGCGCCCCGGTCGGCTTTGGCGCGGGCGCACCACGGGGGCGTTGGTTTCTCCGGCTTGTTGAGGAGCCAGATGTGAGGAGCCAGATGTGAGGAGCCAGATGTGAGGAGCCAGATGTGATGGAATGGACGCCCCCTCCCGACAGCCTCACAATTCACCGA
>JAPPJO010000158.1 GCA_028820325.1 Gammaproteobacteria bacterium | reverse complement strand
TCGGTCGGATGCGTCGATGCCTGCTGGATGGCTCTGGCCACGCCTGCGTTCTGGCGGGCCTCCGACACGTCGTCCTCGATCTCCTCCAGCGCTTCGCGGATGGCCTCCAGCTCCTCCTCGATGCCCTCGGGAGGATCGTCGGCGCCGTCGATGAGTTCCTCGGCGTCGTCAAGCTGGCCTTCCAGGCGGCGGATGGCCTGGGTCGCGTCGTTGATCGGCACCGCCAGACGGTGCAGGCTCATAAGAGCGTCCTGGCGCGCCGTGCGGTCGGCCATAGTCATGGGGCGCCGCGGGTCGGCCTGGATCTCGATCGTTGACGAGAAAGACTCACCGCCGACGTCCATGCTCACCGTGTAGACGCCGGGGAGCGCGACCGGGCCCTGGGGCGTGCCGCCTCCGAAGAATCCGCCACCTCCCCCGCCCTGCTGGCCATCGGCCTCGTACGGAGCGTCGAAACGCCAGTCCCACACGACCTCGTTGACGCCGGGCTCGCTCGGGGCTTCGAGGGTGCGGACATGGTTGCCCTGGGCGTCGCTGATGGTCAGGGCGAAGGTGTCTGAATCTTCATCCGAGCGCCCGGCACCGTCGGCGTCCTGATCCGCATCCTGTCCCGAATCCACATCCCCGGACCCATTGCCGTTCCCGTTCCCCCCTTCCTCCTCGTCCTCAGCCGCCATCGGCGCTTCCCACTCATCGCGCAGGTAGTACCGGATCAGCGACCCGCGCGGCGGATTGGGGGCCGAGTAGGTCGCGCCCTGGAACGGCCAGTCGCCCCGCTCCGCCCACATGATCGTAGGCCGCGCCTCCGGGAACACCCGGCCGGCCTCCGCGAGCATCGTCTCGGACAGGTGCTCCAGCGGGGTCACGTCCGCCAGGATGTAGAACGAGCGGCCGTGGGTGCCCACCAGCAGATCGTTGTCGCGCGGGTGCACGAGGATGTCGTCCACCGGCACCGTGGGCAGGTTGTTCTTGAGCTGGACCCACTCCTCGCCCCGGTCCACGGACACGAACACGCCCACCTCGTTGCCCACGAAGAGCAGGTTGGGGGCGCGGTGATGCTCGGTTACGACGTTCACCGACCAGCCGTCGGGCAGCCCGTCGGTGATTCGGGACCAGTTCTGCCCGTAGTCCTCGCTCACGTACACATAGGCCGCGTAGTCGGCGTTGCGGTGGCCGTCGAAACTTGCATAGACGCGCCCCTCGACGTGATGCGAAGGCTCGACCCGGCTCACGTACGTGCGCTCGGGCAGCCCCGGGATGCGGTCGGCCACGTTGGTCCAGGTCGCGCCGTCGTCCCGGCTCACCTGCAGGTTGCCATCGTCCGTGCCCACGTAGAGCAGCCCGGGCGCCAGCGTCGACTCCGCGAAGCTGGTCAGATTGCCGTAGTTGGCGATGCCGTCGTTCGCCGACATCTGCGGCTCGGAGCCGAGAACGCCCATGATCTCGAGCTCCTCGCGGTCGATCTGCTTCGTGAGATCGACGCCCCCGACCTCCTCCCACGACATCCCGTAGTCCCGCGAGCGCATGAGATAGTTGGCGCCGAGGTAGACCGTCGCCGGATCGTGCGGCGAGAGCTGCAGCGGCGAGTTCCAGTTGTAGCGGTAGGTCTTGGCGGTGTCGCCGTTCTCGCGCGGGCCGGTGATGGGCCGCATGGGGATCTTCTCGCCGGTGTTGAGGTCGTACCGGTTCATGTTCCCGCCCTGCGACTCGGCGTAGACGATGGTCGAGTCGGTGGGATCCACGATGGCGAAGAAGCCGTCCCCGTACGCCACCTCGTACCAGTCCTGGTGGCGGATGCCGTGGAACGAACGCGTGTTGGAGGGCCCGCACCACGCGTCGTTGTCCTGCAGTCCACCGCACACGAAGTACGGATCGCGCATGTCGTGTCCGATGGCGTAGAACTGGCCGAGCGGGATGTTGTCGAACATGCGCCAGTGCCCGGTGCCGTCCCAGCTCGCGGCCACGCCGCCGTCGCTCCCCAGAATCAGGTGGTCCGGGTCCGCCGGGTTGATCCAGAGGTCGTGATGATCGACGTGCACCTGGGTGGCGCCGTCACCGCGGAAGGTGCGCCCACCGTCGTCCGACACCATCAGAGCGCTCCCGAGCACGTAGATGCGGTCCACGTTGGTCGGGTCGATGCGCACGTGCGAGTAGTACATCGGGCGCGGGTTGGTGTCCGACATCTTCTCCCATGTGTTCCCGCGGTCGAGCGAACGGAAAAGGCCGTTCCGCGACGGGCCTCCGCCCCCTCCGAAGCCCTGGCCCGGGGTCCTCGGCTGCGCCTCGATCAGCGCGTACACGATGTTCCCGTCTCCGCGGAAGACATCCACCCCGATGCGTCCCTTGTCGCCATCGGGGAGTCCCTCGGTCAGTTCCGTCCAGGTGTCGCCCCCGTCCAGGGTGCGGTAGAGCCCGCTCCCCGGGCCTCCCCCGTTGAAGCCCCAGCCGGTGCGCCGCCGCTGGTACATCCCCGCGAAGATGGTGTTGGGATCGCTCGGGTCCATCGCCATATCGATGGCGCCGGTGTCCTCATCGATGTAGAGGACCTTCTCCCAGCTCTCGCCCCCGTCCTGCGTCCGGAAGACCCCGCGCTCCTCGTTGGGCCCCCACAGATCGCCGACCGCCGCGACGTACACGACATCGGGATTGCGCGGATGGATGAGGATGCGCCCGACGTGCTTGCTCCCCTCGAGCCCCATGTGCTGCCACGTCCCGCCCCCGTCGACCGATTTGTACACGCCGTTGCCCCAGCCCGACGACTGCCGGTTCTGCGGCTCCCCGGTGCCGACCCAGACCAGGTTCGGATTCGACTGGTCGAGCGTGACGGCTCCGATGGAGCTCGTGGGCTGGTCGTCGAAGACCGGCGTCCACGAGGTGCCGTGGTTCTCGGTCTTCCACACGCCTCCCGTGCCGGTGCCGATGTAGAAGATCTGCGGTTTCGATTCCACCACCGCGAGGTCCGCGATGCGCCCGCCCATGAGCGCGGGCCCGAGCTCGCGATACTGCAGATGCGAGATGGCCGTCTCAAGCGCGGATTGGGCATGCGCGTGCCCGGGGGCGAACAGGGCGGCTCCCGCGATCATGGCGCTGGTGAGCGGGTAGGAGAGGAGGCCGCGTCGGCCTCTCGTGGTTGAGCTGCGCTGGGTCTTCATGACTGGCGTTCCGGCTACTGGGAGATACGGCAGACAACGGGGAGAGAGAAGGTACGGAATGGTGCCTCGCAACGCGATTGGACGGGCCATCTGGGTGGCCCATATGTACATCCGGCTGGCCGGGGAGTGGCTGCGAACCGGGGTCGCGTACCGCCCGCTCTCACGCGGCTTCGTCGCCGATCCCTACCCGCTGTACCGCACGCTCCGCGAACGCGACCCGATTCACCGCAGCATCTTCGCCAACCAGGTCGTGGTGTCCCGCTACGCCGACGTCGACCGCATCCTCCGGGATCACAGGACCTTCGGTAACGACTTCAGCAAGGTGACCTCCTCGGAGGGCTCCATTGCGACCCGGAAGAAGCTCACGCCGAGCATGCTCGCGCAGGACCCGCCCGACCACACGCGCCTGCGCGCGCTCGTCAACCGGGCATTCACGCCCCGCCAGGTGGCAAGGATGGAGGATTACATCCGCGCCACCGCGCATACACTCCTCGACAAGGTCGGAGACGCCCGCGAATTCGACCTCATGAAGGCCTTCGCGGTGCCGCTTCCCACCATCGTGATCGCCAGGATGATCGGCGTTCCGGAACGCGATCTCGCGCGCTTCAAGGTCTGGTCCGACGATCTGGCGCGCGCTCTGGAGCCTTTCCTTTCTCCGGAAGAGGAAGAGAGGGTGTATCGTGCCGCTCGGCAGTTCGCGGAGTACTTCACCGCCATCATCGAGCAGCGCCGCCGCGAGCCCCGCGACGATCTCGTCTCGCGCCTGGTCGAGGCCGAGGACGCCGGCGACAAGCTGACCGCCGAGGAAACGAGGGTGATGCTGCGCCTTCTCCTAACGGCCGGCAACGAGACCACTACTAACCTCATCGGGAACGGAATCCGGGCCCTCCTGCGGCACCCCGATCAGCTCGCCCTGCTGCGGGAGCGGCCCGAACTGATCCCTACGGCGGTGGAGGAGCTCCTCCGCTACGACCCGCCGGTCCAACTGGACATGCGCGTAGCACTCCGGGACATGGAACTCGGGGGTCTGGCCGTCAAGGAGGGTACCATGATCACCCTCCTCATCGGATCCGCCAATCACGATCCCCAACGATTCCCCGAGCCGGAGCGACTGGACATCACGCGGTCGGGCCAGGCGAACATCTCGTTCGGGCGCGGCATCCACCATTGCCTCGGCGCGCCGCTCGCCCGGCTGGAGGGACGGATCGCGCTGGAGGTGCTGCTGGAGCGATTCCCCCGGGCTCGGCTTCGGCAGGCGCCCGGCGAGGTACCGGCCAAGCATCGTCCTGAGGGGGCTGGAGCACCTCGACGTGCGGGTGGGCTGAGCGGGCCTGGAGTAGACCGGAGGTGGGCTAGAGTATCGTCTGTCTGACCCCTCCGTGGCGTGTTGCAAAACGCAAAATGCAACAATATGTTGCCTTTTCGATTTGGCAACGCTCTGCAGACGGGCTCGCAACACAAGAAGAGGCAGCACGGCACCGGCGGCGGATCGGCTGCTCCGAGCCCGGCTACAACCGATCACCAGCCTCCTCGCATCCGCATGCGACCAACTGTCCGGATTCCCCGCCTGACCTCCCGGATTGCCGCCCGCCTGAGGGCGGCCCGAAAACGAGCCGGGCTGACGCAGTACCGACTGGCGGGAGACCTGGGGCTCAACCATCGCCAGGACGTCACCCGCATCGAAGATGGGCAACGCTCCCTCACCGCAGAGCAGCTCATCCTGGCGATGGACCTTCTCGGCGTCGATCTGGACTACTTCACCGACCCGTTCCGCCTGGAGGGTGAAGGAGAATTCACGTTCCGGACGGGTCCGGAGGTGGCGAGCGCGGCCGTCGACGAATTCGAAAGCAGAGCGGGGCGGTGGATCGCGATGTATCGGGAGCTGTCCCGGGAGCACGAGCGGAAGCCTCGATGGCTTGAACCGAAACTGGCCCTGGCGCGCCACTCCTCCCTGGAGGACGCGAGCGAGGCGGGTGAGGCGTTCAGCGAACGCATGGGACTCGGAGATTGCCCAGCGGCGGCGCTGCGGTCGGTGCTGGAAGACCGTCTGGACATCCTGGTGCTCGAGGTGGATGCGCCGCCTGGAATCGCGAGTGCCGCTGTCCGCGCTCAAGGAATAAAGTGCGTGCTCGTCAACCACCGTGAGCCCGAGGGGCAGCGGAACTACGGCATGGCTCACGGCCTGTTCCACCTGTTGACCTGGGATGCAATCCCGCCCGCCCGAGTAGAATCCGTTCGCCTGCCGCGCCGCGGGAAGCGATGGCTGGTTGCCCGAGTAGCCGAGAGGTTTGCCACCGCCCTCCTGATGCCCTGGCCCGTTCTGCGGCGGCAGTTGGGATTCGAGCAGGAGCGGAAGGGCATCGTGAGCCCGGGAGAGCCGATGCGCATGACCGCAGAGGACATGATCGCAGCGGACAGGGGTCAGCGGGAGTGGAGTCGCGTGAGGCGATCGCCCGATCTCCCCGCTCGTCTGATCGAGGGTGCCGACGAGCTGCGGGTTTCAGTGGAGACGTACGTACGCCGCCTCCGCCGCCTCTACCTGCTGTCCCGGGAGGAGGTCGACGCGCTCGATG